>JAENYD010000002.1 GCA_016842005.1 Clostridium thermobutyricum | reverse complement strand
GAATGAAAAAGAAGAACTTTTAGATGGGCTTGTAAAGGATGCCCTGGCATTGGTAAAATATATCAAAGTAAGGAACAAGTAAAACAGGCTGCCACAATGGTGTCAAGGGTGCGAAGCAGGCGTTAGCCCTTGCCCTTGACACCATAAGGAAGACAGCTAAGATTTTCGAAGGGTTGGGTGAGAATTAATGTCAAGGTTCTGGATATGATGAGTATTACCATATGTAAGAATACGTTAGGATTATTGTGGATGTTAATGTTTTAAGTGTATATTCTCCAATTTTAGGGGGTCAGCCCGTTCTCAACTGCTCCTTCCGTTTTATGTGTACATCCTTATAATCCATCTTCACCATTAACGTGCCGCATTGTTTTCAAGCATTACATTGAGTATAACACTGTCGGTCTCCATCATTCCCGGGTAGCTTATCTTCCCCAGATTTTGTATGGTCCTTTCCACACTGGAATGCACTATACCGTTATCACCGGGTACTATTGACCCTTCCATGGCCAGAATGGCCGACTGAACGGCAGCATAGGCAGCAGTAGACAATTTAAGGGCACAGCCCACCTTCCCGCCGTCACAGATCAGCCCTGTTACATTGGCCACCACATTCTTTATGGCCCCTTCAATCTGGCCGTTTCCAGCCCCCAGCATGAATGCAATGGCAGAACTGGCACCAATACCTGCCGCTACGGCACACCCGCATAAGGGAGACAACTTCCCGGTATAACTCTTTACATACACTGTAATCAGATGACTGAGAGCAAGGGCCCTGGCCAGTCTTTGGTCGTCAATACCATTCTTCTCGGCCACGGCAACCACCGGGAGAATAGCGGTCAGACCGTGGTTCCCGCTACCAGCGCTACTCATTACCGGCATCTTAATCCCGGCCATCCTTACATCCGCACCGGCGGCAGTCAAAGCGGCGGCATAACCGGTCCAGTCATTGGACATAATGCCTTTCTCCATTAATTTGCCGGTGGTGTAGCCGATACCCATACCGATTTTATCCTTCAGACCCATATTGGCTATATTCAAATTCATATCCCGGCCTTCCAGCAGGAATTCAATCTCATCATAGGGTATGTCCTTTACCATGTCTAGTATTTCACTGATTTTTCTTTCCTTAAGCCATTTATTGAGCTCCTCTGATGCGGACTGCTTATCCAGCTTTTCTCCTCTCCTAAGAATCTCTCCATTGGCTTCCACCAGTACAATATTGGTATGGCCGTCCTCCACAACACACCTGCCCCTGCCTTTATCAGTATCCACCTGGCAGTCAACATAGACACCTGTCCTGTCCAGCAGTTCTACATGAACCTTCCCGCTATCCACCAGTTCCAGGGCTTTTCCGGTACCTTCACCGCCGGCATTGTCCAGCACTTCAAGCCCCTTGTCCGCCTGCCCTGTCATTGCCCCCAGGGCAGCCGCCACATCGGTGCCTACTCTGTCGATACCCGGAATACCAACAGCCATAGCATTTTTATAGATATTGGTACTGACTTTTACATATATTTCATCAGGTTGTCCGCCTACCGCCTGCACTGCATTTGCCGCCGCCAGGGCTACCGCCACAGGCTCTGTGCATCCAAGGGCAGGAGTCACTTCCTTCTTCAACAGCTCAACCAGTTTTTTATAATCAGACATATTCTCCCCTCCTTGCATTGCTATTTATGCAAGACTTATACCAATAAACAGGATTCTTGGCTTCAGGTGGAGTTTTAATCCCATATGAAGCTTCGAAACCGTTATCCAGGGGCGTAGCGCCGCTTATCTCCCTCCTAAAAGGACGGGAGCATTAGCGGTGGTAGCCATCGGATAAAAGAAGGAAGGGCAGGCTTGAACTGTTCCCTTATTTTCAATATATATCCCGTTAAGAAAGCCACCGGTCGGTGGCTTTCTTAACGGGATATATATTTTTATCAAAATGATACATACATTTGTATCATTTTGATAAAAATATCATTATGATACTTTTATTCCAGGCAGTACTTCTTGAGCTTTCTATACAGGGTAGCCCGGCCTATACCAAGGGCGGCAGCCGCTTTATCCTTATTGCTGAATACTTTCAAAGCCCTTCCTATCGCTTCCTTTTCCAGCTCTTCCAGGGATACTATTTCGGTACTTCCCGGCCGATGTGCCGCCTTTATGGTTTTTCTCAGCCGCAGCGGCAGACTGGAGAGGGTGATGACATTCCCCTGCTCCATATTGACGGCGTACTCTATTACATTTTCCAGTTCCCTTACATTTCCCGGCCAGTCATATCTGGTGAAAAGGCTTACTGCCTCCATGCCGAACCCCTGTATGTCCTTTCCCATTTTGATGTTGCATTTTCTTAGCAAATAATCCATAAGGATGGGTATATCTTCTTTTCTCTCCCGGAGTGGCGGGATATTTATAGGAATAACGTTCAGACGGAAAAACAGGTCCTGCCTGAACTCCCCGAGGGCAACCTTCCCTTCCAGGTCCACGTTTGTGGCGGCAATAATCCGCACATCCACAGGAATAGGAGCCCTCCCCCCTATCCTGTCTATTTTTCTTTCCTGAAGCACCCTTAGCAATTTTCCCTGAAGGTGCAGGGGCATGTCTCCTATTTCATCCAGAAAAATCGTACCTCCGTCTGCCAGTTCAAACTTCCCGGGTTTACCGCCCCGTACTGCCCCTGTAAACGCCCCTTCTTCGTACCCGAAGAGTTCACTCTCCAGCAATTGTTCGGGAATTGCGGCACAATTGATAGTAACGAAAGGCTTATTTTTTCTTGGACCTGAAGAATGAACAGCCCTTGCAAAAAGTTCCTTGCCAGTACCGCTTTCCCCCTGTATCAGCACAGTAGAAGGAGAGGCAGCGGCTTTCATTCCCCTTTCCTTTACCTCCAGTATAAGATGGCTTTCTCCGATTATAGTATCAAAGGATGTGTTGTAGGCAGATCCGATAGCATCATTGACTGCCCTGTACACCTGCGAGATCTCCCTTATGGTTAAAACCATTCCCGTAAAATTCCCGTCCACAACTACAGGATTAACCGAATATGTGCCTCTTAACGGATAATCTCTTGACTGGTACAAAAACTCCCTGTTTTTGATGTTGGAACCACGTTTGATTTGCTCTGCCAGTTTTTCGAACTCGGGTATAAACTGTCTGATGTTTGCGGAATGCCTGGTACCGTCAAGACCAAACAGCATCCGGGCCGAATGGTTATACCGCAGGATTTCTCCCTGTGCATCGGTGGCAATAATCCCTTCATCAATAGAATTAATTATTGTATTCATCTGGTTTGTCATTAACTCCAGACTGCTTGTCTTTTCTTTTTCCAGAACTTTGGCAGCCAGCAGGTCCGCCATTCTTTCCAGAAAACCCATGAGGCTATCGACATCCGAAAAAAGCCTCTCTTTCTGTTCGGCGGTAAAAGCTATGAGGCCGATAATCCCGGATGTTTTCCCTTTAATAATAATGGGACTGCATACCTCCCCGGATTCCCTGCATTCAGCCCTTGCTCCACATTCAAGACACAGTATTTCATTCCCCGGGTCTTTCACCATATATCCTCTGCCGTTTTCCAGAACCGCATGGAAAACCGACCTGCTGTCAACAAACTGTCCTATTGAGCGGTAATATTCTCCCGTTCCTGCAACCCTGCACAGGTTCTCATCAACAATGGTAACATCCACACCGATTACGCTGGCGATTACTTCCGCTATATTCTGGACATCCTTTCTTATCTGCATAAGGCCGGACAAAGATATCCCCTCCCTCTATCCATTTTATCATAATGCGCTGAAATTGGTATTCCTCTTTCTTCAGTAGAAACAGGATTTTGGGCTCCATGTGTGGGTTTAACTCTTCTGAAGCACAGAAACCATTATCCAAACACCGCTTAACTGCCCCCTAAAGGAGGGAACCCCAGCAGCAGTAACCATGATCGGTATAAAAAAACGGCTGACGCCGTTTTTAATCATAACCCTGCTCTTCCGCATCATGGCTGCTTTCATCACATTCCCTGTCAAGCTTGTTATTCTCATTGACACTTTCCATTTTTGATATGGACACTTCGAATGCGGTCTTGTTGACAACTTCGCCGTCATGCCGCCTTTTCTGATATTCCCTGCTCTGCACCCGGCCCCAAATCTTTATTCTGTCCCCTACCAGCAGTTTTTCTGCAAACCGGGCATTCCTTCCCCAGGCAATGCAGGGAATATAATCGGATTTTCCATAAGACCGGTTAACCGCCACCAGCAAATCGGTTATTTCCCTGCCGAAAGGCGTGGTTCTATACAATGGCTTTTTGCATACATAACCGTCAAGGAATATGTGATTTGGGTTTTTCACCTTATCATCACTATCCAGTATTCCTAGTTCCCTTGCGAAAACAGTCAAAATCAGTCTGTTGTTTCCTTCCACCAGCTTATTATAGGACCTTAGCTGTCCCTGTATCTCCAGATTATTGTCGCAGACTTCCAGGTCCATTCCGTAAATCAACCTCTCGGATACTGTAACCGGTAAAATATCCGTATAGCCACTTAACCTGGGCACTTCTAAAAAGAAATTATAAAACCCTTCACCATATATTTTATGGCTGAATTCCATCCGACCTCTCAACTTCCCCACTATAACAACCTCGTTGGTATTCTCTATCCTTTGTACCACTGACCCCACACTCCCTTTCGATTTTCTTGTGTATTTTCCAATCTAAAAATATATTTATTCAACTGCTCGTCAGTTTATGAATAATATGCTTTCACTTCATCTCACAATGCTGCTCAGTTTGTCCATTAATATATCCTGTCCCTTATTCATCCCCTGAGCCCCCATCAGTAAAATCATGTCCCCTTTGCATGCTTTTCCAAGCACCCTGTCTATAGCCTCTTCCAGCAGGTTGTAATGCCCTACCTGCAGTCCCTCCTTTTCCAGTTCATGCATAAAAGCCTGCTGCTCTTCATCACTTACCCGGTCTGCTTCTTCCACCACGTCACGACTGCTGGTAACCAAAATCTCTTCAGCCCCAAGTATGCGAGCCCAGTTGGCAATCATCGCCCCGTTTCTCCTGTTTATTTCCGGACCCCTGTTACCTCTGATGGCATTGACAATGAACAGATTGTTATAATTCATACCCTGCACTGTTTCAAAAGCTGCTTCATAACTCCCCGGGTTATGACTGAAATCGTCTATAACTGTAAACCTGCCGTCATATATCCGCTGCATTCGCCTCCATACCCCCCTGAAACCATTCAGGGCTTTCTGGATGACCTGGGGTTCAATGCCGTAGAGCAGGGCTACTGCTACAGAAGCAAGACTATTATAGACATTGTGTTTACCCGGAATTTGCAGTTCTAAAGGGATCTCCTGGGCCTCTACATCGTTTCCCATCATATTTGTGAAAGAGCGTTGAATACAACAGGTAAAGCTTATGCCTGTACTGTTGAAATCAATACTTGAAGCGGTTATGCTGGATTTGGAACCCAACCCGTAGGACAGGATCAGAGGCCTGGCATTTTCCCTCACCAGTGCCAGCCCATAGGGGTCATCGGTATTTATTATGGCTGCTCCACCCGGAGGCAGCATGTTAAACAACCGTCTCTTGATTTTTATATAATCTTCCAAAGTAGGATGAGTATCCATATGATCAGGAGTGATATTTGTATGGACCGCCACATCGAAATCTATATAATCAACCCTGTGGTGCTTTAATCCATGGGACGACACCTCCATAACTGCTGCATATACATTTTTGTCAACCATTTCTTTTAGATATTTCTGGAGGTGTTCGCTGTCGGGAGTCGTCAGCATGTGGGGATAGTACTTGTTCCCTGCCTTGATTAAAATGGTCCCGATTAATCCGGTGTTAAATCCTGCAGTCCTGAAAATTGTTTCTACCATATGGGCAGTGGTGGTCTTGCCGTTGGTACCGGTAATACCTATAACATTAAGCTTTTCGGAAGGATAGTCATATAATCTCGCCATAAGCCCGGCCAGGGTAACCCTGGGATTCTTTACTTTTATAACAGGTACATTGTATGGTAAACAATCCGGCTGTTCACCTGTATATATAACCGCAGCCCCTTTTTCTATGGCTTCGTCTATAAAGTGATTGCCGTCCATCTTTTCTCCCTTTACAGCTACAAATGCATACCCCGGTTTTACTTTTCTGGAATCGCATGTAACTCCTTTGATATCGATGTCCAAAAACATGCATATCCTCTCCTGTCATGTTGCTGGGTATTTTTATGATTTGCTCATTTCCTGCGATTTATGTATACTGTTCGAATGCAAATTGGCCCGGACAGCCGGACCCACTTTTAAAAAAAAAGAAGCCTTTCAGCCTCTTTGCAAAAACAATGTTAACCCCAAGTGTATACTCAAAATCCTCTCATTATAAGCATATTTAATGAAGCACAAAAAATAACAACACGGGAAATTATAGCAGATGACAGGCACAGTAGTGTCCTTTCTCCAGTTCTTTCATAGGGGGGACATGCATCCGGCATACCGGCTGCACTTCCCGGCATCTGGTGTGGAACCTGCATCCGGCAGGAGGATTTAACGGAGTGGGTACATCCCCTTCCAGCAGTATCCTCTTCCTCCTGCTCTCAGGATCGGGAACAGGTATTGCCGACATAAGGGCCCGGGTATACGGGTGCCGGGATTGCTTATACATGCTGTCACTGTTCACCACTTCCAGAATCTTGCCCAGATACATTACCGCCACTCTGTCGCTTATATGTCTCACCACGCTCAGGTCATGGGATATGAAAATATATGCCAAATTGTACTGTTCCTGCAGTCCCTGCATCAAATTTATAATCTGGGCCTGTACAGAAACATCCAGTGCTGATACCGGCTCATCACAGACAATCATCCCCGGATTTACAGCCAGTGCCCTGGCAATGCCTACTCTCTGCCGCTGGCCTTCGCTGAGCTGGTGGGGATACTTCAGGGCATCCCCGGGGTTAAGCCCCACTTCTTCAAGGAGACCTGCCACCCTCTTTTCCCTGCTCCTGCCTTCCAGAGGGCTGTGCACGTCAAAAGCCGCTCCGATTATGTCTCCTGCAGTCATTCTGGGATTGAGAGATGCGTATGGGTCCTGGAATACAATCTGTATCCTGCGTCTGAACTTTCTCAGCTTTCTTCTCCCCATCCCTGTGATATCCGTACCCTCCAGGATGATTTTCCCTTCGGTGGGCTCCTGCAGCCTCAGAAGTACTTTTGCCAGAGTGGTCTTGCCACATCCGGATTCCCCCACCAGGCCCAGGGTCTCACCGGCTCTTACAGTCAGGTCAACTCCGTCTACAGCCCTGATATAATCCTTTCTCCTGCCCAGAATTCCTCTGTTAACAGGAAAATATTTTTTCAGGCCTTTGACTTCCAGTAAAGCATCACCCATTTATTTCCTTCCCCCGTCCCATTGAAGGGTATATTTAAAGCATCTTACCTTATGCCCCCGGTATTCCACCAGTCCGGGCCGGTTATAAATACATATTTCCCTCGCATCACCGCACCTGGGATAAAAAGCGCAGCCCGGGTATTTATGACAGGCATCGGGCGTCCCGCCCCCCATAGTTTCCAGCCTGTCCCTGTTTTCATCCAGTCTGGGTATTGAGTTCAAAAGCCCTTTTGTATAGGGGTGCATGGGATTCTTGAATATGCTTCTGACATCAGCATATTCTACCACTCTGCCCGCATACATCACCATCACATTATGGGCAACTTCTGCTATAACCCCGAGGTCATGGGTTATAAACATTATGGCTGTCCCCAGTTTATTCCCGAGGTCCTTTATCAGTTCCAGGATCTGTGCCTGCACTGTAACATCCAGGGCAGTGGTGGGCTCGTCGGCAATCAGCAGCCGGGGACTGCATGCAAAGGCCATGGCAATCATAACCCTCTGCCTCATACCGCCGCTCAGTTGGTGGGGATACTGGTGTATCCGCTGTTCAGCCAGGGGCATTTCCACCATGGATAAAGTCCTGACCGTTTCTTTGCGGGCTTCACCCCTGTCCATATGCCGGTGGGTTATAAACACCTCTGCAATCTGGTCCCCGATTGTATAAACCGGGTTTAAAGAAGTCATGGGTTCCTGGAATATCATGGATATGTCATTACCCCTGATTTTTCTTATCTCCTCTTCGGGTAAATTCACGAGGTCCCTCCCCTTGAACAGGACCTGGCCTCCGATTATTTTCCCGGGAGAAGGTACTAGCCTCATCAATGAAAGGGCAGTGACACTTTTACCGCACCCCGACTCCCCCACAACTCCCAGAATCTCTCCTCCGGCTATTTTAAAATCTACTCCGTCCACAGCGGGAAGGATACCGTTATCAGTATAAAAATAAGTCTTAAGCCCTTTCACGTCCAGCACCGTTTCTTTCATCCTATCACCTTCTCACTGCCTGGGGTCAAGGGCATCCCTCAGGCCGTCCCCCACCAGGTTAAACCCAAGAACCATGACCATTATTCCTATGCCCGGGAATACGGACCACCACCACTTACCGGCTATAAGGAAGGGTCTGCCGGCATTAATCATGGCCCCCCAGCTGGGTTCCGGCGGTTGAACTCCAAAACCGAGGAAACTCAGGGCGGACTCAAGCATAATAATATTTCCGATACCAAGGGTTGCCTGTACAATTACCGGCGCAATAGCATTTGGCAGGACATATTTAAGGATAACTCTCATATCATTCTCTCCCAGGGCAACAGCGGCTTCTACATACTCCTTGCCCTTAACCGAAAGAACCTGACCCCTGACCACTCTTGCAATATCCACCCAGTTTACCAGGCCAATGGCGGCGTATATCACCAGGAGGCTTGGAGGCAGGTATACCACCAGTACCAGCACAAACAGTAAAAAAGGAAAAGCAAATGTCACATTAATCAGCCAGCTGATTATATCATCGGCTATCCCGCCAAAATATCCTGCTATAGCCCCCATGGTTATACCTATGATTAAAGATATGACTGTTGAAATAATACCAATCTGCAGGGAAATCCGGGCCCCGAATATCACCCTGCTGAATACGTCCCTGCCAAAGACATCAGTACCGAACCAGTGGCCGGCACCGGGCGGCTGGAGCTGTACCCCTTTCCCTTCCGTCCATATGAGCTGCTCATAAGGGTCATAAACGGTTATATAAGGGGCCAGCAAAGCCAGCAGAACCAGAGATGCTACCAGAAATAAACCAAACACTGCCAGCCTGTTCTTCCGGAACCTATACCAAATGTCTCTCCATATACCGGTCCTATTATTCCATTTGCAGCCTGTACTTCCGGTTTCTGTACAAAACTTGGTTTCCATCCGGTTCACCTCTATTTTTCATCATATCTTATGCGGGGATCCAGTAAGGAATAGGAAAGGTCCACTATCAGATTAATAAGTACAAATACAACTGCAATAAAAAACACCACTCCTCTGATAACCGGGAAATCCCTGCTGCTTATTGCTTCAATCGTCAGCCTTCCCAGACCCGGCAGGGAGAACAGGGTCTCTATAACTATAGCGCCACTTAAAAAAGATGCCATTTCAATACCGGTTACAGTAACAACGGGTATCATGGCATTCTTTAATGCATGTTTCAGGACAACTATCTTTTCAGCAAGGCCTTTGGCCCGCGCTGTCCTTATATAATCCTGTCCCAGTATCTCCAGTATACTGGAGCGGGTAAGACGGGCAATCAGGGCTGTAGGTCTTATGCTAAGCGTGGTCACAGGCAGAACCAGGTATATCCAGCTCCCGTCACCCATCCCGGTACCGGGAACCCATCCCAGCTTGACCTGGAACAGGAGAACCAGCAGCAGTCCAATCCAGAAACCGGGGGCGGAAATGCCCAGTAGCGCAACAAACATACTGCCGTAGTCCAGGATGGAATGACGGTTAAGGGCGGATATGATACCAAGGCCAATACCCATAATGGCTGCAATTGTTACAGACCACAGTGCAATACCGGCCGTCAGGGGTATTCTTGAAAGAATGCATTCCATAACAGGCATATTATTGGAATAAGACTTGCCAAAATCCAAGGTAACCGCCTTTACGAAAAAATCAACAAACTGCCACCAGAGAGGTCTGTTCAGGCCCAATTCTTCCCTGATCCTTTCCATGGTTTCAGGGTCCCCCCTCTGACCCATCATTAAGCGGACAGGGTCCCCGGGGACTACAGATGTAAGGATGAATACGACTGCAATAACCCCCGCGATAACAGGTATGGCCGCCATAAGCCTCCTGAATAAATATACAGACAAATGCAGTCCCCCCTTTGCCGTAAATCTTTTTACTTTGACTATTCCTGTTTATCAAACCATACTTTATAATACTGTGCTGCATGGGCACCATAACAGGACAGCTCGTACCCTTTCACATATGGCTGCATTACCTGGTCGGCTATATAATGATATATGAATACCCAGGGGGCCTCTTCCACTATGAGTTTTTCAACCTCTTGGTACAGTTTGCGTCTGTTCCCGGTGTCCGTTTCAACCCTGGCCTCTTCCAGCAATCTGTCAACATCGTCATTGGAAAATCTCACTATATTTCCCAGAAGACCGTGGTTTTTGCTGTGAAAGGCCGGATACAGAAAACCGTCCGGATCAGGGTATTCTATATCCCATCCCAGGTTAAACAGTGAGACACTGTTCTGATCTATTAACCCATAAAGGGCGGAGGGGTCAATATTTCTGATTTCCAGGTCAATACCCACCTTTTCATACTGCTGCTGCAATGCTTCTGCAATCCTCCTGTGAATATCCCCTCCTGTATGACACTGCAGGGTTATTTTTATACCATCGGGATATCCCGCATCAGCCAGCAGTTTGCGGGCTTTGTCAGGGTCATAGGTATAACCCTCAAAATCCGGATTATAGCCGAACATACCCGGAGGGATCACCCCCTTGGCCGGTATCCCGCGTCCGTCCCTCACCATATCCACAAGGGCTTCCCTGTCTATGGCATAATTCATGGCCTGTCTCAGGGCCTTATTATCTCTGAAGGGCTCCAGTTCCATAGCCATTCCGTAAAAATATATACCCATTTCCGGTTTTTCATAGAAGCTGTCGGCGTATTTCTCTTTTGCCTCTCTGTAATACGGGTCGTCCACCTGCTCTATGGAGTCAAAATTCCCCTGGGTAAACTCGGTCCACTGTATGGCCAGGTCGGGTACAACCCTGAACTCAAGACCATCAAGATAAGGCAGTCGATTGCCTTCGTTATCAGTCCTCCAGTAATGGTCATTCTTTGACAGTACAACTCTGTCATCCTGAACCCATTTTTCAAACTTGAACGGCCCGGTGCCCACGGGATGAAAATTAAACACGTCTCCCCACTTTTCAACATCTTCCCTGGGAAGGACCACAAAAGTACTGTACGTCAATATATTGATGAAGGGCGCAAAGGCATGGTCCAGTTCAATCTCCAGTGTATAATCATCCTTTGCCCTGACCCCGGCAAGATGGTCTGTTATACCGTTCTGAAACTGTTCATAACCTTTGATCATATCCAGAAAATATGCTCTTTCAGAATTTGTATCACGGCTCACTATGTAATTAAAAGTCCATACCCAGTCCTCGGCCTTTACCTCTCTGCCATTATTGGCGGTTTGAGTTCCGCCTTCGTTTGTTTTATGAAATCGCACACCTTTTCTCAGATTGAAAGTATACAGCCTGCCGTTTTCGCTGACAGTCCATGTTTCCGCCAGACATGGCTCAATCTCCCCGTTGGCGTCAACCTGAACAAGATTTTCGAATATCTGAGAGGTTATCCTCGCCGAAGAGGTGTCAGTAACATGGACAGGATTTAAATCAAGGGGATTAACACTTATAGCCATTTTGAATACTCCGCCGTATTTACTGTTTGCTCCTTTTTCTGTCTGACTGTCTGTCACCGGCCTGGAACACCCGGTAACCATTCCCGTTGCTATCGCCAATACCATAATGAATATAAAGATTTTTTTCAACCCAGTATACCCCCTTATCATTTGAACTTACCGGTAATGAATATAGAACCCAACTTCTATCAGTGGGGTTTTCACCCCTTCAGCAGTCAGGGAACACAACGTATGAAAAGTGATAAGTCAGAGGTGGATTGAGAAGAAAGGAAGGTAGGAACAGCATCAGGAATTCGTCTATGACGAAATTCAGCAAATATCTTACCTCCAACCTCACACATGTCTCATCCTGTCTAACTTCCCACTTCTCAGCGGACAGGAATGTCCCCATTGACAATTGAATGATAGTTAAATATTCTATATAAATTAATAATTCCCTGCACTTTTATACAAAATTCTACATGAAAGTCAGAATTGCATCAAATAACGCAGTATCCCGCTGACGCCATACTTCCTCTAGCACAATACAAAAAACCGGTAATTTTAATGTTACCGGGAATATGGCATATCAAAGCAAAAATAAAAACAGGTGAAGATACACCTGTTTTAACTTACTTCATCCATTACGCAGAGCTTGCTGGTACTTCCATCGAATTCTATTCTATACACCACATAGTTGTCACTCTCAACATGTATTTCAAAACAGCAATTCTTGCAAAAGAATTTTTTCCTGCTGATTACCCCGAGCTTTGAGTTGCAGAACGGGCATTTCATACGTATATCCCTCCATATTAAAAATCAATCCTGCAAAGCAGGAATTTCTTCCGGATATTGATTCTTACAGAATACTTTTCCTCATACTGCATCTATATCTTGTGCCATTCCCTTTATTGATTATACTATAGTTGCAAAAAATATGCCAGACTTTTTTTGGCTTATCCATCATATTTCGTAATACTTTGTCCCCTGCAGAATAAAATAAATATGTTCCAAAATCGGGCTCTGTCTGATAATATAATATTGTACAGGCCTTAGGAGGGATAAAATGGACTGGAAGTTATTTTTTACAGCATTTGCCATGCTTTTTCTAGCAGAACTGGGAGATAAAACACAGCTGGCCGTATTTACCTTATCCACCCAGAGCGGCAACTTTATGTCGATATTTCTGGGAGCTTCAACCGCCCTTGTGCTGGTTACCTTTATCGGGGTCTTCCTGGGGCGGTTTGCTGCATCATACATACCCACTTCCATACTGCATACAGCTGCAGGAGTACTGTTTATTATAATGGGTATTATTATATTAAAATCGGCGCTTCCTGTAATGATTTCAAAGTATTTCAGGTGGTAAAAGCCTGCGGACTTCACCAATCATATAGAGGGAACCGGCAAATAGGATTAACTCGTCTTCCTCCGCCACTTCAAGGGACTTTTTCAGGGCTTCCTTTACCGAAGCGCTGCTTTCTACATTGGCGTTATACTGCATCACAATTTCCCTCAGCCGGTCAGGATGCATTTTCCTGGGATTGTCCGGAGGTGCTGTTATAACCCTGCTGGCATAAGGGGCAAGGATGCCGGTTATCCTGTGGACCTCCTTGTCCGCCAGAATACCAAATACCAGCAGGATTTTCTTATCGGGAAACACTTCTCTCAATCCGTCCACCAGCGCTTGTGCCCCTTGGGCATTATGGGCACCGTCAATCATAATAAATGGTGAAGTCCTCAGTATCTCCATCCGTCCCGGCCATCGTGCCTTTTTCAGGCCCTCCCTTACAGTCTGTCCGGACAGACCCAGTTCCAGGCAGACAGCTGCAGCTGCTGCAGCGTTATATACCTGATGTCGTCCCAGCAACCTTATGTTCAGATCACTCAAAGTTTTCCCCCGCCACTGCATATCAAAACACTGGCCTTCCACGGAAACACTGCGGCAATCAATCCGGCTTTCTCCCAGATACAGAAGCGGCGCATCTTTATCTGCGCAGACTTTCCTGACAGCCTCCAGCGCTTCCTGTGACTGGGGGTGCAGGACAACGGGTATGCCTTCTTTTATTATGCCTGCCTTTTCCCGGGAAATGCTGGTGAGGTCTCCCCCAAGAACATTGGTATGGTCCATGCCTATGGATGTTATTACTGAAATTTCGGGCGTTATAACATTGGTGGCATCCAGCCTGCCTCCAAGACCCACTTCTATTATCCCGTAATCTATCCTTTTCCTCTTGAAATATTCGAACCCGATGGCTGTGACTATTTCGAATTCGGTAGGATGAGGCCGTCCCTCCCCAAGGAGCGCATCAACAAAACCTTTTACATATCCGGTCATCTCCCCCAGGTCTTCCCCGGGGATTTCTTCTCCTCCCACCCTTATCCTCTCGGTAAATCTTTCAAGATAGGGAGAGGTAAACAGGCCGGTCCTAAAACCGCCTTCCCGCAAAATAGATTCTATAAAGGCAGAAGTTGAACCTTTACCGTTGGTCCCTGCCACATGTACGCTCCTGAAAGATGCATGGGGCTGTCCCATAAGGTCCATCAGACGGCTTATGCTGCCCAGGCCCAGTTCCATTCCAAACTTATGGGTTCCGTGTATATAATCAAGCGCTTGCTGGTAATTCATACCCTTTCCCTCCAATACCATAAGGCATAATACACCGGATACCCTCCCCGACGGGTATCCGGTGTGTACATGCTATTTCTTTAACTTTTCCAGACTTTCCAGCACCTTATCCATCATCTCCTGGTACTTTTCTTTCTTCTCTCTCTCCTCCTGGACAACCTGTACGGGCGCTTTTTCCAGGAAACCCCTGTTTGACAGTTTCTTGTTTACCCTCTCCAATTCCTTCTCCAGCTTATCCCGCTCTTTCTCCAGCCGTTCCATCTCCTTTTCCGTATCCACAAGCTCATCCAGGGGAATGAATATCTGTACGCCTTCCACAACGCCGGTAACAGCATCGTCCGGTATATTTTCCCTTGTGTCCCGTACAATGACCCGGGAAGCAGAAGCCAGCTTCTCCAGGTATACGCTGTTTTCCCCGAACATTGCCGCAATATCCCTGTCACCGGTCACTATCAGCACCCTGGCTTTCCTGGAAGGTGGCACATCCATCTCAGCCCTCATGTTCCTGATGCTTCTTATGGCATCCATGATTAACTGCATTTTCTTACCGGCCTCCGGAAATTCCAGACAGTCCAGGTACTCCGGCCATGAAGCCAGGGTTATGGTCTTGCCTTCCACGGGCAGGTGTTGCCATATTTCTTCTGTAACAAAGGGCATGAAGGGATGCAAAAGCCTGAGAACCCTGTCCAGTACACAGCACAGAACCTCCCGGGCAACTTTCCTTGTTTCATCCTGCTCCCCGTACAGACGGTGCTTAACCAGCTCAATATACCAGTCACAGTATTCGTTCCAGATGAAATCATATATCTTCTGGGCCGCCATGCCCAGTTCATATTTTTCAAGGCTTTCGGTAACTTCCCTGGTAACACTGTTCATCCTGGAGAGTATCCACCTGTCCGAAAGCTCCAGATTTTCGTCGGAGGCAATACTGGCCGCATCCCGCACAGCATCCCCGTCCATGTTCATCAGTACAAACCGGGAAGCATTCCACAGTTTATTGGCAAAGTTACCGCTGGCCTCCACCTTCTCCATATAAAATCTCATATCATTTCCGGGAGAATTCCCCGTTGCAAGGGTGAACCGCAGGGCGTCCGCACTGTACTGCTCGATTATCTCCAGGGGATCTATGCCATTACCCAGGGATTTGCTCATCTTCCTGCCCCGGGCATCCCTCACCAGCCCGTGAATGAGTACATCGCTGAAAGGCTTTTCCTTCATCTGGTCAAGCCCGGACACAATCATCCGGGCAACCCAGAAAAAGATTATATCGTAACCGGTTACCAGTACACTGGTAGGATAGAAATAATCAAGGTCATCGGTTTTGTCCGGCCATCCCAGGGTGGAAAAAGGCCAGAGTCCCGAACTGAACCACGTATCAAGGGTATCTCCATCCTGCTCAAAGCCGGAACCGTCGCATCCTGGACATTTATCCGGCTGTGTCCTGGACACTACTGTCTCTCCGCACCCGCTGCAGTAATAAGCGGGAATCCTGTGTCCCCACCAGAGCTGGCGGGAAATGCACCAGTCTTTGATATTTTCCATCCAGTGGAAATACACTTTTTCAAAGCGTTTGGGAACAAACCTTATTTCCCCCTCTTTAACCGCCTTTATGGCAGCCTCCGCCAGGGGTTTCATCCTGACAAACCACTGCCTTGATATCAGAGGCTCCACCGCAGTGTCGCACCTGTAACAGTGCCCCACATTGTGTTTTATATTCTCTATTTTAACAATCAGTCCCATTTTTTCCAGGTCATGCACCACCGCCTTCCTGCCCTCATACCTGTCCATCCCCCGGTATTTCCCGGCATTGTGGTTCAGGGTGCCATCCGGGTTCATAATATTTATCCTGTCCACACCATGCCTTTCCCCGATTTCAAAATCATTGGGGTCATGGGCGGGGGTTACCTTAACCGCACCCGTCCCCTTTTCCATATCAACATATGGATCGGCCACCACAGGAATTTCCCTGTTCATAAGGGGCAGTACCACCGTTCTGCCGATATACCTGCTGTACCTCGGGTCTTCGGGGTGCACCGCCACGCAGGTATCCCCCAGCATTGTCTCCGGTCTGGTTGTGGCGACAATAATGCCATCATCACTGTCCTTCAACGGATACCTGATATGCCAGAACTTGCCTTCCAGTTCCTGGTGTTCCACTTCGGCATCCGACAGGGAGGTCTTGCATGTGGGACACCAGTTTATTATCCTGTCTCCCCTGTATATGAGATCCCTTTCGTACAGACTTACAAAAAACTCGGTAACCGCACGGCTGCAGCCTTCATCCATGGTAAACCGCTCTCTTGTCCAGTCACAGGATGTCCCCAGTTTCTTGAGCTGGTTTATAATACGTCCGCCGTATTCTTCCTTCCACTGCCAGGCCCTTTCCAGGAACTTCTCTCTCCCCAGGTCCTGTTTGGAAAGCCCCTCCTCAGCGAGCTTCTCCACTATCTTTACTTCGGTGGCTATACTTGCATGGTCTGTACCCGGCAGCCACAGGGTGGGGCGTCCTTTCATCCTGTTCCACCTGATCAGAATGTCCTGGATGGTGTTGTCCAGGGCATGCCCCATATGAAGCTGACCGGTTATATTAGGCGGTGGAATAACGATGGTAAAGGGATGCTTGCCCTCATCTATCTCAGGGGTGAAGAAACCCTCTTCCACCCACCATTGATACAGCTTCTCTTCGAATTCACGGGGATTGTACCTGTCTGCCAGTCTTTTGTTCTCTGCCATAATCCTATGCCTCCTCATGAGATATTCTTTGCTCCAAAAAAAACTGAAACCCCCGTCCGTAAAAGGACGAAGGTTATTTCGCGGTACCACCTTATTTCCCGGTTTCCGGGCCCTCATTCAGTTAACGGTTAACCGATCCGGCTTACTGCTGTTTCAGCCGGACAGCTCCGGAGCTACCTTCAACAGACTCCTGCCGGGCATCTTCCACCACACAATGCCCTCTCTGAAGGCTTTTGCCTGTTTACTCCTCTCCTTCACAGCCTTTAATCGGATATAAAGCTTTTAAAACATATTATATATAAATACCGTCATTTGTCAACACGGTTACAGGTATATTTTTTCGGTTTTCAGCCTGACTTGCTGTTTATTTTGATACTTCCGAAATGTCTGGCATAATTCACGAAGGCAATAATGGTGACCATAACTGCGATTACAACAAGATACCAGCTGTACGGGACCCCGAAAACCAGGGCCACGATGGACAGATAAAAGAGTATGGTAGCGAGTTTCCCGTATCTGTTGGCGGGGATAACCGTCTTATCCTGGGTAAAATAAAGAACGGCAGCCCCCAGAGCCATAAAAGTCTCTTTCCCTGCCACCACGATAATCACCCATAAAGGAAGATATCCTTTGTCGGTAATAGCATAGAGCACTGAGATAAGCATAAGCTTGTCTGCAAGAGGGTCGAACACTATACCCCATTTTGTAATCATGTTGTGCTTTCTGGCGATATATCCGTCCAGGACATCGGTTGCCCCTGCCAGCACAAATATCAAAATAGACAGTGTTATATTATTGGGCAGATTAGAATAAAATACCGAAAAAAATACAGGAATCAACAGAAACCTGATGACTGTCAGCAAATTGGGAATATTCATAGAGCACCTCGTTTATTCTGCTTATATAGACCTGCCATCCAAAACCTATATATGTATAGACTATTCTATAAATCATTACCGATTCCTGCAAGTCTTATCACAAAGAGAAACTCCGGACAGCAAGGGTTTTCTCCATTATTAATAATTATTTGCTGATTTCTTATAATCACTTAAATAAAATCTTTTTTTTGACTTTTGATAATCAACATCCAGCTTATAACTAAATATTTCATCATATCTGGTTCTCAAAATATAGGGGTTTTGTTTTATCAGGTTGGTATAAGCTTTTTCAGCATTCTCCCCTGAATAGAAACCGATAACTTGCAAATTATCTATATCAGGTAAAATAGATTCTGAGTCTGGTTGATAAGAATAACCCTCAACTGTTAAAAATATGTAATGGTTTATGCCCATAGTTTCTTATACCTCCCGTTACCTAAAAATTTTATTAATCCCAAATCCCTAAGGAATTGAAGTTGTTGTCTTATTTTTGCTTCTACAAATTTATTGTCAGGATATTTCTGCTTTAAATATTCTTTTCTTTTATATAATTCCGTCAACTCAAAATATTGCTTATTTAGCCTTTCAACCTCATTAAATATTTCTAATTTCCAACCTGAAAGGCCTTTTTGTATAGCTTTTATGTCATCAGTATATATTTTATCTAATTCGATTTCTTCCCTATTGAAATAATCACGTTCCATATAAGGAAGTTTAATGGTTTGTTTTCGGGGTATGCTATTTAAAATATTTATAATATCATATATTATTTGTAAAGAAATTTTTCCGCTCTGATTACTGTTTAATATTGCATCAAAATCCTCACAGACTTTTTTTACAAAGGATAATTCATCGCAGAAAATCCCATACTCATAGTTTTTTGCTAAACCCGATTTGGTAAGGTTGGCAGAAGTAATAACAACCGACTTTTTGTCAAAAATATATATTTTAGCGTGTAAGCTTTGGTAATTAGTAATTTCATCACCATTTTCCAAGATATACTTCATTCCATTTATATCAGAAGAATGATCATAAAAACTGGCAAAATTAAAATTGGTAATCAAACAAAAATTTACATTATTTTTTTTATGTTTATACACTTCTTTCAAAACATTAAATTTCACGTAAGGAGAACAAATACTAATATTTTCATTCGCATTTTGTACACAAGAAATGAAACGATCCTCCCATGGACTATTAATTATCTCAAACATTTTCCCCTCAACTCTTTTAATAATTATGATTTGAAAACAGTACCCGATTAATGTCTTAATGGAATTATAACAATGAATTTACAACCATTCAATAAACGCATGTTTGGATATAACTTTTTGTTAACACCCGTTAAGAGAGAAAGTGGATTGTTAGACCGGGGGGTGTCTGTCCAGTACATACTCCATTATAATATCCGCCTGCTTGGCGGCAGCAATATTGACCCTGGGGGATACCGGGGGCCTGTCGGGTCCCACCTCCGTTTTGAAATCCCCCACAATATAAAAGTTATCCTTTACCCTTTCAGTCCTTATGTCGTCTGAACTGCCCCAGTATGCAATACCGCTGGCAGCCACGACCAGCTTGGGGGAATCCATGAACTTTTCTATTATCATCTTCTTATATTGCGCTTTATCAAAGGCCTCAACAATAATATGACAGTCCCCGAATAACTCCTCAGCGTTTTCATCCGTGACCTTCAGGTGGACGGCCTGTATGTCCAGGTCCGGGTTAATACGCAGCAGGTTGGCCTTAAGGGCGTCAACCTTCTTCTCTCCCACCTGGTCGTTAAAATAAAACTGCCTGTTCAGATTTGAATATTCAATCAGGTCAAAATCCGCTATTACAAAAGACCTGAAACCGCACCTGACCAGGTTGAAGGCACAGTTGGACCCCAGTCCCCCCGCCCCTGCTATCCCCACTCTATAGGACTGTATTTTCCTGAGGTTGTTCTCCCCTATATATCCTGCCACTGCCTGTTCAAAACCGTTCATTCCATCGTCCTCTCCTTCTCTCCGGAATGTGCATACCCTTGCATTGGTCACAGCCTTATTCTTTTACTTTCATGCCTTCCTCCATATCATTGGGAGGGTCCACGATAACCTTATCCTTTTCATCCAGCCCTTCAACCACCTGAACCCAGTCCTTGTTTTCCACTCCCTTGACAATTTCCCTGAGCAGGGCCTTACCGTTTTTTACAACAAACACATAATCCCTGTCATTCATTTCAAAAACTGCCTCCCCGGGCACCATAAGGGCATCTTCCGCCTCTTCGGTGATGACCTCAATATCTACGCTGTAACCCGGTTTGAGGTTTCTGTGGGTATCCAGGAGCTCAATCTCCACAGGCACCCTCTGCTGTTCCACCCCCAGCTGGGAAACAACCGTCACCGCCTGGGGATATACTTTTCTAACCCTACCTTTTAATACGTCCTTCTTAAGTATATCGCCTTTGACGAGTACCGCATCTCCCTCCTGAATATCCACCGCTTCACTGGCCAGAAACATACATTTTACCTGCAGACTGGACAGATTCCCGATACGCATTATCATGCTGCCGGAAGGCACTATCATACCCTCATCAAAATTCTTCTCCAGGACAGTCCCATCCATTTGGGCAGAAACCACCCCTTCTTCTATCTGCCTTTCTATAAGAAGGACCTCAGCCCGGGCGGAAGCCACAGCAGCCTGTTGCGCCGTCTCACCTTGCCTGGCTGCATCCAGAGCTGCAGCAGCGGAAGTAAGCTGAACTTCCGCCAGTGCCAGGGCATCGGCAGCCTGCTGGTAATCCTTCTGGCTGACAGCCCCTTCCCGGTACAGGGCGGATATCCTTTCTAACTCTTCCTGAGCACGGTCCCTGCCAAGGGCTGCCTGTTCCAGGGCTGCAGCAGCAGCTGCAACCTCGGCGCTGACCCGGGTACTCTGCTGTGCCTGTGCGAGCTGGGCCTCCGCCTGTTCCAGCCTGATTCTCAGGTCTTCAAGGTCAAATTCCAGCAACAACTGGCCCTCGGTAACGTCCTGCCCCACATCCACCGGAATGTTTTCCAGTCTCCCCCCGTATAACGCATATATTTCCTGCTTCTCCACCGTTTCAATCTCCCCGGTTTGTTCAATCACATTACCTATATAGCCTCTTACCGGAGAAACAGTGTTCACTTCCACGGCTTTTTCGGCATTATACATAAGAAGGGCGGTAACCAGTACAACGACAAAAATAATGGCCCATATCCTTTTTTTACTGCCGGCAAACAACTTCTTAGGTGTTTGCCGCAATATCTTTTCGAAAAATCCCAACTTCATATTAAATCCCCCCTATTCTCTGCTCTTCATCACTTCAACCATGTCCAGCCTTGAAATCCTTCTCATATTGGCCAGCTGGGCGAAAAATACGAAGACGAACACAGTAACAACTGCCAGAAGATAAGTCCTCGGGTATACAACCGGGGGCATACTCATCACCTCTTCCGGAACAAGCGTTACCATGACGCTTGCCATCATTCTGCCCAAAGGCATCCCTGCCGTCAGTCCGAGTATACTGACAGCAATATTTTCGTTAAAGATTAATTCCGCCACCTCTTTCCGTGAGAAACCCATAACCCTCAGAGAAGCCAGTTCCCGTTTCCTCTCCATGATGTTTATGGTTGTAGTATTATATATTATGGCAAATCCCATTACCGAACTCATCAGTATAATAACACCGATATATGCATACATCAGGTCCAGATATTCATTGAACTGTTTAACCATTTCATCGGGGGCTTCAACATTTTCAACAAAAGGCATATCCTGCAGTTTCTTCAGAAAATCCCCCGAGTTATACTTTACTTCCAGGAGTGCACCGTTGACAATATTTCCTTCCTGCATTGTGCTGCCAAGATAGTCTATATCCAGGAACCCGTTAAATCCCAGGTATTGTTTGACCAGTCCCGCAATCTTCACATCCCTCTCTATACCGGGTTTGTATAGTGACTTCAGGTGCAGTTCATCCCCCGGTTTTACCCCGAGCTGCCGGGCCAGCACATCCGAAAGCAGTATCTCCCTTCCCCCTGGATATATCCTGCTGCCATCCTCCGATACCAGTTTATACAGGTCCGACCTTCTGTCAATCCCGACAATAACAGCATCCTTTTGTTTCCATCCCTTCTCCAGTTTGAAGGGATATTCGGCAATGGGTTCCGCATAATCCACTTCCCTGTACTCCAAAAGGTCGTTTACCGCAACCCTTCCCATATCCCTGGCAAACAGCACCTTGTAGTCATATACCTGAACCTCGTTGAAAGCTTTGTCAAACAGGTATTCCATGGAATCAAGGAAGAAAAGGGTTGAAATCATAAGCCCAACGGTAATGGATATTGCAAATACCGTAAAAAGGGTTCTGACCTTGTTTCTCCATAGATTTCTGAATGTCAGACGCCATGTTATGCTAACATTCCTGAGAAAGGGAATTATCCTTTCCCCCCACCACCTGGCACCTCCGGGAGGGGCCACAGGCCTCATGGCCTGGGCCGGGCTAATTCTCAGTACTCTTTTTGCCGCATTCAGCCCGGCTATACCGCAGAAGCCAACACTCATCCCTATTCCCGCAAGAACAGTGCTGTAGTAAATCCTGACCTTCAGTACAGGTATGTTAAAAAATACGAGGTAGTACCTGGTCAGGGCATCTCCCATCCACATGCCCAGTATTCCACCCAGGACAGAACCGGTAAACCCTACAAACAGTGCGTAACTCATATAATGGAGCATTATCGATTTTTTGCTGAATCCCATAGCCATAAGGACGCCTATCTGCTGACGCTGATTGTCAACCAGCCTCAGGAGCAGCATATAGATTACTATTGATGCTATCATCAGGAATATGAAGGGATATGCCAGACCCATATTTTCAAGCTGCTTCATCTCATTGTCCAGCATCTTATAGCTTATCTGGTCATCTCTCTCGGTAACCGCAACCAGGCCATAGGGCTTGAGCATATCTTCAAGGGTCTTCTTCACGTCCTCCACCCTGTCCTCACTGTCCAGCAGCACCACAATATCGTTGACCATCCCGTCATACCCGAACAGTTGCTGGGCGAAATCATGCTCAATATATAATATGGTAAACTTCTCATTATCAGGCATAATCTGCTGTGCCGAAGGCACAGGATAAATGTACTCCGGACTTACCACCTTACCCTGTATGGTCAGCCTGGCCCTTTTCCCGTTTACAACCGGATACAGGGGTGTTCCTGTATTAAGATTATGGTAATCCCAGAACTGCTTCTCCACCAGCACCTGGCCCTGCCCTTTACCCGATATATAGCTGCCCTCTTCGATATAGAGGGTGTTCAGGGCCCCTTCATTGACGGCGGGAACCGATATAATCCGGGCATGAACCTTATTCTCATAACCCGGCACATCCATGGGCACCTCAAAAACCACTCTGCCCTGTACCCCGGCCACACCGTCAAGCTCTTTAATTCTGCCCACGATGCCCTCCGGAGACCTGTTCATCCTGATAAACAAATGGGGCAGGTTGTACTGTTCATAGTAGAAATCGGTTGACTGCTTGAGATTCTGGTAAGACATGAAAGAGGCATTGTACAGGGCTATACCGATGGTTACCACAAGTATAACTGCAATATACTGGGCCTTGTTGAATTTTATATCCCTCAAGGCCATAAGATTCAGCTTTTTCATTACCACTCAATCCTTTCAGGATCAATAGGCCTTTCATTATCCCTTATACTTACAATTCTTCCGCTGCTCAGGTTGATAACCGTATTGGCCATCCGGGCAATGGCCGAATTGTGGGTTATAATTACAACCGTTTTGCCCAGATTGGTATTAATATATTTGAGAACCTTTAATACTATTCTCCCCGTAGTATTGTCCAGGGCCCCGGTAGGCTCATCACAAAGGAGGAGATGGGGATTCTTAGCTATGGCCCTGGCAATGGCCACCCTCTGCTGTTCTCCTCCGCTCATCTGGGAAGGAAAATGTTCTGCCCTCTCCTTCAGGCCTACCATCTCCAGTACCTCCAGCACATCAAGAGGGTCTATACTGATGTCTGTTACCAGTTCCACATTTTCCCTTGCAGTCAGATTGGGCAGGAGGTTATAGAACTGGAATACAAAACCCACCTTCTCTCTCCTGTACAGGGTAAGTTCACTGTCTTTCATTTCTTGCAGTCTCTGTTCCCGGAAGTATACTTCTCCATCGGAAGGAGTATCCATACCGCCAATAATATTTAGAAGGGTACTTTTTCCTGACCCGCTGGGACCGAGAATAACAATGAATTCCCCTTCGGCTATCTCGAAACTGGCATCCTTTAAGGCTTCCACCTTAACCTCGCCCATCTGGTAGATCTTGCTCAAATTTTTGACCTTAAGAAGAACTTCTCCCATTAAATCCATCCCCCATAGCATTCGAATTTCTTGCTTCCATTATTCCGGGTTCAAATATAAACTGCCCGCCACCTATACATCTTTGACCAGCTTTCCCATCAAGGGAACAACATACATTTCCTTATAGGCTTCCATAAATCTTCTTTCTGCTTCCTCTTCATCAACATGATAGTATTCAGCCCATTTTTCTCCCAGGGCGTAAAAGGAGCACAGGGGCAACATCCCGAAGAAAAAGGCTATCATCTGTATATAAACTGCATCCTCAAACTTGACTCCCAGTTCCTCCATTTTCTGCAGCGAGTAGCTCAGAATGGGGTCAAGGAAACTGAATATGGATGCATCCTTCGGGTGATTTTTCAATGCCTCCATACCCATTATCTTGAGAAAAAGTCTTTTTTCCCTCAGAAATTCCGGCAACAGTCCGTAAGCCTCTTCAAAGTCTATATCGCTGATAGAATTTATCCCCTGCAGATAAGACGCTTTTATCTCCAGTGCATCTTCCATATTTAATCTTATGAGTTCCTCCAGGATTTTTTCTTTACCGTCAAAATAATAATATATGAGAGCTTTATTCACCCCCGCCTTTGCGGCGATTTCGTCAACCCTTGCGCCGTCAAAGCCCTTATCTCCGAAGATTTCTTCAGCGGCTTTCAGTATCTTTTGCTTGCTGCCCATCTTTTCCGCAGTGCTCCTGTCTGGCTTATTATCCATTTCTGCCTCCAAACAAATTATTTAACTAACCGGTTAATTAAATAATATTATTCATTTCATCCTGTGTCAACCGCTATTAAAATTTTACTCCTCTTCATAATATCTTCATATTTAAACATTATACTTTAATCAGTGAAAATAAACATGAAAAGGAGGAGGAATGCGCATGAAAAAAACCATCACACTAACTGTTGTTGCGCTGGTACTTATCAGCCTGTTCTCGGTAGCCTTTGCTGCAACCACTGACAATATGCCCCAATGGTTCAACGACATGATCAGCTGGCAGAAAGCACGGTTGGAACAAGCGGTTGAAAACGGCACCCTCACCGAAGAGCAGGCCCAGGAGTTCATTGACCGCCTGGAAGCCAGGTCCAAGCAATCCCTGATCTTTGCTTCCGAAGAAGTGCCCCAATGGTTCTACGATAAGATTGACTGGCAGAAAGACAAACTGGAACAAGCCGTTGAAGATGGTATTATTACCGAGGAGCAGGCCCAGGAATATATAACCCGCCTGGAAGACAGAGTAAAATTTGTTGAAGAGAACGGTTTTGAATGCTTTAATCAGGGATTTGGTATGGGCAGAAAGGGATTTGGACCCAGAGGATTCGGCGGTGGAAGAAGGGCTGGAGGGTTCGACGGGTTCAATAAGAATACCCCAACAGAATAAGCAAAAACTTCCAATTTAAAACAAGGAGGCCCCTGGCTGCCTCCTTGTTTTTTTACCGGCCTTTCAGCCCTGATTCTATCATTGCGGCCACCGATTTGTTCACCTGAAGCATCATATCGTTAAACCTCTTCCCGGCCTTTACAAATCTGTCTACATCGGGAACCTTTAATAGGCTGTCAAACTCCCGGTTAAGTTCTGCTACCCTGGCCTCGGTTTCCCGTGACCAGCCGCCCTTAGCAAAGACCTCAGCCTGCTTCTTGATGAATCCATCCACCCTGGCCTTCATCTCTCTGTCCTTGTCGATTTTTGCCCTGGCCTGCCTCAGTTCAATAAATTCCCTGGTTTTTTTCACCTCTTCTGCGAATTCTCTCGCTTTATCATTCAAGCTCACAATATACACCTCTTTCGGTTATTGATCCTGTAACCGGTCAGGCAGTACTTCTGCCCCTCTAGTATTGTATTCCTGTGAATTTTTTTGTGTTACCTGGAAACCATTCACAAAAAATCGGGTTACTCAATAACTTATAGTGAAAAAAACAAGGAGGTGATATAATGTCAGGCGGAGGACTTGGTGGATTTTTCGGTTGCGGATATGGAACCCTGTTTTTACTGCTGGTTATAATCATAATATTCTTTGCAGCAGCAAAACCCTGTTATTAAATCTCTATTGAACGCTGCTTGTGTCCGGGGGGGTAACCCCCGGCCTCTTTTTAGAGAACATACAGAAAACCTGCTCCACCACGTTCTACCGTTTAAAGCAGGTTTTCAACAAAAATATTTACCGGCTGTCTCTAGCTTCTGCAGCTGTTTGAGGTAGAATTACTCGAAATACGCTTCCTTTTCCCGGCTGGCTGTCAACTTTCACACTGCCGCCGTGCAGTTCCACTATAGCTTTGACAATAGCCAGACCTATACCTGACCCCCACCCGCCGCTCCTGCTCCTGGACTTGTCCCCCCTGTAGAACCGTTCAAAGATGAAAGGCAGGTCTTCCGGGGAAATACCCTTACCTGTATCCTGTACCTGGATGACCGTGCCGGTTTCAGCCCTGTATGCCTCCACCTTCACCTCTCCTCCTTCAGGGGTATATTTCAAGGCATTTGAAAGCAGATTAATCACAACCTGTTTTATCTTGTCCCTGTCCCCTTTAAGAACAAGACTGTCCCCTGTATTCATATTGAGGTACACATTCTTTTCCGCAAAGCTGCTCTCAAAATAACAGTATACTTCCTTTATCACGTCCCCTACGTCAAACTCTGTTACATTCAACCGGACAGCTTCATTTTCACAACTGGAAAGCCTTTCAATATCCTTGACCAGGGATGCAAGCCTCACAACCTCACCGTGACAAATGGCTATCCTTTCGGGGGTGGGGTCCCATACCCCATCCATGATGGCTTCGAGATGCCCCTGAAGAGTTGTAAGGGGTGTTCTCAACTCATGGGCTACGTCTGCCGTCATCTGCCGTCTCATGCTTTCAAGGTTTTCCACCCACTCCCCCAGTTTGTTAACCGAACGGGCCAGTTCTCCAAGCTCGTCCTCCCTGTCTGTACTGGGCACCCTTCTTTTCAGGTCACCCTTGGACATTTGGCCTGTGGCATCAATGATCTGGGATATTGGCCCGGTGAGTCGGCTGCTGAATGCGATACTCCCCACTACAGCCAGTATTACTGCTGAAACAGTTGCCGCTATCATTATCCAGCTTATTCGCTTCTCAAAGGCGGCATCCACGGGAGACAAAAGCTCCGGTTCATAATACCCGATACCCACCTCTCCGACTTTCTCGCCATCAACAGTTACCGGATAAGTATATTCCTTGTATTCTTCCCCATTGCCGTTCATCCTGAACCGCATTCCGGGCGGTTTGCGCGGTTCAAACCAGAATACAGTCCCGCCCTTCTCATCCCTTATCCTCAACCCGGCTCCCCGGTACAGGGCGGTCCGGGCCACTGAACTGCAGTAGGACCACTCCCATCTCCCATATTCTTTATAGTAGTCGGTAAGGGCATCCACCAATTCCTGGTTCCTGGTCTGCAGCCTCTTCTGCATATAGTCGTAAAAACTGGTGCCAACCGTTCTGTTTATCAACAGCCCGGTAAACAAAACCGAACCCAGGGCCACAGCAAGAAAAGCCAGCAAGAACTTGAATTTAAGACTTTTGACCATGTCCTCATCCCCCAAACTTATATCCCACACCGTAAACGGTCTTTATGTAGGAAGGCCTGCTTTTGTCATCCTCAATCTTGTGCCTTATATTCTTAATATGAGTATCTATGGTCCTGTCATATCCTTGGTAATCAAAACCCAGCACCATATCGATCAGTTGCTCCCTGCTGAATACTCTGCCCGGGTTCCCTGCCAGGGTTTCAAGAAGCTTAAACTCTACCTGGGTCAATTCCAGAGGCAATCCTTCCTTAAATACCATATGCCTGACTGTATCAATCCTGAGCCTTCCGTCGTTAAAAGAGAGTACATCCGCTGCTTTGTTCGCTTCCTGAGTTCTCCTGAGCACTGTTCTTACCCTTGCAACCAGTTCCCGGGGGCTGAAGGGTTTGAGCACATAATCGTCAGCGCCTATTTCCAGCCCTTCCACCCTGTCATCCACGTGACTGCGGGCAGTCAGCATGATTATGGGAACCCGGTAGGTTTCCCGTATTTTTTTGCATACCTGCCACCCGTCAATACCCGGCATCATCAAATCCAGTACAATAAGGTCGGGTACTTCATCATAGAACAAATCCATGGCTTCCTGCCCGGTATATGCAGTGGATACTTCGTATCCCTCCTTTGCCAGATAGGAAGCAACTACCTCCACAATATTCTTCTCATCGTCAACCACCAGTATCTTCTTTTTCTCTTTCATATGGTCGTACACCTCCCCGCTCACATTTCCCAGTGTCAATGCGCAACTCCCCTACAATCGTATGGAGAAAAGATAACAAACGGTTAGTATTATTTTACTATAAAAATGTGTTTTTTTTATGAAGAACTGTACTGCAAATCCACTATATCAGAAAGAAGTTTCGCTTTATATCTATTATTTTAGTTATCCTGTCAGGACATACTATTTTATGAGGTGATACATTTGAAACACAACAATGTCAAATTGAAAGTTATCTGTTTTCTCCTGATATCTGTAATACCACTGTCGGCCGGGGTTTCCTGCCGTAAAAAGGAACAAAGACCCGCTTCCCCCGAGACCAAAGAAGAAATCCCGAAAGAACTGGTATCCATGTATCAGAAGGCTGAAGATATTTTTACGGAGGTTGAAAAATTACAGGAGGAATTGAAAAAACCGGAGCCTCCAGAACAAGAAACCGGGGGAGAACAAAAGAAAAGTCAGGGTCAGCAGGGTGAAGCAGAGCAACAGGGACAGGGAGAACAGGCCAAGCAACAGAGCGATACCAGTGCCAGAGAAGAAAAAATAGAGAAAACCATTGAAAAGGTCACGGGTATGATAAAAGAGATGCATTCAGACTGGAACAGTTATGAAACAACGGCCATGGACGACAACAGCCGAAAAGAAGACATCAGCGATTTTGAAGATGCCCTGGACAGGCTGACAGTCACGGCCGAAGGCAAAAATCCCGTAGACGTGCTTACCCTGACAAACCAGTTGACACTGCATATGGCTGACTTTTTTGACCTGTACAAAGGTAATCCGGATGCCAGCATTATCAGAATGAAATATAACATACGCCAGATTTACCTGTACGGCCAGCAGGGAGAATGGGATAAGGCAGAGCTACAGTCGCTGGAAATTGATCCTTTGTTCAGTCGTATCAGTGCCATGGCAAAACCGGACAGAGAAAGTAAAAAGCTCCTGGAGAAGCTTCGCCTTTCGCTGGAAGACGTGAAAAATGTCATAGGCATGAAGAATGTGGAGTTGATAAACATAAAGAAGGAAATTGCCCTGAAGAACCTTGACCAGATAAAGGAAAAAGCGATGTAGAGGGATACGTTCAACCGCCTGCATCGCTTTCCTCTCAGCCGATATCCTGGCTGTATCTTGTATCGGAAGGCCTTGGAGCCATGTTTACATACAGTGTCATACTATCGCTGCCGGTATTTCTCACTCCTAAGTTTTCATTTCCTTTAACCGAGATAATGTCCCCGGCAGTGATCGGGATAACCCTCCTTTCTCCTACAATCTCCCCCGTTCCTGAGTGAACGTCGATTACTACTGTTGAACCGGAAAGGGCACGGTACGGCAGTTCCTGCCCCGGCTTGAAATTCAGTACAAAAGAAACAATATTCTCGTCCTGATAAATTACCCTTTTTGTAAAAGACCCGTCCAGAAACTGCACTTTATCCTGGATATTAGTTATTTCCATCCATTCCACCTCCGTACGGTTTGCAGGTCTTCCCTATTCAGTATTACTCCATCATATAAAATTATTCTTTTTTCCCCCTGGAGTTTTACTTATTAAAAACCACACCCGCGGTTCTATTCTTCCCGCTACCAGAATAAATTAAAATAGCAGTCAGGAATCAGAACAAAAGATACGGTTCTTTTTGTTTGCCCTTCGAAACAGACCCAACTCTGGATGAAAATATGAGATGTATATGGGGCCTGGGTATGAACCGGTAACAGGCTCCTTGGAACGACTGTCCGGCGGATAAAACCGGCCCGAAAAACAGGGGAAAAATATCGGAGGTGATAAATAAAACAACGGGATTGATCTGTCTTGTTCAGATACACCATTCTAGCTGTTTTCTTATCTGTGTGTTTCCTTCTTTTAACCGCTTCTGATGCATTTTCCGCCTTTGAGGAGAATGTTCACCATGAATCCTATTTATACCAACCCCTGTTAAGTGTCCATACATATCCCCCGCCGGAAACCACCATAACCATTTCCTTTGCAGGAGACTGTACCATTGGTACTGACATATCCTTCCCTTATGAGAATTCATTCCCCTATCAACTGGAAATGAATAACAATGACTACGGGTACTTCTTCCGCAGTGTAAAACCCATCTTTGAGGAGGATGACTTAACTATTGTCAACCTGGAAACCACCCTTACCCGGGCTGCTGCCCCCGCTGAAAAAAAATACAGGTTCAGGGGCGACCCCTCCTATGTGAATATTCTTAAAGAAGGCAGTATAGAGATTGTAAATATATCCAACAACCACATCTACGATTATAAAGAAGAGGGCTACACCGAGACCCTGGAAACCCTTGAGAAAGCCGGAATACTCTATTCAGGAGAAGGCCATACAGCAATAGTGAACATTAAAGGCATCACCGTGGCCAGCCTGGGCTATACCGGATGGGACACTTCCATAAAAAAACGGATGGCCTCTGACATTCAAAAGGCAAGGGACAAGGCAGAACTCGTTATTGTTTCTCTCCACTGGGGGGAAGAAAGGTCCTTCTGCCCCAACAATACTCAGCTGGAACTGGGGCGGTTTTGCATTGACCGGGGGGCTGATATAGTGATAGGCCACCATCCCCACGTCATCCAGGGTATCGAAAAGTATAAAAACAGATATATAGTATACAGCCTGGGCAATTTCTGCTTTGGGGGCAATCGAAACCCCTCCGATAAAGACACCTTTATATTCCAGTATAATGCAACTTTCAGAGATAATTGCATAACGGATACCCGGGTCAGTATAATTCCCTGCAGCATTTCTTCTGTAAATTACACAAACGACTACCAGCCCACAGTTCTCAAGGGTGGGGCAAAACACAGGATACTCAACCGTATACTTGAATACAGCAGCCTGCTTAAATACGGTATATCGGGTACTCTACCTAATTGAACCTTGCTAATCCACTTCAATGCAGTGTCCTGTCCTGGTCTTCACTTTCCCAACAATTCCGAAGGAGACTTTATTCTTTTCTGCCAGGAGTTCCATCAGCCGGTCTACCTTATCCGCCGGCACCGATATAAGAAGACCTCCCGAAGTCTGCGGGTCATGCATTATATCCCTTATCTCTTGTTTTACCCGGTCACCGAACACCACTTTCCCCTGGAGAAAGGCTTCGTTATTATATGTCCCTGCGGGTATAATACCCATTTTTGCCAGCTCAATACTTTCATCTATAACAGGGATACTGTCCGAGAATATTTCCAGGGTAACATTGCTTGCCAGAGCCATCTCGCAGGCATGTCCCAGGAATCCGAAACCTGTTATATCGGTGCAGCCGGACACCCCCACTTCCAGCATTGCATCACAGGCATCCTTATTGAGGTAGGCCATGGTTTCCACCGTCCGGGAATACACAGTTTCATCCAGCATATCCGCTTTAATCGCCGTATTCAAAATGCCCACACCCAAAGGTTTTGTAAGGACCAGCATGTCTCCCGGTCTCGCTCCGCCATTGACAAGGACACGGTCCGGATGTACAAGTCCCATAACCGAAAGGCCATATTTAGGTTCATCATCTTCAATGCTGTGACCTCCCGCAAGAATTGCTCCCGCCTCGGCCACTTTGTCAGCACCGCCCCTTAATATTTCCCTCATTACATCCATTGTCAGGCAGGTGGGAAAACACACTATGTTCATTGCTGTTACAGGTTTCCCCCCCATCGCATACACATCACTCAGTGCATTGGCTGCAGCAATCTGTCCGAACATATAGGGGTCGTCAACCACAGGCGTGAAGAAATCCACTGTCAGTATTGCTGCTTTGTCATGGCTTATCCTGTATACTGCAGCATCATCCGATGTACCCAGTCCTACTATTAAGTTTTTATCTTCAAATTTCGGCAGATGGCACAGAACCTGTGCCAGGGCATCAGGACCCAGCTTGGCAGCTCACCCTGAACTTTTGGTCATTTGCGTCAGCCTGATTCTGTCATGCGCCATTTTATCCCTGCTTTCATCAATTGCTATTATTATAATATAATACAGGAACAGGGACTGCAATTAGTCCCTATCTCCCCTGTATATTAGCTTATCCTCTTCTCCTGTTATCAAAAACAGTTTTTCAATATCATCACTTATAAAATTTCTAATGTCTTCTTCAAGAGTGAAACGAGCGCCAATACCGCAACTAGAACTGAACTTTCTTGGAACAGGCATAAGCTCAATGTCAATGCCTTTCCTCTTCATAAACCTCTGGTATTTTACCGCTCCTGAATGAGTATAAAAAGTTGCTGCATATTCCATGCCGCATTCACCTGGTCAGTGTGAGAATATAATCCGCTCCGCTTCGGGTTACCTCTACCGTGTATCCCGCATTCCTGGCAAACCGGGTGATGTTATCCCTGGCAGTAGTATTATCGGCAATTACCGATACCCCTTCAGGATGCTGCTGAAGGGCTTTCTTTGTCAGCAGTACTGGTTCAGGACAGGACTTGCCTCTGGTATCAACCTGATTAAGCCTCAAGTTCCACATCCCCCTTCATTATAATCTCTTCTTTTCTATCAACATTAAAATACCCTATTAACAAAACAACAATAAGACCTATTATTACTGCAACCTGACCGTTAGGCGCCGGTCCTGCAGGAGATGCAGCCAGACTGAAGTTGTGGGCAAAAGCGGCCCCTGCAAACATACCCAGTACAGTAATAACAGAATCAATGTTGCCCTCCGCTCCCAGGACAATCTGTCTCATAGGGCATCCACCCAGAAGTACCGAACCCAGACCTGCCAGGAGCATCCCGAGAAAATTCCAAAGGCCGTCTGCATGGGCAACAGGCTGCCCCTCAAAGCCCATATTGAATGTGCCGGTTACAATATTTCCTGCCAGCGCAGCAACAAATATGGCAATAAAGCCCGATATCAGGTGCCAGTCCTTAAACATGATGAGGTCCCTGATACCACCTACCATACAGAGCCTGGTCTTTTGAGCCCCAATGCCGATAATCAGGCCTGCAATCAGTGACAGAATGATAGGTGCGTGGGCCGCCCCCGGTCCCTTTTCACTGAAAAAAACGAACGCCGGCGCAGCCACCAACAGTACTAGAAGACCCAGTTGAACGGCCGGAAACAGGTAACCTTCAAATCTGGACAGGGCGTATGTCCTCTTGAGGGTAAACCCCTTATTCAGAAATGCAATACCTATGAGTATCCCCACAACAAATCCGGCCAATCCCATTAAGGCGTTCAAGTCTCCTCCGGCCAGCCTCAGCACCATCCTCAGGGGACACCCCAGGAACATCAGGGCACCTATCGTAACCAAAAATCCCAGTACAAAGCGGGTAAAAGGCGCCGAACCGCCCCGGGAATAATACTCTTTGCTTCTGGCAGCCATTAAAAAGGCTCCCAGGGCCAGGCCTATCAACTCCGGTCTTATGTACTGTACCACACCGGCCCTGTGTAATCCCAGGGCTCCTGCCGTATCCCTTATAAAGCATATGATACAGAGACCCATGTTGACCGGGTTGCCGAACCTGACAAGGACCACAGCCACAAAGCCTACAATAGCTCCCACAAGAATAATTCCTTTTTTACCACTCATAATAATCCTCCCTACCTTACTCACAATTAATAATTGCATTAATATTATATGACCGCCATAATAGTAACAAAATTTTCTGTGTGTTGTACAATAGTTTATTCTTATGTATAACCCTGAGTAATTGAAAAAATTTATCACGGTATTACAAGGGAATATAGTAAAATGGGAGTAGAGGTAGCGGTGTGACATCCGGCAACCAGCTGGAAATTATTTAAAAGATTTGCTGTTCATAGTATACGAGGAGGTATTCTATTGTGAAGAGAATTTATATGGACAATGGCGCGACTTCATACCCCAAAGCCCCGGGAGTCGGAGATGCGGTAAAACGTTATATAGATGATATAGGCTGTAATGTAAACAGGAGCGGTTACCTGGATACATTTTCCCCGGAAGAAATAGTCTTTGAAACCCGGGAAATGCTTGGAAGCCTATTCAATTTCGGCACGCCCGAGAATATCATATTTACCATGAATATTACCCAGAGCCTGAATTTCCTGTTGAAAGGGCTTTTAAAACCCGGTGACCACTGCATCGTATCCTCCATGGAGCATAATGCCGTAATGAGACCTCTCATGCAACTGCAGAAAACCGGAGTGGATTTTTCCAGGGTGCAGTGCGATATCAGGGGACAGATGAACCCCTCGGACATTTACAAATGCATTAAAGACAACACAAAAGCAGTTATATTAACGCATGCCTCCAACGTATGCGGCACCATACTGCCTGTTCACGATATAGGAAAAATCTGCAGTGAAAAGGACCTTTTCTTTATAATCGACACCGCCCAGACCGCCGGGATACTGGATATAGACTTTCAAGAGCTGAATGCAGACGCCATTGCCTTTACCGGTCACAAAGGACTTTTAGGCCCCCAGGGCACAGGGGGATTCCTTATAAGCCACAGACTGGCCCATACTATTGACAGCCTTATTTGCGGAGGTACGGGAAGCCTTTCGGAACTGGAGGAACAGCCTGATTATATGCCGGACAAATTCGAATCGGGTACCATGAACCTGCCGGGCATATTCGGCCTGCATGCAGCGCTGAAATATCTGAATAAAACAGGTATTGATGCTATAAGAGAGAAAGAGCTTGATCTGGCCGGCAGGTTCATAAATGAGGTAAAGAATATTAAAAACGCAAACATGGCAGGGCTGGAAGATACTGACGGTAGAACCGCAGTAATATCCCTTGATTTTCCGGACAGGGACAATGCGGAAATCGCCCACTGGCTGGACAAACAATACGGGATAAAAACCCGTTGTGGTCTGCATTGCGCTCCCTCCGCCCATAGAACCCTGGATACCTTCCCCCGGGGCACCGTAAGATTCAGTCCGGGGCATTTCAATACCCGGGCTGAAATAGAATATGTCATATACGCAATAAACAGGACATTGAAAGAGCTTTAGGATAGTTGAGACCATAAGGAAGAGGGTGCCTGTACCGGCACCCTCTTCCTTATTCCTCTATTTTCCATGACAGAAGTCATCATTTTTCATAGTTAAATCCTGAACCGCTCAATCACTTGCTGCAGCTTATTGGCGAGCTCTGCGAGATTATCCGCTGAACTGGTCATCTGCTGTATAGCTGCCGTCTGCTCTTCGGTGGAAGCGGCTACTTCTTCTATCCCGGCAGCACTCTCCTGTGCCACGCTGGCGATGTTCTGAATCTCTTCCCCGGCAGAAGCTGCATTCTTGTTCAGCTCTTCAGCCGCCTTGGCTACTTTCTGTATCTGATTGGTCACGTCAGAAATTATTCCTGTAATATTATGGAATGCCCTGGTCGTCTCATCAACGGCTGTCTCTTGCTCCTTAACGGCCATCTCTGCATTATTCATCTCAGCAACCGTTTGTTCAACACCCAGTTGTATCTGCTTTACCAGGTCTCCTATTTTCTGAGTGGAGAGACTGGCCTCTTCCGCCAGTTTTCTTACCTCTTCCGCAACAACGGCAAAGCCTCTGCCCTGTTCCCCTGCCCTGGCAGCTTCAATGGCAGCATTCAATGCCAGCAGATTTGTCTGGTCCGCAATATCGCTTATTACTTCTATGATATGTCCGATTTCCTTTGATTTATCAGACAATATAGATATCTTTTCACTCACATTCACAGATGCCTGTTTACTTTCCTCCATCTTGCCCCTCTGGTACTCAGCAGTCTGTACACCTGCTTCAACACTTTCTTTTGCTTTCAGAGTCAGTTCTTCTGTCCTGTCCATGCTTGCCGCTATCTGGCTCAGTCCGTTAACCAGGTCCTCCACCGTCTGACTCCCTGTTTGAGCGGCTGCAGCCTGCTCATTGGCTCCCTGGGCAAGGTCCTGGACCGTATGTGTTATCTCATCGGCTGCCCGGCTGGCCTCCTCGGAAGATGTCAGCATCTGCTGGGACGAAGACGCTACCGACATGCCGGTTTCCTTCATCTCCAGAAGTAATCCCCTCATGCCATCAATCATCTGGTTAAAATGCTGGGCCAGCATCCCGACCTCATCCTTTGTAGCTACACTAACCCTGGTCTGCAGATTTCCCCGGGCTACCTCTCTGGTGATACTGGTCATTTCCAGGATAGGCTTAACCGAATTTGAAATCAGGAGGGTTAATACTATACCCAGCAGGCCCACTGCCAGAAATCCTATCAGCAAAGCGCCGTTTCTGAGTTTCCCTATAGTATTGGCTATCTCTCTGTACGTTGTAGTCATGGCTATGGACCAGCTGGCCATGCTCAGTGGCTGGTAAGCCGCTATTTTCTTCTCTCCTTCAAATTCATAGTATTCCACTCCGCTGCCTCCACCGGCCATTTTCCGGGATATTTCAGCCAGGCTCTGACTTTCATGCTCCAACAGGCTGGTGAATATGAGTTCTTCATCGGGATGGGCTATTACCCTTCCGTTTTTGTCAATCATATAGGCATAACCCGTTTCCCCCAGTTTTTCAGTACTGATCATGTCACACAATGTGGCCAGTTCCAGCGACCCTGAACACATTCCGATGATATTCCCTTTTGCATCCCTGATGGGTGTGGAAATAACCACAATGTTTTTCCCTGTCGATTTGGAGACGACAGGGTCCCCTACAACAAAATTTCCGGTTTTCATAACCTCCTGGAAATAGTCCCTGTCCGATATGTTCCCGCTTCCTCCCAGAGTCGTATAATAGTTACCGGTTGTATCGGCTATCATAATGTACAGGAAATCCTGGAACAGGTCCTTTCTTTGCAAAAGGTAGCCTTCCGCCACAGCCCTGTCCATGGATTTTACCTCATCCGTAGCTGCCAGTACTTCTATTCCTTTCTTATAAGCATTCAGCTTACCATCCAGGTCAATTACCAGTTTTTCCACCTGCCTGTGGGCCATATTTTCAATGTCCTTTACAGCTATATTCCTGGCCTGGAGGTATCCGCTGACGGATAGCCCTGCGAAACCGGCTATTGCCACTACCAGTACCGGCACTAGAATTTTTAACCTCAAGCTCTTCATACTTACTTATTCCCCCTTACAACAAAATGGTTTTTCGCCCTGTAAGTCAACCGTATTATTTACAGCCTGATATACCTCCTTTCCTCTGCGTTGCTGTATAGTTAATGCGCTTCCGACCGGTTATCCGGAGAGACAAGGTAACATCATCCACTACACCCTTCCAGAAGACCTGCGCAAGCAGCCTTTCGCCCACAGACAGACCTTAAAAGCCACGTTGCAAGTCTCCTTCAAAAAACCGAAAGGTTTCAGCAGATGGGGGGATATACCTTGATGCCCGGACAGTGAGCCATATGCCGGCGAAAACCCTAGCTGTTCACCGGTTTATCAGCATCCGTATTCATGTAATCACCTCGGTATTGATATAATAATGTCCTTATTCTATATATCGTATTTTACCTGAAATTTCTTGAAACAAATAAAAAACCTGTTTGCCCGGCAGTCGGTAACACAGGTCTGTACAATATCCGGCCAGAAACTGATATAATGCACCTAACCGTAATAATCCGCCAGAAAATCTTTGAAAGCCCTGGCCAGGGGGCTTAATACCCTGTTTTTGTGATAAACGAAATGAAACTTCCTTTTCAGCTCCAGCCCTTCCAGATAAAAAGCTTTAAGCATACCCAGTTCCACTTCCTCTTTCACCGACCTCTCTGAGACCACCGATACTCCCAGCCCGGCCCTTACGCACAGGTTGATAGTCTGTATATTTTCTATCTGGGCTATTATTCTTATGTCTTTTTCACCGATACCCTTTTTTTCAAGGGCTTTGAAGAACAGTTCCCTTGTCCCGGAGCCCTCTTCCCTGAGAATAAATTTTTCATCTTTTACCTGATCCCAGCTCAGGGTCTTCCCCCTGTATCCGGAAAACCTGCCGGAATTGGGAGCTATCAGAACAAGCTGGTCCGGGCAGAGGTCTATATTTTGAAGGCCTGGATGAGATATATCTGCCCCCACCAGTCCGAAATCCATATCCCCCGACAGGATACAATCCACTACCCCCTTGCTGTCAAACTGTCTGATTATGTAGCTTATCCCCGGATATATATCACTGAAATCTTTCAGCAGCGGCGGCAGCAGATATTTCTGAGGAACACTGCTGGATGCAATAGCCAGTTCACCCTCCAGCCTGCCCTCATATTGGGCCAGGGAATAAACCGCCTGCTCTCTCATATTTAATATATTGACAGCATGGTTGTATAAAATTCTTCCCGCATCCGTCAGGGTTATGTTCTTACCGTTTCTGTTAAATATGACCGTTCCGAGTTCATTTTCCAGGGCCTGTATATGGCCGGTGAGGGTAGGCTGCGTCAGGTAAAGTTCACGGGCAGCCCGGGTAAAACTATTGTGTTTGACAATGGTCACAAAAGACTCCAGTTGCCGGAAATCCATATTCTCACCTCGATTGTCCTTCATATAACGATTGTATCAAAAATATTCCCTGTCTACATCATTTTGAAACAATAATATATACAGAACAGCAACTGTCATTACGCCAGATATCCCGATCCGTCCCCTGCCCATATGGGATGGTTTTGAGTTCCAAACAAAACAGCTGCTCCCTTAGTTCAGAGCAGCTGTTTTGTTCCTGTCTTAACAACTATTTGCAATCCGGTTATTGTAACCTGCCAGCATTACCGAAGTATTTCTTCAAATTCGTCCTGCGGTAACATTTAACTCTAATTGTTATACTTTGAACCTCTGAATAGCTTCCTGAAGTTTTTGAGCCACACCTGCCAGATTTTCCGCTGAACTTGCCATCTGCTGAATGGCAGCAGTCTGTTCTTCCGCAGAAGCGGCCACTTCTTCGGTTCCTGCAGCATTTTCCTGGGCTACACTGGCAATATTCTGTATCTCCGCCCCTGTGGATGATGCACCCTCATTCAATGATTCTACAGCTTTAGAGACTTCCTGTACCTGTTTTGTTACACCGCGTATAATGTCCATAACATTATCGAATGCTTTTGTTGTGCTGTCCACAGCCTTTTCCTGTTCTCCTACAATGACCTCTGCCTTACGCATTTCCTCGACAGCAAGTTCTATCCCCTGCTGTATCTGTCTGATGAGGGCACTTATCTTTTGAGTGGAGAGGCTGGCTTCCTCCGCCAGTTTTCTTACCTCCTCCGCAACAACGGCAAATCCTCTGCCCTGTTCACCGGCCCTGGCCGCTTCAATGGCTGCATTCAAAGCCAGTAGATTTGTTTGGTCTGCTATATCACTTATGGCTTCAATAATCTGGCCGATTTCCTGGGACTTATCGGATAACTCGAATATTCTTTCACCTACATTCACTGCTGCCTGTTTATTTTCTACCATCTTCTCCCTTTGGTATTCTACCGTTTTCACTCCTGATTCTACGGCTTTGTTTGCCTCTACAGTCAACTTTTCTGAGTCGGCCATGTTTATGGCAATCTGATTTAATCCTGCCACAAGCTCTTCCACCGTCTGACTCCCGTTTTGAGCAGCTGCAGCCTGTTCGGTGGACCCCTGGGCCAGGTCCTGAATAGTCTGCGTAATCTCTTCGGATGCCCTGCTGGCTTCCTCTGAAGAGGCCAGCATTTGCTGGGCTGAAGATGCTACAGTCATCCCGGTTTCTTTCATCTCAAGGAGCAGCTCTCGCATACTTTCAATCATCTGGTTAAAATTCCGGGCTAAAAGGCCTGCTTCATCATGTGTGGTCACACTGACCCTGGTTTGGAGATTCCCTTTTGCCACTTCCTGAGTCATACGGGCCATTTCAACCAGCGGTTTTACCGTATTATTAACAAGCAAAATGGTTATTACTATCATAAGGCATACTGCAATAATCCCTATTATTGCCGCATTGTTCCTTAGCCTGTTTACATTTTTCGCCACCTCGCTGTATGTGGTAGTCATAGCCATAACCCAATCTGATGTTTCCAAAGGCGCATAGGCTGCTATTTTCTTTATACCTTCAAATTCGTAATATCCCACCCCTTTCTCCCCGTTAACCATTTCTTCCGTAATTTCCACCAGACTCTGAGTCTCATGCTGAAGCAGGTTGGTAGAGAGGAGCTCTTTTTGGGGATGGTCTACAACTATGCCTTCCCGGTTGATCATGTATGCATACCCGGTATCACCCAGCCTGGCACTGCGGATTAAATCTGATACTTGGCTGAATTCAACGGTTCCGGCAATCAGCCCGATTATACTGCCGGTATTGTCCTTTACAGGACTGGCGATAACTATAACCCGATTACCGGTTTCCTTAGATACAAGAGGGTCTTCTACAACTGTTTCACCATCCATCACTCTGTAAAAATAATCCCTGTCGGCAATACTGCCTGTTTTTCCTGTAATTGTAATATAGCTACCTGTTCTGTCGGCTATAAAAAGTGACTCATATTTTTCAAACATATTTTCCCTGCTTGATATGTACTGTCTTAGCATTCCCATATCTCTGGCCCTGACCGCATCTGTATCGGCCAGCATTTGCACTTCTTTTTTCATGAGCATGAGTTTACCGTCAATTTGTGATACCAGCTTATCAGTCTCAGATGAAGCAAGATGCTCAATATCAGTTTCTACTATTTCTTTTGCCTGGAAATATCCGCTGAGAGCCACGCCTGCAAGACCGGCGACAGCTACAATTAGTATTGGAATCAAAATTTTCAGCCTTAAACTTTTCATATTGCATTCCCCCTTATAAATATAGTCTATAAAGAGGAAACAGGGGACTATTCGGAGATTATTTGGGGATTATCCGGGAATCCATTGGGGTTGCTCCCTCTTTATAGACAAACTTTAAGTTCTTTTTCACAATTGAATAATTTGTCCGTGTCAGTCTTGATAATACATTTTCCCCATTCTATAGCCCTATAATGAATTATTCTCCTTTGCTTGAATCTGTTATATGGATGGTAATATTTCTTTCAGTTCTTCTTTCTCATTTTCGGTCAGTACTTTAAACAAATCCAGGAGAACAATAAGTCTGTCACCAAGTTTTCCTATACCCATTATGTACCTGTTGTCAATATCTGACATAATATCAGACACCTGCTCTATACTTTCTTCAGCAATCCTTAAAACTTCCTCAACCTGGTCCACCTTAAATCCCACCTGCTTTTCATCCAGATTAACAATTATTATTCTGGTGCCATCAGATATATTATTTTCTACCAGATGCAATCTCCTGTTCAAATCTATTATGGGAACCGCACTCTTTCTGTAGTTTATTATCCCTTCAATAAACCCCGGTGCGTCAGGTATTCTTACCGTTTTCTGGTACCTGATAATCTCTTTAACCATCATTATATCAATGCCATATTCTCCTTCGGCCAGTTTGAAAACCACCAATTGCCTTTCTTGCATAATACCCCTCCCTTCAAACAATTATTTTTTTGTATTACATTAATTTACTTAATTTATATACTTTAACTTTACGTCGATGTAATTTTTTGGTATATTAAATTCGTCAACATTCGACATTTCATAAGTTAGATATTATACCCATTTTGTATAATTTAGACGAGGAGGTAATATGATGGAAGAAATAAAATTTTTTACGCAGAAGGAAATAAAAAAACTTTTCCGTACCATTGAAGATGCAAAAGAGGAAGACAAATACTGGCTAAGAAATCTATGTATTTTCAGGGTAGCATACAGATGTGGATTAAGAGCATCCGAAATTGGCCTTATAATGGCCTCAGACTTTAACCAGCAAAGAGGCGAGATGTACTGTCGCAGACTAAAGGGTTCCCAGAACAACACCATAAGACTTGATATGAAGACGGTTAAATTTCTAAACAGGTACATAATGGAAAACGATATTAAAGCTTCGGACTTTTTGTTCACCAGCCAGGAAAAAAGACCTATATCCCGGCAGATGCTGGATAAGCTTATCAAGAAGTACTGTGAAAAAGGAAAAGTAGCGACCAGGGATAAATGGCATTTCCACTCCCTCAAGCATTCAGTGGCGGTTCATTTGGCGGAAAGCGGATTGGATCTAAAGGAAGTGCAGTACTACATAGGACATAAGAATATCAATAACACCTTTATTTACTTCCAGTTTACGACTGCCCAGCAGGAAGAAATGTATAAGAAACTGAAAAAGCGGAATATGCTGGTATAAATATCTATCATCATAGTGAATATATAGAACTTGTGGTAGTCTCTTTCGGTTATATTAAAAAACAGGATAAAAAACCGAAAAATTTGAAAAATTTGCAGGAATTCTAGATAACTTGTCGAATTGTTCGGTGGAGTAAATAAAAAATGGATCGGGTCCCAGAACATGAAACAGCATTAATAGAATAGGCCTGACAGCTGTTATGCCCTGAATATTAAAACAAAAAAACCGCCTGCTCAGGCCGTTTCCCAAAGACAGGTCTCTGTCCGTCAAATCCTTAAAGTTATACAAAATGGGTATTGTGTATAACTTTTTTATGCTGTGGTTAATCTAAAACTGCATCTTCGTTATCTTATATTAACAGATTATCAAAAATTAATGATTTTGTAAAAATATTCTCTGAATAGTCTGTTTTTAGCATTTTACCGTTCCTCTGCTATTATTCCTCCCTGTGCAGGAAATTTACTATTGAATAGACACCCTGAAAAACAAAAAACCAGCTGCACTGGTTTTACAAAACGAAACTTCTGTCAATGAAGATTTTTTTATCCCCATTGTTTAAATAGCTCCTTCAATATCAATACAAACGCTTATCCTTTTCAAGCATCTCCCCGAACTTACGGGCAGGCAGCGGTTTACTGAAAATATTTCCCTGCATACAGTCACACTTGTGATGCCTGAGAAAGGCAATCTGTTTTTCGGTTTCCACCCCTTCGGCTATTGTTCTGAGACTTAACCGGTGGGCCATATCAATAATAGAACCGACAATTGCCCCATCCTTTTGATCTTTATCCAGACAATGAATAAAGGACTGGCTTATTTTCAGATTATCAAGGGGAAAATATTTCAGATAACTCAGGGAAGAACAGCCAGCACCGAAATCGTCCAGGGAAATCCGAACACCCAGGTCTTTCAGGTTCTGCAGCATCATTATACTGTAATCCAGGTCCTGCATAACAGTGCTCTCGGTGATCTCCAGTTCCAGACAGCGGGGGTCAAGCCCGGTCTCGTGAAGAATGCCGGTCACCGTCTCAACCAGGTTATGGTGACGGAGCTGCAGTACCGAAAGATTTACAGCCACCTTAAGGAAAGAATATCCCGCCTTCTGCCATTTCCTGTTCTGGGCACAGGCATTACGCAGTACCCATTCGCCGATAGGAATTATAAAACCGGTCTCTTCGGCCAGGGGAATAAACTCAACAGGATAAATCAGCCCCCTGCCGGGGTGTCGCCAGCGGATCAGGGCTTCCATACCCGAAATCCTGTTGGCTGTAATATCTACTATGGGCTGATAGTGGATTTCAAACTCCTCCCTCTCCAGGGCATGCCTCAGGTCATTTGTGAGACTGAAGTGTTCCAAACTGGCGCTGCTTAAATCCGAAGCAAAAAACTGAAAATTATTTCTACCCATCTCTTTAGCCCTGTACATGGCGATATCGGCATTTTTGAGAAGGGTTTTCACATCGCCGCCGTCCACCGGATAAACACTTATACCGATACTCGTGGTTATGTATAATTCCCGTCCTTGCACCGTGAAGGGCCAGTGAAAGGCATCTATTATCCTCTGGGCCACCTTGGTTATCTCCTCTTCCCCTGAAATACCGGGCAAAAGTATGGTAAATTCATCCCCGCCCATACGGGCAACGATATCCACCTGACGAATAAGACCTTTCAGCCTGCGTCCAACCTCAATGAGCAGTTCATCCCCTATGGCATGTCCCAGAGTGTCGTTAATATTCTTGAATTTATCCAGGTCCAGGAACATCACGGCCGTCATATTACTGTTATTACAGGCATCTGCCAGCGCCCCGGCCAGATGGTCATTGAACAGGACCCGGTTGGGTAGCCCGGTCAGTATGTCGTGACAAGCCTGATATTTAATAATCTCTTCTCTACGCTTACGCTCTGTAATATCCCTGTATATAACATAGCCCCCTACCTGCCTTTCATCAACCACTATGGGACATCTCAGAATGGACACGTCTACATAGCTTCCGTCTTTCCTCTTCCTCACGGTCTCCTTCTGAATAAAGTCTCCCCGGATAACGGTGTCAGATACCTCTGATGCCTCGTCAGCCAGGTGTTCGGGAACAATAATGTCGTTAATATAGCAGCCCTTTATTTCTTCAATGGAATACTGGAAAAGCTTATGGAATTCCCTGTTTATATTGATTATACGGTCTTCATTGTCCATCATGGCTATTGCCTCGGGGGAATTCTCGAAAAGCTGCTGGAAATACGCCTTCTGAAGATTGATTTCCCTTTCTGCCCGTTTCCGTTCTGTGATATCGCGGAAAACGCTTAATACCATTCTCATTCCTTCATAGGGCAGGGATATTGACGCTACCTCTGTGTCCACAACCGTTCGGTCAGCCCGGACGAGCCTTTCCTCCAGCAGGGGCACATCTCTCCCATCCTCCTGCACCTGATGCATCCTCTGTTCAGCAATTTCATGAAAGTCAGGATGCATAAAATCCAATATGGGCTTTCCCACGAGTTCGTCGGGACTGGATACCCCCAGTAATTTCGCCGCCGCCGGATTTGCAAATACTATTATACCGTCGGTATGTACATAAATACTGTCGGGTGAGAGTTCGAACAGTTTGCGGTAACGCTCCTCGCTTTCCTGGAGGGCCTGCTCAACCAGCTTTTGAGCGGTGATGTCCCTGTATATGCCGTATATGCCCACCTGCTCGTTGTTCACGATAATGGGGCATCCCAGTATGGAGACATTTACAAGACTCCCATCCTTCCGCATTCTTATGCTTTCCCTCCTGATGACCTTGCCATCGAACACTGCGTTGGATAGGACTGAGGCCTCTTCAGCCAGGTGTCCCGGTACTATTATGTCATTGAGGTAACAGCCTTTTATTTCATCCAGTGAATACTGGAATATTTCCTCGAATTCCCTGTTTATGTCCATTGCTCTGTCTTTATTGTCCAGCATAACAATTGCTTCGGGCGAGTTTTCAAAAAGCTGCTGGAAATACGCCTTCTGCAAACTGAGTTCATTTTCCGCCTTTTTCTGGTCGGTTATGTCTATCATGGTTTGTATAGCCCCTATAATTTCCCCATCGGCATATTTAATGGGCGCGGCATTTACATAAATCCACCGGCCGTTCTCTCCCATGTTTTTACTGAAGGCCTCTCCCTCATAACCATCTTTTGCAGAAGACAGTTTTATATCCTTATATTCTTCCAGAATGTCCTTCGGGTCGGCACCGTCTACAATATAATCCACCAGCACCGGCCTTTCTCTTTTATAAAAAAGCATCCACTGGTTAGCCGTACCAATCATATCTTTTGCCGAAAAACCCGTTATAACCTCGCAGGCACTGTTAAAATGGGTAATGGTGTGGTCTTTATCAATCACAAAGGTCGGTATCGGGTTCCTCTCTATGATGTCCGAAAATCTCTTATCGTAATACAGGCTGTACTCCCTTAAGGAACCGGTAATGGCAGCGACTACAACAAATATTGCCGCCCGCAGGATATCTCCTGCCAAAAGTTCCGGTGAGAAATCCAAAACAGTATAGGGCAATAACAGACATATACCCAGAATAACGGCTACCCAGATACTTTTCCTTCCCCAGAAAAAGCCTGAAAATACTATGGGGATGTAGAAGAAATGAGTATATATCAGGTGTATTCTCCTCACAAAGGTAAAATAACACATCATACCGATGCAGGAGACTATAAGCAGAACGAGAACTGCACTTTTATCAAGCTTCCCTTTTTTGAAATAGTGACCCCCTGGTTTCATGCGTCCCCCACCAGACATGTGCATCTCCCCCCTGTAATGCCTCACAGCTACCCGGAAAATTACAAAAACCTACACCTTGCCGACAGCCGGTAAAAGGTAGGTCTTATCTCCTGAATATTCCAGCAACCCGGCTACCATAGCAACTCCCCTTATTGCCTTAGGCCCGTGGCTTTGCGCCCCTGCCTTTTAGCAGGTTTGCCTTTGTATATATATTTTTTCTATATAAATAATCAAATTCCTTCTTTATAAGTTGCGTATAAGCTGAATTTTTTGTATTTTTCCAAAATACTGCCATTCCCGGAATACAGGTAAAATATCAAAGGGCATACCGCTTCCAGTATGATTTCACTGTTGCGGTATGCCCTTATGATATTTGATATTCCGGACCCCGGCGGTTTTCCTGTATTCTTATATAATAACAGGTGTAAAGAGGGGTATATACAGTATCAGAAGCAGCACTGCGACCAGTCCGATCATGAAAGGTATAACAGCCTTTGTTATCCTTTCAATAGGCAGGCTGGTAATGGTACTGGCCACGTACAGATTTATGGCCACAGGGGGTGTAATCATGCCGATGGCCAGGCCAACTACAATCACTATCCCGAAATGCACCAGATTAACCCCCAACTGCTCAATCAAAGGCAGAAATACGGGTGTGAGGATTATCAATGCAGAAGCTGTCTCCATGAATACTCCCGCAATCAGCACTATGACGGATATCAGCAACAGAATAATGTATTTATTGCCGGACAGCACCAGTATACCCTTTGCTATGGCTGCAGGGATACTCCAGTTGGCCAGAATCCAGCTCAAAATATTGGAAGTGGCTATAATAAACATAATAACGGACATGGTCATGGCTGACCTGCATATTATGCTGAATACATCCCTGAGCTTCATATCCCTGTATATTAAAAGGGAAACCACCAGAGAATAGTTCACTGCTATGACAGCTGCTTCCGAAGGGGTAAAATAACCCGAAAAAATTCCTCCCAGAATAATAACCGGTGTAAGGATACCCCATATGGCTTCTTTGAAGGTCTTCCACACATTGCCGGGTGAAAAGACAGCCCCTCTGGGATAATTGTTCTTATAGGCCTGTTTTATGGCTATACCTATAAGTACAATGCCCATTATCACGCCGGGTATAAAACCGTTCAGAAAAAGCCGGGCAACCGACTGGTCGGCTATTACCGCATATAGAATCATAGGTACCGAAGGGGGAATGACCACGCCTATGGTACCGCTTGCAGCAATAAGAGCAGCCGATGAAGCCTCGTCATAGCCTTTCTTCTTCAGCTCGGGTACCAGGGTTGTACCTACTGCTGCAGTGGTGGCAGCACCCGAGCCGGATATGGCTGCAAAAAACATACCTGCCAGTACGGCCACAATAGACAGTCCTCCTTTAAGAAAACCAAAGATGGCATCGGCAAACTCCACCAGTTTTTCCGACACCTTCCCCTTTGCCAGGAGGTCTCCTGCCAGAATGAAAAAGGGCACTGCTATAAGGGGGAAACTATCGGTCCCGGCAAACATTCTCTGGGCTATCAGGACCAGCGGAACACCTTCCTTAAACAGTACAATCAGGGAAGACAGGCCGATAACTATAGCCACCGGAATACCCAGCAGCAACAAAATGAAAAATGATATAAACAGAATCCCTGTCATTATGCGTTAACCTCCCCCGTTCCGGAGAACTCTTCCAGTACTGCCGTTAATCCATAAATCACCATTATGCCGAAGCTCAGAGGCAAGACCAGATACACCCACCGCATAGGCAGACGGAGAGCCGGTGATATCTGGGACTTCTGGAAGGCCATCAGCTGGATGCCGTATTTTATTGCAACAGCAAAAAATATGACGGACAGAACAATACTTAGAATAACAACCCATCTTCTTACCCTTGGGGGAAAGAGATTAACACAAAATATGACCGAAATATGCATTCCTCTTTTGTAGGCCATGGTTGCCCCGAGAAAAGTACTCCATACGAGCAGGTATCTGGACAACTCTTCGGTCCAGGTTAAGGCGTTAAAGAAAACCCTGAAAACTATCTGAAGGGTGATACTTAAAATCATTGCTACTATTAAAGCGAAAACCAGCCTGTTTATTATGAAGTCCATCCTTTCGCTTAACCGTCTGAAAAAAGATGTCAATACCATCCCACATCATTCCTTTTTTTCTGGTATTAGCCCTGGCATCTCCCAATGCCAGGGCTATGAGCTGATTACTTCAGTTGTTCCTGTATCCTGCCAAGATATTGGCTGAACTGGGCCCCGTACTTATCATACACAGTTTGTACAGCTTCCTTGAACGGTGTGGTGTCCATCTCGGATACCACTTCCATTCCCTGGGCCCGTATCTCTTCCAGTTGCTGTTTTTCACTGTCGGCATTCACCTGTCGTTCATACTCTGCTGCCTGCTGCGCACATTCGGTAAACACCGTCTGAATATCTTCCGGAAGACTGTTGAACTTGTCCAGGCTCATCACAAAAATGGCAGGGGCATAGGTATGCCTTGTCATGGACAGATATTTCTGGGTTTCCGAAAGCTTGAAAGAATATATTACATTAACCGGATTTTCCTGACCGTCTATAGTCTTCTGCTGGAGAGCAGTCAGGGCTTCGGTCCATGCCATGGGAACGGCATTGGCCCCCAGCGCCTGGAAGGTATCGATATAGACAGGATTTTCCATGACCCGTATCTTCAGCCCTTTGATGTCTTCAGGCCTGGTAACCGGTCTTTTGGAGTTTGTAAGATTTCTGAAACCCCTTTCCGCATATGCCAGACCTTTGAGCTGGACAGTTTCCAGTTTGTCCAGCAGTTCCTGGCCTATGGGACCGTCCAGAACAGCATATGCTTCTTCAGGACTGCTGAACAGAAAAGGCAGTTCAAATACTGCTATTTCGGGCAGGAAGTTTGCTACAGGGCCGTTGGTTATTACCCCCATATCTATTGTGCCCATCTGCATACCTTCCAGCAGTGTCCTCTCGTCCCCCAGGGTAGCATTGGGGAAAATTTCTATCTGTACCTTGTTATCAGTCTTTTCCTCTACCAGCTCTTTGAATTTGACAGCCGCAATGTGGAAGCCGTCCTTCTCATTAACCACATGGGCCAAACGGAGTTTTACAGGCTCATCACCGGAGGTCTCAGGTTCTCCCGTATCCCTGCTGCAGCCTGCCGACAGGGATACTGCCATAATCAGGCAAAGGGTCAGCACCATAAGCTTTTTCATCTTTCCATTTCCTCCTTTTATCTATTATTTTCTCAATACCGCCCCGGTGCTGGCAGAAGTGACCAGTTTGCTGTAACGCATCAGATAGGTACCTTCTTCCGCCTTTGACGGGGGCTGCTTCCATCTGGCAAGACGTTTTTCCATCTCTTCGTCAGAAATTTCCACCCGGAGCATCCTCCCGGGTATATCAATTTCAATCATATCCCCTTCTTCCAGTATGGCAATAGGTCCGCCTTCGGATGCTTCAGGTGAAACGTGCCCTATGCAGGGACCCCTTGTACCTCCCGAAAACCGGCCGTCGGTTATCAGGGCCACCGATTTTTCCAGGCCCATCCCGGCAATGGCAGCAGTAGGACTCAGCATCTCCCGCATACCCGGACATCCTTTGGGCCCTTCATAGCGAATTACGACAACATCTCCCGGTTTTATCCCTTTAGCCATGATGGCCTCAAAGGCCTCTTCCTCTGAATTAAATATCCTGGCGGGGCCTTTATGCTTCATCATTTCAGGTTCCACCGCCGACTGTTTGACCACCGCTCCGTCGGGGGCAAGATTACCTCTCAGAATGGCCATCCCCCCCTCTTTTCTATAGGGGTCATCCATGGGCCTGATTACGACAGGGTCGAGAACCTCTGCTCCGGATATACTCTCCCCCAGCGTCCTGCAGGCAACCGTAAATTCGTCGGGATATATGAGGCCTGCCTTATACAACTGGTTTAATATGGCCGATATGCCTCCTGCCCTGTGTATATCTTCCATGCCATGGCTGCCGGCCGGGCTTATCCTGGTAATATTGGGCGTTTTCATACTTATCCTGTCAAACTCCTCCAGGTCGAGTTTAACTCCGGCCTCGTCGGCTATGGCCAATAAATGCAGGATGGTATTGCTGGAACCGCCCATGGCCATGTCAAGAGTGATGGCGTTCCTGAAGGCTCCTATGGTCATGAGGTCTCTGGGCCGGATGTCCCGCCTTACCAGTTCCATAATCTGCATACCCGCCTTCCTGGCCAGTTGCTTTCTGGCACCGAAAGGGGCGGGTATTGTGCCGTTGCCGGGCAAAGCCATACCCAGGGCTTCTGCAAGGCAGTTCATGGTGTTGGCTGTAAAGAGCCCTGCACAGCTTCCACAAGTGGGACAGGAACTGTATTCCAGTTGTTCCAGTTCTTCATCGGTAATCTTCCCGCTGGCATGGGCTCCTACTCCTTCAAAAGCTCCACGTATCAGATCAACAGCTTTACCCTTGTGATGCCCCAGAAGCATCGGACCCCCGCTTACATAAATTGACGGTATATTGAGCCGGGCTGCAGCCATTAACATCCCGGGCACAATCTTGTCGCAATTTCCCACCAGCACCAGACCGTCAAACTTATGCCCTATAGTCATGGCCTCTATGGAATCTGCTATAAGTTCACGACTGGCCAGCGGATATTTCATACCGCTGTGATTCATGGCAATACCGTCACAGATACCGATAACCGGAAATTCCACCGGAGTTCCCCCGGCGGCACTGACCCCCATCTTTACCGCCTGGGCCAGTTCATCAAGATGAAAATGACCGGGAATAATTTCGTTATGGGCATTGACCACTCCAATCAGCGGTTTCTTCAGGTCTTCGGGAATATATCCCATGGCATAGAACAGTGAACGATGAGGTGCACGGGCAGCCCCCTGGGTCACTTCTTTACTCTTCATTTCTGCTCCCTCCCAAAAAAATTGATTTAGCCGCTTGTTAGACATAGATTAACAAAAAGAAAAATCCAGTACAATCAATAATAATATTGAAAATACTGAATTTCTTGTCATGAAGCGTTATGATTTTTTTGCTCGGGATTACGAATTATTTGTCCTTTTCTTCTTTCACCCTTCTCCTGAACTGGCTGGGCAGGCATCCTTCCAGTTTACAAAACACCGAACTGAAATAACTGAAGTCCTCATACCCCACCCTTCGGGATATTTCTCCCAGACTTATGTCAAAATTCCGTATATATTCCTTCGCTTGCTTTATTCTCACCTCATTTACATACCGCGAAAAGCTCCTGCCGGTGCATTGTTTGAACACCCTCGAGAAGTAGCAGGGACTCAGGCCCACATGGTCCGCCGCATCCTTGAGGTATATTTTACGGGCATAGTGCTGCCGGATATAGTCCCCGGCCTTTATTGCCACCTTCTCATTGGGAGATAGACAATGCCTGCCTATCACTTCTATAATATCGGATAAGAATCTCTTCATATGCTCCTTGACTTCTCCGGCCGAACAGGCAGCCAGTATCCGCTTCTGACTGTCTTCCTTCAGTTGAACGGCTGTACCGGCATCAATGCCGAGGGAAGCAATAGAACGTACAATAACGCCGGTGAGTTCAATAATATATCTCTTCATCTCTCCTGTTTCATGACAATCAATCCTGTCTTCCGCCAGCAGGTGGTCAAGGACTTCAAAGGCATCCTCCCGCCGGTTGAATTTCACACTCTCTACCAGCCTTGATTCCAGATGCATGTCTTCAATAAAGACAGCCCTATTATCGTCAACGGCGACACTGTCCCCTTTAACAGTCCTCTCCACAACATTGACCAGGTCACGGGGAGATATGGGTTTGAGCAGATAATCATCCACCCCCAGCCGTAAGGCTTCGCGGATATATGCAAACTCGTCGTAGGCCGTTAGTATTATAATCCTGGTCCACTTACAGAACTGTTTTATTATCCGGGCCGCCTCCAGTCCGCTCATTTCAGGCATCCGTATATCCATCAGTATAATGTGGGGCCACAGTTCCCTGGCCTTTTCAATAGCTTCCTTTCCACTGCCCGCTTCATAAATATCAACCGGCAGATTTTGCTCTTTGACTACATACCTGATATACTCCCTTATAGTGACTTCATCATCGGCCACCAGTATTTTCGTCAAGCAAAATCACCCCTTTTGCCTTTAAGCGGTAAAGTGACCCTAATGGTGGTTCCTTCGCCGTACCGGCTGTTAATATCAAGTTCATAGTCTTCACCGTAATAGTATGACAGCCGCTCTTTCAAATTGATCAGCCCCAGTCCGGCACCGCTGGTGGAAATCTTCAGGTTTCCCTTTATAACGTCCTGTAACCTGCTCTGGGGAATACCCACACCGTTATCCTCAACTTTCAGTACCATATACCCGTCTTCCCGCTCCCCTTCTATCGCAAGCATCCCCTGTCTTTCGGAAGGGTGAAGCCCGTGTATTATGGCATTTTCCACCAGAATCTGCAGTGTCATGAAAGGTATCCGCAAATCCATTATTTCCTCAGAAACATTTATATCGGTTTTTACAAAGCTGCGGAATCTCTTCTGCTGGATCAGAATATAATCTTCAATGTATTCAATCTCTTCCTTCACAGGCACCAGTTCCTGCGATTTCTTCAGGCTCTTCCTCAGCAGATTTGACAGGGCGAAAGTGGTTTCGGCAGCCTCCCTGGCCCCCTTCATATAAGCCAGTTCACCGATTATACTCAGGGTGTTGAACAGAAAGTGGGGACTCATCTGGGCCTGGACAGCTTTCATCCTGGCCTCCGCAAGGGACTTTTCCAGTTGGTTGCGGGCCTGGACTTCCTCCAGTATCCTCAGGGTCTTGGCATGCAGTTCCCTGTGTCCCAGAGTGTTAATCCCGGTCTCTACAATGTATCTGTTTATTGTTTTAAGCAGTTCAATGATCGCATACAGTCGTGCCCTAGTAATCTTCCTGATGCCCATATATGCTTCTACCATATCCGGGTTCCCGTACTTTCTCCCTTCTGTCCGGACAGCTTCTATGGCCTCTCTGGAGGGTTCATTGAGAAAAACCGGACCGCATAATATATTCCCGATATACTGGTCTCCAAAGTATATGGGCGCATGTACGCTGATGGATTCATAACAGCACCGTATAACAACCGGCTCTTCCCGGTCGGCTGAAACAATCCTGCTCTTGAATTTACATCCTTTGTACTGTCGACATCTCATACTGCAAAAGTCAGGCAGGTTACTGACCTCGGTCAGGGCATTCCCTTCCTTATCCCGTATAACAATAGCCAGGCTTGATGCGTCCGAGAACTTGTCCTGTATCTTCTGTAATGCTGCAATATCTATTATATCCCTCAGGTTCTGCACTTTGTAATTCTCGATATATTCCCTGGTAAATTCCGGCGAGGGCAGAATCCTGCTATGATTTGAACTGCTGGGGTTGTATACGATTATCATCTCCAGGGGCTGGTCTCCGGCATTTCTGAGCTCATGCCGGGCATAGGGAGAAATATGGTAAACCATCCCCGGCAGGAGCGGGTAGCATCGTCCGTCAACCCAGTGCTCTCCGTTACCCGAAATAATATACAATATCTGCTCGTCTCCTGTATGCAGGTGCTCATCCTGTCTTTTGTGTGGCAGAAAAGTGACATGACCTACCAGCAGTCTTCCCTGGTCAGTATCTTCCGGCTCGTCAAGCCATTTAACGGTGCCCCATTCAAAATACTGTTTCACGGGACGCAAGGCATTGAAATTCCTGTTATCCCCATTCATTCCATTCCCCCCTGAAAGTTCATGGATCCGGCATACCCCGGTTTGATACCGGCTGTTGGACATTTACGTCTTCCCCGTTTAATAGCCAAAACCATTATACCGTATTTTCATGCAGAAACTGTTGTTAAAACCTATTATAAATTTCGAGCCATCAATAAGTCAAATTGATCGAAAAACACCCTGCCGGATTATGCCGGTCAGGGTGTTCAGTTAGCTGATGAGACTTGTTATTTCTTCATGAAATATTTACTTGCTTCGGCCGCAATAAAGGGTATAATGCCAAAGGCAGCTATTATGCGCCATTCATCAAAAGACAGCAGTGTGGTATCAAACACAGTCCTCAAATAGGGGACATAAATAACAGCCAGTAGCAGCAGGAAGGAACAAAGGGTCCCGGCAATCATATATTTATTCCTGAAAAGCCCCAGGCTGAATACAGAATGGGTTTCTGACCGGGATGTATATGCCCGCAGCAGCTCACTGAAAATAAGCGTGGCAAAGGCAAAAGTCCTGGCGGTCTGTATTCCGTCTTTGAAATTCAGTGCGTATATAAATGCTCCCAGGACTGCCAGGGTCATAAAGGTGCTCTGGATGCCTATCTGCCACTTCATGCGTCCATCCATGATGGGTTCTGCGGGGTCCCGGGGCGGTTTTTTCATGATACCGGGCTCTTTCTCTTCCATGCCCAGGGCCAGGGCAGGGAAGGCATCTGTCAGCAGGTTGAGCCATAACAGCTGGATGGGCTTCAGCGGTACCGGCAGTCCCGTTATCATGGCCGCAAAAATTATCAGTATCTCCGCAATATTACAGGACAGCAGGAAGAATATGAACTTCCGTATGTTGGAGTATATAACCCTTCCCTCTTCCACCGCAGCAACTATACTGGCAAAATTGTCATCGGTCAGGATCATGTCGGCTGTCTCTTTAGCCACATCAGTCCCGGTAATGCCCATGGCTACACCGATATCCGACCTTTTCAGGGCAGGAGCGTCATTTACCCCGTCTCCGGTCATGGCAACTATATGGCCGTTCTTCTTAATGGCATCCACAATCCTCAGCTTGTGTATCGGCGATACCCGGGCGTATACGGAAACTTCCTTTGCCGCAGAAACCAGTTCTTCATCATCTATCGCATCCAGGTCGGTCCCGGACAGCACCTTTGACCCTTCGGTCATGACCCCCAGCTCTTTGGCGATGGCCACCGCCGTATCTTTATAATCACCGGTAATCATAACAGGTTTTATGCCTGCATTCCTGCACACCTTGATGGCTTCCCCGGCCTCCGGTCTGGGAGGGTCTATCATCCCCACCAGTCCGGCAAATATAATATCCCTTTCAATATCATCGGGGTCAGGCTGCCCGGGTATCTCGGCCATTTCCCTGTAGCCCAGGGCCAAAACCCGGAGGGCCCGGGTAGCCATTGAACGGTTTGCCTCCAGAATATCCGCCTTGTCCTCATCGGTAATAGGGAGTATCCTGCCTTCCCTGTAGATTTTGGTTGACAAATTGAGCAGCACATCCGGGGCTCCTTTAATGAAGGCTGTATATCCTTCCCGGGCAGGGTGGAAAGTGGTCATTCGCTTTCTGTCCGAATCAAAGGGTATTTCCTGCAGGCGGGGCATGGCCTTTTCCAAATCTTCCGGCAGAATCCCCGCCTTGGCTGCAGCCACCACGAGGGCCCCTTCGGTAGGATCGCCGAGTATACGCCATCCCCTTTCACCCTCTTTATTGCCCTGTGTTTCTTCCAGTCTCGCATCATTACATAAGACCCCGATGGTCAGCAGTTTCCTCAGATGGGCGTCAGCCCCGGGTTCCACTGTTGCATCCTCTACAGTGAATTCGCCGGAAGGCCTGTATCCCTCCCCGGAAACAGAATACATTTTGCCGTTGGTATAAATTTTTGTGACAGTCATTTCATTCTGTGTAAGGGTCCCGGTCTTGTCAGAGCAGATAACCGTGACGCTTCCCAGTGTTTCAACGGCATGCAGTTTTTTGATTATGGAGTGACGTTTGACCATCCGCTGCATACCCAAAGCCAGAACTATGGTTACTATGGCCGGAAGACCCTCAGGTATGGCCGCCACCGCCAGGCTTACCGCTGTCATAAACATTTCCAGTACCGGTATCCCCCTTATAAATCCCAGGACAAATATGAGCCCGCATATGGCAAGACTGGCAATCCCCAGAAGCTTACCAAACTCTTTCAGTTTCCTCTGGAGAGGAGTCTCACCTTCCTGATAGGATTCCAGCATTTCTGCTATTAAACCGATTTCAGTGTTCATTCCTGTGGAAACTACAAGGCCTTTACCCCTGCCGTAGGTAACCACGGTTCCCATATAGGCAGTGTTGAGCCTGTCTCCCAGAGGCAGCTCTTCTTCATAGACCGCACCGGCCTTTTTTTCCACCGGCACTGATTCTCCCGTAAGAGATGCTTCATTAATTTTCAGGTTCATACCTTCAATCAGTCTGAGGTCGGCAGGCACATAATTCCCGGCCTCCAGCAGTACCAGGTCTCCGGGTACCAGTTCCCTTGCAGGTATCTCCACAATACGGCCGTCCCTGATAACCCTGGCCTCGGGAGCCGCCATTTTCTGGAGAGCCTCCATGGCCTTACCCGCTCTGTATTCCTGGGCAACTCCCAGAACTGCATTCAATATAACGATGAGTATTATTACCACGGAATCAGTCATTTCTCCGATGAACATGGAAACCAGGCTCGCCGCAATCAGTATAAGCACAAGAAAGTCCTTGAACTGCCCCAGCAGCATCTGCCATATTGTTAATCCCTTTTTGCCCTGCACTTCGTTATACCCATGCTTTACGAGCCTTTCCTCCGCTGCCTCTGAAGAAAGCCCCTTCTCCAGATGGGTTTCCAGTTGTTTGGCTGCCTCTTCTCTGTCCAGGGCATACCACCTGTTTCTTTTCAATACATAGCCCTCCCAATCGTCAATATATTTAGTATGTGAAAAAGTGCCTTCTGATAGGTACACCTTTCAATAAAACTCATCCAAAACAAAAAGACCCCCCACATAACCCTTAAAAACAGACTATGCCAAAGGTCTTGCCCTTCAGGTGAAACCCAAAGGATAAAGCCAGGTATAATACCGTGATGGTGGCTTTATCTTATACGGCTACTCCCCTTTAACCAAAAAGAAGTTTCTGCCTATTCAGTTGGCGTATATATTGTATAATATGCGGGTAACAGCTGTCAATAGCCTTTAATCCTGTCCAGGTGACAAAATACGGCTCTATTGTGTATGATCCATTTTATACTGTACTATTGAAATTTTGGCTGAGCAGTGATAATCGGGGTGGTTATGTCATGAAAAAGGTTAAACCCTATTTTTTGTTCATAATTGTTGTAATTGCAGATATTGCAGTATGGGTAAACAACCCGGACCTCGGGACAAGGGTATTAAAGAGCACAGGTCTGAATTTCTTTCAGATGCTGGGGATAATACCACCGATATTTCTGCTCATAGGCCTGCTTGATATCTGGGTCCCCCGGGAGAAGGTTATCAGATACATGGGAGACAATTCCGGATTTTCCCGGGAGCTGCAGCGGCCGGACCCCTATATGTCGCTTTCCCCGTAGCCGGCATAATGATAAAAAAAGGGGCCAGATTCTCAAACATTTTAATATTCCTTGGTGCATGGTCCACTATGAAGATACCTATGTTCCTGTTTGAAACAGCTTCTCTTGGATACAAGTTCGCTGCAACCCGGTTATTACTGAGTTTTGCAGGAATACTGGCGATATCGTGGCTCATTGACAGACTTATATCCCTCGAAGAAAAACGCGCCATTTATGCAATGAGTTCAGGAAAACCGGACTGAACCGCTCACCAATATACCCCTCCTGAATATAATGGATATAGTAAGCCATAAAAAGGAGGGAGAAAATTGAAGTCCATATTGAAGATATCATCTGTCCTGCTACTTATCGCAGTAATTGCAGCAGGGATTATGTCCGGCTGCAGCAGCCAAGAACAGGAACTGGTAACCGTAAGGCTGAATGAGGTGGTACACTCTATCTTTTACGCCCCGCAGTATGTGGCACTGAACAAAGGCTTCTTCGAAGAAGAGGGGCTGGAAATTGAACTGTATACCGGCCAGGGCGCAGATAAAACCATGACAGCACTCTTATCCGGTCAGGCAGATATAGGTTTTATGGGACCTGAGGCAACCATTTACGTATACAACCAGGGTAAAGAAGACTGTTCGGTATTGTTCGCCCAGCTAACCCAGAGGGATGGATCCTTCCTGGTCGGCAGGAACCCGGAACCGGATTTCCGGTGGGAAAACATGAAGGGTAAGACAATAATCGGAGGCAGGCCGGGGGGAGTTCCTGAGATGACCCTGGAATATGTTCTCAGGGAGCATGGTATGGAACCATCCAAGGATGTCCAGTTGATCACCAATCTTCAGTTTACCGCTACCGCCGGAGCCTTCAAGGGGGGTACCGGTGACTACGTTGCGCTGTTCGAACCCACTGCATCCATGCTTGAAGCGGAAGGAGGAGGCCATATAGTTGCATCAATAGGCAGAGCCGGAGGGCCCATCGCCTACACAGCCTACAGTGCGCTGAAAAGCTATATAGAGGCCCATCCGGACATCATCCAGAAGTTTACCAATGCCATATACAGGGGCCAGATATGGGTGGAACAGCATACCCCGGAAGAAATAGCCGCAGAGATCCAGCCCTTCTTTCCGGATACCGATACAGAACTTCTGACAACAGTGGTTAAAAGATATAAAGACCAGGAAACATGGTGCTCCAATCCTGTGATGATCCCAGAAACTCTGGACCGCCTCCAGGACATCATGCAGACAGCCGGAGAACTGGATAAAAGAGCCCCTTACGACAAAATAGTGACCACACAGTTTGCCGAAGAGGCAATCAGGACAATAGAATAAATAATAAAATAAATATTGGGTAATGGTAGAAGGAGGGCATAACCCGAGGCCGGACAGGTATTGGGGGGTAATGGTATAAAACGCGCTACAAATATATATATCTGTATACGGCTTTTCAGGGCCTGAAGGGTGCATACCGACAGGTACATTCAAACAGGGTATTAAGGTATCAACCCGTATTACAGAGAAACAGGCAGACATCTTCAGTCTTATCCGCGGGTTATGTCCCTCCGGGCCATTTCCCTAAGAAATACTTTCAACACGAATGGTACAGAACTTTACAGCATTCATACGGACAAGAAAAGAACAGATTAAGCCCATAGAATTTCTAATATGGTCACGTTTTTAAGCACCGGTATTGTTTTTCTCGCACAATGCCATAAGTCCCTTAATGTGTGTCTTCCAGCATCTTCTATATACTTCCCCGTCATAAGCCTCTTCAGGAATGGATACCGGATTATCCAGCAATCGCCTGAGTTCATTCTGCAAATGCTGGCAGGATACCAGAAAAGACCGGTCGTTTAAATAACTATACACATTTAGCCTGGACAGGCAATCATCATACAGTATTTTGTACGCTGGCCCGTCGTCACCGACTGCTTTCTCTGAGATCTCCCTGAGACGCCTCTTTGAACTCTCTGCAACTCTGATGAAAAAACTCCTTATATCCTCGTAGTTCCACATTTGCCGTACACCTCCGAACCCTTAAGGCTATAACAAATGGATAAATCCTTATATGCTATAGTTCTGCATATTATTATATTTTTCCTTCTAATATTACAAATTGACACAATAAGATATGTTTGTGGATATTTTTGTAAGATAAAAACAAAAAAATAAAAATGGCATACAGGATACATGATGACCGGCTATTCCTATCATCCTCTGCCATAAGCAAAAATAACAGGTAATTAATTTGTTTTGAAGCATTAACCCTATCTGTTCCTGGTTCCATAAAGGGATTTATCTTTGTCTTTTCCCGAACACTCACAATTGTTGGAATACTCAGAGGCGGTCGCCCCAATATATTCATCGATCAGACTGTCCAGTTCGGCAGCGAGTTCAATGAAGGTGTCCATGTTCCCGTGTCCATCCTTTTCACAAACCTTTTTATCAACTTTACTCTTCAGTTCTTCTATCTTGCTTTTTAAATTATACATACCACTCCTCCTAACTGCTTCTTACCCCTTTAATCTTTTCTCTGACGCTACAAGCTTATCATATATGTCTATTAGTTCAACAGCATAGTTCACAACATCATCGCCATACTCCTTCCTCAGGACATTTAGGTCTTTACAGTTTCCATGGCAGACTTTACTCAAAACAGGGTGCCTCTCAATCTGCTCCTCAATCCTGCTCAAAATACCTGTCATGCTGGTGTACCTGTTCTTTATCTCTTCCTTATCGTCTCTCACTCTCACCACCCCCAGCAATATGGTTGACTAAATTTGATATTTGACAATGACCCTTGTATCCCTCCTGCAAAAATCCCCCAAAATTAGACATGGATTGACAGTCCGGCAATTATAAGACCCGCTGCATGCTTTTGCAGCGGGTCTTTAACAATCTGAATTATATCTTGAATTTATCTATGGCTTCCTGAAGCTTGTTTGCCAGCTTCGCCAGGTTTTCTGATGAACTGGCCATCTCCTGGATAGCAGCCGCCTGTTCCTCGGTGGAAGCCGATATCTCCTCGGCCCCCGCAGCCCCTTCCTCTGCTACGCTGGCAATGTTCTGTATTTCGGTTCCGGCCAATACGGCATTCTGGTTCAATTCTTCGGTTGCCTTGGCAACATCCTGCATTTTGTTCGCCACTTCTTCAATTACCTTCATCATGTCATAGAATGCATTTGTAGTCTGGTTCACAGCCACTGCCTGCTCACCCACTATGACCTCCGCTTTACCCATCTGCTCAACTGCCTGTTCCACACCTTTCTGTATCTGCCTTATAATCTCATCTATCTTCTGGGTGGATGTACTCACCTGCTCCGCCAGTTTTCTAATCTCTTCCGCCACCACTGCAAAACCTCTGCCCTGCTCCCCTGCTCTAGCGGCTTCGATGGCAGCGTTCAGTGCCAGCAGATTTGTCTGGTCGGCAATATCACTTATTACCTCTATAATCTGACCAATCTCCTTTGATTTACCGGACAGGTTGGATATTTCCATGCCCACATTTGTAACTGCCTGCTTGTTCTCCTCCATCTTATTCTTCTGGTATTCAACAGTGCTGACGCCAGATTCGGCCGTCTCTTTTGCCTTTAAGGTCAGTTGCTCTGACATCTCCATATTTGATGTTATATGGCTCAAACCCGTCACAAGTTTTTCTACTATCTGGCTGCCGCTCTGGGCTGCCGAAGCTTGATCGTTTGCCCCCTGAGCAAGGTCCTGAATGGTCTGCGTGATTTCTTCGGATGCCCGGCTGGCCTCTTCGGTTGAGGTTAACATCTGCTTGGCGGAGGAAGCTACTGCCAGACCGGTATCCCTTGCCTCCCGGATAAGATTCCGTATGTTCCACTGCATTTCATTGAAAGCCCTTGCCAGACCTCCCACTTCATCCTGCTTGTTCAGAAAGGTTTCAGGAATACTGGCGCTCAAGTCTCCTCTGGCTATTATGCCTGCATGAACAACCATTGCGCTTATACCTCCGGTAAGATTGGCAGATATGACTACTGCCGCTCCCGACGCCAGCAGGACGGCTATCACTCCTACAAGCATAATTGTTGTTTTTATACTGTTTAACTTGCCTACCAGTTCGCTCTTATATATAGCCCCGACTATCTTCCAGCCTGTTGTATTATTTGTTACAAAGCTGAGAAGCTGCTCCTCGTTGTTGAAACTATACTCCATGGAGCCCTCTTGCTCCTGGAGTATAGTCTTCAGACCTTCATGCTTTTCGATTAAATTGGTACCGATAAGCTCTTTGTCGGGATGGGCTACAACCACCCCTTTACTGTCAATGATAAAAGAATATCCTCTTTCGCCTAGCTTTATTTCAGATATCAAGCCCGTCAGTTTTTGAAGATTAACATCTGCACCTATAGCCCCGACCACATTGCCCTGCCTGTCCTTTAGTTCTTTAACAGCAGTTATTATGTATTCTGAGGTAGCTACATCAATGTAAGGTTCTGTCCAGACCAGCTTGCCGCTGTTCGCCTGGGCATCCCGATACCATGGCCTCTGCCTGGGGTCAAAACCTTCGGGTATGTCAAAGGAAGGATATACAAGAAACCTCCCGTCATCCAGTCCCAGGTAGATGTACTGTATATCAGGATAGTTATCAATATATTTGGTAAAATCAACAAACATGTTATTTACCGCTTCTTCACTGGTATATGCATCCATTACATAGTCGTTGACCGCCATAAGACTCAGGGATGTACCTACTTTATTAAGATAATCATTAAAGGCATTGTTTGTCTGAACCATTGTCCCTTTTACCGACTGATTCAGTTCATTTTCCATTACACTAACCGATTTATTGAGTGAAAAAAATCCTAATACTATCATCGGTATTATGGTAAGTGCCAGAAACATTACCATAAGCCTGATTCGTAAAACATTTTTCATAACTTAAACAGTCCCCTTTCATGCAGAATCCGTTGAGATAATTCTACATTATTATAGCCCTGACTGTACTTCCTGAAGTTCTGCCTTCTCGTCATCACTCAGTATCTTAGACAGGTCAAGTAAAATTATAAGCCTGTCTTCCAGCTTCCCAATACCCGTTATGTAGTGTTTGTCAATATTTACTGCAATATCAGACACCTGTTCTATGTCTTCCTCCGGGATCCTCAGGACTTCATCCACTGCATCCACTTTAAACCCCAACTGCTTGTCCCCAAAGTTGGCAATAATTATCCTTGTGCTGTCACCTACGTCTCCGGATGTCAGATTAAATCTTTTGTTCAGGTCCACTATGGGGACAGCTTTACTCCTGTAATTTATCACACCCTCTACGAACTCCGGAGCATCAGGTATTTCGGTTATCTTCTGATATCTGATTATTTCTTTCACTATCATAATGTCTATACCGTATTCCCCTTGGTTCAACCTGAATACCACCAACTGTTTTTCCTCCATAATACCCCCTCCATATACAGATTTAATACGCTTGATATTACGTAATACACGTGCTTTTCCCGCACAATAGTAAAATATGATTTCCTAATTATTCTTTTCGGCAAAAAAAATGTATACTTTAGCACACCATTTTCTTCCATTGTCAGGGGGACGGTTCTTCTCTGTCAGGGGGACGGTTCTTCTCTGTCAGGGGGACGGTTCTTCTGACAACATTGTCAGAAGAACCGTCCCCCTGACACATTTGACATAACAATGGCAGAGGTATATAATATAAATAAATAATGTATACAATATACAATATACAATATTTATGTTTGAAATAAGTACTCCCTCGTCAATAATTCAACCCATGCATGCATACAATTCTATAAAAACTTATACTGTCAAACTTTCGGAAAACCAGGGTGATATTTTCAAAAAGCTATACATCATAACTGAAAAAATGAGTTAAATTTCTACTTTATTAAAGGGGGAATAAAAATATGTTTGATGAGAAGAAGCGACCCAGTGAAAGAATTCAACAGCTTAAGAAAAGATTTGATGAGGCAAGCCCTACTATTTGTATTGCCCGAGCACTGGCATTCACCAAATCCCATGAGAAAACTGAAGGCCAACCGGTTATAATAAGAAGAGCTAAGGCCTTCAGGGAAGTTTGTGGAGCAATACCCGTAATTATTAACGATAATGAGTTAATTGTAGGTCAGACAGGTAAGGCCAGGCGTTCTGCATTGGTATGTCCTGAAATCGCCTGGAAATGGGTTGAAGACGAAATGGATACTTTTGAAACAAGGAAACAGGATCCCTATAAAATAAAAGATGAGGACAAAGAGCTTTTAAAAAATTATATCTTTCCATACTGGAAAGGTAATTCTCTGGAAGAAGCATATCTTGCGAGAATACCTGAGGAGACAGCAAAAATAAGCGTAGATACAGGTATTGTAGATAATGACTCGAAGTGGCGTAGTGCCGTTGGAGAGATTACACCTGACTACCAGGATATAATATTCAAAAAAGGATTCCTTGGTATAAAAGAAGATGCCAATAACTATCTTGAGAAACTCGAACCGATAAACCATGAAAGCATTGAAAAAATGAACTTCTATACATCTATAGTTGAAGTGTGTGAAGGCATAATAACTCTTGGCAACAGATATAGTGAAAAAGCCAGAAAAATGGCGGCGACAGAAAAAAATGAAAAAAGAAGAGAAGAACTTATGAAGATCAGCAGAGTTTGCAGACAAGTCCCCGGTAATCCACCGAGAGATCTTTGGGAAGCCCTTCAAATGATCTGGTTTGTCCAGATAGGTGGAATTCTCTCGGAAAATCCTCTTGCTTTCAATCTAGGGCGATTTGACCAATACACATATCCTTTCTATAAAAATGATATAGAAAATAAACGATTAACCATTGAGCAGGCGCAGGAATTGCTTGACTGCCTATGGATAAAACTGTCTGAATGGGTGTGGGCCATATCCCAAAATACTGCCAATTACTTTGCCGGATATAATTCTTTTCAAAACCTTACAGTGGGAGGAAGGAAAAGAAATGGAACCGATGCTACCAACGATATTTCTTATATGTGTTTGCAGGCTACAGCAGACACAAGGACACATCAACCAGGGTTAAGCGTCAGAATTCATTCCAGCTGCCCCCCTGAATTTCTGTTGGATGTATGCAAACTTGTAAGAGTAGGTACAGGTTTTCCGGCAATTCATAATGACCGTACCGGAATGGAAATGCTTCTTGCTGCAGGACTAGCCCCTGAAGATGCCAGGGATTGGAGTAACTGTGGCTGTGTAGTCCCGCATTTCAGGAAAATAGGTGAATGGACATCTGCAGTAAATCTAAACCTTGCAGCAGCCATAGAGTATGCTTTAAATAACGGCAAGAGTCGTATCACTAAACAACAGATGGGGTTATGTACCGGAGACCCTGTGAGTTTCAATTCATTTGAGGAGTTTAAAAAAGCATATTACCTGCAGCTTGCAAATCTAATAAAACATTCGGTGATAGCCACAGTTGTTGCACAAGAGGTTAATGCCGAAATAGTCCCGAGGCCTTTCATGTCGGCATTGGTAGGTGGCTGTCTTGAAAGCGGCAGGGATTTAAGTAAAGGTGGTGCCGCTTATACGGTTGGAGCTGTGGTGACAAGTATTGGTCTGGCTGATGTGGTTAATTCTTTTGCAGCAGTAAAGCAGTTGGTCTTTGAAGAAAAGAAAGTAAGCATGCAGGAATTATATAATGCCCTCGAAAATAACTGGGAAGGATATGAATGGCTTAGGCAAATGGCCCTCCGGTGTCCTAAGTATGGTAATGATAATGACTATGTAGATGCTTTTGCAGTTGAACTAACCAATTTTGTTCATGAGGAACTGCGTAAATACAGGGACTGGTGGGGTAAACCTTTTAATTCAGCATTTATGGGCATTTCAAATTATATGCCTATGGGTGCTGTATTGGGCGCTACTCCTGATGGCAGACTGGCTATGACGCCACTGACAGAAGGTTGCTCACCTCATGCAGGCACAGATATAACCAGCCCCACTGCAGCCATGAAATCCATATCAAAGATCAGTCATGAAAGCCATTCGGGAGGAACCTTACTGAACCTCAAATTTAATCCCGAGGCATTGGAAAATGATAATAGCCTGAACAATCTAGCAGCTTTAATCCGCGCTTATTTTGAGCTGGGAGCATTCCATGTCCAGTTTAATGTTGTTTCACCGGAGACCTTAAAAGATGCTCAAAAACATCCTGAGAAACATGCAAATCTCCTTGTGCGAGTGGCTGGATACAGTGCAAAATTTGTAACCCTGTCAAAAGAAGTCCAGGATGCAATAATTGAACGTACATCATATAAAAAACTATAGATATGCGCTCAGGGGACACATCTGATAAATAGAACCCTAAGCTTCAGGGGAGGTTTTAACCCCCTTCTGAAGCTTAGAACCTGTTAGCCTGGGGCCCGTAGTGCCCTTATTTCCTGCCTAAGAGGACAGGAGTATTAGTAGCGGTAGCCCATCGGATAAAGTTTCTGTATTCCTCTGTGGGCAGGAATGTCTGCAGAGAAATAACAATGTCCCCATCGGAATATCTCCGAGATTTTGCGGACTGTTACACTTAAATAAGGGGGTTGGTCCAATGAGTAATTGCAGAGGTCACTTGACAATGGAGAATGGTAATAATGAAACCCAAGGAATAGTATTCGAAATCCAGCGCTGGTCAACCAATGACGGTCCAGGTATCAGGACAGTGGTATTCCTGAAGGGATGCCCCTTAAGTTGCCTGTGGTGTGCGAATCCGGAATCCTGGGTTATGAAACCCCAAATAGCCATATTCCCTGATAAATGCACAAATTGTCGCTATTGTGAGGAAGCGTGCCCGCAGGCAGTAGCATTACCGGCTGCTGAAAATGGTTTTAACAATAGAATCGATTGTATAGCTTGCGGACAATGTCTGGAAGCCTGTTACAGCAATGCCAGAGAGCTGATAGGTAAACACATGACAACCGGTGAAGTAATAAAACAAATAAAAAAAGATATGATTTTTTATACGCAATCCGGGGGCGGAATAACTCTTTCCGGGGGAGAACCTTTGCTCCAACCTGAATTCGTCAGGAGTATACTCAGAGAATGTAATGTTTTAGGACTTAGTACAATTATAGAAACATGCGGGTATTTTTCTTGGGAAGAAAATAAAGATATTTTGAAACAAATGAAGCTCATATTTTTGGATATCAAACATATGGACACAGAAATTCACAAATGCATTACAGGAACTTCTAACAAAAAGATTTTGGAAAACGCCTGTAAAATTTCACAAGAAAAAATCCCTTTAGTAATAAGGATCCCGATTATACCCTCAATCAATGACAGCATAGTTAATATAAAAGCTACCGCCAAATTTGTCCGTGAAAACCTGGTTAATGCTTTAGGAATCGAACTGCTGCCTTACCATGAATTGGGTAAAGGTAAGTATAAATCACTGGGATTGAAATACAATTTGGATGACATCAAGCCTCCGGATAATAATGAGATGGAAAGGTTAAAAACAATAATTAGAGAAACCGGGATAAACGTGCTGAAATATTAATTGTAACATATGGAAACATTTTGACTGGTATTCCAAGTCTATATATACAGATTCGCTATTTATCCCTTTCTTTTGCCTTTTGCATTTGTGCCTTCTGGTCCAGATAATCAACCAGCAATTCTCTGGCAGTACTCAAATGCTTTTCTATGGCTTCTATCGCAGCACTTTCATCTTTCTTTTTACATGCCTCCAGTATTTGTCGGTGCTCTTCCTGGGATTTACGCTGATAATTCATTAAGGACAAATAAATACGCATGTATGGAGCCACATTAGTATGCAGGTTATTTATCATTGCCATAAGTCTGGGACGATCAGCCGCAGAATAAAGTGTTGAATGGAATTTCCAGTTAAGTTCGGTCCATTTGGAAGAATTCTCTTCTCTATCTATTTGCTCAATAACTTTTTCTGCTTTAAGCAAATCTTTTTCTGTCAGGCAAGGCAGAGCGAATCGCATCGCTCCTATCTCCAGCAACATCCTAATCTCATAAATCTCCCGGACCTCTTTAGCTGAAAGTATAGAGACGGTTGCCCCCCGGTGTGGGGCAAAAGTAACCAGGCCTTCTGCCTCAAGTTGCCTTAAGGCCTCTCTGACAGGAATTCTGCTCATCCCGAATTGCTCAGCTATTTCTGCCTGTCGGAGCTGCTCGCCACCTTTCAGTTCACCATGCAATATTGCATTTCGCAGAATCTCTGCTACAAGACTAGGTGTCGTTTTCCGTTGTTTTAATGTATTCAATAATTTATCATTCTCATTGATATTCATAACTGTATTTTATATTTTTGATTATTTGCAGTCAAGGCCTGGGTTATGTTTTCCACATATTTATAAGAGTATCAGATACCCACTTCATCAAGTTTTTTAAGTTCATATCGTTCAATAATATCCATAAGTTTCAGCGGGTATTTGGAATCAGTGGCATAACCGGCTCTTCTTAAAGCCCAGGCACCCTGGGTGCTGTCATGCATCACTTCCCTGAAGGGCTGGTACCTGTCGACCGTGAGCAGGAGTCTCTTATGGTCTGCCCAGCTCTCGTCCACACTGTTATAAGCCCGGAAGTTGGCATCAACACGGAAGGCCTGTCCATTGTATTCTTCCCAGGTGTTTGAGACTACTGATCCGGCAGGACCCGTTCCCTTTATGCCGAACAGGTTATACGAAAATTTCCCTGAATATTTATCTACCGGAACACTCTGTCCCCAGCCTGTTTCCAGAATGGCCTGAGCAGCTTGCAATGCTGCGGACATGCCTGTTTTTTGCCATGACTGGCTGGCTAAACCGGATACCAGACCTAGAAATTCGCTTTTCTCCGTTATCGGCTTGGCCGGATAGACAGTGCCAAGATACACTTTGAACGGAATGACTTCGCTGGTAATTTTTATTCCTGAAGGCAAAATCCCTTCAGCCTGCATCTCCCATTCTCCATCGTCCCCCTGGCCCGGTGTCCAGATATATTCGGCCCGGGCATCATTACCCCCGGCAATAACCCTTTTCGCTCCTGTTTTGGGGTTGATCAGGATGTACTGGATACTGTCCAAAGTAACATTGCTTGATGCCGTGAGCTTTAACGAACCGGTCACTACCTGCTTGGGTCCCACTCCTTCCAACAGCAACATGGGAGCACCCGTCAGCCTGATAGCCACACTGTCGCTTGTATGGATAACTCCTGAAGTGTCCTTGACCCGGACCAGCAGTTCTTTGTTTCCTGTAAGCTCCGGGCCGGGGAACCACCGGTAACTTGTGTACCCGACCTGGGCCAGCACCTCTTCCTCTCCTGTCTGCGGATCTTTCAGCACATATTCGGTCTGACTGACCTGGAAATTCCGGGAAACCCATAGCGTAACCGGCTTCTTCACCGTACTGCCGCTTCTGACCCCTCTCAATTCCAGTTTTCGGGGCACATCAACCTTAGCGGTAAGAACCTGACTGGCATAGGCCTGTCCCGTATGGTCATAGGCTATCACCCTGAAGGAAATGTTTCCATTATCCTCCATCATCGGTGTCCAATTATACACCCCCTGGGGATCGGATTCTTCAGATACAAACACCTTATCTTTATCCTTGTTTGCAATCTCATATTTGACATAAGAAGCCACGAAATTCAAATCGACTCCCAGAGAAACAGTATTCTTTATCACCTGTCCCTGGGCCAGTCCGGTTAACGACACCCTGGGAACCACCGCTACCTGCACCCGAACGGCATCCCCGGCCAGAAAACATCCATCCCCATCATAGACAGCAGCCACAAGAACCCGCTGCCCATTATCCTGCAGATCCGGCAGCCAGTGATATTTTTCGGTCATACCGCTCCCCCTGGCAATAATCCTTCCCCGTCCTGTTTCAGGGTTAAGGAGGAGATATCGGATCTCCGCAGCTCCAGCCGGCACCGTCCCCGGAAAAGATGACTGCAGTTCTGTATTCCCGGTCATCACCTGTCCGGGCTGAACGGATGATAATTTCATATCAAAAAAGGGTGTAATATCTGCGACCTGGCTGGAATCAACATATACTGTCCTGCTGGCGCCCTCCCATCCCACCGTTACCCCCAAAGCATTGCTGACCAGACGGATGGGCACGAAAGTGCGGTCGCCGATAATTTGCGCAGGCACATCACTCAAACTAAAAACTTTCTCTCCCGTATCGTACTCGACCAGACGGCTGTCAATCCGTAAAAGTACCGAACGGTTCCCTCTCACAATATATACAGTCCTGTTTTGCCCGTCCCATTCCACCTGTGCACCCAATTTCTCCGAAACGAGACGCACCGGCACCAGTACCCGGTCATTCTGAATTACCGGCAACGGTGAACTTTCGATACTTTCACCGTCTATAACCAGCTTGATATCGCCGGCAGCCAGCCCAGGAGGTATATTCCACTGAATAAGAGCAAGAGTAAGCAGAAGTAACACAACCAAATGGCAGCTGCAATGCTTTAATTTTACATACATTTCTACGACACCCCTTTATCTCCTATTTTATTTATTAATACGACAATCAGCCATATTATTGGACGTTCTGAAGGGAGAAAATGTTCCCTGTATTTATCCTGATGCATGGTTATATTCTTATAATGCCCTTCAGTTATATAAAAAAAGAATATGAAAAAAGCTATTTACAGATATATTAATTTTATCAAAAAACTTCATATCATCAAAGAAAAATTAATGGGTGGCACTGCGGAGATAACCTGACGCTGCGTGTATATTTAATAATTGTTTGTAATACTGCCCGTATATAATATGATTAGAAGCAGAAAACTTAAAACTATAAAAACAGGCAAAAAAAATTGGAATTTTATCCCCCTCCTTACTTCAATTAAATCCTCACCATATGTCTCACCGTTGAATAAAATAATATGTGTATCTATTCTCCCGGAGGAGGCGGACAGATGAAAAAATCGAAAGCTGTGGAGATTAATAATATTGGCATGACCTACCATTCTCTGGAAGGTGAAACGCAGGCCCTTCAGGATATCTCCTTCGACATACACAGCGGAGAGATTGTGGTCCTTGTGGGACCCAGTGGCTGTGGCAAATCAACCCTGTTGTCCATTATTTCCGGCCTTATAAAGCCTTCCACCGGCAGGGTCCTGATAAATGGCAGAAAAGTTGAAGGTACCAGCAAGGATATAGGGTATATGTTTCAGCGAGACCACCTGTTCGAATGGAGGACCATCCTGGAAAATGTAATGATCGGACTGGAAATCCAGAATAAATTAAATGGAAAGACAAGGGCCTTTGCCCAGGGGCTGCTTGACACATACGGGCTGGGGGAGTTCAAGCACCATTATCCCAGGCAGCTTTCAGGAGGCATGCGGCAGAGGGCGGCATTAATCAGAACTCTTGCAGTTCAACCGGAAATACTGCTTATGGATGAACCATTTTCCGCCCTGGACTACCAGACAAGACTGGCCATAGCCGATGAAATCGGTATAATCCTGAAAAAAGAAGGTAAAACCGCATTAATGGTTACCCATGATATAGCAGAAGCTATATCAATGGCTGACAGGGTAGTGGTAATGACAAAAAGACCGGGTATGATCAAAAACATTCACAGGATAGAACTTTCCTGTGAAGAACGTTCACCTTTAAAGAGCCGTGAAGCTCCTGAATTCAGAATCTACTTCAATAGGATATGGAAGGAGCTGGATGTACATGTATAACCAGAAAATAATACATGACCGGCAAAAACAGGTGTCTGAAGAGCACCTGGCATTCCTACGGGATATAAGGAAAAATGAAATATTTGTCAGAGTTACCCAGGTGGCTATTCTTGTTCTATTTTTTGTAATGTGGGAACTGGCTGCAAATTACGGGTTTATTGATTCCTTCATAACCAGTCAGCCCTCCAGGATGTTCAGAACCCTTATAGGCCTCCATGAAAACGGCAGTCTGTATATACACATAGGTTACACCCTTCTGGAAACAATAGGCGGTTTCGTTTCGGGCACCCTTCTGGGTATCGGTATTGCCATACTGCTGTGGTGGTCGGATTTCCTCGCCCGGGTCCTGGACCCCTACCTGGTTGTCCTTAACAGCCTGCCCAAGATAGCCCTCGGGCCCATTATCCTGGTGTGGATCGGCGCAGGCATGCCGGCTATTATTACAATGGCCCTGATTATATCCCTGGTGGTCACCATCATTGGAGTATACAACGGTTTCAGGCAGGTAGACGAAGACAAGATAAAGCTTCTCAAAACCTTCGGAGCTACCAGACTGCAGATACTACGCAAAGTGATGCTTCCTGCCAGCATATCCACCATAGTCTCGGCAATGAAAATAAATGTGGGATTGGCATGGGTCGGAGTGATAGTGGGAGAATTCCTGGTGTCCAAGGCAGGGCTGGGATACCTTATAGTATATGGAGGACAGGTATTCAAACTGGACCTGGTTATGACCAGTGTTATCATCCTTGCCATCCTGGCTGCTCTCATGTACCAGTTTGTCTCCTGGCTGGAGAAAAGGATGATTAAGTGGAACTAAGAAAGATATCGCCATAGTATTCGCAGACAAATGATGAAAACACATCATAAAGAAATGTTAATGCTGAAAAAGCTCTTTCCCGGTATAGGTCTAATACTAATCCATGAAAGAGCTTTTTCGTATGTTATAGATTTTAGAGCATAACCTGGACACCTCTGGTCTGTCCCATGAGGATATAAAGAAGGCCGAGTATATATATTGAGTTCTTGGATAGCAAGTATAATTCGAATGGAACGTTGAAAAAGAGATGATGAAATGCTAATAGAAAATATACCCTTTAGAACTTGCAAAAATTGACCATGGGTACTATACTGAAGATAAAGAAGTTGCAAGCGATGATTTATAGAAGGAAAGGATGATGGATGTGAATAACGAAGATAAATTACTTCAACTAATAGGACAGATATATTCTGAAATGAAAGACGGATTTAAGAGTATAAATCAAAGATTTGAAAAGGTAGATCAAAGATTTGAAAAAATAGATCAAAGATTTGAAAAAATAGACCAAAGATTTGAAATGATAGACCAAAGATTTGAAATGATAGACCAAAAATTTGAAATGATAGACCAAAGATTTGAAATGATAGACCAAAGATTTGAAATGATAGACCAAAGATTTGAAATGATAGACCAAAGATTTGAAGAGGTAAACCAGAGACTGGATAGAGTGGAGAAAACCGTACTCAATATTGAACAAGACCACGGCAAAAAGCTTGATGCTCTGTTCGATGGTTATAAGCATAACACAGAAAAATTGAACCGCATACAATCAGAAGTGCTTAAACACGAGGAATTTATTATTAAGCGAATTAAGTGACTACAGGAGTAAAACCGAAATTATCTTGAAACTATCTTAATGAACTGATGCAAAAGAGATAAAATGATGGGAGTGCTTGGTGGCGCTCTTTTTGTTTTCTAAGATCGGGAAAATCATTTTGCTTGACCCCCGTCATTCCCAAGTGGTACAATACAATCGAAAACCAAATATCACAGCCTTATGGACCCTTTACGGGATAATAGGGAAAACGGTGAGAATCCGTTGCAGCCCCCGCTACTGTAAGCGATGACAGGCCCGAATAGCCACTGGAAACGGGAAGGCCGGGTGAAGGATGAATCGCAAGCCAGGAAACCTGCCTTAAGGCTCAATGCTTGGCCTTCGGAGGGAAGGTGCGGTGTGCTGCATCGCCAGAAACCTGCCTGATGAAAGGCAGGTTTTAATAATTTCTTTACGGCTTCAAAAGGAAAATGGCGTACTTGGGAGGGAAACAATTTTGAAATCAAGAAAACTTTGCATCACCCTTATTATGCTTGTACTTATTTTTACTGCTGCTGCATGCTCACAGGACAAAAACGCGGAACAGGATGATACTATACCGTCAGGATACCCCATGACCATTGTGGACTTCCTTGGAAGGGAAGTCGTGCTGGAGAAACCCCCGCAGAGAATAGTCTCCTTATCCCCGGCCACTACCGAAATTCTGTTCGCTTTGGGCGTTGGAGACAGGATTGTGGGAGTTACCGAATACGACGATTTTCCGCCGGAAGTCGAAACCGCACCCAAAGTTGGAGGATTTAAGGGGCCGAATATAGAAGCCATAGTAGAGCAGAAGCCGGATATAGTATTTGCGTCCACCCTGTCAGGTCAGGCCAGCATGGATGCACTGCAAAACCTCGGTATACCTGTTATTATGCTTGAAGCAGAGGAACTGGAACAGATCCCTCAGTCCATTTCACTTATTTCCACTGTCACAGGTACCCAGCCGGAAAGTGAAGAGCTAATCAAAGAAATAGAAGCAAAGATGGCCTGGATAGAAGACCTGGTATCAGAACAGCCCAGGATAAAGGTGTTCTACCTGGTATATTCAAACGGAAACTGGACCACCGGCAGGGGAACTTTTATAGATGAATTGTTATCCATAGCCGGAGGCGAGAATATAGTGGATGAAGCAGAAGGCTGGATACAGTACAGCGTGGAAAAGATGGTAGAAAAAAATCCCGATGTAATAATAACCTCTCCCCATGCAGGGAATGTAAAAAATTTGTTCAATATGCCGGGGTACAAAGATACGGCTGCCGTAAAGAACGGCAGGGTCTTTGTAGTAAGTGACGATAACATAATATCCAGAGCATCTTACAGGATAGTACAGGGCCTGGAAGAAATAGCAAGGTTCCTTCATCCGGAAGTCTTCTAGTTATGAGTGTTGCTTCCCCCTTCAATGGAGAGATAAAATTGAAAAAGAAACATCTGTCAGGCTGCATAGTATCCATAATCATACTTATTCTTATAATCGGTATCTCGGCTGTCGTCGGAGCTGTCACAATTCCTCCGGGGGACGTAATTGCGGTTTTATCCGGAAATGGTGACCCAACATACACCACCATACTGCTAGGTCTCCGGCTTCCTCGAATTATTGAGGCTGCAGCAGTAGGTCTGGGACTGTCTGTGAGTGGCGTTTTTTTTCAGGGACTGCTGCATAACCCCATGGCAGATCCCTATATACTGGGAATTTCAAATGGAGCAGCCCTGGGAGCAACCGTTGCCATGGTACTGGGGATGGGCCTGCTGGGAACCGAAGCCTTTGCATTTGCAACCGGCCTGGTAACCATATACCTTGTAATAGCCCTGGCAAAGAAAGGCTCCCGCATCCCGATGACCACAATGCTCCTTACCGGGGTGGCAGTCAGTGCTTTTTTGTCGGCTGTAATATCTCTGATGATGTTCTTTAACAACCACGAGCTCTCCAATATCGTCTTCTGGATGATGGGAGGATTGGAGCTGGTATCCTGGAAGCAGGTTGCAGTGTCGCTGCCTGTTATCCTGGCAGGCGTTTCTGTCATGTACATATTTTCCCGGGAAATGAACGCAATTGTAATGGGGGAAGAAACAGCAGAACACCTGGGTATTGATATAGAAAGGGTCAAAAATATTATCCTGGTGTGCGGCTCACTGGTTACGGCTACTGCTGTTTCTGTCAGCGGTATCATCGGATTTGTGGGACTGATAATCCCCCACATCACCAGACTGCTGGTAGGACCCGACAACAGGGTCCTGGTACCCTTCAGCGCAGTCTTCGGGGCAATCTTCCTGGTATTTGCCGATACCCTTTCCAGGACAGTGGTACAACCGGTGGAGATCCCCATAGGAATAATTACCGCTGCCTTTGGAGGCCCGTTTTTTCTGTATATACTGAGAACCAACAAATCCTTAACATAATAGTGAAACTTCATTCAGATGGCATTTTTACTCCGTCTGAATGCTAGTCAGACCAATGGGAGTGTTAGCGTCTGTTACCCCCCGGCTGAAACAGGAAACCCGGAATGAAACTTGCCAGTCTGTTAGCATAGCCCGGCCTGTAAAGAACTACCGGCGGTTACGCCATGGTAGAAGGGATGATATGAAATGACAGCTGTATGGGTTCAAAATCTCCATTTCAGGTATGAAGACAATACAATACTGAAGGGCGTCGACCTGACTGCCGGCAAAGGTCAGTTCACCGGAATACTGGGTCCCAACGGCTGTGGCAAAACCACTCTGTTGAGAAACATCTCGGGATACCTGAAACCCCAGAAGGGGGAGGTAAGTATCCTGGGCAGAGCCGTGAAAAGCCTTAACACAAAAGAAAAGGCAAAACTAATAGGCTATGTACCCCAGGAGTCCATCACCGAATTCAGCTTTACAGCCTACGATGTAGTAATGATGGGCAGAATGCCTTATCTGAAACGCTTCCAGCGTGAGAGCCGGGAAGACCGCGAAGCGGTCAGGGAAGCCATGGAACTCACCCGGACATGGGACCTGAAAAACAGGATAGCAAACCAGCTGAGCGGCGGTGAAAGACAGAGGGTATTCATTGCCCGGGCTCTTGCCCAAAAACCTGTTATTCTGCTGATGGATGAACCGGTATCCCACCTGGATATCAAGCACCAGATCAGCATCATCAATCTGATAGGCACTCTGTGTCATACCATGAACATTACCGCCCTGGTAGTATTGCACGATATAAACCTGGCAGCCCGTTACTGCGACAGTGTTGTCCTGATGAAGGAGGGCAGGGTAGTGTCATCCGGTTCTCCCCGCAGGGCACTGACAGCAAAAAATATCAGGAACGTCTTTGACATAGACGTGGATATACTGCAGCCTTATAATGTCATTCTCCCTGCCATCTCCCGGCAGCAGACGGTTGTCCTGTGATTGCCGCGGTGGTAACCTGCATGTTTTAAATCATATCAACAGGGAAACAATAAAATGGAACTGCTACCAGTGTGGACCTTCTCCACGGGTGGTTAAACCGGGAGAAAGCAGAAAAGGGACAGAAGAATCATCCCCTTGTCCCTGGGAAAATAACGGAAGGGAGCGATCATGATGGATGCAATACAGGCACTGAAAGAAAGAAGAAGCGTGAGAAAATACCTGGATAAGCAGGTGCCCGGCGAAATTCTTGAGGATATTATAAAATGCGGCATGATGGCTGCTACCGCCAACAACAAGCAGCCCTGGGCCTTCGTACTGGTTACCGACAGACAAAAGCGCAGGGATATTGCCCAAAAGGCCACCTATGGCAGGTTTATAGCTGATGCCCCGGCCTGCGTGGCGGTATTCGGCAAAAAAGGTGAAAAATATTTCCTGGAAGACTGTTCTGCGGCAACCCAGAATATAATGGTGGCTGCCAAGGCCCACGGTATAGGTTCCTGCTGGGTGGCAGGCCATGGCAAGGAATACGGGGAAGACATAGCCCGGCTGCTTTCGGTCCCGCAGGAATATACCCTGGTATCCCTCATCTCACTGGGATACCCGGCGGAGAATCCTGTGAAAAGTAAGCGCAGCCTGGATGAAGTGCTGCACAGGGAACAATTCCAACGATAGTCCTCTGCGACAAAAAAGATAAAAGCCGCCCTGTCTGATGAAACAGGGCGGCTTTCTGCTGTGCATCAAAGATATAGGAAACTGCCTGCCTTCTATGATTGCTGCATGAATATCGTACGGCTTGTAGAGCGCATTGGCAGCGTACAAAATATTTGACGTATTTGTATGGATATCTATGGTTTTTTTGCCTCCGCAGCCCGTATGCTGAAAGTACGCTTGACCGGCAGGATTACTTATGCTATTAGCAATATTTACATTAAAATTGCCGGAAGTGTCAGAAGCCCTATTGAAGTAACAATAAACCATGCAAACCAGATGAATGCCATAAACCCCCATACATGTTTAAGCTTCATGCCTACTAATGAAAGCGCAGGTATGACATACAGCGGTTGAATCAGGTTGGTTGCTTCATCGCCATAAACAAATGCATTGATTATCAACGGCAAATCGGCATTCATTGCTTGTGCTGCCTTAACCAGGATAGGTCCTTGGACAATCCACTGTCCCCCTTGGGAAGGCACAAACAGGTTAATAATGGATGATGACAAATATGCAAAGAATGGCAGAGTTTTTACTGTGGCGACTTGGACCAGTGCGTCTGCCAGGATAAGTGTTAACCCGGAACCTGACATCATACCCATAATCCCTCCGTAGAAGGGGAACTGCATCATGACTTGGGTGGCGGGCTTCATGGAATCTCTAAACGCTGCCACAAATTTCTGCGGTGTATTGTATAAGAAAGTATTTAAGGTTAAGAAAAGGAATATCACAAAATTAAAATTTAATGAAGGAATGAACCCTTTAGTTGCAAAAGAATGGACAATGTACACAAAACCGGCAATCCCAAGGATAATCATCAAAAATCTGCTGTTATTCATTCTATCCGCTAATGTAATTTCAGTATTTTCAGCTTCAACTGTTGTGGCAGTTAAATCATTCCCTCCCCCTTCATAAACAACTACTTCATCATCCGAAGGCTTTGTCAAAACTCCAAGCAAAACTGTAACACCGGCTAAAATGAAGAATAATACAGTATTGACCGGATTATATACTGATGTTGATTGAGTAATAACACCAATGGCCTCTTCCATAAAATGCCCTTTGGATGCAATTAGTGCATACACTGAAGCGACCGGACACCAGCATTGCCCCAATATCATAGTTGAATACCCTGCTGCTATCATTAAAGGAAAATGCAGTCCTTTTACATGCCTGGAAAGCTTCATGGCAAGAATTGGGGTCAAGATTAACGAAAATGCCCAGTTAATCAAACTTGAAGCGAATCCGAAAACCAATAAAATCACCATGGCTATTTCTCTTGACTTTGGCAACTTAGCCAGCTTAGTCAGCAGTTTCTCTATTTGGGGTGCCTTGGCTGCAGCACCGCAGCAAACAACCATGAATGACATCTGGAATGCAAAAGCAATCATTGTCCATAAACCACTGTACCAATGCAGCACCATATCTAATATACCGGTGTCCGTTAATACTAAACCCAATGCGAATACAATCAAAGTAAGAATAATACAAAAAACAAAAGAATCCGGAATAATTTTGTCAGCCGCAAATTGGAATTTTTTCGAGAATTTCCATAACATATTCAATTCCCCCTTGTTTATTTTTTGATTTGAGTTGATTAAAACCCTCAATATCCTTCATATGACAGCAAAATACCATTTGAAATCCGCCTGTTTTTGACCCTTGTATGATTGCTTTTTATATATAGAATTTGGATGCTTTCAATTGACGAATCAATTTTTTGGTGTACTTTTTCTTGATCTCATTGACTTCAGAAACAGAATATTTGTAGAATCCTTCGCCAGATTTGATGCCAAGTTTACCTTCTTCTACTTTTTGCCTTAATAAAGCATTGGCGCATTTTGAATTGTCCATTACCTTCAATAAATTGTCTCCTACAATGCACCATATATCTAAACCACCAAAATCAGCAATTTCTAACTGACCTGTTGTTGCATACCTGAATGCAGGCCCGAATTTCAATGCTTTATCAATATCTTCTGGTGCCGCAACACCCATTTCTATCAATGAGAATACTTCTCTTGCTACACCCTGCTGGATTCTATTAGCCACAAGACCCGGTACATCTTTTAATACTTTAACCGTTTGTTTCCCGATAGAAATATACAACTGCTCAACTTCTTTATAAATATCTTCAGGCATATTCCCGAAAAATGATAATTCTATGATGGGCATTAAATGTGGCGGATTATACCAGTGGTTGATGATCATACGTTTTTTCCTGTCATCAGATACTTCTAGCATCATTTCATCCATTTTCAGACTGGATGTGTTACTTGCCAGAATAGTATGTTCAGGACAAAACTCATCTAAAAGTTTGAATATCTCCTGTTTAAGCTCTAAAATTTCTGGTACAGCTTCAATGACATAATCTCTATCTTGGACAGCTGCTTTTAAATTTGAGTACAATTTTATTCTGTCCAGGATAGATGGGATGTCTTCACTTTTAATCAAATCTTCCTCTGCCAGTATTTCCAGCTCTTTCTTAATCTCCTCTTTAACTGTGTCCCGCTTATTCTTATCTGTTTCATATAAATGAACATCATATCCGTACATTGCAAAAGCTTCTGCTATACCATGACCCATTGTGCCTGCACCCAGTACAGCAATTTTTGTAATCATGAATTCCATCCGCTTCCTCTCCGAAACTATATTTTTAGCCCCAGTATTTCCCGGGCTTCATCGGGCGTTGCAATCTCCCTGCCTGCCTCTCTGGCTATTCTTCTTACTCTTTCTACAAACTCAGCATTTGATTTAGCTAACACCCCCTTTGAGTAATAAATATTATCTTCCATTCCAACCCTCACATGCCCGCCTAATGCGACTGTTGTAAATAAAATGGGAAGATGCATTTTGCCTATGCCAAAAGCTGACCAGGTAGACCCCTTTGGAATCAAATTTTTGAGATATAACAGATTCTCTGTAGTAGCAGCCATTCCTCCAGGTGCCCCCAAAACAAACTGATAATGAAGAGGTTCTTCTAATACGCCTTTTTGTAAATAATACAGCGTATTATATACCATGCCTGTATCAAAAATCTCCAGCTCAGGCTTTACATTATTTTCTTTCATCTTTCTGCCTAATTTTTCAAGAAATTCAGGGCTATTCATGAAAACAGTCTGATGCATCCAGTTCATAGAACCTGCATCATAAGATGCCATTTCCGGTTTTAATTCGATAAACGGCTTCATCCTTTCTTCATCCGTAAAGCCAATCCCCCCCGAAGTTGTAAGATTAATTACAATATCACAACGTTCACGAATCAATTTTACCGTTTCTTCAAACTTCTCGAAATTCATTGAAGGTATCCCTTCGTCATCCCTTACATGTATGTGGGCTATGGCTGCACCTGCCTTCCAGCATTTGTATACTTCCTCTGCGATTTCTGGTGGATCAATTGGCACATAGGGTGTGTCATCTTTAGTTGGCCAGGCCCCGGTAGTTGCTACTGTTACGATTAGTTTGCTCATACATATCCCCTTTCTATTTTTCTGCTGTACCTATATTCAGCAATTATTATGCCAACAGCTAATAATTTTTTTACTTCCATGAACATCAGAAATCTCAATACACTCATTATGATTTCTATTTTGATTTTGTTTGAACAGTGTATGATATTCGGACTATTTTCGGACAGTGTAGTATTATCGGACAAATTTTCGCAAAAAAAAAAAGACATTCAGAGTATATCTATAAACAGGGGCGCAGCGTCGCTTGCCTCCCGCCTAAGAAGGCGGAAGTATTAACGGCGCTAGCCATCAGATAAACCAAATACTGAAAGTCATCTATCCCTCAATATTATATTTATCCATTTTCAAATATAGCGTACTTCTTGCGATGCCCAGCTCCTGAGCAGCTTTTGTTTTATTTCCATTACACCTGTGAAGCATATTCATTATTCCTTCTCTCTCCAATTTTTCAAAATTGGATAATCCGGAAATAATATCTCTATCATGCAAACGCATATTATTGTCAAATATACTGCTCGGCAAAAGGTCTCTTGTAATAATCTTTCCCTCCACAAGATTCATACATCTTTCGATTACATTATTCAATTGTCTGATATTGCCCGGCCAATGGTAAGCCTGTAATATATCTTTCACGTCTTCCGCCAGGTATACATTTTCTTTCCCTATCCTGTTACCAATTTCTTTAACAAAAAACTCTGCCACAGGAATGATATCTTCTTTTCTTTCTCTTAATGAAGGGACTTGTAGATGGATTACGTTTAATCTGTAAAAAAGGTCCTCTCTAAAGTTCTTTTCTTTTACCTCTTCCTCAAGATTCCTGTTTGTGGCCGCAATAACCCTTATATCAATAGATATAGGCACATGGTCTCCGATACGGGTTATGGTATGCGTTTGCAAAACTCTTAGTAATTTTTTTTGGGTTTCAGGTAGCATTTCTCCAATCTCATCCAGAAAAATTGTCCCACCATTACCCATTTCGAACTTCCCGGGTCTTCCTCCTCTCCTGGCTCCAGTAAACGCTCCTTCCACATAACCGAAAAGTTCGCTCTCTATCAGGTCATGGGGTAATGCAGAACAATCTATCGTAACAAAAGGTCCCTTTCTTCTATTACTATACTGATGTATTGAATGAGCAAAAAGTTCTTTTCCTGTTCCACTCTCTCCTTGAATTAATACCGAAGAATCGTATGACGCTATTTTTTTTGCAAATCTCACCACTCTATCCATCTTATCACTTGTATAAATTATATTATCAAAGGTAAATCTTGCTTTAGCCCCGGTAATCTTATTAACCAGGTTCTTTACGTTTTTTATTTCATTAAAGGTATCTATGACCCCAATAACGTTGTTTTCATTGTCAAACACAGGAACACAGGTTTTAACCAGATGAAGATTTTTTTTAGTTTTCATATCTATTATGAACTCTTTATCTGTCCAGCCCACTCCTGTTTCCAATACTTCAAAGAGTTCCGGTTCAAAATCGGTTATTTCCCGCAGGTTTTTCCCTATTGCCTCTTCCCCGACTCCCAAGATATCGAAAGCCGGTTTGTTAAGATATTTTATAATTCCTTCCCTATCCACTGCCATGTATCCCATAGGGATCATTTCCGCCAGTGATTTCTCATATTTATACTCTTGCATTAATTTTTTTTCTTCTATTTTCCCGCTATATAAGTCCTGCAAGAAAATATTAGTCAGTTCCAGATTAGATATAAATACATCCAGGGGGGATGTTTCAAGGGCTATAACCAGGAAAAACCCGATAGTATCATTTTTGATTATGATAGGACTTGCATAGGCAACTATATGCTTGTTGGAATTCAAAAAATTGCCTGAAAGTATTTTTTGAGGCCGTTTATTTCTATCCGCTTCTTTTAGCAGCTCTACCAATTTTTCTTCTGTTAGAGCTTTGCCTTTATTGAGGCTTTCATTTATTTTGATTTCGTCAATGGAGCCGTATTTACTGATTACTTCTTCCTTTTTATTTAAAATAAACAGAATTGCAGATTTTTGCCCGCTGTTTTTATATATTGTTCCAATATATTTATCTGCCGCATTCAGTAACCATTCGTACAGCTCATACATGAACAGCATCCCCCTTCTTCTTTGTGCATGTATCACAAAAAGAGAATTCACAAAAATTATATCACAAAATAATCAAAATAATGAAAAAAGGTCACTTCACTAGCTTCTCACTCACCTGCAATGCCAGTCCCATAAATATGACCCCCATCAGTACCAGTACGGCCGAAGGCAGATACACCGCCTCAAATCCCTGATTATAGACGATAATATCTTTTAGGCCCTTCATCGCCCATCCCTGGGGTACCAGTCTGGAGGCCGTCAGAAGTATCCTGGAGCTCACAATCTCAAGGGGCCAGTAGCATCCCCCTATCATACCGGTGCTTACCAGTACCACCGGCGCCAGTACCTGAAGCTGCTGGTTGCTCTTCACCAGGGTGGACATCAGCAGCCCCAGGGCAACCGTACTGAAAGTGAAGGTTGTCAGCATCACCAGGACTCCCGGTATGTTGCCGCTCCAGTTGACCCCCAGCACCCGGTCGCCTATGACCGCCAGTATCAGCATCTGGCTTAAACCCAGAGCGCAGGCATATATAAGATTCCCACTGTATATCTGTAATTTGGACAGGGGTGAAATATTTATGCGGTGCCAGACCTTATTTCTCTTTTCATCGAGAATCTCTCCTACCGCAAAGATAAATGTAAACATGGAAAAGGCTATGGTAAATCCAATGGAGCTCTGGGTATATCCGTCCAAATCCGCCATGCTGCCCCCTGCCCGGGATATTGTACTCTTTACCGTTATTGGAACTTTATTCTCCCACTTCTCATTTGCCAGAAATTCAACCCTTTCCTTAAGCCGCTCTCTTTCGTCCTCACCCAGCTGTACATATTTTGCCACCGCCTCAACCGTATTGTTGATAATATGAAAATTGTATGCGATTTTCTGTATGCATCCCCTCAGTACGCCCTCAAAGGAGTACAGTCCCGTACTCTCGGTAGTGATTACCAGGTCCAGACGGGGAGTCTTATCGCTGTCCATCGTCTCCTGGAAATCACCGGGTATTATCAGTCCCATGTCCGCCCTGTTTTCAGCAACAATGCGCTTAAGCTCTTCTTCCCCTGAAAGTCTGACCTCATAGGTTCCCAGGTTTTCCAGTTCCCTGACAAGCATTGCGGAGTATTCCGAATTGTCCCTGTCAACAACGGGCAGCAGCATCTGTCCCGCTCCCCCTTCTATCATCGCTCCGAAGATGAAGGTGAAAATAAGAGGAAAGGCCAGCATAATCAGATAGGGTATATAGTTTTTACGAAGATTCAGCAGTCTCACATATACTATCTTCCACATACCAGTCACTCCTTAATCCCTGCTGCAATGCCCGCTCCCGCTGCAAAACACATACCTGTAATGAAGACCAGCATTAACAGCGTACCTGCTATATCGGTAATATGATATCCCCTCATCAGCCTGAGAAAACCCTCCATAGCCGCTCCGTTGACAGTAAACCCGCCCAGCCTGCGCAGGATGGGAATACCGCTGACAGGGAAAAAACTCCCTCCAGCCAGTGCGCTGAACTGTATCACCCCTGCCTGGAACACCAGCGAGGCCTTCTCATTTTTAAGCCTCAAATTAACGGCCGACAGGAGTACCGCTATACCTCCGATAGCTAAGGCGAGAAACAGGACCAGGACTGTCACATCCCCCGGACTTCCCCAGTCGATTTTCAGGACCAGCTTACTGTATAGAATAAGAATGCTCACCTGGAACAGGGCAAAAATGACGGTTGAAACAAACCTGGACATAAATATCCTTTCTAATCCGGCATTGGTCAGGACCACCCGCCTGTAAGTGTTGTTCCGCAGCTCATCAATGGCATACTGAGCACCGTCGGCAGCAACATACAGGATAAACATCATCGCCATACCCACGGCGTAATACTGGAAACTGGACACCGTCTTCTTGCCTTCTTCGGTCATATGTGCCAGTTGTATGTCCTTCACCCCTGCAGAGTAAATGTCTTCTATGATATACTCCAGCTCCCGGTACGCCTTGTCCCCCACGTTGTTTTCTATGGCGACTTCCAGTAGCGTATTTTTAGCTATTATCCCTGCCGATAGGGCATCGGTGAAACCTTTCAGTATCCCTTCCACCACATCCGCCTTCAGGGTCTGGTCGGGATTTTTGACAATCTCGATTTTCACAGGATTTCTGAAAGGCATCAGCATATTGATAAAGGTATTATAGACAAACTTTTCAGGGATAACCACCATGGCGGTAATCCGCCTGTTTTCCACCGCCTCTCGGGCATCTTCCAGGGTCATTTCCCTGTACTTTAGAAACCTGCTCACTCCGGTGTTTCCCAGCACTTCCCCGAAAAACATCTCATTAATATCATAACCCTCCACAAACTCCATCATCCTGCTCCGCTGCCCTTCATCCAGCTGACCCTCCATAATGGTTCCTCCCAGAAAGGCCTCTATTCTTTCAATATCCTCCTGACGGTCACACAGGTTTACTATGGCTACATCAGCCGTTCCTATGGTGACCCTGTCCCCCATCAGTCCCGCAAAGGCAAACCCGAGTATGGTGGTGAGTATGGCAGGCATGAGCAGGGTTATCATGAGGGATTTTTTGTCCTTAAAGCTGACAAGCAAATCTTTCCGTATCATGGATAAAAGCATACTATCCCCCCTAATCCCTTAAGCCCCGACCGGTCAGGTGCAAGAAAACATCCTCCAGGGTAGGGGTTTTGACCTGAACCGACAGCATTTTCACATCATTCCCCACAGCCGTTTCGAATACATCGGGCAGGATACTGCTTCCGCCGCTGGATATCAGGATTATGTTATTACCCCTCACATCAACATGCTTTACCTTTACATTGCCTTTAAGCTGTCTGATGAATTGGTCGGTTGCCTTGTCAACCTGTATTTCAACGGTATCGTCCTTATCTATCAGTCTTTTCAGCTGTTCCCCGGTACCCGAGGCAATTATCCTGCCGTAGTCCATTATATATATCCGGTCACACAGGGCCTCCACCTCTTCCATGTAATGACTGGTATAGATAATGGTCATTCCCCGGGCATTCAGCCCTTTAACCGTTTCCAGTATGTGTTTCCTGGACTGGGGGTCAATGCCTACGGTAGGCTCATCCATTACAAGGATCCGGGGATGGTGCAGCAGGGCAGCCCCTATATTGACCCTGCGTTTCATCCCTCCGGAATACTTTTTGATACTGTCCCCGGCTCTCCCGTTAAGTCCGAGGATATCAAGCACTTCTTTTATTCTTTTATCCAGTTCACTGCCTTTCAGCCCGTACAGCCTCCCGAAGAATCTCAGGTTCTCCAAGGCGGAAAGGTCCGGATAAAGGGCTACATCCTGGGGAACCATCCCCAGGATATTCCTGATAACGCGGGGGTCATCAACAATGTTTCTACCTCTGAACATTATCTTCCCCTCATCCGGTTTAATCAGAGTGGATATCATTGATATGGTCGTGGATTTTCCAGCACCGTTGGGTCCCAGTATACCCAGAATTTCCCCTTCCCTTACTTCCAGGTCTATACCGTCAACGGCTTTTATCCTGCCGTAATGCTTTCTGAGATTGACCGCCTCTATAAGCATTAACGCTTCTCCTCCTTCATGACCTCAAAGAAATCCGGATACTTATCCGACAGCTGGTCCAGGGTGGTACTGTTCTCCGCCGTAACATCGGGAAAATGTATTTCCGGCTCCCTGTTAAGGTCCCATTTCCTCATAATCATGCTGAAGCTGTATCCTGTGACAGCTCCGGGCCGGCTATAGCCAAACGTAATGTCAATATCAACCCTTTCCTCTATCACATAGTTATCCCTGTCAATATAGGCAACCTGGCTGAAATTATTTATAGTGGCCCCATCCAGCATCTCCTGATTTATTTTCAGCATGTCATCAACAGTGAATTCCCCTGCTTCCGGCTTCATCATATCTCTAAGTCCTTCCACCAGCTGCCGGTCTTCCATAAAAACCGTCATGGTTTCTCTTATGGCCGGTTTCAACTGTTCATCCGACAGGGTTATCCGGAATTTCCTGGCCTTTACCTTTCCTTCCGGGGTATCAAGGACAATATCTTCAATAGCCGCCACATTCTCCCGGTCGTACAGCCCGGTCCATATCTTTTCCACTTTCTCCAGGCTCTCCTTCGACGGTTTCGGTATATGGTCCCGGTTAACCTTTCCTTTACCCAGCCCTATCAGTTCCTCCCCCTTTACCACCAGTATCTTGGGTATCAGTGGGGTAATGATATAGGCTATATCCCCTTTGGAATATATTTTGGCATCCAGACCCAGGTCTCCGCCTTTGATGAATATATCGGTAAGGCTTTCTTCCCTGGTTTTGTCAAACTGCCCTATAATACCTGCCGATATATCTTTAAATAAGTCCAGGTATTTCTCCGCATCCTCCGTAAGACCTTCCCGGTTGAATTCCATCCTCATGTCCATATCCATGGACATTTTCCCCTTCTCCACCGCCCCGGTCCTCTCGACGGCCTCCATATACAACTGGTAATCGCTCTTTGTACTGCAACCGCCTGTGATGACCGGCATCAGTAACAAAATACAGACAAATGCAATTATTTTTTTCATAAAAAACACCCTCCTCCCACTTTCCAGTACTATTTTACATCCCGGGAGGATGGGCAGCTTCTACATAAAGTAATATTTTATTGTACGGTATTATGACAAAAGTCATACAAGCCCGTTCTTTATGGCGAAAATGGCGAGCTGGGTCCTGTCCCTCAGGTCCAGTTTGACCAGAATGTTTGTAACATGATTCTTTACGGTCCCTTCTGAAATAAAGAGCTGTTTTGCTATCTCCCTGTTACTTTTGCCTTCTCCCACCAGCTGTATGATATCCCTCTCGCGTCCGGTGAGGGTTTTTATCCTCGGGTCGCTGTCCGGTTTCCTGTCTTCCATATGCCTGAACCGCTCCACTACCTTTGCAGCCACCCGGGGCTGTATCCGGGCTCCGCCCCTGTATACGTCCCTGATGGCCTCCGCTATCTCTTCGGGTGCGGCATCCTTCAGGAGGTACCCTGAAGCACCGTATTTCAACGCCTGAAAAATGTACTCGTCTTCGTCAAAGGTGGTAAGTATTATTATCCTGACATCGGGAAAATCCCGCATTATTCTCCTTGTAGCCTCCACTCCGTCCATAACCGGCATCCGCACATCCATCAGCAGGACATCCACCACGTGTGTCTCACAAAGTCTGTAGCCCTCCATGCCGTGACTGCCTTCACCTACAACTTCCATGTCATCCTGAACTGAAAGAATGACCTTCATCCCCTGTCTCATAATCTCCTGGTCGTCAACAATACCCACTCTGATCACTCTCTGACACCCCTCAACCGAAATTCACCCATAATACCGAAGCCGTTTCCGGCATCGATTTTCAATGTTCCTCCAAGTTCTTCAATCCTGCCTCTCATGTTCCTGATGCCAAAACCTTCAGTATATTCTCCCCCGGAACCATTGTCTTTCACCTCAAACGAAATCCTGTTGCCGTCAGAACCTATTCCGACACGGATAAAGGTGGCCTGCCCATGTCTGACCGCATTGGTAATTGCCTCCTGTACAACTCTGTACAATACCCTGCCTGCTTCCGGCGTCAGGTCCGGTACCGAAATATCCGCCTGTATGTCTATCCCCGTATCCCTCCGGAATTCGTTTATCATCTGCAGTATACCCTCAATCCCCGGATTTTCATCCCCTTTAAGGGCCTTGACAGCCTTCCGGGTATCGGTCAGGGCCTCCCGGGCTCCCCGGGCACACCTGTCCAGCAGTTCTTCCATCTTCTCCGGGTTTGTATCCCGATACTGCTTACCCATTTCTAACTGCATGATCAGCGAAATAAGACGGTGACCAAGGCTATCATGAATATCCCTGGCTATCCTGTTCCTCTCCTCCAGCACCGCTGCCTTTTCCTTCTGGCAGGACAGGTCCTTCAGCTTCCGGTACGCTTCCGCCAGCTCATTGTACAGCAGCTGACTCTTCTGCCTTTCCTCCTGCTGGAGTTTGCCGTAGTTCAAAAGGGTTATAAGAAAGGCCAGGGCGAACAGATTGAAGAGCAGCTGGGACAGCGTTGCCCCATTGAATTCATACTTCATAACCACCATAAATTTGGACAGGGCCGCAAAGGCTGCCGCTACCGCCACCAGGTTCGCCTTTTTCCGGTCAAGGCTTATTCCCGCTTCCAGTATTATAGGTATATATAAAATATGAAAAAAATAGTTAACCAGGTATTTGGACTGGTATTCCAGAAGATATATGAAGGCAATATCCATCCCTAACCCCCATGACCGGACCCGGGGTACAAAAAGCCTGACAAACCCCCATGCTGTAAGTCCGGCAAATACCATCACCAGGACAGCCGTACGCTCTGGAGACGCCCCTTCAAAAGACAGGGCCAGGAGAAATATCACAAGATTTAGCAGGGTTTTGGAAATGACCAAATTCCTATTCACCGGAAATTCCTTTCTAGACTCCGGCCGGATTAACAGGGTTCTTGGCTTCAAAGGGGATTTTGACTCCACCTGATGCTTAAAAACTGGCATCCAGGGACGTACAGCCGCTTATCTCATGCCTTAAAGGGCGGAAAGTATTGGCGGCGTTAGTCATAAAATATTCCCGGCCGTTTGTCGTTTGTATAGATATTCTCTATATGTTCTGTTAATCCTTTAAGGAAGACTGATTTAACTGCTGCACCGGGATAAAATGAAAGTACCGGTCGGAATTCCATTGGAATAAGCGCAAAATCAATGTCGCTTTCCCATGTCCTTCCGATCAGTACCTTTAGTATACTATTAATAACCAGACCTATTAATGACAAATTTTTTTAAACTATGCAGGCAAATTCCTTCTATTATGCCGCCAGATATTTATTATCTCATCATACCTGCGGAGTAATCCCGCAAAGACACTGTCCCAGTTTCTGGACAGAGAGTGGGTTCTTGCATTCCGTCCCAGCCTTGTCCTTAAATTTTCATTTGAAATCAGTACCTCCATTGCGCTTGCCATATCTGTTTCGCTGCCGGGCTCAAAGGCGATGCCGTTGTACATGCTGACCAGGTTTTCCTTTACCCCTCCCGCTCCTGCTGCAACTACCGGAAGGCCTGATGCCATCGCTTCGAGTATCACATTTCCATAAGTTTCAGTGCTTGAAGGAAATGCGAATAGGTCAGCCGACGCATAAATCTCCTGCAGTTCCCCACCTGACTTGTACCCTGCGAAAGTCACATTGGGTATGTCTAGAGCCTCCAGACTCTGCCTGGAGGGACCGTCACCCACAATCACAAGCCTGAACTTCAGACCTTTTTTATTCATAATGTCCGCCGCAGCCATCAGGACATCCAGCTCCTTCTCGGGAGCCAGCCTTCCCACATATAGAAGTATAACCTCCCGGCCGTCAGTATATTCCGATCGTATTTTTTCACTGCGGTTATCCGGTGAAAATCTTGATACATCTATTCCTCTTCCCCATATCTCAAGGTCCTGGATGCCTTTTCCCTTTAACAATACCAGTGTATCCATGGAAGGACAGAAATTTATATGACTGTAGGAGTGAAACCACCTGAAAAAATGCCATAGGGCTGGCTCAAGGAACTGGAGGTTATAGTGTTTCAGATATTGAGGGAAATTAGTATGATATGAAGAAACAATAGGTATATCGTTGTCTCGTGCATATTTCATACCCATAAGTCCGAGGGAAAAAGGGGTTACCAGGTGGATAATGTCAGGTCTGAACCCGTCCATAGCTTCTTTTACCCGCTGGTAATGCGGAAATGAAACCTTACATCCGGGATACAGGAAAAAACTGTAACTTTGAAATGAAATAGTCTGTTCAAAATAATTATTAGTTGTCTGCTCACCCGGTATCATAAACTTGTAATCGATTGCATTTTTGTCCATGTAGTCCTTCATCCGGGAAAGGGTTTTGGTTACACCATTTATCTGGGGCAGAAATGTATCCGAAAAAATGGCAATCCTCATAGTATCCCCCTCACATTATTTATATTAAAGCTGCTATTAATGAAATATGGGCTATCCCAAATCCTGCCAATACATCGGTAGGATAGTGAAATCCGAGATATATGCGGGAAATCCCCACCAACGAAGCCAGCAACAGAAAAACAAATCCAAAATCGGGAATACTGTTGGACAGCACAAAAGCCATAGAGAAGGCCGCACAGGTATGGCCGGATGGAAAAGAATACTTACAGGAAGGGGGCTTCACTGCTATAGCATTCTCAAGGGCCTTGTACGGCCGGGGTCTGTTAACCATCCTTTTCACCAGTTGAACGACAATCTGGCTTAATGACAGTGCCAGGGCGACCTGCAATCCCAGTTGTCTGGTCTGCTGGCTGTTGGAGAGAAAGAGGACAATGGGAAACATGATGGAAAACCCTATAGATCCCAAATGTGTCACACCCCTCATTACCACATCCAGCAAATAACAGTGTATCTTTCTGTTCAGCAAATAGAACAACTGTACTTCACTGTTCTTTACATACCAGGCAATCCTGCTCATTATAATCACCCGCTTATATTTATTTATCTGTTTATCTGTCTTAATTTTAATATCGTCGTGTTAATTGCCTGTTATAGAAGGGTTAGAAAAATGTAAAATTATCAGTTCCTATTTCATAAACAAGATTCTAAGTCCTATGCTCAAAAGTAAAAGAGCTAACCACCGTATTATCCTATAAGTTTTGATAATACCGGTAGAGATTGATGTATAATAGGATTAAACAGTTTTAATCGGAAAATGAATGGAGTGAAGGAAATTTGCAGAAAAAGACTACCCTGGGCTTGACAATAGCTGTCGCAGTGCTGGCCGTCATATCCTATATGCAGGGAGGCCCCGGAAACGTTCTTGCAGGGATAAAGGGTGCCGTTTCGGTGTTTTACAGTGTTCTCCCCCTGCTGCTGGCTGCCTTTCTGGTGGCAGGACTGGTACAGGTACTGGCACCCCGTGAATTCATAGGAAAAATGCTGGGAGACAAATCGGGAATAAAAGGATATTTTATTGCGGGAATCGCAGGGGCCATAATACCGGGAGGCCCTTACGTATACTTCCCTCTGGTTGTATCTTTCATCAGTTCGGGAGCTGCCCTGGGACCCATGATATCATTCATAGTGGGCAAAAACCTGTGGAGTCTCAGCCGCATTCCGATGGAAATAGCCCTTATGGGCCCCCGCCTCACCCTGATACGGTTTACTGCCACCCTGCTCTTTCCGCCGCTGGCCGGTTTGATAGCCCAGCATCTGTTCAGCAAGACATACGAAAGAATACAAAGAGATGTAACATCCCGCCAGGAAGGGAGTGAGGCATAATGCTGTCATCCACCGTTTTAATGCTGGTAATTGCTGCAGTGCTGCTTGCAATAGCAGCCAGAAGGGACAGAGAAACTGCAAAAAAAGGCATAATAAAAGGAGGTAAAACCCTTATCAATATGCTTCCCCTCCTGGTATCCGCTTTTCTCCTGGCGGGGCTGCTGGAAACCGTTCTCCCCCGGGAAATTGTCAGTGAGTTCCTGGGAGAGGAGGCAGGTTTCAAAGGCCTGCTTATCGGATCGGTGGCCGGAGCCCTGATACCGGGCGGACCTTATGTGGCTTTTCCTATAATTTATTCCATATATCGCGCCGGGGCGGGCATTCCCACCACAGTCAGCTTTATTGCAGGATGGTCCATGTGGAGTATAGGCAACTGGCCCTATGAGATTGCACTGGTAAGCCCGTTGTTTACCCTGGTGAGAATAGTCAGCACCCTTATTTTCCCTCCCTTAGCAGGACTTATTGCGCTTATTATAACAAAAATACAGTGACTGCCTGACCAAACTCCCTGAATATTTATAAAAATATTAACCATACTATTAATGCATACATTCTTTAGAAGGAGTGTGGATAGATGGCAGAACAAGAAAGGAACAGAAATGAAAGGACTCAGGGAAAGGATGCAGGCATTGACATAGGAGGAATACTGATCAGGCTCATAGTAGCATCAGTAGTGCTTGCCATCACAGCATTTCTAACGCCCGGGTTCCGCATCAGCGGCATTGTCACCCTGGTAATAGCTGCAGCAGTTTTGACTCTGATAGATTACCTGGTATCCCGGGTTTCAGGTGTAAACGCCTCTCCCTTCGGCAAGGGCATTATAGGATTTATCCTGGCAGCTATAATCATATATGCAACCCAGTTCTTTGTTACCGGATTTAATGTGACTATCCTGGGAGCGCTGATAGGTGCCCTGGTATTCGGCATAGTGGATGCTATAATACCCGGCAGGGCGATGTAAAAAAAAGAGTCCTCTTTTCATAAGAGGACTCTTTTTTATGTTACCTTCCTGTGTTCAGATTTTCCTGCACAATCCGCACAATATCGCTTATAAAATCCCCCAGCACCGGTATATTGAGCAGGACTATCTTCTGCAGGAAATAAATAAGAATGGCGCCGAGTATGGTAAAACCTACCGCCATACCAAACCCCCTGACCACACCTATAAAAAAATTATAAACCATGAAATCCTTATGGGAGTCGATATTCTCTATAAATGAATGTAATTTAATCTTATTTAATTTCAAGTTAATATCTTCAATACATTTTTCAACCTTTCCCATATCCGTTTCTGCAGATTTATTGCTCAAGACATTCTCATCCCCTTTCATTGACTGGTCCTCTATTCCACTTTGAAGAATAACATGCGAACTCATTACTGGTATATTATATCATTTTACAAGATCGTTCACCACCGGATGTTATTAAGTAAAAAATTCTGTATATCATTATCTATGCTTGATTCTCAGTTTTCATTAATTTTTTAGGTCCAACGTTGAATTTTGTGGTCAAGCGATTTTTAGCATGTAACTATTGCCAGTGACTTTTGTGAAAGTTAGTATTTATAAAGGTTTCGTAAGTCCACATGGTATAATTTGCATATCAAAAATTCATTACACCTCATTTTTCACAAAAGTCGTTGATGAACCATTTTTTATTAAATTTTCGCAAATAATCATGACCACCGCCCCCTAAGATAAGCAGGTGATTTCCGTTATACAGCAAAAAAAAAAAAAGAGCTTCTCCTGTCAGCTCTTATTCCTATTAACTACAGCCATTCCACCACCTGCGATGAGGCTAAAAATATCATGATGCTATAAACATAAGTGAATATTTCAGGTCTGATCCTGTTTTTATATATACTACTTTCTGCTACTTTCCAAACAGACAAGTCCCTGTCCCCTTGTCTGGCTAAGCTTCAGATGGGAACCCCACCTGAAGCTTACAAGCCTGTTTATCTTTAGTCACTCTCGGGTGCTGACCTTCTGAACATTTCCTGTATTTCATCAATCATTCCGGAAATAGGTTTTCCCTGCCTTATATCCCTGGCATAGTCCTGGAGACGTGTATAGGTGTCCATGTCGGAGGTAACGTAGACTTTTGTTATTGTCCTGTATGCACCCACCCTTGTTGCAGACAGGTCAATGTTTCTTACCCTGTTGACAACCTCTTCCTTAACAGCATCTGTTCTCGCACCCTTTATATCATTATCCAGGTCCACAGCCACGTAAGCGGTATTGTTGTTCACGACAACCGTTGCCCTTTCAACGCCTTCGATCCTTTCGACTTCATTTGCGATGGTATCAGCTATCCTGCTGTTGTCATTGGGCGTTATCTGGGTATTATTCTGGGGCGTCATGTCGTTCTGGTTTTCCGGAGAAGGCTGTGGTACCGTTCTTTGCCGCGGAGTACAGGCTGCCAAAACCGAAACCGTCAGAACAACCACCAGCAAAATCGGAAACCATTTATTTTTCATATATGCAGACTATCCCTCCCATCATTTTGATGCTATTATATATTTTTTGATTAAGAAAGATATTTATTATGCCAATTAAAGTGAAATCCAGCCTGTTTTTTTCAATCAAAAAATTCTGACATAATGTCAGAATTTTAAATTGATGTTAAAACTGCTGTTGCGTGCTTTCAAAACCGTCTCAAAGAACATTGTCAACGTGTTTTCCGGTCTTTCGCAAATCATATCTTAAGTTTTACCAATCTCATGGCTCTTTCCACGGCATCGACCAGCAGACCTGCTGCATTTCTCAGGGCATCCTCCAGGGGCATGGGAGATGGGCATATCCCTACAATAGCCGAAAATCCGTTCCGGTACAGCAGTGCCGTGTCCTCCCCGATGCTCCCCGCAACAGCGATAACCGGTACACCGTATTTGCCGGCTATTCCTGCCACTCCCATGGGGGCCTTTCCGTGAAGGGTCTGGCCGTCTATACGCCCCTCACCGGTAATAACCAGGTCTGCATCCTTCACCCTGTCCTCAAAACCTACAGCCTCCAGCACTATATCCACTCCCGGCTCCGGTGCGGCGTCCAGAAAGGCCATCAGACCTGCCCCCAGGCCTCCGGCAGCACCAGAACCCGGGTAATCCCGCACGTCTATGCCGGTGGTCTCAAGCATCATCCTGCCCAGGTGGGCCAGGTTCCTGTCCAATACCTCCACCATCCCCGGTGTGGCACCCTTCTGGGGTCCAAAAATCCTGGCAGCCCCCTTCTCACCGCACAAAGGGTTATCCACATCGCAGGCAATACGAAAGGTGGATTTTTTAATCCTGCTGTCCAGTCCTTCCGTGTCTATACAGTGGAGCCTTTCAATACCACCGCCTCCAGGAGGTATCGGCCGGCCTTCCCGGTCAAGAAACCTTATTCCCAGGGCATCAGCCATACCTGTCCCCCCGTCAACGGTAGCGCTGCCCCCTATGCCTATTATAAAGCTGCGACAGCCCATATCCAGGGCCTTCAAAATCAGCTGTCCTGTTCCATAAGTGGTGGTAATCATGGGATTCCTCATGCTTGCAGGAACCAGGGTGAGCCCGGAGGCGGAGGCCATTTCTATCACCGCCGTCCGGTCATCTCCCAGTATGCCGAAACTGCTGTCCACTTCCTCCATCAAAGGTCCCTGAACCCTTGCCTTCACCAGTCTCCCTCCAGTGGCGGCAACAAGGGCATCAACCGTGCCTTCGCCTCCATCAGCCACAGGAACCAGGTCAACGGTACACTCCGGAAAAATCCTGAATACCCCTTTCCTGATGGCCTCTGCCGCTTTTCCGGCTGTAAGGCTGCCCTTGAAAGAATCCGGGGCTATGACTATTTTCATACGCCCACCTCCGAAGACATTCTCCGTTATTTCGAAGCCACAGCAGTTTTGCTTTTAACCGCCCGCATAATGGCTTCTGACAGTTCTTCAGGCCTGTCTGAACCTATCCTGTATATATTTCCGTCTTTCATCTGCAGCTCAATAACCGAACGCCCCGCAACATTATAAATGCAACCGTTCTTCATCCTTCTTATCCCGCGGCCGAAAAACCATGAGTTCTTTGTGGGTTGACAGGATTTGATATTCTTTAAAGGGAATTTCTCCCGGATGACACCAATCCCAAAACGTATTTCCAGAACATCTGCCTTTATCTCTACTGTCAGAGTTGAGAGCAGTATAAGGCAAGCCGAAAATATTATCAGCAGTAATACATGTTCAATCCTTATTTCATGATTGCTGTACATCATATAACCGATAAGCAGTATTCCAATAGTCAGTACAGCTATTCTCAGACGTGCAACCAGAGTATATTTACTTTTAGCGCTCATTGGTATCTCCTCCTATTCTGAAAAACCTCTCCTGTTCCTTCCCTGTCTCCTGCAGTGCCCCCTGCAGAACCGTCCCCTTTGGCCCGTAGCACACTCCAGTTCGCCGGAACCGCAGTAGGGGCACTGGTATACACCCTGCATGGCCTTTTCGAAGTTCTCATAGCTTTCGTCCCATTCCCTGCCGCAGTTAAGACACCTCAGAGGGCAGATATTACGGGTGAAATTCCCCCCCTCTATGCTGACGCTTTTCCCGTTGACAAGGGCGTCCGCCATCTTACGGCGGGCCGAACCCAGTATACGCTGGAAGGTCTGGCGGGATATCTCCATCCTCCCAGCACACTGCTCCTGGTCAAGCTCCTCCAGGTCCTTAAGCCGCAGAGCCTCCAGTTCTTCTATTTTTAAAATATTCTCTTCAAGTTCCCTTTCCGGGATACCCCTTGGTACAAATCTCCTGACATCGGGTATGAACTCAACTCTTCTCCATTTGGTAGGTCTTGGCATTATTTCACTTCCTTCTGACAAAGGCTTCTTATTCTTTATATTATCATTATTCATCGGTTGGTAAAAGTATATGTCTCCTTATCCGTTCAGTTTTCTCATAAAAAATACCTTACCCTCATATTGCAGCTTTACAAGTTTATTCCGTGAGATTAATTCCTCTACAGTGTCCCATCCGGTCCCTGCTTTTGACAGAAACTCCCTTACCGCTTCCTCTCTCATGGGATGAACGGAGGTTATGCTTAAAAGGTCCTCCTCCACATTGCCTGTATAAGCAAAGGCATTTCCTTCGTAACCTATCAGGTATTCCACATCCCCAAGTCTCCCGGAAAATACATTGTATGCCAGGTTCACAGTTTCTTCTCCGGGCGGGTAAACCCCCTTTTCTGCAGGAGGTCTTGTGGGAATGGATATATATGCCCTGTCAGGTTTCAGCCTTGCCAGGAAGTCTGCTATTTCCGATATGCTGTCTTTATCGTCATTCACACCCTTTACCAGCATTGTTTCGGTTAAACATATCCCGTCATATTGACCGGCAAAGTCAATACTCCCCTGCAATATGCGCTGCAACTCAAGAGTTCCCCTTGGTCTGTTTATTCTTTTCCATATCCCTTCGGTGACAGCATCTACCTTCAGAGAAACCAGGTCAGCCTTGAATAGGTCTTCCCTCACATCTTCCCTCCATATAAGGGATGCATTTGTAATAACAGCCGTTTTAATCCCCAGGGACTTCACCGATTGAAGTACGGCACCCAGATTTTTGTCCAGTGTCGGTTCTCCGTCCGGTACAAAGCTGATATAATCTATATGCTCCCCCATATTTCTATGTTTTTCTATTTTATCTTCAACCTCTCTTACAATCTCCTCCGGTTGATAAAATATCCGCCTTTCTGTATGCAGTCTGTTAGTCCGCCCTATCTGGCAGTATACACAAGAATAGGGACAGATTTTATACGGTATATTGTTAACTCCCAGACTGCGTCCCAGTCTTCTGGAAGGAACAGGCCCATATACTCTCATAATATTATCCTCCTTAAATGAAGCAAAATTTCTATCTGCAGGTAAACACATAATCCTTTATGATTACACCTATATCTTCAGCTATAACCGAACATTTCGCCTTAATCGGATGGGGTTAAAACTCCATCTGAAGCCAAGTATCCTGTTTATCACCGGTGTGTTTCTGACCGTATGGATTTGGCCATGTCTTTTCTTCAACATACAAACAAGAAGCGAATACTTCAATCCGCTTCTTGTTTGTATGTTGCATTATCTGTTTAATCGCTGCCGCCATCTTTGCCTTCCAGGTCATCCAGCCTCTCATTAAGCTGTTTCAACTGTTCTTCCAGGATTTTTCTTTCGTTTCTCAGCAGGGCTTTTTCATCTTCCGGGGTGACCTCCGGCACTCCGTAACGGGCCCATACAGGTAAACCTGTGTACCAATACATATTCATGAAGCCCCTGCCAAATCCCCTGCCGAAACCTCTTCCGAAACCTCTTCCGAAAAATCTTCCCGGACCATATACATATCCGGGAACACCAAACCCTGCACAGTAACCCATCCTTCTGCCTGTCATAGGTCCCATGCCTTCAGGGCCTGTTCTGTCTCCTCCTGGCATGTGTACCAGCCTCCTTTCAGAATTTTATCCCTTTTACTTTACAATCCAATTCTGTTTCTGCGTCCCCATCCGCCTCCCTGTCTGTACCCCATTCCAATCGCCGGCCATCCGCGCCTTTTGCCTAAATAGTAAAGCAGAGAGACCGCAGGAAGTGCATAAGGATATCTCCTTAATCCCCGTCGAAAACCCGGCGGCAGAACATCACTTACCCGTGTAATGCAGTATCCCATTCCTCGGCCTGTCATAGGTCCCATTCCATCAGGACCGGTCCCGTCAAACCTGGGCACAGTAATCCCTCCCTTCCTATCAGGCTTTTCCACCAGTATTTTCAGGTATATGGGCTTATGCCCATATCGCTTTCGATTAAATAATACCACTGTTATGGGCATATGTCAATAATTTTTGTTTGGGTTTTCATTCCGAAACAGGGAATCAGAATCAATAATTCTATTTTTGCGTCTGATATGTTATTATTAAAGCATCTCATAATTGAACGGAGAACACGATGATGAAAAAGACAAAACTGACGGTGCGCAATCATGAAAATACAGCCAAATTAATGGCCATTTCTGCAGGTCATTTCGTAAATGATTTTTATATCTCCATAATTCAGCCCATCTCCTATGCCTTCAGGGAAGCCCTGTCCCTTACCATGGCACAACAGGGGTTTATAGCCTTCATAATGATTGCCAGCGGTACCTGGCTGCAGCCCCTTATAGGCCTTGTGCTGAACAGATACGGCAAGGGATGGCTGTTGATTCTGTCTGTTGTGTGGATTTCTTTCTGGATCAGTATTTCAGCAATTGTAAGCAATTACATACTGCTTATCATGGTCCTGATGATAGGTGGAACGGCTTCGGCCCTCTATCATCCCCTGGGGTCTTCCGTAGCCATTGAACTTAACAAAAGCAGATCGGGAACAAGCCTTTCGCTTTTCATGACCATCGGCGGAGCTGCCATTGCATTGACGCCCCTTGCCATTCCTTTTGTCAACCGATTTGGTCTTGAAAAACTGACATACTTTATGATACCGGGAATTATAACCGCCTTTGCCATGTACCTTGGCGGAGTGCACAGGGTGGACCTAGCCGTACCTGAAGTTAAAAGCCCGGATAAGCCGGAAGGGACCGGAGATTTGTCCGTTATGAAATGGATGGTCTTACTTACCGCCATCGCGGCACTAAAACAGTGGATACGGGTTTCTCTGGTCACTTACGGCATTGACCTCTTTGCCCCCCGGTATGTCAGCCGTGATTTATTCAGCATAGTACTTATCGTACACCTCATCCTTGCATCCTCGGGTGTGATAACAGGAGGTGTCTTATCCGACAGGCTGGACGGCAAAAAGGTATTCCTGATATCCATGGTCATGGCGGCCGTCAGCCTGGGATTAACGGTATCCGGATGGGGTCTGACATCTCTCCTGGCTTTTACACTGGTGGGTTTTCTTCTGGCTCTGTCCAATCCCATAAATGTAGTAATGGCCAGAAACTTCATGCCTTACAACGCAACCTTCGCCACAGGCATAATAATGGGCCTGGGAGGCGGTCTGGGAGGACTGGGAGCGCTGTTCCAGGGTTACCTGGGAGATATGCTGGGCATTACTGCTTCACTTATGTATATGCTTGTTCCAATTGTTTTGGCCTGCATACTGACAGGACTGCTGCCGGCCGGTGCTGTCCAACCGCAGCCCTGTAAAATTGCGAAAGTGGAATGACCTGCTGCACCGCAGCAGGTCATTCCACAAAGACCTCAACTTTTTCACCGCTCTCTTCATCCGTGACATCTACCAGCTTGCCTTCTTCTCCGGCCTGAATCATCTGGATAACTTCATTGAAGTCGAAGCCTTTCAGTTCTTCTTTGTCCAGCCCGAACTTCATCCCCAGTTTCAGCCCTACAGAAACCAGAGACAGAGGGATACTGACATTAACCTTCTTCTTATTGCTGTTGACGTCATAAACCCGCACCTTCAGCCATTTGGCCCTGCCCTGCACTGGTGCGGCACTGTCTTCAGGCCCCTCGGGAAGGCTGGCGGCCTCCATAAGCCGGGCAGCCTGTTCTGCGGTAACTTTACCTTCCTCCACCATTTTAAGAATTTGCATGGCCTCTTCCCTCATCATTCTACCTCCCATCAACATTCTTTCAATTGTTTAAGTGCCTCTTCATAGCTGATTTCCCCCCGATTGAACATATCCAGGACTGACTTTTTCTGTTCTTGGTTCCCGGGATGCCTGACCGAATAACCCAGGGCGGAAATGACATCATCCAGTTTGCTGCGAACGGTGGGATATGAAATACCCAGATCCTTTTCGACTTCCTTGATGTTTCCCCTGCACTTTATAAAAGTCTCAACAAATCTTTTCTGCTCCTTTGAAAGCCTGCAGAATCTGCAAAGGGTGAAATTTCCCTCTATAACGGTATTGCAATGGTCACAGTACAATCTGGTCACTTCCATATGTTCTCCGCATACCGGGCATTTTCCCAAAGCATCTCTCATCGGCTTACCCTCCTTTACACGACTTCCCGCCCTGAACCCCGGCGACGGTTTATGTATGGAGCCCCTGGCCGGCCCCGCTGACCAGCCAGAAAATGTTCATCTGATACTATTATACGCTAAATATTAATAATGTCAATATTTTTATTAATTTTATTAACGTTATTTTTAATAAAATTGATAAAAATTAATATCTATATTAAAAATTATAAAGACCGGCTGTTCCCGGTCCTTATTCCGCCTGCCCATCTGGCAGATATTTTCTTCTGTACTCTTCTCTCAAATCATCTATGGAGACCAGCTCCCCGTCCCTCTCGACAAACCAGTAATCCCAGCCGTTACAAGTCTTCCTGCCCTGTACCCGGGCCCCGGTTTTATGTATGGAGCCCCTGATTGACCCCGTCTTCAGCGACCCGTCGGCGCACACCGTGGCCTGTTTGTCCTTCTGCCGGGAATACAGGAACGCTCCTGTTTCAATCATTCCGACCTCTACCAGGCTGCCGAAAGAAACCCTGGGGAGCAGCCTTTTTTCCTTTGATGTGAAAAGCTCTTCATCCAGCCCATCCTCATTGACGGCACTTATCCTCCGGCGGGCCAATTCCACATATTCATCTTCTTTTTCTATGCCTATCCAGTGCCTTTTAAGCCTTTTGGCCACCGCCCCCGTCGTCCCCGTCCCGAAGAACGGATCCAGGACAATATCCCCTACCTTTGTTGAAGATAATATCACCCTTCTCAGAAGGGCCTCCGGTTTCTGAGTGGAATGGGCCTTCTCTCCCTCTATCCTGCATCTCTCACTGCCGCTGCAGATGGGTATATGCCAGTCACTTCTCATCTGTTTTTCCCCGTTTAACACCTTCATAGCCTGGTAGTTGAAAATATATTTTTTCTGCTCCCTGGATTTCCTTGCCCATATTAATGTCTCATGGGCATTGGCAAACCTCACCCCCCTGAAATTGGGCATAGGATTGGTCTTCACCCATACAATATCGTTTAATATCCAGTAACCCAGGTCCTGCATTATACCGCCCACCCTGTATATATTGTGATAGCTCCCTATCACCCAGATGGTACCGCTGTCCTTCAAAACTCTCCTGCAGGCTGCAAGCCAGTTCCGGGTGAACTGGTCATACTCGCTGAAAGAAGAAAACCTGTCCCATTCATCGTCAACAGCCTTCACCCTGCTTTCATTGGGCCTGTACAGCTCATTCTCAAGCTGAAGATTATATGGAGGGTCGGCAAATATCATATGGGCGCATTTCTCCGGCAGCCTCTCCAGCACCTCAATGCAGTCACCCTTTATAATTTTATCTGTGAAATCCATTTTATCACCGCATTCCTTATCCTTTGTTAATCTTATCTGCTATTTTCTCCGTCCCCGAGACAGGGATCGACATGCACCACCACTTCCGCCTGCAGGAGACCCCCCAGCTCTTTTTCAACCCGGTCGGCAACTTCATGGGCATTCACAAGACTGAGGCTTTGATCCACCTCCACATGCAGTGAGATTTCCCTGTGATAGCCATAATCGTGCACCTGTACATCATGGATATCCTCCACCGCCTCCACCGATTTGGCACATCGGTGAATCTTTTCAATCACTTCGTCAGAGGGTGACACTCCTATTAGCCTGTTCCCGGAACTGCGGGCCAGTTCCCACCCCGTATACATTATCAATATGGAAACAGCTATCCCCAGCAGGGGGTCAACCCAGAAAAATCCCCTTACGGCCGCCAGATTCCCCACAGCCACCAAAACTGCAGCAATGGCGTCACTGCGGTGATGCCAGGCATCCGCCTTCAGGGTGGAAGAATGGATATCTTCTCCCAGGGAAAAGGCAAACCGTGCCATCCACTCCTTAAACACAGCAGATACAATCAATAGGGCTGCAACCCACCATCCCCCTCCCACCGTAACGGGATGGAGCCACCTCTCCACCGATGACTTTACAAACTCCGCCCCGGTGATAATCAGCAGGATGGAAATAATCAGGGTGGCTATGGTCTCCATACGGCCGTGCCCATAGGGGTGTTCCTTGTCGGGGCCTTTCCCCGCCAGCCTGAAGCCAATCATAACCACAAGGGAAGACAACACATCCGACAGGGTGTGAAAAGCATCCGCCACCACTGAAATACTGCTGATCATAATCCCTGCAGTCAGTTTTACACCGAACAGCACCACATTGCCGATTATACTCGTCCAGGCTTCCAATATCCCGGCAGCCATGCGGTAATCTTTGTCCCCTTTGTCAGCCGTACTTCTGATATACTTTTTTTTCAACCAGTCGGTAAAACGAAACTTCATCAGCCTTACACTCCCAACCTATTATTAATATTACCAAAAAATCCTGTGGGATTGTATCGCGTCCCACAGGATTTTTATTCCCTGCTGCCTGAAAAAGGCCCGGCTCTGCCTGATCGCATTTTGTCCGATGACTACCGCCGCTAATACTCCCATCCTCTTAGGCGGAAGATAAGCTGCGCTACGTCTCCGGATAACGGTTTCCAAGCGTCAGACAGGGGTTAAAAAGCAAACCTGCCTGGAGCCAAGAATCCTGTTTATATCTGTTTGTTATAATACTATTGTCAGTTTGCTCCAGTATGCGCGTTAATCCAGAATTGGCGATTATATTCTCTGTAATTGTTTCTCCTGTATATTATATGGCAATGTCTCATCAACGATCAACCAACTGATAGAAGTTTCACTTTATAATACAATGCAATTTATCATATAATTAAATCAAGCCCGGGGGTATACATATAAGTATTCAATTAGCATATTAATAACATGGTCTTAACCGGCCTGTCAGGGAGGTATGCACATGAAGTCATACAGGAAGGAACTCTGGTTTAACACCAGGGAAAGGCGGGAATACATTAACATCACCCCTCAGGTGGAAGAATGCATCAGGGAAAGTGGCGTAAAAGAAGGTCTTGTCCTTGTCAACGCCATGCATATTACCGCCAGCGTATTCATCAACGATGACGAAAGGGGACTTCATAAGGACTTCGAAAACTTTCTGGAAAAACTGGCCCCGGAGAAACCTTACAGCCAGTATCACCATAATGGATATGAGGATAACGCTGACGCCCATCTTAAACGCCAGGTAATGGGCAGGGAGGCTGTTGTGGCCATAACCGGCGGCAAACTGGACTTCGGACCCTGGGAACAGATATTCTATGGCGAATTTGACGGCAAAAGGCCCAAAAGAGTACTGGTGAAGATTATAGGTGAATAGAAACAACCCATAGGGCCTGTAGTGCAATTTTTTACAAGCCTTAATTCCGGATTTCCCTCCAAACTTGTGGAAAGAAATATAGAAAAGGAGGAAATATCAATGAAGATTGTTATAGTGCTGGATAAGGAACTCCCGGTTGGTCTCCTGGCAAACACAGCAGCGGTTCTCGCCATGAGTGCAGCCCCAAACCTGCGTGATGCCATAGGCCCCGATATTTACGATGCCAGCGGAACCATTCACCCCGGTATTACAAAGATACCCATACCCATACTGAAGACCAACCGGGAAGAAATAAGGAAAATGCGGCAAAAAGGTATTGAGGATAATACCCTTAACTGTATTGATTTTACGGATGTCGCCCAGCGCTCAACAAAGTACGAAGAATACTCGGAAGCCCTCGGAAATACCAATGAGTCAGACCTGAGATATCTGGGGCTGTGTATCTTCGGTGCTGCCGGCAGTGTAAACCGGGTTACCGGCAGTATCCCGTTGCTACGTTGAACTTGAAGAGGAAACTATTCCAACAGGCTTTCTTCCACCCCTCTGTCAATATAGAACACTTCATTCACTTCCCTGTCAAAATAGGTGCATATCCTGATCATAATATCAAGGCCCGGTGAAAACTCCTGCCTCTCCAGCTTGCCCAGGTACCAGTCGGATATATTAAGCTCTTCCGCCAGCTGGTCCCTGGCCATGCCCAGCCTCTCCCTGTATTCCTGTATACGATTCTTAATCCTGACACTGCCAGCCATATAATACCTCCTTCAGGTCTGATATGTCAAACAAATTGTTGAATGCCTTCAGATATAGTCCCCCTCATCCCTGGTAGCACGGCACAAAACAGGATAATAGAGCATAATGCTAACTTTATTTGATTATACTATAAACATAATGTTTAATTCAAGGTGTGTTTTGTATAATTCTAATCATTTCGTTTAAAACGTTTAGCTATACACACTTAAATGCTATATTATTATTAACAGTCTGTTTACAGGTGGTAATCGGGATGTCCTTCGGAGAACGGCTCAGACAACTGAGGAAAGAAAAAAACATATCTCAGACCGAACTGGCAGGCATTTTCAATATAACAAGCCAGGCATTGTCCCAGTATGAGCTCCAAAAGAGGATGCCGGATGCGGAAATGATACTGAAACTGGCAGACTATTTCAATGTATCGGTGGATTATCTGCTGGGAAGAACCGATATCCGCCGTGCTGACGTAGTTAAAGACGGCCTCCGGGACAGGACCTCCGATTATCGCTGCCTTGATACATCGGGGTTGTGCCGGGAGGATATCAGTAAGGTTGAAGAATATATCCAGCTTTTAAGACAGAAATACAACCCTGACGGAAGTCTGAAGAAATAATGAACGGGAGAGATGCCCTATGGATAAAAAAACGGTGGCCAGAAGTATAGCTATCTTCCTGGCAGCTATGCTGGTACTGCCCATGCTCCTGATGACCATCCTGAGGGGCATGTAGACCCCATGGAACAAAGGACGCTTAACATGCGTCTAATTATATCAGGAATATGTTACCAACCCAAACCCTAGAACAGACAAGACAAAGTACGGGGCAATTATTCTTCACCCAAAGCCTGCGCCTACTTCCAAGAGCAAGCAGGCTTTCTGGTTTAAGACCCCAGGGTAGCCTGCTTGGAAAAGTAAAAAGGATGCTTGGCTTCAGGCAGGCTTTTAATCCCGGCTGAAGCTTAGAACCCGCTATTCGGGGACGCAACGCCGCTTGTCTCCCGTCTGAGAGAACGGGGTATTAGCAGAGTTAGTCATCGGATAATATGAAAACGAACTCCCGTCCGAACCAGGGAAGCAGACAGCAAAACCTCTGTGGCGGTGGTGGAAGAGAAGATAAAAACAGACAGAGACCTGAGAATTGACTACTATATATCCATGAAAGAAGACGGTACGGTACGCAACAGTGACAAGTACAACTTCAACCTGGTGAGTCTCAGCCACAACCTTTTCGGCATACTGCACGGCAGCGTAACCCTCGACAGGATAAGTATATCCGCCGCTCTTCATGAGATGAGACCGGCAAATCCTCAATACACGATAGAAGAGGTATTCCTGGAAAGCCGGAAGGGTAAGGACCGGATGGTGGAACGCTGGCAGATGGAAGTGACTGATCCGGTAGATGCCAGGGGGAATCCAATAGAACCGGACAGGTCGGATTATAATGTCAATGTTACCCCGACAGAAGATACGATACACTTTACATGGTGGTAAAGTACAGCCAGGGATTGGTAGTGGAAAGACAGATATTCTGACAATAACCAGTTAGTCATATAAATGATAATACGGATAGCTTCAATAAACGGACAAGATAACCGGGAGGTCGGTAAGAATGCTCAGATCCAGATATATCATACTGCTGCTTGTGGTTATATCCCTTATAGGCGTTACGGCAGGATGCTCCGGGTACGGTGACGACAGGGGCACTGCCGGTACGCCGTCTGAAGGTCAGGATATGGAGGACAACGGTCAACCCGCCGATACTGCACCCAATGGTCAAAGCGGATCCGGTCCTCCGGTAATGTTCAGGGGGAACACCTGGAGAACAGGTACATATGATGCACCGGGCATCGCCATGCAACCGGAACTGCAGTGGAAATTCAAAACCAGCGACTTTATTTATTCCACCCCTGCCGTAGCCGATGACACAGTATACTTCGGCGGCAGGGACGGATATCTTTACGCAGCCGACCTGGAGACCGGAGAAGAAAAGTGGAAATTCAAAGCGGAAAATGCGGTGCGCTCCTCCCCTGCTGTAGCCGACGGCACAGTATACTTCGGCACCCATAACTCTAACCTGTACGCCCTGGATGCCGCAACAGGAGAGGAAAAATGGAGGTTTACCGCATCAGGGGGTATTGAATCCTCCCCTGCCATAGAGGATGGAACGGCATACTTTGGCAGCTTTGACGGCATGGTTTATGCTGTGGACACCACGACAGGAGACGAGAAATGGAGCTTTAATACCGGAGAGATGGTGGGATCATCCCCTGCGGTGGACCAAAATAAGGTATATATCGGCAGTTATGACGGATATTTATACGCCCTGGACAGGAAAACCGGCGAAGAGATATGGAAGTTCAGGGCAAAGGACAGCATCTACTCATCCCCCGCCCTGTGGGACGGCAAGGCGTATTTCGGCGGTATGGACGGCATATTTTACGCTGTAGACTGTGAAACCGGCCGGGAGGTATGGAAGTTCAATACAACCGGCACCCTGGTGTGGTCTTCTCCCGCCATTGAAGAAGGCACCGTATACTTCGGGGCCTACGACGGGAACCTGTATGCCCTGGACGCCGGCACCGGCGAGCAAAAGTGGAGGTTCTGGACCGGCAGGCATGCAGTGTATTCCTCTCCATCGCTGGCAAACGGTATGGTATACTTTGGCGGCCTGGACGGGAGGTTCTACGGGGTGGACTGTAATACCGGACAAAAAGTCTGGGAATTTGAGACAGGCGGAAACATATACTCTTCCGCAGCGGTATATCAAAACAAGGTACTGTTCGGCAGCCATGACGGCAGCCTGTATATGCTGTCCGAAACAATCAAATAGGCATAACAACAACGCTACTCTCTTCTCCGGGGAGCAGCGTTGTTGTTATGCCCGCTTAATCTGCTGAGCTTTTTATTCACGGCATTCAATAAAGTTTATACATCCTTTAGCTTACTGTCATCATTCCAGTTTCATATGCAGCATGTACTCTATAGGTCTGAATTTAACGATAGCAGCAGCAATGACCTGCGCTGTCATTCCCCGGAACCTTCCATTGAACAACTTCAATATTTCTATGGCAGTTTCATAATCGGTATCCATGGAAATGGTGCAGTGGGGTACCCATACCCCTGGCCTGTAATGCTCCCATGCAAGATGGGCGTAATCTTTCAAAGCGTGATGGAACCGGTTATGCACATCCAGCAGGTGACCGGTAACTGTAGGTGCAATGAAAACCGTACTCTGCCCTCCCGGAAACATGCCGACAGAAGAAAACCTGAGGGGAAAACTCCTCATATCTTCAAAAAAACGCTCAACCCTTTCTCTGAACCGGCTGTAATCAACCGTATCATATATAGCCAGGGTAATATGGGGCTTCCCGCCGGAGTCCAGCATGTATTTGTTAAGCCCCGTACGGTTCAAATGGTCCCAAATCCCGTATATGTATTTCTCGGTTTCTTCATCAAACAACAGTACAACAGTATAAGGCATACTGTTTCTCCTCTCTGCTAATATCCCGGACATGCGGACATTTGGTTTGTCTCCCTTGCCGCCCGGTATATCCCGCCAGCGCTAATTATCCCTCTGTCAGGGACTGTTCCCCGCCGGTTACATATTTAGGATATGCCAATACAGGGGTAAAAACAATAAGGAATATCAAAAAAAATCCCCTGGACAGGGATATTCAATCTCAGTATTGTATTCTTTTACCATACCATCCTTCCCAGCGGTCCGTCCTCGTCAATAATATCCTCTATCTCATATACGGATATGGGAAAGTAAGGGAATCCGAAAACATAGGGAAGCAGTTGGTACAGCTGGTAATACAGGACAAGACATTTGTCGGCTATATAATAATCCTGGTCGGGCCTTATCCCCGTATACTCTTCCAGAAGGGGTAAATCCCTCTTCCTGATCTGTGCCCCCACTATCTCCGACAGTATCCTGACATAATCGCTGCCATCCCTGAACAGTTCTTTCAGTTGATAGGATTTGCCGGATGTCACGTCAAAAGTCAGGGACTTCATTATGGTTAATCCGTGAGCCCCTCCGGAAAAGGCATAGTTTGTCTGGGTAAGGCTGAGTATGTTTCTCTCGTTGGTTTTGATCTCATAATAGCCGGTAATCTGGGTCATGGGGTTCTGGTAATACCCCTGGTCCCTGATTAATCTGTCTGTCTGATCCAGTATATCGGTGTTTATCTTTTGCTGCACCATAGCATTCTTCAAACCATATACCGCCGGATAATAAACATTCAGATTGGGCCAGAAGAGCCTCATGGTCCTTATACTGACCGGCAGTTGTATTCCATTCACTTAATCACCCCGCCCGCATATTGGTCTCTCTTCTATAGTGTATTCAGCGGTATATGATAATGTCCCAGATATGTGCCAGTTGAACAGGAATAAGCGATATTAGCTTTAAGGGCAAAAAGCTAAAGGATACAACCCCTAAGCTGTATCCTTTCACCCTGATATTATGTCATATTGTATTTTTACCTTTTTAGCCAGCCTTTATCCTATGGCTACAGCCCTTGATACTCCCCTCCTGTCAGAGGTCAGGGGACACACCTGCTGAAGCCCCGGTATCCCTCTGTGGACAGGAATGTCCCCATCGGAATGTCCTCGGCTGCAGATAAGCGGTGCTACGCTCATGGATAACGGTTTCTATGCTTCAGACGGGGTTAAACCCCCACCCAAAACCGATAATCCTGTCTATCTGTGATATTAATACCCGGAACATCAATATGCTTCTACAAGCACCTCAAAATAACTCTGGGGGTGTGCGCATGCAGGGCATGATTCCGGAGCGCTCTCTCCTTCATGAATGTATCCGCAATTGTTACACTTCCATTTAACGGTGCCAGCTTTCTTGAACACCGAACCATTTTCCAGGTTGTCCAGCAGCTTCCTGTATCTTTCTTCGTGATGTTTTTCCACTTCTGCAATTTTCCTGAAGACCACAGCTACATCAGGAAAACCCTCTTCATCGGCTACCTTTGCAAACTCAGGATACAGGTCCGACCATTCTTCGTTCTCCCCATTGGCTGCTGCCAGAAGGTTTGACCTGGTATCTCCCAGGGAAACAGGGTATGCTGCGTTTATCTCTACAGCTTCCCCTTTAAGGCTTTCATTCAGAAACTTGAAAAATCTCTTTGCATGCTCCTTTTCATTTTCCGCTGTTTCCATAAATATATTGGATATCTGCACATATCCTTCTTTTCTGGCCGTGGATGCATAGTAGGTATACCTGTTTCTTGCCTGGGATTCTCCGGCAAATGCCTTCATCAAGTTCTCTGCAGTTTTTGTCCCCTTTAATGATTTCATAATATCCCTCCATCTCAAATTTTATTATTCTATATTGCCGAGACATTTTGCACAAATGCCCCTGTAATACACATCCTTCTCATTGATCTTAAAGTTTTTCAGTTCTTCTGTTCTTATAGCATCGGTATCAATGCGGAAATCATAAATGGTGCCGCATCGTTCGCATTTAAAATGTCCGTGGTCGGTGATGTCCGCATCGTATCTCGCCTCATGTTCCTCAATCGTCACAACTCTTACAATATTGGCTCCTATGAGAATATTTAACGTATTGTACACCGTTGTCCTGGACAGTGTAGGCATTTCCTTGACCAGACTGCTGTATATTTCATCCGCGGTAGGATGGCTGCGTTTTGTTACCAGATACTCCAAAATCCTTATCCTTGGATAGGACGGTTTTATTCCGTGCCCGGACAGATGCTCGGCTATATTTTCCTTAGACAGTTTAATAAACCTCCCTCCTTTTCCAGGGAAATCTTTTGCCAGTGTTACAATTTTATAATATTTTTATATTTGTAATTATTACATTTCTATTATAATGCATTAACCCTGTCCTTGTCAATATTTTTTTAATAAAAAATTAAAAGGAGTTCCGAACTTAAATTGAAGCTTTATCAAACTTATTTTCGCGTCTGGCAGCACCCACCACCGCATCGGGTGACCATTTTTCTTTCAGGATCTTCTTTTCTGCATACTGCAGAAAAGGTTCCACTTGTAGGACTTTGGGTTTTTTACCACAGGCTGACCGGTTCTTTTCATAAACGGCCTGACCTGTTTCAGGAAAGTATGTCTCATAGGTCGTCAGGTCTGAGCGGACCTGGGTGGTGGTACCCCGCTTGATTTCTCTGTAAATAGTGCTGCGGTGTCTACCCAGTTTTCTTGCAATCTCTGATGCTGACAAACCTTCTTCCAGTAATGCTTTGATTTTGCCTCGGTCAAACTTTGACAGATGTTTAAAATTACGTGCGGATGTGTTATCCTTATTAGTAAGAGCCATAGCAAAAACCTCCGTATGTATTTGTTCAACACTAATATCATACTAGGTTTCTCGCTGTGGTTCTACTTTTTTGTCCTGTTGCGTTTCATTTTACAATGAACCATTTTTTCTTAACTGAAAGTAATAGAAAATAATGCTAGTTTATGGTACAATCCTTGTAAGAGAAAAAGAGGTGCTAGAATGATGAGCCTTAACTATATAGCTGAAAAATACAAAATAAAACTCATCATAATCTTCGGTTCTTTCGGAACAAAAAGATTCGGCAAAAACAGCGATATTGATATTGCCTTTTATCCATCAAAAACTTTAACTCTTGAAGATACGGATGAGTTATTGACCGACTTCATCACCCACTTTGGAAAGGATAATCTCCATCTGATTGACTTGAAAAAGGCTAACCCTCTCCTTATGTACGAGGTCGCATGTACCGGAAAACCGGTTTATGAAGAAAATGATTCTTTTTTAAAATTTAAACTCCTTGCTTCCGCCAGATACGCAGATACAAAACACCTTAGAGACAAGCGGAAAGAATATCTGAATCAAAAAATCAATGAATTCGCTCAATAAAGGATGTGCATTATGGTTAAAACTGAAATTATCAGAGAGAAGCTTATAAAATTATTGTCCCATCTGGAAGAGCTGGATAATCTATCCCATTATTCCTTCGAAGAGTATCAGAAAAATATTATGATTAGATATTCAACTGAGAGATTAATTCAATTAATGGTGGACTTGGCTCTGGATATAAATAATATTCTGCTTTCTTCTCTGGGCAAGCAGCCGGCCAGTGATTATTACAATTCTTTTATTGACCTTATTGAACTTGAGGTATTGGATGAGGATTTTGCATACTCTATTGCTCCTACAACAGGAATCAGAAACAGGTTAATTCATGAGTACGAAAAAATAGACAACAGAATCATTTATGAAAACATTTCTAAATTTATCAGCACCTATAAAAAATATACAGCGAAAATAAACAAATTTATCAGTTGAGATAACAGTCCCTTCCTGACTCTTATCATACTTCCCGCCCTTTCAGGCTACTACCTTGTTTGACCTATGATAACAGGGACCAATGTACATATGATTCTAAAACAGCTTCCCATCTAAGTTGTGTAATAAAAGGGACGGGCCTCGAGGGTCTGCTTAAATGGTATAGCTTTTCACCGGCAATGTTGCCCACCATCTCGCTGCAGGGTACGAAGGTGAGAAGAGATAAGTGAATAATTCAAGCCGGACACCGGCTATTCCCGTGCCCTGCCCTCCATATCCTCAAACAGTTTCCTGAGCAGCTTCCTGAGCCAGACTACCATGATGACGGCAGAAACCAATTCAGCTACAGGGAATGCGTACCACAGGAGGTCCAGTCCTCCGATTTTCCCCAGGATATAGGCCAGGGGCAGGAGCAGCACAATCTGCCTGTTAAAGGACAGTATCAGGCTGGGTATGCCAATGCCCACCGCCTGGAAGGTTGTCGAACCTATTATGGCAGGGCCTATTACGGGAAAGGCAAAGCTTATCCTGGTGAGTGCATTCTTCCCTATGGATAAAAGCTGGGGACTGCTGTTGAACAGCATGATAAGCTGTGTGGGAAATATCTGGAATACCAGGAAGCCTGTAAATGTAAAAATAAATGCAATAATAAGGCCGAACCTCATCGCCTTTTTCATTCTGTCCGGGTTATTGTGCCCGTAGTTGTACCCGATTATGGGCATATACCCCTGATTCAGCCCGAATACCGGCATGAAGACAAAGGACTGCAGCCGGAAATAAATACCCATGGCAGCAATGGCAGTGGCGCTGTAGCCGTCCAGTATACGGTTCAGACCCGCTATCATGACCGAAGCCAGTATCTGCATGGTCATGGCGGGAAATCCCACTTCATAAATGCCCTTTACAATGGAGGGGTCAAACCGGAAATTTTTCAGATGCAGTCTGATCTGGTTTTCCCCCTTGAAAAGCATATATATGATAAAAGCACCGCTGATTATCCTGGATAATACGGTTGCCAGGGCAGCTCCCTCCACCCCCATTCTGGGAAAAGGCCCCAGACCGAATATAAGCAGGGGGTCCATTATGATATTCAAGACAGACCCTATCAGCATGGTAACCATGGGTATGAAGGTGTTCCCCTCACCCCGGAGAATATTGTTGGCTATCATAGGTATAAAAAGGGCTGTGGAGCCTGCCAGTATTATTTTTATGTAGCGGGAACCGTAATCTATCAGTGCTGAATTGTCTGTGAAAGCGCCTATCATGCTCCTTGAAAAAAACATGCCTGCAGCTCCTGCCACCAAACCGTAAAAAACTGCTATAAACAGTACGTGTTCCGCTGCATTGGACGCCCTTTCCTCCCTTCCCTGCCCCAGAAGCCTGGATATCAAAGAGCTTGCTCCCACACCGGTACCCACCGATATGGCTATCAGCACCATCTGGACGGGGAAGGCCAGGGAAAGTCCCGCCAGGGCGTCTTCACTCAGCCTTGCCACAAATATGCTGTCAACCACATTGTAGAGTGACTGAATAAACATGGATAATATCGAAGGTACCGCCAGTCTGAACAATAACGGTACTATGGGTTCTGTACCCAGCCTGTTGTTCTGTCTCTTCTGTCCCAAATCTCATTCCTCCGCCTGCTGCTCAAACTTAACAGCCGTTGCAGGCTGCCTTTGATTGCATCATTCATACAGCACCTGTTATTGTATATTACATTCATATCTCGATATCTTCAATTATATATCTTTCCGGGCAAACATTCAAAGAAATCCTGCTTCACAGGCCGTATAGACTGTCGGTATGTGATTGCAGGACCTCTTAACACCATCTGCTGCCTGTGATGTTTGCAACACCAGGATGTTTCCTTACTCCTGCTCGTATATAAACACATCCTCAATAGGCACCCGGAAAAATCTGGATATCTTGAATGCCAGCTCCAGGGAGGGGTTGTATTTTTCCTTCTCGATGGCTATCAGTGTCTGCCTGGTTATCCCCAGCTTCTCAGCCAGGTCGGCCTGGGTCAGGTCGTTCATGGCCCTGTAGACTTTAATCCTGTTCTTCATTTTTCCCACCGCTTCCGCATCTCTTATTGTAGTACCAGTAAAATCCCTGGTATATAATCAGCAGAGAACATACCGAATAAGACAATGTATAGCCGGCCTGAGAGATACCTGCCGTCCCTCTGCTGCCCAGAGCTATCAACACGGACCCCAGCACAGCGGCTGATATCCCGAAAACCTGAATGGCATTCCTGGAGGCCTTTTCGCTTATCCTGTAGCTCCTCTCATCTTCCACCACTTCCTTTACCTTGCCCCTGAACAATCGCAGCAGAATAATACCGGCAGCCATTGCCAGTACCGGCAGGACAACATTTCCCGTCGAAACCGCACTTCCTGCTACAAACCCTATCCCCATAACAACAGCAATACTTAATGCTACAAATACCTTCCTGGACATATCGACACCTCACGTAAATGTATTTTTACTTATTGTAAAATACTATTTACATTTTGTCAATATAATTTTACTATTTTCTCGCCGCAGTTTTGCAATGAATTAATATTGCAGCATGTATTGTTGTTTCTTATATGGCCATGACCGCTGCATTCACATTAACCCGGTTACTGTATGGTTAATGTCAAAGGCGTGGCACCAACAGCCACGCCTTTTTTTCGGAATAAACCATGTCCCGGTATGGTTTTATTATTAAACAACGTCCCGGGGTATCTCCCGGGAAAATAATCTTATCCCCCAAACACCTCTGCCACCAGGTCCTTCACCATATCCTCATCGGCTATATAGGGCAGTGTTATATGGTCTGTATCCTTCCGTGCCGCATTATATTCCATGCATGTCTCTATGGAGTTGCTGTTTCTGGCCCAGGCACGCCTTGCCACACCGCACATCACATCCCAGGGCATAGCGCTCCTTATTATGTCATCCACCCGTTCACTACCGTCCAGGACCAGGCCGAAACCGCCGTTTATGGCCTTGCCTATGCCTACGCCGCCGCCGTTGTGGAGGGCCACCAGGCTCATGCCCCGGGCGGCATTACCTGCAAAACAGTGGGTGGCCATGTCTGCCATTATGTTGCTGCCGTCTTTTATGTTGGATGTCTCCCTGAAGGGTGAATCTGTACCCCCGGTATCATGGTGGTCTCTGCCCAGCATAACAGGGCCTATCTCACCTTTTCGTACCATCTCGTTGAATTTCAGGGCAATGTTCATCCTGCCCATGGCGTCCTGGTAGAGTATCCTGGCCTTTGTACCCACCACCAGCCTGTTTTTCTGCGCATCCCTTATCCATACGTAATTGTCCCTGTCCTGGAACCGCCTGTCGGGGTCTATGCAGGCCATAGCGGCTTTGTCTGTCTTAATGAGGTCCTCTTCCCTGCCGCTGAGACATACCCACCTGAAGGGACCGTAGCCGTAGTCAAAGAGCACCGGGCCCATTATATCCTCTACGTATGAAGGGAATATGAACCCGTCCATGGGGTTCTGCCCGTTTTTGCATATCTCCTTCACCCCTGCGTCATATACCGCTTTCATGAAGCTGTTGCCGTAATCGAAGAAGTATACGCCCCTGTCCGTCAGTGTCTTTATGAGTTCAAAGTGATGCCGCAGGGATTTATCCACCAGCTGTCTGAACCTTGCCTTATCGGTTTTCAAAAGCTCCGTTCTTTCTTCGAAAGTAAGTCCCTGGGGGCAGTACCCGCCGTCATAGGCTGCATGGCATGATGTCTGGTCGGACAGCAGGTCTATATGAATATTGTTGTCTGCCGCATATTCCAGCAAATCCACTATGTTGCCGTGGAATGCTATGGCCATACCCTGCTTCTTTTGCTTGTATTCTCCGGCCAGGGAGAATGCCTCCCCGGGACTGGCGGTTACTTTGCTCACCCAGCCCTGGTCGTACCGGGTCTTAATCCTTGAATAATCCACCTCGGCTATTATCCCCACACCGCCCGCTATCTCCACTGCCTTGCCCTGGGCACCGCTCATGCCCCCCAGACCGGAGGTAACATACAGATGTCCTGCCAGGTCTCTTTCTGCGGGTATGCCCAGCTTATCCCTGCCCGCATTCAGGATGGTGGAATAGGTACCGTGCACTATGCCCTGGGGCCCTATATACATCCACCCTCCGGCGGTCATCTGGCCGTAGTTGGCCACTCCCAGTGCCATGGCCCTGTGCCAGTTATCCTGGTCATCGTACATGCCTACCATAAGGGCGTTCGTTATAATCACCCGGGGAGATTGGGGAGATGACTTAAATAGCCCCAGGGGATGACCGGACATTACCACAAGGGTCTGGTCACGGGTCATTATCTCCAGGTATCGCTTTATGAGGCAGTACTGCATCCAGTTCTGGCACACCTGTCCTGTCTCGCCGTAAGTTACCAGCTCATAGGGGTACAGGGCTATGTCAAAGTCCAGATTGTTATCTATCATTACCTGGAAGGCCCTGCCCTCTATACATGCTCCCCTGTATTCATCTATGGGCTTACCTTTTATACCGCCCCGGGGCCTGAACCGGTAGCCGTATATCCTGCCCCTTGTCAAAAGCTCATTCAGAAATTCGGGAGCCAGCTCCTTATGCCATTTCTCCGGTATATACCTCAGGGCATTTTTTAATGCAAGCTCTGTCTCTTCCCTGTTCAGCGTAAACTCCCTCTTGGGAGCGCGCCTTATACCTTCTTCAAACGGCGGCATTTGGGGCAGCTCGGGAAAAATATCGTCAAGCTTTACGGTCATGGCCTTTGAAATATCACTGTTGCCAGACATAACAACACTCCTTCCACAACAATATTATCCGCCCAGATAGGCCTGTATAATCTCCTCTCTGTTCCTCAGGTTCTCAGCGGTATCATGTATGGTTATCCTTCCGGTTTCCAGCACATAACCCCTGTCTGCCACTTTAAGGGCTTTGCTGGCATTCTGTTCCACAAGAAGTACCGTAATGCCTTCCTGGTGGAGCTTTTTAATAATCTCCAGAGAATGATTAACAAGTATAGGCATAAGTCCCATGGATATCTCATCTATTAAAAGCAGCCTGGGGTCGGACATCAGTGCCCGGGCAATGGCCAGCATCTGCTGCTCCCCTCCGCTCATGGTTCTGGCTGCCTGATTTCTTCTCTCTTTCAGCCGGGGAAAAAGATTGAAACATCTTTCCATATTCACCTCCAGCCTCTTTTTATCTGAAATCCTGTATCCGCCCATTTTCAGGTTCTGTGCAACGCTCAAATCCGGGAAAACCCGCCTGCCTTCGGGTATGTAACCTATTCCCAGGGCAGCCCTGTCCCAGGCCTTCAACTCTGTTATATCCCTTTCTCTATAATATATTCTGCCGTTTTTGGGTCTGTGAAGCCCCATGATGCACTTCATAATGGTAGTCTTCCCCGCCCCGTTCGCCCCTATTATGGTTACAAACTCCCCTTCATTAATATTTATACTGACATCATCCAGGGCCTGCGACTGACCATAATACGCATCGATATTCTCCAGCCTAAGCACTTTCATCATCCTTCCCCAGATAAGCCTCTATGACGTAGGGGTCCTTTTTCACCTGGTCCGGCGACCCCTCGGCTATCTTTTTGCCGTAGTTGAGCACCACAATCCTGTCGCTCACTCCCATTGCCACCGCCATATTGTGTTCAACCATCACTATGGTAATCTTCTGCTCCTTCAGCTGCAGTATCATTTCCATAAAATCCTGGGTGGCATCATAGCTCAGCCCGGCACAGGGCTCGTCCAGCATCAGTATTACAGGGTCAAGGGCCAGGGCCCTGGCTATTTCAAGCCTTCTCTTATAACCGAGACTGAGATTTTCCGCCTTCTTATGGCGGTAATTCATCAGTCCCACCCTGCTCAGCAGTTCTTTTGCCCTGCCGGTATTTTCCCGGGTCCGGCTTATTTTAAAGATGTTAAAGAACCCGCAGTAATTCTCCCTGCCCAGGGCCATAATCACATTGTCAAGGACAGTCATATCCCTGAAGGGGTGAACTATCTGAAAGGTACGGGCTATACCCATCCGGGCAATCTGATGGGGTTTCATGCCCTGGATTTCCTTATCCCCGAGAATTATCCCCCCTGCCGTAGGCGCATAAACCCCGCATACGGTATTGAAGAGAGTGGTTTTACCGGCACCGTTGGGACCTATTATCCCCAGGGTTTCTCCTCTCATTACCTTAAAAGTCACATCATCCAGGGCTTTCAGCCCGCCAAAATGCTTCTTCAGATTCCTTACTTCCAGTATCCCGTTTTTATTGCCCACCGGCCGCACTCCTCTCTCCCGGGGTATTCACCCCAGCATTCCTATTCCGGAAACCCTTCAGCCTGGTCCATATAAAACTGTCCTCTCCCAGCAGTCCCTGGGGCTGAAATCTCATCATCAGCACAAGGATTGCCCCGTATACCAGCATCCTGTAATCCGAAATAAACCGGAACAGCTCGGGGGCCAGACCCAGGATAATCGCTCCCACCACCGGGCCCCTGATAGTTCCCATGCCTCCTACCACCAGCATGGACAGTATTGTTATGGACGTGGCAAAGGCAAAATCGCTGGAATATATGAAAGTCATGTAATGGGCGTATACGGCGCCGGTCAGCCCCGCAATAGAGGTTCCCATGGTAAAGGCGATTATCTTGAACCTGCTGATATCAATACCTACAGAAGCGGCAGCCTCTTCATTGTTTCTTATCCCTCCCAGGGCAAGGCCTATCCAGGATTTTTGGATACGCCTGGAAAACAGGCACACAAGGACTATGAGAATAAGTACCAGCCCCAAAAAATGATAATTATTCATCTGAACTCCCATGACTTCCGGCCTGTCCACCGACATGCCGAAGGAAGCGCCGAGATATGGGGTATAATGAAAAATAGCCACCATTACAAAATTGATACCTATGGTGGTTATAGCCAGAAAATCTTCTTTTACCCTCAGGCTGGCAAATCCAAGGAGGATACCTATAATACCGGTAATAACAGCAGCCAGCGGCAGGGCAATCCAGAAACTCAGACCCATCTTGCCGGTAACCACAGCCGCAGCATATGCGCCGATGCCGAAAAAGGCGGCATGACCAAGAGAAGGCTGCCCGGTATAACCGGTAATGATATTCAGGCTCAGAGCAAGCAAAACAAAAATACCAACATTGATACCAACAACTATTTCATACATGCAGGCAACATCCTTTTCTCAGAATTTACGCTTTTTTGCCCAGCAGGCCTTTGGGTTTTACAAGCAGGATAATTATAAGGGCAACGAAGGCTATGGCGTCCCTGGGAAGGAAGAAGCCCACATATCCCGCAACCAGGGTCTCGACAAGCCCTATCAGGAGGGCTGCAATCACCGTCCCCAGGGGATTGCCCAGTCCCCCCAGGACAATTATGGCCAGCATCTTATATGCCGGTACATCTCCCATGGTGGGAAATACCGAGTTGTACAGCAGTCCTATCATTATACCTGCCGATGCGGCAAATCCGTATCCCAGCAGGTAATTAAAGGCCACCACCCTGTTTACATTGACACCCATAGCCTTGGAAATCTCCAGGTCCTGGGCGGTTGACCTCCAGGCAAGACCTATCCTGGTCCTGTTGAGTATATACCACAGTGTCATCAGTAAAAATGCGGTAAGCAGCATAATCAGTATCCATATGCCGTTAATGGTGAAATCCTGCGTTTTGAAACCTTCAAAGGGAATCTGCGCATCGAACTCCCTTATCAGAGGGCCGGCAATAAGCCTCAGCAGGTCCTGTATGAATATGAAAAGCCCTATACTGGCTATAAGGGGGACTATTCCCGGCTTGTCCAGCAGCGGTACATATAAAAGCTTCTGTACAACAACACCGAAAAATCCGGTCAATAGAATTGCCCCTGCAAAGGCCACCGGGAGATTGCCCGTAGCCTGGTACAGATACATTCCTGCATAGGCCCCTATGGCATAGGCCCCGGCATTGGCAATATCTAGTATCCTCAGGATACCGTATACCAGGGTGGCCCCCATGGCTGTCAGGGCATACGCACTTCCTATTACTATGCCGTTAATAATCTGCTGCAGTATCATAACAGTGTCTCCTTATCCGCTTGATGTTTGAAAATGGGCCTGTCTCGGCCTTCAGCCTCACCGGGGCTTACCGGTCAGAACACCGGAAGCAGGCCGGAATGGCCGGGGATCAGCTTAAAAAAATTTACGGTACCGTATACGGGAAAGTGCCGCATACGGTACCTGTCCCGGTTTATCCCATGGCTATCGTCCCTGGATAACGGTTTTTAAGCTTCAAATGGGGTTAAACCTGAAACCGGGAATCCCGTTTATTCAGTTGGTGCTGCTATTATTTCCTGATCCGCAATTTCATTATAGTAATGGAATTCTCCGTCTTTCACAATCTGCACCTGAACAGTCTTTTCAACCTCTCCCAGTTCGTTGTATCCTTTAATGATGCCTGTTACGGCGGGGAAGTCCTTGATCTGGCGTATTCCCTCTTTTATGGTCTGGGGATCCGTACCTTTTTCCTTCATAACGTGGAACAGTACGGTAAAGGCGTCATAGGTGGATGCCGCCACCATATCAGGTTTGAAGCCGTATTCCGCATTGTAGCTCTCAATGAAGTCCCGGACTTCCTCACGGTCGGAATCACGGTTCAGGTTGGTGGTGATAACAACTCCATCGGCTGCTTCACCGGCAACTTTGAGAAACTGCATTGTGGAGTCTATACCTTCGGTCCCCAGGAACTGTATGTCAATACCCAGGTCCTTTGCCTGCCTTATTATCTGGGCACCTTCCCCGGCATAGGCGGGTATATAGACCAAATCCGGATTGAGTTGCTTGATCTTGGTAAGTACCGGGGTAAATTCCCTTTCTCCCATGGAGAAGGAGTCCACAGATACTATTTCAGCCCCCATCTCTGTCGCCTTTTCGGTAAATGATGCCGAAAGGGTTTTGCCGAAATCGATATCCACATGGAGTATGCTTATCCTCTTCGCCCCCAGCATATCTACGGCTACTTTTGCTCCGGCCCTGCCCTGCACCTCACCCATGAAAGACTGCCTGAAAATGAAGTCTCCCGCTTTTGTTATATCAGGGTGTATGGCATAGGCCGAAATCATCGGAATACCTGCCTCCTGGTATATGGGAGCAGACGCCCTGGTGGTCCCGCTGTAGGAACCGCTTACCACTGCGACGACCCCGTCCTTGGTTGTAAGCTTTTGTGCGATGCTCACCGCCTGCTTGGTATCAAGGCCGTCGTCGTAGTCCACAAGGACCACTTCTCTTCCATCAATACCGCCGGCTTCGTTAATCTTCTTCACTGCAAGCTTGGCGGCATTAAGTACGCTTTCACCATCTGCCGCAGCAGGCCCTGTAACCGGTGCATAGAAACCGACCTTAACCGGTTCCTGTGCGGTTTCCGGCTTGCTGCACCCGAAAGCAAACAGCACCAGACTAAAAAGCAGTACAACAACCAAAAGGGTTCTGCCTGATTTGCATGTCATTGATATACCTCCTTCAATTTGCTGAATATTTACTTTGTATGTTTCTGCGGTCCGCATCCAATACCTCTGTATTCATTTGCGAATTATAGCATTATTATGCTTTATTTCCCTTCCGGAATTGCAGGGGGCTCTGCCCTACAACCCGTTTAAAAATCCTGCTGAAGTAATTGGGGTCCTGGTATCCCACCCGGCCGCTGATTTCATACACCGGCATATCCCCGGACCTCAGCATATTCTGCGCCTTTTCGATCCTTACCCCGGTCAGGTAATTTGTAAAGCTTGAACCTGTCACTTCCCTGAATATATGGCTCAGGTAAAAAGGGCTGATATTCACATACCGTGCTGCCTCTTCAAGGGATATATCCCTGAAGTAATTCTTTTCTATATAGACTTTTGCCCTGTTGACCATTTTTACCGCACTGTCCTGCTGTATCCTGTCTATAGCATCAAGTATTACCTGAATTATATCCAGCAGCCACTTCTGCATCTCCTCTGCAGTTATCCGCTCCTCAATCTCATTGCCCACCCGCACCTTCAGGGACAGCATAAGCCCGGGGTCCACCCCCAGGTCAATCGCAGTACGGGAAATCACCGTAAGCATTTCCAGTATCCTTACCTTGAAAGTCTCCGGCATTATCCTGTTTTTTCTTTCCGCAAAGCTGAACAGACTCTTTACTGTACCGATAACCCCGTCAAAATCGTTTTTCCTTATATCCTCAACAAGCCTGGTCTCCCTTTCGACAAAAAAACGTATATTCCCTTCACAGCGGGCATCAATATCCATATAATGGATTATGGCGCTGTTGCCTTTATAAAATTTGTATTTCAGTGCCTGACAGGCTTCTTTATAGGACCTGCTGAGGCTTTTTACATCCGTATAATTACTGCCTATACCTATGGACAGGGTAAAACCTGCGTGTCTCTCCATAATGACCTTTATATATCCGGCGTATCTCCTGGAAAGCACAATCTGCCTTTCCGCTTCTTCCTCCACCACCGGCAGCAGTATGACAATCTCCCGGTCTCCCGCAACAACTGCATTTATGCTGTTCCTGCCCAGTATGGCTATCAATCCGTCATTGGCATCATCAAGGTGTCTGCACAGTTTTGCAAAGGCAATCTTTCTTCTCTTCTTGAACAGGTCCTTATCCGGTTTTTCTCCCGTTTTGCCATCCACCTGGACAACCATTGCCACCGTGGGAAAATGGACCATGTCCAGCACCTTCCGGTATTTTTCCACATCAAAGGCACTGGTTATGTCATCATGAATAACACTGTACACGAACTCCCTTCTCATCATGTCATGCATGAGCCGGAAATTTTTATCGCCGAACCATCCCGTGTGAAAGTTCAGATACCTGTCGTCCATACGCCCCACTTCCCATGTCTGTTTAAAAAAACAATTCTATATGGCTCTTTATTTTCCTTCAACAAATAAAGAAGGGTTTTACCGGTATAATGTCGAAAAATATCCCCGGGACAGATATGCATTGTACTCTGTCGGCAAAACTATCTCCATCGAGGTGTATCATGATAAAGGAACTTATTTTCCGCCTTGCCCAGTGTCTGGGAATACTGATGATGCTGGCCCTGATGCTGTCAAGAACCGGCCTGTTCAGAAAGCTTATAACCAAACAGCACATCAATCTGAAGGATAAGATAGTCCTGACACTGATTTTCGGTGGGCTGGGAATGCTGGGCAGCTATTTCAGCGTGCCTTTCAACGGGGCCCTGGTCAATACCAGGATTATCGGGGTGGTCTCGGGAGGCCTCCTGGCGGGACCCTTTGTAGGTACCGGCGCCGGCCTCATGGCGGGTATACACAGGTACTTCATTGACCCCGGGGGGTTTACCAGTGTGGCCTGCAGCGTTTCCACCATTCTGGAAGGCATCGGATCAGGGCTTGCATACTACTGGGTGCGAAACAAGAATGTAAAATCCCTTTACGGCCTTTATGCGGGAATAACCGGCGAACTGTTCCGGAAAACAATGGTCCTCCTGCTTGCACGGCCTTTTGCCGATGCCGTCACCCTGGTGAAGTTCATAACCATACCCATGGTTACCGTCAACAGCATAGGACTGGCCCTGTTCATAGCGGTCATAGAAGGTATTTTCAAGGAACAGGAAAAAGTGAGTGCATACCAGGCCAAGGTGACCCTGAACATCGCCGACAGGACCCTCCCCTATCTGCGAAAAGGCATCAACAGGGAAACGGCACAAAAAACCGCGGAGATAATCTGCTCCATGACCGATTTTGCCGCTGTGGCCCTCACTGACAGGCATCAAATTCTGGCCCATGTGGGTATGGGTGAAAACCATCACATACCGGGTTCCAGGCCAATGACAGAACTGACAAAACGGGTCATTGCAGAGCAGCGGCATTATATCGCCCAGACAGGGGAAGAGATTGAATGCGGCCATAACGGCTGCCCGCTGAAATCGGCTTTTATTGTTCCCCTCCGGGAACAGAACAAGGTCATAGGAACCCTGAAACTGTACAGAAGTGGTGAAAACCTCATCTCCAACGTAGATGTTGAACTGGGGCTGGGGCTGGCACAGTTGTTTTCCACCCAGCTGGAGCTGAGCAAACTGGAAGAGCAGTCCAAACTGCTCACAAAGGCGGAACTCAGAATACTTCAGTCCCAGATGAACCCCCACTTTTTGTTCAATACCCTTAACACCATTTCCATACTGTGCAGGGTAAATCCCAGTGCCGCCCGGGAAGTGACCAGGGAACTGGCCAAGTATTACAGGCAGAACCTTAGAAAAAACAATGAAGAACTGATTGACATATACAAGGAACTGGAACATGTGAAATCATATCTTTCCATTGAAAAAGTGAGGTTTAACAATAAACTGAATGTTGAATACCGGATAGACAGAGACCTGGAATGCCTGATTCCTCCCCTGACCATTCAGCCCCTGGTGGAAAACGCTGTCATACACGGTATCCTGCCCAAGGACGAAGGGGGAACAATTGTCATCAGGGCTGAAAACCACGGGGAAAAATGCTGCATAGTGGTAGAAGACAATGGTGTGGGCATGGATGAAACCACCCTGAAAAAATTTCTGAACATGGAATTTACCGATTCAATAGGTGTATACAATGTCCGGGAACGGCTGCGCCATATTTTCGGCGAAGACCACCGGTATACCATCACAAGCAAGAGGGGTGCAGGAACCAGTGTTACCATAGTTTTACCCCGTCATAAAGCTGCGACTGCATAGATCCTATGGACCTGCCCTGTCCCCGGGAGGTGATGTTTATGCTCAGGGCTTTAATCGTAGATGACGAAGAGCTCAGTGTAACCGAGCTTTATTACATGCTTGAAAAAATTCCGGAAATCGAGGTATGCGGGACCGCTTCCAGCGGCAGAAGGACTGTAGAACTCTGCAGCAGGATACGTCCCGATATAGTTTTTCTTGATATCCAGCTTAACGACATGAACGGGTTTGAAGTGGTGGAAAAGCTGTATGATATGGAAAAACCCCCAAAAATAATCTTTGTTACGGCATACGACGAATATGCCCTGAAGGCTTTTGAGATAAATGCCCTGGATTACATACTCAAGCCCTTTTCAGAAAAACGCCTGCACAAAACCATCCGGAGGATTAATGAACTGTTCACCGACAGGGAAAAAGCCGTACAGACCATCAGGAACGACATAAACAATATCGCCGCCCTGAAAGGCCTGAACAGGATAGCGGTAGAGCAGAATTCCCGTCTTATACTCATAGACTACAGTGAAATTGTAGTGGTGGAGGCCCAGGGCAAAAAGACCCTCATAAGGTCGCAAAACGGCGCATTCAAATCCGGGTATTCTCTCAAAGAGCTGGAAGAGAAACTCAAACCTTACTATTTCTTTAAACCCCATAGAAGTTATCTCATCAACCTCAGAAAAATCAAGGAAATAATCCCCTGGTTCAACAGCACATACATGGTTGTGATGGAAGGATACAGCGATTTGCAAATCCAGGTAACCAGGAACAATATCAAGTCGTTCAAAAAGGTCCTGGGAGTTTGAACTCCCATTCCTTTTTTTTGCCCTTTCATTCCCGGTAAATGCCGTTCATTCCCCTTCCCTTTACCCCCTGTCCATGTAAAGATATAATTTAATTTAAAATATAGACAGGGGGTATTTCATGAAGACTTTCAGAGGTTTATCAGTGTTTGCGCTGGTAATATTACTGGCAGTTGTGCTGGCCTTCACCGGATGTCAGAAAAGTACAGGCAGCCAGGACGCCCAATCAGGAGAACAACAGGCCCAAAAGCTTGAATTCACAATAGCAACGGGAGGAGCGGGAGGACCCTATCATACCATAGCAACCGGTCTGGCTGAAATCTGGAACTCAAACATACCGGAGGTCAATGTTACCGTGGCTTCCACCGGGGCCTCGGTCATCAACAACAGGATGGTTGACGAAGGTACGGCCGAACTGGCTTTTGCCATGAGTGACGTATGTTTTTACGGCAACAGGGGCATTGAAATGTTCGAGGCCCCTCTGGCAAACGTAATGGGCTTCGCTTCAGCCCATACCAATTTTGTCCAGCTGATAGCCACTAAAGACAGCGGTATCGAAACCGTCTGGGACCTGAAAGGCAAGAGGGTGGGAGTAGGCGCCCCGGGCAGCGGCACAGAGCTTAATGCCAGGGCAATACTTGCAGCTCACGACATAACCTATGAGGACCTTGCCAAGGCTGATTACCTGAGTTATGCAGAAACCTGCGAGCAGCTGGCAAACAAGAACATCGACGCCGGTTTTCTCACAGGAGGCTTGCCCATAGCTGCTATAACCGAACTGGCCACCACCCAGGATATCAAAATAATACCCATTGACCCCGCAATAGTGGACAAACTGAGGGAAGAATTCCCCATATATCTCTCGAAAGAAATTCCGGGCGGGACATACAAAGGCGTTGACCGGCCGGTTAAAACCGTGGCAATGAAAAACTACATACTGATTAACAAGGACGTTGATGAAGATCTGGCGTACAAACTGGTATCGGTCATGTATGAAAACCTCGACAAACTGTCCGAATACCATGCGGCGGCCAAAGAAATCAAGATTGAAACCGCCACAGAGGCTATGGTGCTTCCACTGCACCCCGGCGTTGAACGATTTTACAAAGAAAAAGGCATAGTCGAGTAAGCTATTATGTTACGGAGGGTAGGGGAGCGGTTATTTCCGGATAACCGCTCCGTGTTTATATGTCAAGAACAATGCTTGTGCTATTGGTGATTTTGACAGCGGCACTCATATTCTTTTCATACTGTCCGTCCAAACATCTCTTTCTGCTGGACCCCAGCGGCAGAATCCTCATGGCCATTCCCGTAAGGACGGGAGAACAGTTTGAAATTACTTTTATCCATTCCAGTGAACTGGAACCGTGGGAAAACATATTCACCATATCCGAAAGCGGTGAACTGATTTTAACCGAGATGCGGGTACCCTCTACCGGCCCGGGGGTTCCCTCGGTACTTGAAAAGGGATGGTCGGTGGATATCGAAAAAGGTTTCATAATATACCGAAACATAAATAAAAGGTACAGGGATATCCGTTTTATTGTCTCATCCATATCGCCCCACTATCTTACCATCGGGGACAAAAAAATCAACCTGGTGGATACAGCCGGAAACTGGGCGGAAATAACCTTAACAGTTGAGGAAGAAATACGCATATATTGAAGCAGACATTTTTTCAGGGGGAGGAAGTAAATTGCATACAGATCAAACAGTGGTAAATGAAACCATAAAGAAGTACGACAGGTCCTCAAGAACAAGGGATATGCAGGGGATTTTACGGTATGCGGTAATGTCAATTGCTGTTTCCATGTCTCTATACCATCTTTATACCGCAAGATTCGGCACTCCTGTAGCCCTGCAGCACAGGTCGGTCCACGTAACATTCATGCTGGTCCTGATCTTTTTCCTATACCCGCCGGCGAAAAAGCATTTTAAATTATTGAACATCGTTGACGGGTGCCTCATAGCCCTCAGCTTCTTCACATCCTATTATATCGTGCATAATTACCGTGAAATAGTAATGAGGGCAGGGATACCAAATACCACGGACCTTGCAATTGGGGCAATACTCATTCTTCTGGTGCTGGAAGCGGGACGCCGGGTAATGGGCTGGGTACTCCCGGTTATATCGGTGGTTTTCCTGCTTTATGCCCACTATGGAAATATGGTCGCAGGAAGACTGGCCCACCGGGGCTTTTCATTCAAGGAAATACTGGAATACATGTACCTGACCACCGAAGGCATATACGGGACGCCCATAGGTGTATCCGCCCAGTATCTCATATTGTTTATTATATTCGGGGCTTTCCTGCTCAAATCGGGAGTAGGGGATTTTTTCAACAGTCTGGCTATCGCCATAGCAGGAAGGACAAGAGGGGGACCTGCCCAGGTAGCGGTCATATCCAGCGGCTTCATGGGGTCCATTAACGGGGCTGCAGTGGCCAATGTCGTCACAACAGGCAGCTTTACAATACCTCTTATGAAAAGGATAGGCTATTCGCCGGAATTCGCCGGGGGAGTGGAAGCGGCTGCATCCTGCGGCGGTCAGATACTCCCGCCCGTTATGGGCGCCGCCGCATTTATCATGGCGGAAACCCTGGGTATACAGTACGTGAACATTATGTATGCCGCCATCATTCCCGCCCTGCTGTATTATATCACCGCCCTGACCATGGTGTATTTCAGGGCGTCCAGAAAAAACCTGAGAGGAATGGACCCATCCGAAATACCCAACCTGGGCCAGTTGCTCAAAACCAGGTCCTACCTCTTTATCCCCCTGGTGGTACTGGTATATTTCCTCGTAAAGGGGTACACCCCCACCTATGCCGCCTTCTTTGCCATAATAACCTCTGTTGTCGTAAGCTGGTTCAGAAAAGAGACCCGGATGACACCGGTTAAAATAATAGAGGCCCTGGGAGAGGGAGCGAGAAATTGCCTCAGTGTTGCTGTGGCCTGCGCCGTAGTGGGGATAATCGTCGGTGTGTGCACCCTGACAGGCTTCGGCACAAAGCTGGCCGGCTCCATAATCAACTGGGCCGGGGGAAATCTGCTGCTCACCCTGTTCTTCACAATGATTTCCTGCATTATCCTGGGCCTCGGCATGCCTTCAATCCCCGCGTACATCCTTACAGCCACAATGGCGGCCCCTGCCCTGTCACAGCTGGGGATTCCCCTTATGGTTTCCCACTTCTTCGTGTTCTATTTCGCCATGATGGCCAATGTTACTCCTCCGGTGGCCCTGGCCGCCTTTGCGGCTTCCGGCATATCGGGTGGAGACATAAACAGGACCGGGGTGGAGGCTTTCAAAATGGCTTCTGCAGGATTTCTGATACCTTATATGTTCGTCATGAACCCTTCACTGCTCGGCATGAACAGCAGCATAGTAAAGATAGTCATAGTAGCGGTGACTGCAGCCGTGGGGGTTATTGCCCTTGCCAGCGCCATTGAGGGCTGGCTGCTGAAAAGATGCAGCCTGCTGGAACGCCTGCTGCTCCTGGTCTCCGCCCTTTCACTGATAAGACCCGGCGGCATAACCGACCTAATAGGAATTGGCATAATTCTGGTCATATGCGCCTTCCAGCATTTTTGGAAGAAATCTGGCAGTGCTGTTCAAAAGCAGTAGAGTAAGACAATATTACCTTGCTGGAATTCCTGCATCTATTGTCTCACTGTCCGGTAGACAGGAACGTCCCTAATACATGTTAGCTGAGACAGTCGGGGTGCCGGATGAAATATGCCAGATTGGGGGGAGGTACTTGGCCGACCTCGTACAGGCCAACTCCTTCACCCCTCCCCACTTCCCTTTTCTCCCTTCTAACCCCTTGCTCTATCTCTGACTTCCCGCCTCTGCAAAGAAGCTGGAAACTGCAAAAGCCAACACCTCCATAGCATATCCTCTACAGATACTTCTTTATTTCTTCAACCGAAGGCACCTTGCCCATTACCTTCACCTGCTCATCCACCACCAGAGCAGGTGTTCTCATTACACCATAAGCAACAATATCCTTAACATCCTCCACCTTTTCCACTGCAGCCTCAATTCCCAGTTGTGCAACTGCTTCCCTTACATTGGCTTCCGGTTTCTTGCAGTTTGCGCAGCCTGAACCTAAGACTTTGATTACCATGAAAATCCCTTCCTCTATAGATAAAACCTATAATGTAAGCTATTGCAAATCCGGTCAAGACTTTTATTAACATCAGCATCCTCAATTTGTACTTCCTTTCGCCCCACCGTTATCCAGGGACGTAGCGCCGCTTATCTTTAGTTGGGGACATTCCTGTCCACAGAGGAATACAAAAGCTTCAGCAGGTGTGTCCCCTGTGTAGAAGTCGTGGGCTTCTCCGGTGAAGCCGAAGGGTACGTGCAACAGCTCTTCCTTGTGCCTGTTTAAAAGGAGCTTGCCTGCCGCCCTGGGCCTGCCGTAGGGTTCATACATGAATTTGTTCCATACTTCACCGTTGTTGTTTACAAGCTGTGCTGCGCTTCCAAGGCCGTCATATAGGTAGTATAAGGGATCGAACCTATCGGGCTGAATGCCTTCCACGTTCTTGGCCATTATACGCTCATAACCGTATAGATATGATGCCGTATAGCTCCCTTCCGCATCGGATACCATGAGCACTTCAGGGTATTCCCTGTTTATGTCGTTCACGTAGTTTGTCGCCCTGAATTCTTCTTCTACCTGCCAGCCGGGAGGCATATCCCCGGGGTAGTGGGGGTGGTCAGGCCTATTGTACCAGCCCAGGTGCAGGCCGTTGTTGGTCTTTTCTTTTGTCTTGCCGTAAGCGTTACCGTTGTTGTCCCTGCCTTTGTCACTGCTGTTACCCTTACTCTTGTCTTTACTGCTGTCTTTACTGCTCCCGCTGTTTCCCCTGCCTTTGCCGCTATTGTCCTTTTCCCTGCCGGGAGGCAGGGGCATGTCTTCTTCAAAGGGCGGTGCATATTTTGTTATGGTTACGGTGGAGAACAGCCTGTTACCGTCACCGTCATAGCCGAAGGTCTGGTATATGTCTTCATTGCCTTCCCACGGCAGGCCGTAAAGGAAGGACCTGGAGGGGTGCATCAACGCCTACCTGCTCTTCTTCTAAAAGGACATCCTCAAGGGAAGGTTAATTACCTCCGATGGTTTGTTTATGTTACCTTATGTTACCAGACAAATCCCTGTCCCTTTGTCTGTCAACTGCTTTATGCAGCCCTTTACCTCCATCCAGTACGAATAGCCTGTTTTCTTCAGCATCCAAACCTCTCTTAATCATGTTCTGAATAAGGTCCGTGCATATCTTAGCGTTTTCGGTGGACCCTTCTATTATGCCAAGGACTTTTTTCTTGCCCGCCTTTGATATGCCAAGGGCCACAATAACCAGATAATCTCCTGTCGTTACTCCATCCATCATTATTACAGGATAATAATCCTCTATCCGGCGATTTATGAATTCCTGCATAAGCTTTTCTGTTTCTTTTGTAAACCTTCTGCTTATGCTGCTCTTTGAGGTTGAATGGGAGCCTTCGGGTATTTCATCCAGGGTATGCCTGTAGTTTCTAACAGATACACCATGAAGGATCCTTTTTAATGCTGCATTATTGAGTAGATCCTCTGTTTGGAACTGTATAAGTGTTTCCAGGGGCAATTCTCCGCTTCCGTCTTTAGTCCTGACCCTGGGCTTTTGTAATGCTATCTTCTGACCGCCTAAAACAACGTTGGTTTTTTCATGCCCATGCCGGTATGCAGTCCTTGATGGGTTATGCCTGCCTTTCTCTCCGGCATATGAGATAACCTCATCTTCAAGCATAATCTTTAATGCCTTGATACCCAATTCCACTGATAATGACAGCAGCCCGTTCCGTGCCATTTCCTCAAGTTCTGAAAAATCTACAGTTAAATGTAAGCTTTCATTTACCTCCCCTTGCTGTCCATAGTATAATTCCATTGGTGGCGTCTCCTTTCGTTATCAGGTTTTCCCAACCAACAGTTTAACAAACTGTCGTCAGGAACGCCCCCTCAATTTCCACGGACTTTGGGACAATTTCGGACACCTCCTGTAAGTCTTGATATTAATTACGATTAACTCATATATTCTTAATGAGTTTACCTTTCTTCCTGTATTGCTCCCTTATTATATTATCCACACAGCGGTAGCCATCGGACAAAAATTGGTAAAATTATTTTGCCTATTGATTTTTAATAAATAATATATTAAAATCCAACATATAGATAGCTATCTATATATGAGGTGATACTATGGACCGATTAATGTCAAAATTAAAGGCCCTGTGCGACGAAAGCCGGATAAAAATCCTTAAACTGCTGGCCTGCAGGGAATTGTGCGCATGCGACTTCAAGGAAAATATGGACCTGACCCAGCCGACAATTTCCCATCATCTGAGCGTGCTGGTTGAAAGCCGGTTGATTACGTCCGAGAAAAGAGGAAGATGGCGTTTTTATAAAATAAACTACGATGAAATGAACAGCTTCCTTGAGGACCTGAACAGGATTATCAACACCAGATGTAATGACATAAAGTTCTGCCCTTCGGATTGCGATAATAACAGGCATGACTTTATTGATACAGACAGGAAAGGAGAATAGTTATATGGAAAAACAGGAGCAACAGAACAAAGGGAGTGGATTGGGCTTTTTTGAACGCTACCTTACTATATGGGTTGCATTATGTATTATTGCAGGGGTGGTCATAGGTCAGATATTCCCGGCATTCCCCGAAACTTTGAGCAGATTTGAATATGCTCACGTTTCCATCCCCGTGGCCATACTTATATGGCTTATGATCTATCCCATGATGCTGAAAATTGACTTTTCCAGCATTGTGAGGGCAACAAAAAAACCAAAGGGTTTGACGGTAACCTGTGTGACCAACTGGCTTATCAAACCATTTACCATGTATTTAATAGCAGTATTGTTTCTAAAGGTTATCTTTAAACCATGGATCGGCGCCGACCTGGCCACCGACTACCTGGCAGGGGCTGTACTGCTGGGAGCGGCTCCCTGTACTGCAATGGTATTTGTCTGGAGCCATTTGACTGACGGGGATCCGGCTTATACGCTGGTTCAGGTGGCAGTAAACGACTTGATTCTGCTGGTTGCATTTACACCCATCGTGGCATTTTTGCTTGGGGTCAGCAATGTATCGGTGCCTTACGACACACTGTTCCTGTCGGTGGTTCTCTTTGTGGTAATTCCGCTGGCCGGTGGATATCTATCCAGGAAATACGTCATTGCCCACAAAGGCATTGAGTATTTTGAAAATGTGTTCCTTAAAAAATTTAACAATACCACCATTGTCGGATTACTGCTCACCCTGATTATCATCTTCTCTTTCCAGGGTGAGATTATCCTGGGTAACCCCCTTCATATCGGATTGATTGCAGTACCCCTTATTATTCAGACATTCTTCATCTTCTTTATTGCCTATACCTGGGCAAAGATATGGAAGCTCAACCATAATATCGCTGCGCCTGCAGCAATGATTGGCGCCAGTAACTTCTTTGAACTGGCGGTTGCCGTTGCCATATCCCTGTTCGGATTGGAATCGGGTGCCGCCCTTGCAACTGTGGTGGGCGTACTGGTAGAAGTACCTGTAATGCTGGCTCTTGTAAGAATTGCAAACAGGACAGGGCACTGGTTCCCGCAGAAGTCCATCCAAAACTGACATCCGATAAGGCCGTAGGAAACGAAATAAAATTCACATTCCTGTCCGGCAGAGGGGAGGGAGAATATTGAGGAAAGCAAAACTCTCATCGCAGTGGTTTTTGGATTTTATTGAAAATAAAGGCGATGCTGTGACCATCAAGACCGACTACGTTATAAGAGGGTGATGAATGGCTTTTGAAGGCCCATCGGGTTCGATGGGGAAGCCGGAAAACGCCGATGATTATACCAGGTTTATTGTCGGCAACATTACATTCTATGTCGAGAACAGGATCCTCGAAAAATGCGAAGAAGACAAAAAGATAACTTTTTATGTGGAGGAATACGGCAGATTTGAACTGGAAATTTCGGACGGGACCAACAGTTAGACTGCTGCCGGCAGGTGCAGGATCTGCCTTGAAAGCAGGTAAAAATCAGGCGGGGTTGAAAAATCTCCGCCTGATTTGTTGACTCCTCATGCTGCAAATACCCTTACTTCCATAACCGATTGGGTTATCCCCAAGGACGCATTCTGGCCCCTCAAAAATACCGAGGCTGCAGCAGGTGTGTCCCCTGACCGCTCACCGGGATGAAGCCAGGGCTGCAAGCCCCAATCTCTGAAGGGTTTCCGCCTTTGGAATGCCGTCGGTATCCCAGCCCCTGGCATTATAATACTCGCTGAGCATCCTGCCCAGGGGAGGCAGGTTGCCCGCCGCTCCCCCTTCGGTATGGGGTTCGGTCAGTATCCGGAGGGGCAGGGTATCGTCTTTCCTGCTCATGCCGCATCTTACATTGAACATCCTCTTAATATTGGATATTCTCTCTCCTGCTGTCATGAACTCGTCAATATCCATATCCCACCCCGTAACATATTTCAGCCATTCCCTCATATGATTGGTCTTGACACCGCCGTACAGTATAAACTTGCACAGTTTCAGAGAATCCATCATATTCATGAGGTCCAGGGACTTCATCTGAAACTCTCCCTGCTCATCCGTCCTCAGGCGGTCCATTACCTCGTCAATACCCAGCTCGGGCATTGTTACCGCCTTCTCGAAGAAATAGCTGGCACCGGCCACGTGACAGGCCCCCCTGTCCGACACGGCATAACCCAGCCCCAGGCTGTTGAAGGCCCTGGGGTCATGGGCCGGAAGCTCCAGGCCTTTCACATGGACTGCATATTCTTCCGCCATGCCGCCAATCTTCCGGGCCGCTTCCCTTACGCCCTCACCCAGCAGCTGGCCGAAGCCCTCCCCCCTGCCAATCCTGTGAACCATGTCCAGCATAGACTTTTCGCTGCCCCAGATGAGTTCTACCCCATCGGTATCCTCCCTGGTCAGCAATCCCTTTTCGTATAGCTCCATGGCAAAGGCAATGGCACTGCCGGTGGAAATGGTATCAATGCCGTACCGGTTGCACAGTTCCCCGCCATAGGCTATGGCCTCCAGGTTGTCAACCAGACACATGCCCCCCAGGCTGCCTATGGTTTCGTATTCAGGACCCGCTCCCCTCATGGCATAGGGTCCCGACTTTATTTCCACTTCCCTGCCGCAACCTATTATGCAGCTGTGGCAAAAATATCTCCCCGTAAGAATGGTATCGGCCATCCGGGGACCCGACACATTTTCCACCCCGCTCCAGCTGTACTTCTTCCAGTTCTGCATGGGAAAATCCCCTAATTTGTATGCGCCGATTACCGTATTGGCGGTACCGTATTTCCCCATGGCCGCCGTATTTTTTACAATGGTGGGGGCCAGCCCCTTGATGCTTCCTTTGAGCCTTTCCCCGTCCGCCACCGCCGTTTTCATACCCCCGGCCACCACAATGGCCTTAAGCTTTTTGGAGCCCATCACCGCCCCCAGGCCGGTTCTCCCGGCGGCCCTCCCATCCCGGCCGTCGTGCATTATGGATGCCAGCTTGACCAGTTTTTCCCCGGCGGGCCCGATGCAGGATACCGTTATGTCTTTACCATGAACCTCTTTCAGCATTTCATCGGTTTCATAGGTGTCCCTGCCCCAGATAAACGCCGCATCCCTTATCCGGGCTCTGCCTTCTTCTATAAGCACATAGACCGGTCCCGGAGAGCAGCCTTCCACTATGACACCGTCGTAACCGCACTTTTTGAGCCCGGCCCCCCAGGTACCTCCGGCATCGCTCTCACCGTATACCCCCGTGAGAGGCGACCTGGAAACAATCTGGTGCCTGCCTGAAGTGGGTATGGATGTATTGGCAAAAGGCCCGGTCATAAATATCATGGGGTTTTCTTCCCCCAGAGGGTCTGTGGAAGCGCCGGTCAGGTCGTACAGGAACCTGGCCCCTATCCCGCTGCCCCCCACATAAGCCCTCAGGAATTCTTCGGACAGGGACTGCTCTTCAATCCTTCCATCCGTCAGATTTACCCGCAGAATTTTCCCGCAGTAGCCACCCGGCATATATATACCTCCTTCGTCTATCCTCCCATAATGGGAGCAATTATCTCAATCGTATCGTCATTCTCCACCGTATCCTGCAATTTCAGCATCCGTCCACCCCTTATGCATACAAAACTGTGCCTGTAATTATTGTCCCGGTCTCCACGACTGATATATTTGCGAAATCCTGCATGGCGGTCTGCCAGGAGGCCCAGCAGTTCCTCCAGAGTTTTGGGCCGCTGAAGTTCAATACTGCACTCCCCGGCACCCAGTTCCTCGGCGAAAGGAGCTAAAAACCTTATAATCATGACATCTCCCTCTCAAGTTGATGGTAGTTAATACATTTCTATATGAATTTCCTCTTTCCTTCCTCCCCTTTGTAATATTTGCGCCACTGTTATTTTACCCGATGACTGCCGCCGCTAATACTCCCGTCCTCTTAAAGGGCAGGCAAGCGGCACTACGTCACGGGATAACGAATACCATCATTTTTAAAATTTTTAAGATAAGGGAAATTTGGTTTGACAACGGCGTATTCACCCATAAACTGCAGTATATAGGCGGAATTGAATCTGTGAAACAGCCTCGAAATGAAATGCAAATCAAAGCCGGATATATGATAATTCTATACTGGTATCTTTTCAAAGGTAACCAGTTATCCTTGGCACAGAATGGCAGAATACAATGACAGAATTGTCTTTATCATTGTATTCCGCCAGTTTCTGTTCCATTCATTCTCTATTCATCAAAGGGCGATATATATTTGAAACCACCCAGCCTTTTCTCAAATTCCGCTTTGGCCGCATCGACCTTGGTAGTGTCCTTGAACAGGTCATAAACAGTCCCGGCCATGGTTTTAGCTGCAAACATCATGGCATTCATACCAATACCTGAACCCGAGGAAGCGGTAGCTATCCAGGTATGGGCTGCAGTACCCACCGGCCATGTCGCTGCCGTAATCTGGGCAAAGGGTACTATATAGCTGACATCGCCGGCGTCTACCGAACCTGCCATTATGAGATCGCTGTCATCTATCTCAATAATCTCATCGCAGAGAACTTTATCCAAAACATGGTCCGGAGCAAAATAAGTAGACATTACCTTCTTCTTTTCATCTTTGGTGGTAAGGGCCGAAAGTTTGGACCCGAACTCATAATCTTCTTTGGTGAATTTGGGCGGACCCACTTCAACCATATTATTATGCATCAACTCTCCCAAGGTTTTGCTGGCAATAACGTCATAACAACCGGCAACCAGCTCGTATTCCATAGTGGTTTCGGTCATCATGGCAGCCCCTTGGGCGATTTTTTTCAGCCGTTCAGTGATTTCCCTGACATCTGCTCTTCTGGGAGCTCTCACATAATACCAGACTTCTGCATTATCGGGTACGATATTGGGGGCCATACCACCGTTGGTTATTACATAATGGATACGCGCCTTCTCAATTACATGCTCGCGGAGATAGTTGGCTCCCACATTCATCAGTTCCACTGCGTCCAGGGCGCTTCTTCCGGCCTGGGGTGCCGCCGCCGCATGGGCCGGAATACCTTTGAAAGCAAATTTCATGGAATTCACCGCAAGGAAACTGCAGCCCCATACCACATTCATGCTTGCAGGATGCCAGCTGATACAAGCGTCAAGGTCGTCAAAAACTCCTTTTCTGGCCATAACCACTTTCCCTGACAGTGTCTCTTCGGCCGGACAACCATAATATCTGAGAGTTCCTTTGATATGTTCAGTCTCCATCAGTTCTTTGAGGGCTGCCACAGCCCCCACTCCACCGGTTCCCAGAAGATTGTGGCCGCATCCATGCCCGTATCCGCTGTTGTCATATGCTTCTTTTACGGATGATACTTTCTGGGACATCCCCGGGAGGGCATCATATTCGCCCAGAATTCCTATTACCGGCTTCCCTTGACCTGTTTCAGCTATAAAGGCAGTTTCCACGTCAGGGACATCAATAATATTGAAACCTTGCTTTGCCAGATAATCCCGTTGCAACCCGGAGGCCTTCTTCTCATTGAAAGCCCCTTCGGGATTTTCCCATATGGTTCTGGCCATGTCTTTTAAGACTTTCTCATTTTGATCGATAAGGTCAAACAGTGTTTTTTTGCCCATAGCGATCCTCCCCCTGTAAATAATCAACACTACCGATAGTTGCTTGCAAAGAATTTGTTGCACCGCAGAAAACCACGAAAAACTTTCCTCATTATTCTATTATGATTATTATATTAGAATACCGTTAAAGAAGTCCTGGTTATTTCCCTCCGCTCAGTTATTCTGTCTTTTTGTCCAGCAACCCCATTTCATGCATCTTTCTGCCGATTAAAATACTGCCGAATACAGATACGATGATGACCAGGTAAACCGGATATCCGGGAAGGAAAGACAGAGCCCCGGCCTTATTCAGTGCAATCATAGTTCCGGCCAGTATAACAGCCACCGTACCGATTTTAGGATTGGCCACGAACTGCTGCGCCAGCATGGCACCGAACAGTGCCGGCAGGATATTGTTCAGGGCAGCAACGACACCGGCCGGCATCATACCCAGCACCGAAGCCCCAAGAATAGCACCGATTGTAAGCATCGCAATATTGACAATAATGGAAATGGCAACACCTATAGTTGCGATAACCGCACCCTTTTCGGTTCCAGGTTCAATGTCCGATGCCTCCAGGGCTGCCACCGACGCAGGCAAACGCAGATTGCCTATATTACCGGAAAGGAAGGACATATAAGTGGCCGGCACCCCGAGGACCGGGAAATAGGAAATAGGCTCTACAAACCAGAATACACCGCTCACGCTGGCCTGCATGATAAAGCCTGCCGTAATGGCGCCTATACCGGGATGAAGGTCAAAAACGAATGTGCAAATCAAAGCCGGCACAAAGGCCAGAAGCACACCCAGCAGGTTGGTTGCCCTGCCCCATTTAATTATATACGGAATATATTCCTCATTATACATGGTAGTGGTTTTTTCCATATTATTATCCATATTGTTCCTCCTCTCTAAAATAAGATGGAAATGGCCATGCCTGCAAACATGGAAATTGTAAAGGCCCATTCCTTGATCCACTGCTTTTTATGCTTTTTGTTGTAAATCATGAAGAGAGACATAATAACAAAACCTGATACGGCAGCAGTGGTCTGACTGTTGAATCGGAATACTCTGTCCAGACTCAGGTAGGAGAATGCCCCGCACATGGCACCGGCAGATACAATGGGAAGCATCGCTTTTCTTCCTCCTGCCAGAACGTTGCGGAACTGGTCAAGCTTTGGAGTGGCCAGGGCGGTGAACAACACCCAGCCAATGGACCCCAGTGTCATAGTCCAGACGCCATTGGCAAAGGCTACAGCATTCATGTCCGGACCACCCAGGGTTACGCCCACGGCATCAGCCCCGAAACCGGCAGCCATCAGTTCATAGGCAACCGAACCGATATAAGAGAGCCTGAACCAGGAGATAGGCCCGCCCATTGCCACCAGTAGAGATACCATACCGGCCAGAATAGCCAGAGATGGTCCTATGGACGAGCTGATACTGCTCTTCACAGCGCTCTTCATTTGCGCATCAGTGATTTCCAGTTGTCTGCCGACAGTAATTGATTTCCTAACAAATAAAGCCGATTGAAACAGTACAAGGCCTACACAGAGTCCGCATGCCATCCATAGTAATGGACTGTTGGCAATTTCTTGATAATTCATAAAATACCTCCTTCTTTTAATATTGCGTCCCTTTATATAAACACCGTGAGAAACCGGTGTTATTATCAATCCAGAATTTTGGCATATAGATACCACCAGTCTCCAGGACGGATAACCGGAACACTCCAGAAGCCGATCACAACGCCCCTATAGGGAGCCTTCAATTCTTCTATCTTGTTCCCAAACACATCATAGATTTCACCGAGGATTTCGCCTTCCTCAACAATTTCCCCCTTCTTCTTGACAAGCCGTTGTATACCGCCGTTGCGGGAATGCAGATAGTGCAGCTCCACATGCATCTTCTCCACAGGTACCGGCAACTCTCCATCCAGCATCTTTAATGCGAGCATTACATTGGTGATGCCGTCATAGCAAATCTTTACATTCTTCTCCCTGTCATACAGTCTGCCGCAATGGGAACCCACTTCGGGCAGAATCGAAGGAATGCCCAGTATATTCTTATATTCAATGCTGCTAACCCCGTTAAAGGGCAGATTCTGCATACGCCAGATAAATTTCTGGTTGAAGGCCTTTGCCAGTTCCAGAGTTTTCCTGCTTATCTCGTCATCGCCCGGCAGATAGCCAATGATAGGCTCCAGGTGAAGAACATCCCCTCCTCCATGAAATGTAATAACAAAGTCTGCATATTCTACCACACGCTCCATATAGATATAGGCCAGCCTGTGAGTGATATAGGTTTCTTTGTTACCCGGAAAAATTCTGTTAAGATTGAACCCGTCCGAGAGAGATACCCTGCTTATGCAACTGAAGGCTTCAAAGTTCAATGCAGGAACGCCTATAAAGGTGCCTGCAAAGGTCTCTGTCTGCAATTTGTCAGCCATCTGAATGATGGCTTCAGCTCCTTCGTATTCATCGCCATGGGTACAGGCATCGACCAGCAGCGTAGGTCCGTCTTTATCACCTTCTATGACAATAACAGGAATTCTGAATTGGGAACCATCGGGCTTTTGTCCAAAGTTAATGTAACCATCCGTCCTTTTGCCAATGGTTCTGACTGTGTCATCCAGTATAAGCTTCTTTTCCATTTCCTTTCATTATCCTCCTCACCTGATCAATTTATGACATTGAATGTACTCTGGTACTGATATAAGCAATAATTATGCCATCTTTTCTTCCATTCTCTTTTCTATATGTTTGTATAAGGTAAAACTACAGGTGAGGCATCTGCCCTTAAGACATCTGGTGGGAACAGAATTGTATGGTTGATGTATTTTTAAGCAGGGCTTTGTTTGCCGTCCGCCTGCCGGGGCGGCATCTTTGACAGAAAGAACAAAAAAAACGGGATGGTGTTTGGTAAAACCATCCCGTTAACCATCCCGTTAATATCCGACTTTCTTAATCCCCTCTCTCCCCTTACCATAATAGATCAGGTTCTTCTTCCTGAGATATTCCAGTATCTTGCGCAGTCTATATTCGGAAATTTCAAACCCCTGCTGGGAAATTAATTTTTTCAAACCGCGGCGGCCAACGCTCCTATAAGTACAGATTTCCAGCACCTTATCCGCTATCTGTTTTTCTTCTTCAAACAGCTCCCCCATCAAGACATTGCCTTTTTTATCTCCATTGTCCTCGGATATCTTCATGGAAACAGGAAGGTCGTCAAAGGTAAGTTCATTGCCTCCCATAAAAATAAGGTATTCGATACAGTTACGCAATTCCCTGACATTCCCCTTCCATTCATAATCAATAAGATATTTCATCAGTCCGACGCTGATTTTCTTATTATGCACCCGATACTCGTCCATGATTGATTCTATCAGCAGGGGAATGTCTTCTTTGCGGGCTGTTAACGGGGGTATATTGATGGTGAAAACATTGAGCCTGTAATACAGGTCTTTTCTGAATACCTTCTTTTCTACCAGTTCTTCCAGGTCTCTGTTGGTAGCAACAATAACTCTCACGTCCACAGGAACAATATTTATTCCGCCTATCCGCATAACCTCTTTTTCCTGCAGAACCCGCAGGAGCTTTACCTGAGTAGCCTGGGAAATGTCGCCTATTTCATCCAGGAAAATCGTACCTTTATGGGCCAGCTCAAAAAGGCCTTTCTTGCCGCCTTTTTTTGCGCCTGTAAAGGCTCCTTCCTCATATCCGAAAAGTTCGCTTTCCAGCAGATTTTCCGATATAGCTGCACAGTTTATTGCTATAAACGGAAATTCCCTTCGTTTTGAACTATTGTGGATAGCGTGGGCCAACAGTTCTTTGCCGGTACCGGTATCGCCGGTTATCAGAGTCGTCGAGTCGATGGCTGCTATTTTTTTTGCCTTTTGCACACAGTCGGTCATGGCATTTCCCTTATAGACTATATCGTCAAAGGTGTACTTGGCAACATATCCGCGGGCGAACAGATTCTTCCTGAGGCTTATCTCCATATCATGAATCTTCTCTGCGTTTTTTACTATAATGGTGGAACTCCTCAGCTCATTGTATACTTTGGTGATTTTCTTTGTAACTATAAGGACCCTTTGGTTTCCATCCAGCTTGATTATACGGTTTTCCACAGGCTCCATGACTAAAAACTTTTTGCATATATGGTTCGTTTTACATGCACTGCTATTGGGGTAGCAGTCCTTTTCTCCCATTATAGAGCATACAAACCTGTTACAGTGAAGGATTTTGTTTTCTCCGTTGACGATAATAACGCCATCATCAATATTTCTCAATATGGCATCAATCTGACTGCTGTTTTCCTTCAAATTTTTCAGGATATTCGTGATACTGTTGCTCTTATGGACGAGACCACGGGAATAGTTTATGATTTTTTCATTGAAAATCTCATCATTGATTTCCAGCTTTGAAGCTATATTGCTTATGGTTGAAATATCTATTTTCCTGTAACCGATGTCTATAATTCTTTTCCCTGCACTCAGCAGATTGGGCGGAATACAGTTAAAGAGCCCGGGGGTCACAATGGTTTTAATTTCATCTATGTTGCCAATGCTTTCCAGTCTCATATCGGGAGCAAAGGGAATAAAATCCACATGCTGAATGCCATATTCACTTAGAAGTCCAACCAGCGATATGGCCATGTACTCTTTATAATCAACCAACAGCACTTTGGCACCCCGGTCAATTTTCTTCAGTTTTTCAATATTTTCATGACAAAAGGAAATATCCACATAGACTATTCGCGTGTTGTCTTTGATGAAGGCCTTGGCTTTGTTCAAAATGGTTTGGTTGGCCACAACCGCCACGTCAGCATCTACCTTTTCGATGGTATCTGTATCCTTTATACTGATTCCCGTTACCTCCGCATAACCATCGAAAAAGAATTTTAAATTCTCCATGTATTTTTCCTTCGCTCTTCTTTCAATGCTTATGACTACAATCTTTTTCAACTGTGTACCTCCTTCCAGTGTATCCGCTTATAGCTTCCAGGCCCGCCTTTGCTTTATGGAATTATACACAGAGGCTTTGGTATCAGGGAATTATACGCCTGAATCGATCTTGGACCACCAGGCCATTTCTTTGTTTGAAAGCTGTTTCTTTGCATCCAAAGTTATGCTATTAGATTATTTCATCATATACTCCCCTTAACCCTTCTGTAATTTAATTGTAATTTTATTTTCGGGTACATAGTTAAGCCGGCGGTGTGTTTAAAAGCCTCTATTTATCATTACGGGAAAAAAATCAAAAATCCGGCCTCATTGCCGGGCGGGTTAGACCTTGCAAAATAAGAAACTGAAAATTGAAAAGGTCCTGAAGAACCGGTTCTTCAGGACCTTTTCAATGCCCCAATATTATCCGCCGCCCTGTAGGAACTGCGCACCAAGGGTCCTGCGGCCACATATTTAAAGCCCATGTCAAGGGCCATATCTCTGTATTTGTCGAACTGTTCGGGGCGTACATATTCCCTGACCGGAATATGGTCCGGAGACGGCTGCAGATACTGTCCCAGGGTGAGAATATCACACCCCGCCTCCAGGAGGTCATGCATTACCCCTTCCACCTCCGTCTCTCGCTCTCCAAGTCCCAGCATCAGACCGGACTTGGTATAAATGCCACCGTTTATTTCCTTTACCTTCTTCAGAAGGCAAACAGTTCTTTCGTATACTGCCTGCGGTCTGACCTCCGGGTACAGGGAGGGTACCGTCTCGGTATTATGATTGATAATATCCGGTCTCCCGTCCGCAATAACCCTGAGGGCATTCCAGTCCCCTTTCAGGTCCGGAATCAGCAGCTCTACGGTTGAACCGGGATTCAGTCCGCGTACAGCATGGAGGGTACGGGCAAAATGCGCCGCCCCTCCATCCGGCAGGTCATCCCTTGTAACCGATGTGATTACAATATGCCTCAACCCCAGTACCCTTACGGCCTTTGCAACATTCTCCGGCTCTTCCGGATCCAGGGGCCCGGGTATTCCTTTGCCCACCGCACAGAATCTGCACCCCCTGGTGCAGACATTCCCCATTATCATGAACGTGGCAGTCCTGCATGCAAAGCATTCCCCTATATTCGGGCAATCAGCCTCTTCGCATACAGTATGCAACGAAAGCCCGGCCAGCAGCTCTTCCATGTTTTCAAGCGCTCTTTCGTCGGGGGCTTTTTTCTTCAGCCAGTCAGGTCTTGATAGCATTATACTCACCCCTCAGGAAACGCTCATCCCCGTACCGGATGTTCGTATCAAAGACACGGGCAAAATTTTTTATTACCCGATTTACCAGTATTTCATACTCCACCCCGTCAATGTAATCATCCAGGGACGCCACGCCGAATTCAGTGATGCCGCAGGGATTGATAAGCCGGAAGTGTTCTTTGTTAACCTGCACATTCAGGGCAAAACCATGCATGGTAATCCAGTGTTTAACGGCTATTCCCAGGGCGGCAACCTTGCCGTCACCTATCCATACGCCCGTATATCTGGGTTTGCGTCCCGCAGTAATGCCGTACTCTTTCAATGTCCTGATAATCACTTCCTCCAGCATGTTTACATACCCGTGTACATCCCTGCCCCATTTTTCCAGGTTAATAACAGGATAGACCACCATCTGCCCCGGGCCGTGATAGGTTATATTCCCTCCCCGGCTGGTCTGGCATACTTCTATCCCCATATCCTCCAGGGCTTCTTCCGATATTAATATATTCTCCCGGCCGCCGGCGGTGCCTATGGTCAGCACCGGTTTGTGCTGCAGTACAAGCACTATACCGTCCGCTTCCTTATTGTGTAAAATGTCAAAGGCCCTCTGCTGGAGCGCCATTCCCTCAGAATAACCCACCAGACGGTCAAATTTTATTACGTGGCAGTGTTTCAATCGGTATCATCCTTTTTTATTCGGTATGTGTACTGCTGCATTGTCTGCTGCCAGAGCCGCTTCCATGACTGCTTCCCCTACCGTGGGATGGGCATGTATGGTGGTTGCTATTTCCTCCAGGGTGGCCTCCAGCCGCAGGGCCAGGGCACCTTCAGCTATCAGGTCGGTAGCCCGGGGGCCCAGTATGTGAACACCCAGCACCTCATCATACCGCCTGTCAGCCACTATTTTCACCATCCCCCCCGTATCGTTCATGATAAGGGCCTTTCCACTGGCCGCAAGGGGAAATTTACCCACTTTTACATCATAGCCCTTCTCCCGGGCCTGTCTTTCGGTCAGGCCCACACCGGCCATTTCAGGCTGTGTATATACACACGCCGGTACGGTCCTGTAATCCATCCCGGTGTTTTGCCCCATAATATTCCTGGCAGCCACCTCTCCCTGGGCGGAGGCCACATGGGCCAGCATGTTTTTCCCGGTACAGTCCCCTATGGCAAATATGTTCCCCACGTTGGTCTCCATCCTGTCGTTGACATTAACACAGCCTTTCACCAGTTTTACTCCGGCGGCTTCCAGGTTCAATCCTTCGGTGAAGGGTTTCCTTCCTACCGCTACAAGGACCTTCTCTGCATCTGCCGTCCGGTTCTTCCCGTCCAGTTCAAAATGAACCATAAGCCCCCTGCCCTTCCCGTCAATAGAAGTAACCCTGGCACCGTTGAACACCTTCACTCCCCGCATTGCGAGACTGTTTTTCAATATTTCCGTCATTTCCTCCTCCATATTCGGCAGTATCCGGGGCATCATCTCCAGGACGGTTACATCACAGCCCAGGCTGGAATAAATGGTGGCAAATTCCACCCCTATGACGCCACCGCCTATTATTACCATGCTTTCGGGTACCTGGTCCAGAGACAGGGCCCTGGTACTTCCAATGACCCCCTCAAGCTCCGTTCCCTCAATGGGTGGTATGAAAGGTGCCGAGCCGGTGGCTATTATAAAGGCATCCGTTTCTATACTGCGGTTTCCGCCGCCGGGGAGTTCCACCATAATCTCTCCGGGGCTTTTGAAGGAAGCCGTTCCTTCCACAACATCTATGCCATTGGCTTTCATAAGGCCTGTCACACCCTTCACAAGCCCATTTACCACCTCTTCTTTTCTTTCCATAAGGCCCTTCCAGTCCACCTCAAAATTATCCACTTTCAGACCCAGGCTCTTTGATGCCCTGAGCTGATTGTACAGTTCCGCGGTATGGAGCAGGATCTTGGTAGGAATGCATCCTGCATTTAGACAGGTCCCTCCCAGTCTGCCTTTCTCCACAAGGGTCACTCGGGCACCAAGCTGTGCCGCTTTTATGGCAGCCACGTACCCTCCGGGTCCCCCTCCGATAACAGCTACGCTGCGCCTGTTGTCCATATAAGTCCCTCCTATAGTAAGAGCAGCAGCGGGTTCTCCACAAGCTCTTTAATTCTTGCCAGAAATCTTGCAGCATCCGCCCCGTCAACAATCCTGTGGTCAAAGGTCAGGCTCAGGTTCATAACAGGCCTTACGGCAATCTCTCCGTTCACAAGCACCGGTCTGTCTATCATGGCGTTTATTCCCAGTATGGCAGACTCCGGCTGGTTTATTATGGGACTGAAAGATGTGATGCCGAACATCCCGAGATTGGTTATGGTAAAAGTTCCTCCTGTCATCTCGTCTTTGGTGAGTCTGCCGTTTTGCGCCTTTTCCACAAGGTCATCGGTCTCGGCCGCTATTTCTGTCAGGGTTTTACGCTGTGCAGCCTTCACATTCGGTACTATAAGCCCGCCTTCCAGTGCAACAGCCAGGCCTATATTGGCATTAGCATGCAGTACGATTTTATCTCCCTCATAACCGGCATTCAGCATGGGGTATTCCATAAGCCCCCTGGCGCACATCTTTATGAAGATATCATTATAGGACAGTTTTACCCCCCTGGCTTCGCAAGCTCCCCGCAGCCGTTCCCTGAATGCCTTGAGCTCGCTGACATCCGTCTCTATGTTAAGGGTCACCATGGGCGCAGTATGCCAGCTCCGGGTCATTCTGTCGGCAATCACCTGTCTCATGGCTGTTGCCGCTATTCTCCTGTCTTCTGCCTGTAAGGCGGAAGATTTCACGGCAGCCGCCACATCTTCTTTCATGATTCTGCCATCCTTGCGGATGGTCTCCAGACTCACCCCGGTATCCTCCGCCATCCTGGCTGCCGCAGGAGATACCTTGATTTTCTTCCGGTTATTCTCAACAAAGGCCTGTACATCCTTCTCCACTATCCTGCCTCCGGGACCTGTTCCCGTTACAAGGGACAGGTCAATGTCATTGTCTCTGGCGCATTTTTTAGCCGCCGGGGAAGCCTTGATAAATCCTTTTCGCTGTACAGGTCCGCTGTCCTGTTTCTGTCTGTATGAGAGTTCCTGTTCCGCCTTCGCAGTGTCGCTGTATTCCACCCCTGTACCGCTATTTGCCTGGCCCAGCAGTTCTGATATATCTTCATCCGCCCCGGCAATAATTGCCAGAACCTGACCGACCTGTGCAACTTCCCCTTCGGCAGCCAGAATTCTGCGAAGCACGCCGCTGTCACCGGCTTCTACCTCATTTGTTATCTTATCTGTTGAAACCTCTAGAAGAAGGTCGCCTTTTTCAACCGCGTCCCCTTCTTTTTTGTGCCACCTGGACACCACGCCTTCGGTCATTGTTAGTCCAAGCTTGGGCATTGTTACCAGTGTCGCCATTTTCCTCTCCCTCCTTTACGTCGGTCAATACTACTTGATACCCATAACATTCGGCAGCCACAGTGATACCGCCGGGAAGTATGTTATTATGAGCAGTGCTACAATGGCAGCTATGAAGAAGGGGGTAAGGGCCCGGGAAATCTCCTTCAGTGAAATCTTGGAAATGCCGCATGCGACATACAGATTTACCCCCACAGGCGGAGTTATCTGGCCTATGGCAAGGTTAACCGTCATCATCACCCCGAAGGCCACAGGGTCATAACCCACCTCTAAAACAACCGGCAGCAAAATGGGTACCAGTATCATATAGGCGGAAATTGCATCAATGAAGCAACCGGCAATGAGCAGCAGTATGTTTATTATAAGCAGCAAAACAACCCTGTTGCCTGCTATATTCAGCAATAATGCTCCGGCAGATGCCGCTATACCTTCGGTAGTTATTATCCATGCGAAAAGACTGGCATTGGCTACTATCAGCATTACCACAGCCGAAGATACCGATGATTCTACCAGCACCTCGAAAAACTGCTTCCATTTGATCTTCCTGTATATGAATACACCCACAAACAGTCCGTAAACCGCCGCCACCGCTGCAGCTTCGGTGGGCGTAAAAATACCGCCGTATATTCCTCCCAGAATTATGACAGGGGTCATAAGTCCCCAGAAGGCATCCTTGAATGCAGCCCATACCTCCCTGCCGGAGGCCTTTTCCTGCAGACCGTAGTCTTTCCTTATGGATATTATCAACGATGCTGCTATCAGGGCAGCCCCCACCAGCAGTCCCGGGATAACGCCTGCGATAAACAGCTTCCCTATGGATACCTCCGCAACAACCCCGTATATCACAAAAGCTATACTCGGAGGAATTATTATGCCTATGGCTCCGGAGGTGGCCAGCAGGGCCGATGACATCCCTTTACCGTATCCCGCCTTAACCATGGCGGGTATCAGTATAACCCCCAGGGCGGCAACAGTGGCAGGCCCCGAACCGGATATGGCGGCAAAGAAACAGGAAGTAAGCACTCCTACAATGGCAAGCCCGGCCGTTACATGACCGATGGCCTTGTTGGCAAAGCTTATCAGCCTTTCGGAAATACCCGACTTCTCCATAATTATACCTGCAAGAATAAAGAAGGGGATGGCAAGAAGCGTAAACTTACCTATAGCAGCAGATATTATCATAGGAAACATGTCCAGGGGCGTACCTGTCATGAACAGGGCAACAATGCTGGAAAATCCCAGGGCCACGGCTATAGGTACGTTAAGGAACAGAAGTACTGTAAAAACCAGAAACAAAACACCTGCTACAGACATTTAATTCCCCTCCTTCTTCATAAATTCGGTTATCCCCAGTTGAATAAACCTTACTATAAGAAAAAATGCACCTATGGGGACCGAAAGCCCGAATACCCATTCCGGCCACCCGAGGGCCGGAGTGGTTTGCCCGTATTTTATCTGGGATTGGATCATTACAATACCGTATCTGAATAAAAGAATAAAAAGTACAACAGCGCATATAACGCTGAAAAGGGTCACGTATTTCTGGTACTTCCGCGGAATAAAATCTGTTAATACGCTCAGGCCCAGATGGCTGCCCCTCTTGGCTGCCACAGCAGCCCCCAGCAGACTGGAAAGGATAAACAGATTTGTGGTAATCTCCTCTGTAAAGGCCCAGGATGCGTGAAGCACTTTACGGGAAACCACGTTGGCAAAAGCAATGGTTGTCATAATAAGAAGACTTATACCGATTATATATTCTTCAAGATTATTCAGTATTTTTTTAATCATATGGACACCCCTAATGTTTTGGCTTGATTTGTCATGATACAAGCCCTGGAGGTATTGACCCCCAAGGCTTGTACTGATACATTATCTGAAGAGGTCAATAATTTCTTTCCCGATAATAGGCTCATATTCGTCATAAACAGGCTGTACCTTCGCCTGGAATGCCGCAATCTGCTCGTCTGTCAGTTCGGTTACCTGCATACCTGCCTCTTTGAAATATTCAAGCTGTTCTTCTCCTTTTTCACGGTTAATGGTACGTTGGTATTCGCATGCTTCCACAGCGCATTCTCTCAGTATGTTCTGGGTTTCTTCGTCAAAGCTCTCAAATCTGTCTTTGTTCATACCGAGTATTATTGCATCATAGGAATAATTCCATAAAGAGATGTATTTTTGTACTTCTTCAAATTTGGATGAATATATTACGTCCAGCGGATTTTCCTGCCCGTCTATGGCGCCCTGCTGCAGGGAAGTGAACACTTCTGCGAAATTCATGGCTGTGGGGTCCGCACCCAGTGCTTTGAAGAGAGATATATACATCTTGATACCGGGTATCCTTATCTTCAATCCTTCAATGTCTTTTGGTGTCTGGATAGGTCTCTTATTGTTTGTTATCTGTCTGAAGCCGTTTTCCCCAAATCCTAACGCTACAACGTTTTTCTCCAGCAGCATTTCAGCAATTTTTTGGCCTCCCGCCCCCTGGATTTTTTCATCTGCCTTTTCATAGGTGGGCAACAGCCACGGCAGGCTTATTACTCCAAATCGCTCGTCCATGATTGAATAGATTATATTTGAGTGGAAGCTGAGGTCTCTAGCACCGTTCATAAGCATCTCTATACCCTTGCCCTGGTTGCCGCCGGAAAGCTGCTCGTTGGGGTAGACCTGGACTTTTACCTTTCCTCCGGTTCTCTCCTCTACCAGCTCGGCAAATTTCTGGGCGCCCTTTGTCCAGGAAGAACTTTCTGCAGTGGTTACGCTCATTTTCAGGGTAACCGGCTTGACGGCTTCCTCTTCTCCCCCATTTCCCGAGCACCCTGCCGTAAGGGATGCTATCATAAGAATTGCCAGACACAGAACCAAACTTTTCTTTAACATCCTTTCTCCTCCTTTTATAATTTTTGGTGATTTCAGGTCAGTATATAACAATCCTTTTATCCCCGCCATGCCGGCTTATACCGCCGGATACGGCTTGAATAAAGGAAAATCGGTTTCTCCGTCCCGGGACCTGATAAGTTTCACATCATCCAGTACCTGTATAACCACTTCCATGGTGACAAGCACCGGGTTCCCCTTATCAGTGATGTGTCCTCCGTATATATTCCTGTTCCGGTCAGACAGCAGGCCATGCAGGTGAACCGAAGGAATGCCTTGGTCAGAGGTCCCTATAACGCCCTGACCGCCCAGAAACTCCAGAGGACCTTCCACCTCAAAGGGCTGGCTGTATATGATACCCATTTTAACGCCTTCCCGCGGCACCGCATACACAAACGTACCCCTGGCCAGACTGCCTATCATTGTCACAATATTACCATATCTTATATCGTTTTCCGCACAAATCTTCAATATCCCTTCTATTGCGTCCGTCCCCGGCAGTATCCTGCCGAATACCACCCTGCCCGGTTTTGACACAACTGACACAGTTCTGATTTCATCAAGCATGCTAAAACATTCCCTTTATGCCTTCCGCAATCTGTCGGGCAGTTACCCTGTAAGCCTTTTCCAGGGGCGGACTGAAGGGTATGGGCGTATAAGGGGCCCCAAATCTGAGTATGGGCGCATCAAGATAATCAATACCCTCTTCTGCCACCATGGCAGCTATTTCCGCTCCCACTCCTCCTGTTTTCACCGCCTCGTGGGCTACGGACAGCCTCTTTGTTTTGGCCACAGAAGTCAGTATGGTTTCCCTGTCTATGGGGGATATGGTTCTCAGGTCAATAACTTCTGCGTTTATACCTTCTTTTTCCAGTATTTCCGCAGCCTCCAGGGCCTGAAGCATCATAACCGAGTAAGATACTATGGTCACATCACTACCCTCTTTTACCACTCTGGCCTTACCGATGGGCACGAGAAATTCTTCTTCGGGTACAGGTCCGCTCCGACTGAAAAGTACCTTGTTTTCAAAATATATGACTGGATTGTCATCCCTTATGGCTGATTTCAGGAGCCCCTTGGCATCATAAGGATTTGACGGTGTGACAACCTTCAAGCCGGGAATATGCAGAAACCATGCCTCTATACTCTGGGAATGCTGTGCCGCAGCCTGGTTCACTATACCGTCAGGGGCCCTTACAACAACAGGAACCGTGGTCTGCCCCCCGAACATATACCGGATTTTTGCCATCTGGTTGAATATCTCATCCATGCAAACTCCCATAAAATCAGCAAAGTGCATGTCCGCCACCGGTCTCATGCCCGCAAGAGCGGCCCCAATAGCTGCCCCTACTATTGCCGTTTCGGTTATAGGAGTGTCCTTGACCCTCTCATAACCGAATTTCTGCGGAAGGCCCTTGAACTGCCCGAATATCCCCCCCTGCCTTGCTATGTCTTCACCCATGACAAATACCTTGTCATCCCTTGTCATTTCCTCATCCATTGCTTCAAGGGTTGCCTGCGAAAATGTGATTTCCCTCATATACCAGTCCCCTCCCTATACATACAGATCTTCGTACAGTTCCTCCGGGTCCGGATACGAACTGTTTCTGGCGAATTCCAGAGCATCTTCAACAGTTTTTCTGGCTTTATCCCTGATCCTGTCCATCTCTTCCTGCTTCATGAGTTTTTCGGATAAAACCTTTTTCTCAAAACGTTTAATGGGGTCATTTTTTTCAAATCTTTCCCGTACCTCTTCCTTTGTCCTGTACATTTCCGGGTCCCCCACAAAATGTCCCTTTATCCTGTAGGTCTTTGCCTCTATAAGCGTGGGACCTCCCCCCTGTCTTGCCCTTTCCACCGCTTCCTTTGCAGCATTATAAACCTCGAAAACATCGTTACCGTCCACTATTATCCCGGGCATCCCGTATCCCACCGCCCTATCGGCAATATCCCTCACCGATGTAGTAGTCGTGTAAGGAGTCGTGGAAGCCCATTCGTTGTTCTCACAGACAAATATGACCGGCAGCTTCCAGACAGCCGCCATATTTGCTGCCTCGTGAAAGGTACCTCTGTTGGAAGCCCCGTCTCCGAAGAACACTACTGCAACCTCGTCCCTCTTCTGCATCTTGATTGCAAGGGCAGCTCCCGTGGCAAGAGTATATCCGCCTCCCACCACTCCGTTGGCACCAAGCATGCCAACGCTGAAATCGGCTATATGCATCGAACCGCCTTTACCCTTGCAATGCCCGTTCCTTCGCCCGAATATCTCGGCCATCGCCCTGTTTATATCGGCGCCTTTGGCTATAGTGTGGCCGTGTCCCCGGTGGGTACTCTGGATATAATCCTTCTTGGTAAGATTTGCGCATACCCCTGTTGCAATCGCTTCTTCCCCTATATAAAGGTGAACAAACCCGGGAATTTCTCCCGCCAGGAAGTTTTCTTCAACAGCTTTTTCGAAGAACCTGATCTTCAGCATCGTCCCGTAAAAATATTCAAGCTGTTTCCTGTCCACTGCTGCCAAACTGCCCGCTTCCTCTTTTTTGCATCCTCCCCTGCCCATATATACCTTCAACTCCTCTCGTCAGTATTACGTCTGTATCTGGTATATATAACATACAAAAACCATGCCAAAGAAATGGAATTTCTGCATCCGTTCATTGGCCAGGAGCTATACTGTGCAGTAGACGGGTGATTGGAGGCAGATGGGAAACGGAAAGAAGCAAATGGAATAGGAATATTACCGTTGACATAGAATGGGCCGGGTGAAGTCAAATTCAAGGAACGTCCCATATGCCTGTGACCAACTGTACCCGGATAAAAAAAGTGCTCAATTATTGAGCATTTTAATGTTCAATAATTGAGCACTGTATAAAAATTTCACAATCGCCTATACCAGGCCGTACTTTCTGATCTTGTTGTAAAGGGTGTTCCTGCTGACCTTCAACACGCTTGCAGTCTGGCTGATATTTCCGTTCATGACCTCCAGGGCCTTCTTTATAGCCCTTTTTTCCATTTCATCAATACTTTCTATTACAGGCACTCCCCTGTCTTCCTCCCGGCTTTCAGTCTCCTCGCTGTTTCTCAGAATGCCTGCGGGCAGGTCGTTTACATCAATCTTACGGGTCCGGCAAATATTTATAGCCCTTTCAATGGTATTCTCCAGTTCCCTCACATTTCCCGGCCAGTTGTAATTTGTCAGATAAACCATGGCCGCGCCGGATATTTCTTCCACATTTTTATCCAGCCTGCGGTTAATCTTCTTCATAAGGTATATGGCCAGTTCTTCAATATCCCCTTTTCTTTCCCTGAGGGGAGGGATATTGATATTCAGAACATTCAACCTGTAATAAAGGTCTCTCCTGAAATTACCCTGTTCACAGCTCTGCAGCAGGTTTTTGTTGGTGGCTGCAATTATCCTTACATCAATATCAAATACATTGCTGCCTCCGATACGGGTTATCTTCTTCTCCTGCAGCACTCTCAGGAGCTTGGACTGCATATCAAGGGGCATATCCCCTATCTCATCAAGAAAAATGGTCCCGCCGTTGGCCAGTTCAAACTTCCCCGGCCGGCCGTTCTTCAGGGCCCCGGTAAAAGCGCCCCCTTCATATCCGAACAGTTCGCTCTCAATCAGTTCCCTGGGAATGGCGGCACAGTTGACCGTAATAAAGGGCTGGTCCTTACGGCTGCTGGCATTGTGAATAGCATGGGCAAACAGTTCCTTGCCGGTGCCGCTTTCCCCCTGCACCAGTACATTGGAAGAACTCTTTGCCGCTATTTTGGCCAGTCTGACGCTTTCCTTCAGCCTCTCACTGTTACCTACAATATCAGCAAAAGTAAAATTGGCATGGGCCCCCACCATTTCATTTACCATTTTCTGGACCCTTTTTATCTTGCGGAATGTGTCTACGACGCCGGTTATATTTCCGCTGGCATCCCTGATAGGTACCGCTGTCTTGATAAAATGCATCTTTGCACCGTATTTATTGGTTATTATGAATTCCTTGTCAATATATCCCTTACCCGTTTCCAGCACGTCAAGTATAACAGGCTTGAAGTCCACCAGTGCGGACACGTGCCTGCCCACAGCCATCTTCCTGTCCACATTCAGAATCTCGGCGCCTATTTCGTTTATATACGTTACATACCCTTTGCTGTCAATGGTAAGCAGCCCGTCGGACATGGACTCCACAATAGCATTCTGGTACTTGTTCTGTATTTTCAGTTCGCTGGATGCAATCTCCGCCTTTATCCTGGTCTCTATAGCCCTTGCAGCAGCCACCACCATACCCAGGGTATGGGGGTGAACCATATTCTGGTATCCGCTCATATTCAATATGCCCGTAATCTCACCATGACTGTGGATAGGAGCAGCCGAACAGGCCCAGTCCTTATGGGGCATACAGAAATGCTCCCCGCCGCATATCTGGACGGGTTTGTCCTCTATCAGAGCAGAATTGATGGCGGTGTTCCCCACATACTGCTCATCCCAGCAGGCACCCCTTACGAAACTGAGCTGTTCTGCCGCATTTTTCAGTATGTCCTCATCTCCCAGCACTTCCAGGACCCTTGCCTTTCTGTCCGCCAGCACCACAACAAATCCCGAGCCTTTCACAAATGAGTACAGGTCTTCCATGAAGGGTTTTGCAAAATCTATAAGCTCCCTGTTTTCCTCTATGATGGCTTCCAGTTCTTCCCCCGCTATTATCTTCGGACATTTTCCGCCGTAAGGATTAATCCCTGCCTTGATACACCTTCTCCATCCTCTGGCAACATAGGGTTTGTCCCTGTTTTCTTCAGCCCTTACCAGTAGTGTTTTAATACCTTCATCATAATCCGGTTGGAAAGATACTTTATCCACTCCCATACCTATCCCTCCCTGCTGGGAACATTATACCACAGAGTGCTAATTTTTTGAACACAATTTCTTATTATTCTGAATATTCCTCTGACGGTGACTTATATTACGTCCTCCTTCACATGCCTGCAGCCATTCTCCTCCAGTCCCAGCAGGATGCAGACCTTTTCCAGGGTTAATTCCCTGGCGCCGGTATTAACCTTTACATTTCGCAGTTCTCTGTCATCCCAGCCCGGCATGGGATAATAGGGCCGGAATCTGCAGCACTGCTCCAGCACCTTCTCTTTATACTTCTCATCTTCATGAATTATCATATGATTTACAACCAGCTCCTTCAGGCCCTGAAAGCTTAAGTACAGGTCCTCCCGTCCGTACCCGGTCCTTTCTGCCATTGCATTCTCCCATTGGTCCAGCCATCTCCTCTTTTTTTCAAAAGAATAGACATCCCTCTCTTCCAGGAGGTCGTCCAAAATCATTTCCCTTTTCAGGCTTAAAATAATTTTCAGCTCTATATCCCGCAAGGTTTTATCAGGAAGCAGCATGCCCTGTACCCCCTTCCCTATAAAATTTTCTTAATTATAAACATATTTTACACCCGGGTTTGCATTTCCTTGTATTCAAAGGAAAAATTATCCTACAAATTAGCCCATTATCCGTCATCTTAAGCCCTTTAAAGACATATAAAGCGGATAATTTGCCGGTTTACCAGCGGGTAAACTAATGGTAATATGATATTACAGGTAAGGCAGGAGGTGGAAAGGTCATGAGCCAGAGAAAAAAGATAACACTCTATATAGTAATAGCCCTGGGAATAATGGCAGGGTATTACTTTTTGAACGTAGAACTGAACCCCCTTCAGCTGTCCTGGAGGATTGTGGTTATAATCTTTCTGCTCAACATCTTCCTTATAGCGGCCGTTATCCTGCTGGAGAAACGGAACCCGTACAAGACAATTGCCTGGCTGCTGATATTTATCGTATTCCCCCTGGGCGGGTACATACTGTATGTGTTTTTCGGCAGAAATATAAGAAAGGAAAAAATACTCAAAGACATCCATATGTGCAGCAGGTGTAAAAAAATACTCCGCAGCAGCGGGCCCCGGGACCGGCACGGGTATCCGCTGCTGGATTCAAGAATTTTCAGACTCATGGACAACAGTTCGGACCTGCCGCTGCAGTTCAATAACAGGGTGAAGGTGCTGACAAACGGCCCCGCCACCTTCAGGGAGATAATCAAGGCCCTGAAAAAGGCCTCTCACCATATCCACATGGAATATTACATAATAAGGGACGATAAACTGGGCAGACGTATAAGGGAAATCCTTATGGAAAAAGCCAGGAAGGGAGTTGAAATACGTATTCTGTATGACGGCATAGGCTCTCTGAAACTTCCCCCGGAATTTTTCCAGCCGCTGCAAGATGCGGGAGGGAAGGTGACGGTCTTCCTGCCGGTGAAATTTCCATATATTGATTACAGGGCAAACTACCGCAACCACAGAAAAATTCTTGTTGTTGACGGGAAAACCGGCTTCCTGGGGGGGCTGAATATAGGAGATGAATACCTGGGAAAAAGCAGGAACTTCAAATTCTGGAGGGACACCCACCTCAAGCTGGAAGGGGACAGCGTTCAGTCCCTGCAGACAATATTTTTACAGGACTGGGCCTTTTCCACCGGGGAGCACCCTGAGCATGAACCATATTTCCAGCCCCATGATGTGACAGACCAGACCTGTATACAGATAGTTGAAAGCGGTCCGGACTCAAACTGGCACTCCATACTGCAGCTGTATCTACAGATGGTTTTCATGGCAGAACGGAAACTATACATAACCACCCCCTACCTTATACCGGATGAAAGCCTGCTGACAGCCCTCAAGGTATCCGCCCTGTCGGGTGTGGATGTGAGGCTGCTGGTACCGGGGATACCTGACAAAAAGATAGTCCAGTGGGCATCCCGGTCCTACTACCAGGAACTGATGGAGGCAGGGGTCAGGATCTATGAGTACCAGAGGGGCTTCATTCACGCAAAGGTTGTACAGGTGGACCACCACATAGCATCAGTGGGTACTGCAAATCTCGATATCCGGAGTCTTCACCTGGACTTTGAGGTCAATGCACTCATTTACGACAGCGGGACGGTTGCCAGACTGGAAGAGGACTTCATGAGGGATTTGAGACACAGCATTGAAATAGACAGTCAGCAATGGGAAAAGAGGGGACTGAGGCATAATCTGGCAGAATCCCTGGCCAGATTGCTGTCCCCCATCCTATAACCCCGTGAAACAAAAGGATACAAAAGGAACAGTTCTTTTTGTTTGCTTGAATGAGGGAGGCCGCCGTTAAAAACAGCGGCCCTGAAGTATTTATGGGTACATATATTAAGTTGTCCATTAGACTACTGCTCCTGGGCTGTTTCCTCTCCGCCTTCATCCGATGTACTGTCTGCTGTACCATCACCGGTTTCGTCCCCTGTCTGGTCGCCGGTATCATCACCGGTATCAGTCTCATCACCGGTCTCGTCAGTCTGGTCCCCTTCGGTACCTTCTTCGACGGTTTCCTCGCCGGTTTCTTCTTCCGGCATATCGATTACAACCATTTCATATTCGCCTATCCACTCTACTATGGCATTGAAGGCCTCGGATACGAACCTTCCGGGTACCATGGTTCTTCCCTCTACTATTGTAGCCGGTACATCCAGGGTAACCGGTACGCCGTTCACAAAGACTTCGTTGCTGTCGATCTGCAGTGTAATGGTTTTATCATCCTTAACAATGGTAACGATTTTATTTTCGGGGTCCCAGTCAACATCGGCACCCATGGTATTGACTATTGCCCTCACGGGTATCAGTGTCCTTCCGTCTTTGATAACCGGGGGCACGTCAAACTCGGGTTTCTTGCCTTCGACAAATACCTTCATCCCGTGCCTGTTGGTCTTCTGATACATTCTGCCCAGAGCTTCATAGTATTCTCCGTTTTCAGGGTCTTCCTCCAGGGCTTGTTCCATATTTTCAACCGCTTCTTCCACTTCCCCCTCTTCTTCCTGGAGGATGGCCATATAGGCCCTTACTTTCGCATCGGGATTGTATGCCAGTATCTCCTGCAGCCTGGCCATGGCTCCCTCGTAATCTCCCATCAACTTGTAGGTCTGGGCCATGATTATCATCGCCTTTTGCTGTTCACCTTCGCTGTTAACCAGGGAATTGCATGTTTCCAGGGCTTCGTCATACTTGCCCAGGTTCTTCTGGATTATGGCAAGTTTCCTCATTGCTTTGGCATCGCCGGGATTCTCCTGAAGTCGAAGCCTCAATTGTTCTTCCTGCCGGAGCAACCCTGCATCGTCCTCTTCTTCCTCTCCTGACTGCTCTTCATCGACATCCTGGTCTGCATCTTCTTCCCCGTCAGCATCCTGGTCTTGGTCACCATCTTCAGCGGTATCCTGGTCAACTTCCTCATCGGTATCCACAGCTTCATCTGCATCCTGGTCTTCATCCGCTGTTTTCTCTTCTTCCATCAGTTCTTCATCAAGCATCTCCTCAAGAAGAGTATCCAGTACCCGGGCCCTTTCCCTGGTCTCCTCAGTTATGCGCAATTTTTTCTCTTCTACAGTCTGTGTCTTGTTTCCGCTTGTCTGTCCTTTAGCTTTCCCCGGCGGGGTATCTTTGGGCTTGGCCAAAGCGGTACCGGAAAAAATCAGCGTTAAGACCATAATAATGGCTACATATTTCAGAAACTTTCTCATATTCATACCTCCTCTGGCTTTTGCTATAGTATTTCGTAAGGTCTTAGTAAAATTTGTCGGTTGATGAAAAATTTTTTTTGGTGTCAATAAAAAAAGTGCGGTTTGCCGCACTTAATGGGAATTGCATATCCTGTTGTACTCTCTTAATGCGAGTTCCACCCTCTCAATGGCCCAGGAAGAGCTGTCCATGCTCTCCAACTCATATACGTCCACCCAGTAATACTCATCATGTTCGGGTCCCAGCACAACTTCACCGTTTATATATTTACAGAGATACAGTATACCTACTACGTGAATACCTTCTCCAAAATGGTCGGACACCATCAGCGGCTTTATAATGGAAACCTCCAGTCCCACTTCCTCCTCTATTTCCCTGCGCAGCCCTTCTTCCACCCCTTCTCCGGCTTCAATGACACCGCCGGGCAGGTCTATTACCTCTATGCCTTCAAATTCCCCGTTTTCCATCTCTTCCCGGGAACGGGTAATGACAAGTACCCTGTCTTCCTTAATGATTGCAGCTTTCACTGCTACTTTCAGTTCCATCTCCATTGTCAATTCCCCCTTTAGTCATCCATGTCATCCTGGCGGAGAGTACAGACCATGCATTATTGTATGTTACGATACCTGCGATCATCACCAGGCCCCCCGTCATCTGAATGCTGTCCAGCATTTCTCCGAAGGACAGGAAACCCAGAACAGCAGCAGTTACCGGCTCCACCGTGGCGCACATGCCCGCCTGGCTCACCTCTATTCTCTTTACCGAATACAGGTAGAGGGAATAGGCCGCCACGGTGGACATGCCTATGAGCAGTACAATGGATACCAGGACATCAGATGTATAATGGACTGCTGTAATGCCTCCCGGTATCACAAAAAACAGCAGGAAAACGCCCCCGAAAAGAAAGGTATAAAACAGGGTGGTAAAGGGGTGGTAATCCCCCGACAGTTTTTTAGCGCACAGGGCAGCCGTACTGATGCATATCCCTGTACTCAGGCCGAACAGTATGCCGTACAGGTTCAACCTGAAATAGGTTCCGTCATAGGCCTTTACCAGGAGAAGACACCCCAGCACCAGCATGACCAGACCCGCTATTTTGCCCCTGTAAATCTTTTCTTTGAAGAGCAAAGCCGCCAGCAGGGTTGTATATATGGGATGGGTATAGCTGAGGATAATAGCGGTGGCCAGTGTGGTATGCTTTATGGCGGAATTGTTTGTTATGTATCCCAGACCGATACCCAGAACTCCAAAAAGCAAAAGATAAGGCAGGTCCTCCCTCTTAATCCTGAACATGCCCCTGTCCTGAAAAAATATAATAATGCCAACAACCATGGCTGTCAGCAGCGAACGGTATGCGGCAATATGCATGGGGTTCAGCCCCGCCTCCAGCAGCCGCCTGATGAAAAGGGCGGCAGTACCCCACAGCATACCTGCGGCAATCGCTCCCCAGTGGCCCTTATTCAGCGTCATATAACAACCTTCTTCCAGACGGAATTAAGTTTATTCTGTTAATGATATAGTTATAGTATAGCTATTATATTTGAAGTTGTAAACCGCAATTAGAACTGTAAAACCTCATGGTTTCCATGAAAATCACTATTTTGCCCAACCACGGCCCTGCTGCCCTATAATTCCAGGTAGTGGAACCTTCCCCCCAGCTTCACGGCAACAGCCCTGTCACGGTGATGACAGGTAAATATCAATACCTGCCTGGCCCTGGAAGCCTCAAATAAAAATGCCATTATGTTCTCCAGACGCTCAATATCATACTGCACAAAGCTGTCATCCAGTATCACAGGCAGGTCCCCCCTCCCGGAGACTATATCCGCAATTGCCATCCGGCATGCAAAATAAAACTGGTCCAGTGTTCCCCCGCTGAGCAGGTCCGCCTTTACATATCTCCCTGTTTCGGGAGATTCCGCATATATATCCAGGTCCCTGGTTATCTTGAGTTTGCTGTAACGTCCGCCGGTAATCCTCTCCACCATCTCACTCACCTTTTGATTGAGAAGGGGGGCAAACTCATTGTGCACTTCCCCCGAGGCCTCTTTTATAATATCCAGGGCTGTAACAGCGGCCTCCCTCTCCCTCTCCAGCACCCTCAGCCTCCGTTCAGTCTTCTCCAGGTCTTCCTCCAGGTCCGCTGGAGATACAAAATCCTTTTCCAGGGCTTCAATACTTCCCCTGACCTTCTCGGCAGCAGCCGTTATCTCACCCTGTCTTTCCCTGATGTCTTCCAGCCGGGACTTCAGGGAGGCAAGCTCTTCTTTTTTGACCTCCTTTACCGGAACCCCGGTTCCCAGTTCTCCTGCCATGGTCTGAACGGCATCAAAATCCCGGCCGTCCAGCCTTAGCTCCAGTAGATTCCGCACTTCTTCCAGTTCCCGCAGTACATTCTTATACAGGTTGTGTTTCGCCAGTTTTGCCCTGTAGTCCTCCACACTGGATGCCCCGGCCTTCAGAAGGACTTCTGCAAGGCGCTCCTCTTTTTCCTGTAAAACCCGGCGGGCCCTGCCAAGGCTGTCTTCCATATCTTCAAGCCTGCTTCTAAGCCCAATCAGCATCTCGCTGGTCTTTTGTCCCCTGCTAAATCTGTCATTCAGCTCCCTGAAAAGGGCAGGGTCAATATCCCCTTCAACCGAAATACCGTGTTCCTCCATCAGTCCGGCCAGCTTTATCCTGGACTGCATCATATCCCTGCAAATCCGGTCAAGCTCCCTGTTCCTGTCTTCAATCCTGTCTTCCAGCCAGTGGACTTTTTCCTGAAGCATCCTGTATTCCCCTGCTTTCAGCCTCATCCCCAACAGGCTGTCAACCCCCCACAGGGATAAGGTCCTCTCCATCTCTTCTCTGCACTGCCGCAGTTCTTCGTCTCTTCGCCGGTTATCCCTTTCCATTCCTTTCAAAGCCCTGACCTGTTTGTTAATTCTCTCTCTTATGCGCCACAGGCCTCTGAGAATATACGCAAAAGCTGCTGCTGCCACCACGCCCACACCATACAACAGCTTGTGGACATAAAGTCCCAGTGGTACGGATGCCATGGCGATAACTACCGGCAGTAAAAATCTCCATGCATAGCTCTTCAGCTCCTGCTCCATGGATGCCTTCTCTGCCATGAGTTTCAGGTAGACGGGGTCCTGCTTTTCCCTTTCAAGCCTGGCTATCCTCCTGTCCAGTTCTTCTGCCCTGGCCAGGTCTTCCTGATCCGGAAATCTGCAACTCTTTATCCCTTCAAGCTGTTCCACAAGTCCTTCCAGTTCCCTGGTCAGCTCCTCCTCCCTTTCTTTAAGGGTCCCGTACTGGGAAAAAAGGCCTCCGGCTTCAATCCCCTTCTCATAGTACACACCGGCAGACCGCCCATTTCCCCTGCCGCCGGCCAGTTCCTCCATATCGCAGGCGGTTTCCCCGATCCTCTTTTCCATACAGGCTATTTCCTCTTTTTTGCTCTCTATTGTCTCCTGAAGGGCTACTATGTCTTCATAATATTGCCCGGGAAAATCCCTGTAATCCCGGAGCGATTCCAGTTTTACGGACAGCCCGGTTTCTTTCCCCCTCAGGTCCTGCAATTCCTTCCACAGCTTCAGGTACAGCTGTCCTTCCGCATCCTTTATCCTCTGCTCCACAGCTTCCTTCTCCGCAACAAGAGATGCCATCTGCTTCTCCATCTCCCTCAGTTGCCGGTACAGCATCCTTAAATGCCCCAGCCGGTCCCGGCAGGTGTCCAGTTCTTCCTTCAACCGGTCCCTCTGTCTCACAAGCTTTCCGTACTCCCTGGTACGGGCCTTCTCCGTGCCTACTGCGTCCAGCACCTCTTTAAGCAGTTTCTCTGCTGCGGCAATGGATATCTCCACATCCCCCGAACTGCTCAGATTACTGAGGCGGGTTCCTATTTCCCTTACCATCTCTTTGTCACTGTTTGCGCACCCCTGCTGGCTGATACTGATGGTATTCCTGTAAACTGTCTGGTTCAGTCCCAGGTGCTCCTCGCAAAAGAGATATTCCCTGGTATTTTTATCATAACTGAAACAACCGGTCAGGTCCTCACCGCTGATATCATCAAAGACCCTTACCTCTTCCCGGCCCCTGGCAAAGTTCCTCTCCACCCTGTATCTCCTGCCGCGGGTCTCGTATATCATATATCCTTCATAGAACTCCCCGATCCAGGGCCGATATCTCCCGTGGTCTTCCAGAAGTCTTCTTCCCTTTACCCCCGGCCTGACAAACCCGAAGAACATCCCCTCAATAAACCGGTGCAGGGTGGATTTTCCCCCTTCATTGACCCCGTATATTATATTCAATCCTTCTTCCAGCACAAGTTTTTTATCCCTGAACTTTCCAAAACCCTTCATATACAGCTCTCTGATTATCATTTAACGATCACCTTCCTGCCGTCCAGTGCATCCAGACCCATGTACAGCGCCCTCTCCAGTACAGCCTTTCTTTCCGGGTCGGTCTCTTTTTCCAGTCTGTGCAGTATGCGGGCCACAAATCTGCTCCTTACCCCTGTTTCCCGGCTTTCTGCCATGGCCTCCAGGTCGTAGTCCGGCCGGGTATTGTCTTCCACTTCTATGTAAAAGGCTCCCCCCTTCTCCTCCATACTGCCGGTATCCGGTTCAACACCCCTCTCCAGGATACCTGCCAGTTCGAACCTGTACAGGTTGTGCTCTCCCTCGCTGGCTATTTTCTGTCCTATAGCCCCGGTTATTTCATCAATGGTGGTATATGGGTCAACCTTTATGGTAGAGCTTATAAAATTCCTTTTTGCCATAGACCTGAACTCCACCCGGCATACATCCCTTCCCACTTCCCCTATGTATACGCCGTGACATCCGGTCTCACCGAAGTCCAGTGGTTCCGGACTGCCGCAGTACCTGCCCACAACCCTTCCTCCAAAGGATATTTCTCCATTTTTATGAATATGCCCCAGGGCTGAATAATCAACACCGCATCCGGCCAGTTGCTCAGGGTATACCGGCAGATATGGGGAGGACCTCCCCCTTGTCACCACGTCACAGTGCAGCAGCAGTATGTTTATCATACCTTCATCATCCGCCCGGAAGCCTTCCAGAAGGGGGTCCTTTATTTCACTTCGGTTCCATCCCATACCCCATACCACTGTTCCCATATGGTCAAACCTTACCTTCTCAAATCTTTCCTCCCTGAAGATATGTACATTAGGACTCCACCGGTACGTATTGTACAGGGCATCCGCCACTACAGGGTCATGGTTTCCCGGGGAGATACAAACATGTACGTCCCTGATTTCGCCAAATTTACTGTCAATCCTTCTTACATCCGCCGGGTTGCAGTAATTGTACTCCAGCAAATCACCGGCAATCAACAGGATCTGAACCTTCTCCCTTTTTACCGTTTCAATAATACTGCTGAAAGTTTCCCACAGCTCCTGACGCCTTATCCTCCCTATCCTGCCGGGAAGCCTGGAATGTGCAAATGAAGCCCCCAGATGCAGGTCACCGGTGTGAAGTATCTTTATCCTTTCCATGACATATCACCTCTACTGTCTTACTATTCTCGGATTAAATACTATTTCGATGAAAAAATGTGATTACCTCTATAATGCAAAACTATTACAGGAATATATATTCTCCCTCTAGGAAAAATATATTATGAATTCAGTCAATCTGGAGGGATTTTTTTGACCAGGTGGAGTTACAGGGCAGGAATCGTACTGTGGTTTGTCATGCTGCTGATACCCCTTTACATACTGCTGTCATTCCTGCATCCCGGAAAACCTTCTGAAGGGGTCCTTGTGAATGTAACCCATACAGGCAATACCGTCAGGATACGGGGGAACAATCCTGTGGAGCTTTCCATGCAGATTTCCAGGACCAAATTCCCCGGAAGCGGATATCACTCACAGCCCAATTTCATTGTGATATCGGACAGCAATCCTCTTTCCGCACTGCCGACGGCTTCTCTCCTCGCTCCGCCCTTCCGCTCAGTTTTACTTATATCCCGGAGCGTGGGAGATATGGATAAAATCATGGGAGAGATTAAAAGGCTCTCTCCTGTGGGTATCAACGGGTACCAGGTAATTACAGTAGGAGACCTTCCCCGTGACTATTTTGACACCTTCACCAAAGAAGGGCTGAGTTACAGGATATTGTCCGGAAAAGACCCGGTAGAGCTTTCTGCCAAAATAAGCGAGTTCAGGAACAGCCTGCTGGGCTTCGGCAGTAAAACCGTGCTGGCAGCAGATATAAAGGATTGGAAACCCCTGCTTCCCGGTCTGGCCTGGAGCACCCGCACCGGCGACAGTATATTCTTCCTCAGGGAGAATCAGGTCCCGTCTGAATTGAAACATATAGCGGACCAGGAGCACAATAAGCTCAGGATATTGTTCTTCGGCCAACTGGATGAAAAGCTGGAAGAAAAGCTGGACAAGCTGGGGGAAGTGGATATCATTTCCCACCCGGACCCTGCCGTCCAGTCGGCCAGGTTTGCCGGGTATTACAGTCCACCGGCAGGACCGGGGTGGTACAACAGGGCATCCCGGGGGAACGGGAGTTTCAACACTATACTTACCGATGACCGGTGGTATAACGCCCTCCTGGGCGCATCCCTCAATTCGTCCGACAAATTTGGCCCCCTGCTGATTACTGCCGGGGACAGGCTGTCCCCGGCAGTTGAAAACCTGCTGTGGAGCAGGAAGCCCCGTTTCTGGGTGACACCTGCGGAAGGACCCTACAACCACACCTGGGTCATCGGTGACAGTATAAGCTATAGTGTCCAGGCCCGGGTGGATTACATCAATGAAATACAGCACTACTTCACCCTGGGAAAACAGGGGCTGAGCGGCCTGGAGGCGTTGCTGCTGGCACACATACTCACATGTGTCTTCGGTTCCCTGTGGACCGGTATCCATGTCCACATGAGAAAACCGGGCATGTTCTGGGGGACACGCATCATGTGGCCCCTCCTGGTATCTGTAACAGGTATTGTGGGCCTGGCGGTCTACATCCTGTCCTATAAAAGCCGTAAACCTGTCTATATGGACGACGGGAAGATAGCCTGGGTAAGACCGGTGTGGAACCAGGCGGCCTTTGCCACTGCCAGCGGGCTGGCCTTTGGCGCAGCACTGATGGCGGCTTTTGATTTTTTCTGGTATGCAGGCGGAATGCCTCTGCTGCAGCTTCAGGGTCCCTTCTTCTGGATAGGGAATCCCATGGTCATACAGATGATACTTTCTTATATAGTAGCTCTCACAATCAACCTGCTGTTGTTTCAGTCGGTGATAACCTCCAGGAAGAAAGATATCCCCTACATCCAGGCGTTAAACAGGACCCTTTTGCCGGTGTTCATTTCCATGACAGCCGTATCCCTGGGTATGATACCCGTCATGTGGTGGCTGCAGATGAAATATCTCCCCTCCATGCCGGAACCTGATACCATACTGTGGTGGGGCACACTGCTGGTATCAATACTTGCCGGAGCCCTGCTGTCCTTTATTGCCAACTGGGAGATGGTGAGGCTTAACCTCAAGGAAGGCAACGGATAGGATGAAACTTGCTTCATTCGAAACTTTATCCTGCTTAAACCTGGCGGAGCCAGACCAGGGACTTAGCGCCACTTATCTATCCTTTGAAAAAAACGGGATATTAGTGGCGGTTGGCCATCGGGCAGAACAAAACCTGCCCCACCCGCTATTCCGGCCGAATGAAGCCTGACTTGGTCAGACCGTCGGATAAGGAGGAATACCATTGAACTATAATACTGTAAGAGCCATAAAGGCTTTTTCACTGGCAGGGGTCCTTACCCTTGCCCTGATAATTATAATATTTGCATCAAAGCCTGATTTGTATTCAGGTCAGGTCAGTCCCGACATTCCCCGGGAAAGCTATATCACCCCAAACACGGTGAGGATATACGGCCAAGACCCCTTTGAAACCGCCGTGGCCATCTCCCGGTCTGCATATCCGGCTACCTTTGAGGATAACAAACCCAATGCCGTTATACTGGTGAGACCGGACCGGGAGGAAGAAGCCCTCCTTGCTGCGGCTGTAATACATCATCCCATAGATGCACCCATACTCTATACCGAAAGGGATAAACTGCCATCGGTTACCGCCGATGAGATAAAGAGGCTGGACCCCCAGGGCATTCAGCAGGACGGCAGGGTGCAGGTCATTGCCATAGGAGAACTGGAAGACAGCCTTATGAAACAACTGAAGGAAATGGGTCTCAAAACCCGTTTGATTAAATCATCCGACCCTGCAGACCTGTCACTGAAAATAGATACCTACATATCCGCCATACACGGAGACCATAGGGACGCCGTGGCTGTGGCTTCCCTGTACTTCACGGAATACGCCCTCCCCGCCGCCTTCTGGAATGCCCACATGGGAGACGGTCTGGCCTATGTGTGGGGTGATACCCTGCCTTCGCCCACAAAACAGATGCTCAAATCCCGCTTCGGCGGCGCCTACATCTATTTAATGGGGCCCGAGGATGTTATAAGCCGTAACCTGGCAGAGGAGCTGGCAACCCTGGGCCATGTCCAGCGCATACCCGGCGATACCCCTGCAGGTCTTTCGGCTGCTTATGCCGGCTTCAAGGATACAGGCAAAAACCAGGGATGGTGGGTGGGAAAAACATCCAGAGACTATGGATGGGGTATATCCGAAGGGGGTCACAACTTTATCTTTGTGAACCCCGGGGAATGGCAGTATGCCCTTCCCGCCGCCGTACTGTCCCATAAGGGCAAACACGGCCCGGTATTGTACGTATACCGGGACTTCATCCCCCAGGAGACAGAAAACTTTCTCAATAGCGTACGGCCCGGCCTTACGTCGACATCACAACAGTTGGTCAACCACGGCTGGATAATCGGAGGCCCGGATATCATATCCCCCGAAACCCAGTACAGGCTGGACAGCCTTCTGTCGGCAGAATAGGAGGGAAACCATGGACAATATGATATACAGGCGCACAAAAACAGTTGCCCTGTTCAAGGACAAATCCCGGATGGATGAAGCGGTCAAGACCCTGAAAGATGCAGGTGTATACGATATACACACCAAAAAACTGGGCAGGGATTGCCATAAAGCCGTAAAGGAAGAAGCCTTCCTCACCAGGAAGGAAATACTGGGTATCATTACCGGCATGGCGCTTGGAGGACTGGCAGGGCTGGTGCTGTCCTACCTTATAGCCTCCGGCACGGTATCCCCGCCGCTCCTCATCCCCCTTTCCGCAGGAGGGATATATCCCCTTTTATTCACCGGTCTGTTTGCCGGGGCTATTCTGGGCGCTTTTATCGCCTCCATGGCATATATGATACTGCCCGCCGGCGACGTGACGGAGGGAGACTACCTTCTTACCGTATACCATATCTCTGCTGCCAGGAAAAAGGTTACAGACACCCTGAACAAAAACTTCTGCATAATCATCTGATTACACTATTGTACCGTTCCCTGTCACCCGGCAAAGCAGATTGCGGTTCGGAAAAATATCCGAACCGCAATCTGTTCAATTGAAAGAAGGTTTGGCTGTATACCAGTTGTATATGTTAGTTTCTTTTAACGTTTGACTGTGCTGTTCTGCCTATTTCCCGGCTAAAGCCTCCTTTTCATCGTCATGGTATGTCCTGACAGAGGGGATCTCTCCCTCTTTGAATATGAACTTTCCGGTCAACCCGTATATTATGGAAATTATGGGAGAAAGGAAAGCCAGGTATACGTATGGCAGATAGTCGGTGGTAGCTACCCCCAGAACCCCTGTGAAGTAAACACCGCACAGTCCCCAGGGTACCAGCGGGGAGGTAACTGTGGCTGAATCCTCGCAGGTTCTCGAACAGACCTGGGGCAGTATCCTCAGCTTCTTATATGCAGGAACCAGCATACGGCCGGGTATGATAATCGCCATGTACTGGCTGGCGGAGAACAGGTTAACCACGATGCTTGACAATATGTGTGTTACAATAAGTCCTTTTACGTTGTTGACCAGTGCCGAGATCTTATCCAGCAATACTTCCAACATTCTTGTCTTTTCCAGAACTCCCCCCAGGCTTAAGGCTATAAAGCCCAGAGAAATGGTCCACATCATGCTCTGCAGTCCGCCCCGGCTGAGGAGCGAATCCACAGCGGCTATACCTGTTTCTGATGTAAATCCATAGTTCATATAATTCATCATATCGCCTATACTGTATCCCTGGAATATCATGGCGAAAGCCATTCCCAGCAGTGATGCAATAACCATTACCGCCAGTCCGCCCACTCTCTTAACGGCGAGAACAATAACCACTATGGCAGGAATCAGGGTTATAGGAGAAATATAATAGTTTTCCTTCAGTCCGTTCAGTATACTGTCTACCTGTGCTGTATCTATAGTACCGCTACCGAAGCGGGCCCCTATAATACCGTAGATTACCAGTGAAATTAATATCGCAGGTCCTGTTGTATAAATCATACTCTTAATATGGTCGAATAAATCCGCTTCTGCAACACCGGCCGCAAGGTTGGTGGAATCCGACAGAGGAGACATTTTATCTCCGAAAATGGCACCCGAAATAACCGCACCTGCCGTCATGGCTTCGGGTATCCCCAGGCCAAGGCCAATACCCATGAAAGCAACTCCGAATGTTGCACCTGTTGTCCATGAACTGCCGGTAGCCAGAGAAGCTATACAACACACAAAACACACAGTAAGCAGGAATATGGAAGGTGAAAGTATCTTAAGTCCGTAATAAATCAGCGTGGGTATGGTTCCGGCCGGTATCCATGAGGCTACCAGTACGCCAACCATCATAAGTATCAGCATGGGCAGCATCGCAATCTGACATCCGTAAAGAATACCGTCCTGGACCTCATCCCATGTAAATCCTGAAATCATTGCCACAATGATAGCAACAACTATGGCAAACAACAGGGTAATGTGAGTAACCCAGTCCTGGTGTATTACAAAAATCTGAACAAACATGGCAACACACAGGAACAGAATTACAAGCAGCGATCCAGCAAAACCAGGTTTTTTCTCTTTCACCGGTTTTTCGTTACTCATTAAACATCCTCCTTTTAATCATTAATTTGATAAATCGATGATAGTTTAATTTGGTAAAGCGGTACTGTTATAAATTGCGCCCTTGTGCAGGCAGCCACTTTTAGGGATTTTATGCATCAATACACCTGAATACTGCAAATAGAATTGTAAATGTACCGCTGAGATGTCATAGACTCAATTATTTACATTGTGGTTAGATAGGTTTTTGCACCAGAACCGCTTTAGACCTGATTGGAATACAGATCCCAATCCATGATTGCAGACTTGCTGAAAACCACCGGAATATTACCGGTCATGTCAAGGAAGTATAAAATAAAACCAAGAATGCGTGAAGCAACCTGAACCCTGACCAATAAGATTAATAAATACCCGGTCTGAACATTCCTCCTCATGTATCATGTCAGACAAATGTTTCCCGACCGACACCCCTTACAGCTTGAATTTATTCCGTTTTTCTAGATTTACATCACCTCCTTTATGTGCAAAACAGAAGGGACGCTTCTTTTTATTTACACTTTGGAGTATACCCGGGCGTGGATGGGATGTGGGATGTGTGAGGTTATTTCTTCCATTCACGCTTCCCACTCCTCATCTTCCGGAAAATGTCTTGACCGCACCGGGATTTAAATTGATAATAGGCGACTGCTTAGAGCAGTTCCTTTTCTGTCTCCCCTATGACATGGTCAAGAATGGATACCATCTCATCCATCTCCTCCCTGCTTATGGTAAGGGGAGGTGTAATAAGTACCGAATCTCCCTTGTCGCCGTTGAAGGCCCCCTTGGCAGGATATATTATCAGACCGTTCTCGGTGCTCTTCCTGATGACGGTCTCGGTTGCCCCCTCTTTTGCCTCGAAGAATACCTTATTATCCCGGTCCTTGACAAACTCGATGCCCAGCATCAGGCCTTTACCCCTCACTTCACCTATGATGGGATGCTTTGCCTGCAGTTTCAGGAACTCTTCCTTAAGGTATTCGCCTTTCTCCCTGGAGGCCTCCACAAGGTTGTTGTCCATTATATATTTGACCACCCTGTATCCCACTGCCGTTGCCAGGGGATTCGCCCCCAGGGTGTGACCCGGCGCCCATGTGCCTGACCCGTTTTTGATTGTGTTATATACCCTGTCACTTACGGTAATCCCCGAGAGAGGTACATATCCGGCGCTTACCCCTTTGCCGAAGGCAATTATATCCGGTTCCACGCCATAATGCTCTATACCGAAATTCTTCCCGGTACGTCCGAAGCCTGTTATTACTTCATCGGATATCATCAGCACGTCATATTTGTCACATATCTCCCGTATTATTTTATAATACTCGGGAGGCCCGCCAATAGCCGCCCCCGAAGCTCCGATGAAGGGCTCGGATATAAATGCCGCTACGTACTGCGGCCCGATCTGCTGGATTGCATGCTCCAGCTGCCTGGCGCAGTATACCCCGCATTCGGGATATGTCTTTTCAAAGAGGCAGTTGTAGCAGTAAGGCGGTTGCAGCTGGGGAAACTTGTGAAGCATGGGCTCAAATCTCATCCGCCTCCTTATGTTCCCCGACAGGGACAGGGCTCCCATAGTGATCCCGTGATAACTGGACCACCTGGATATTACCCAGTATTTGCTCTCCACTCCGGTGTCCAGCCAGTATTTCCTGGCCATTTTGATTGCCAGTTCGGTGGCTTCCGACCCGCTGTTGGAATAGAAGGACCAGTTCAGACTTCCCGGAGCCATCTGTGATATAGCTTCTGAAAGCTTCCGGGCAGGCTCACTGGTGAACTGAAAACGGTATGCAAAACAGATTTTCTCCGCCTGTTCCTTCATGGCCTCAATTATTTCGGGTACCGCATGACCCAGTGCTGCTGTCATGGCCCCTCCGCAGCCGTCCAGATACTTCTTTCCTGATTTGTCGTAAAGATAGCTACCCTTGCCGTAGTCAATCACAGGCATCTCCCTGTTCAGATTGGGATGAATGGTAAAGTCTTTTACAGTCATATCAAGCCCTCCTTATATTTAATATTTCTCTTGCCTCATCCGGCGTGGCTATTTCCCTCCCCAGCTCCCCTGCGAGTCTGACAACCCGCTCCACCAGCTGGGCATTGCTCTTCGCCAGAACATCCTTTGAATAATATACATTATCCTCAAAACCCACTCTCACATGGCCGCCAAGCATAATAGCCGCCGCTGCCATGGGAAGCTGATATCTGCCTATGCCCCCCACAGTCCATGTGGAACCCGGAGGAATGCTCTCTGTCATGTATATAAGGTCCTTCAGCCCTGCGGTCATTGTCCCCGGGGCACCCATGATAAAATCAAAGTGAAGGGGTTCATCCACCAGGCCTTCTCTTGCCAGCCACTTTGCATTCTCAACCCATCCCCGCTCAAATATCTCGAACTCGGGTTTTACACCGTGTTTTTTCATCTCTTCTGCGAAAAACCTCATGGTGTCCGGGGTGTTTTTAAATATCTGGTTCCCGAAATTGCATGTACCGCAATCCAGAGATGCCATTTCGGGCTTGAGTTTCACCGGCTGAATCCTGTCCCCGTCGGACATCCATACAGCTCCGCCCGTGGAAACCTGTATGATGATGTCAGGGCATTTCTCCCTTATCAGCTCCATATTTCTCCTGTAGACCTCTGCATCCTGGGTGGGAGTGCCATCGTCCTCCCTGACATGAAGGTGTACTATGGAAGCCCCTGCATTGTAGGCCTCGTACGTTGACCGGGAAATCTCTTCCGGCGTGTACGGCACTGCGGGATTATGCTGCTTTGTAACCTCTGCTCCTGTCACACAACAGGTAATAATCAGTTTCTCCATCAACAACACCCCCCTCAAAATACATGTTGGAAATACATCCCTAGTATTTAGAATACAGGATTTTTCCCTCTTTAATGGTGTACAGCACCTCTATGTTCTCTATCTCTTCCGGTGGCGTCTCTATGGGATTTGACGACAGTACGACAAAATCGCCCAGTTTTCCCCTCTCTATGGAGCCTCTCCTGTCCTCTTCAAATACCGCATAGGCCCCGTTAATGGTAAACATCTCAAGGGCTTCCTGTATTGTAATCCTGTGTACCGGATTGGAATGGGTCAGGGCTCCCTGGATGCCGAGCAGGGGATTCATCGGTGTGACATCACTGTCCGACCCGCCTACCAGCATAGCACCGCAGTCAATTATTGTCCTGAAGGGATTGGTCTTTGCCGCCCTTTCAGCCCCCAGCCGCATACCGTACATGCCTCCGCCGCCCCAGAAATACTCGAAGGCCGGCTGTACCGAACAGATTACCCCCAGCCTGGCTGCCCTCTTTATATGGTCAAGGGTGGGAAATTCAAAATGCTCGATCCGGTGCCGGGCATCCTTCCTGGGGTAAAGCCTCTGGGCCTTTTCATATACACTTATGAGCTGCTCAATGGCCCTGTCTCCCAGAGCGTGGAAGGTTATCTGCAGCCCTTCCCGGTGGGCTCGGAACACCAGACGTTCCAGCTCTTCATCAGAAAAATACAGCACACCGCTGGTGGACGGGTCATCGGCGTAAGGCTCCATCAGGGCAGCGGTACGGGACCCGAAAGAACCATCAAGTATGAGACAGCCGCCTATCCGCCTGAGGCCCTTTTCCAGGACCCTGTCCACGTCTGTAATCTGGTAAAACAGGAAGGTATCTATGGGAAGTCTGTCCTGGAATTCATGCAGAGCTTCCGCATCCTTATCCGAAAAAAGCTCTCCGCCTTCCAGGGCGTTTAACGCGGTTATACCCGCTTTCAGCGCCATTTGACTGGCAATCTCCATTCCCTTCAGACGCATTGCTGTAGGAATGGTATCCATTACAGTGTTCCGCGCTATGAAATTCGCCCTGGTCCGCAGCACTCCGGTGGGCTTTCCCGACCGGTCCTTTTCCACTCCGTCTGTATTTTCGTCTATGTCCATCAATTCCAGGGCCTTACTGTTTACTGCGCAGGAATGGGAATCCACCCGGCATATCCATAGGGGTTTATCCGGCATTATGCTGTCCAGTTCCTGTATGGTGGGAAAACGCCCCTCTGCCAGCATGGTTTCGTCAAAACAGATACCCCTGACAAATGTATCCTTCTCAGCCTTTTCAGCGCCATCTCTGAGAACCCGAAAAACATCACCAAGGCTGCCGCATCTGCCAAGGTCAACCCCCAGTGCGTTGAGGCCTGTCTGGACAAAGTGCACATGGCTGTCGATAAATCCGGGGAGGAGGGTCTTTCCCTTAAGGTCAAACATTTCTGTTTCCGGACCGGAATACTGCTTTACCGCTTCAGTCTCCCCCACCGCCTGAATCAGGCCATCCTTCACTGCAACCGCCCTGACAGCAGGATTTGATTTATCCATAGTCAATATGTTCCCGTTATAGAAAATCAGGTCAGCATATTCCATAAAAAAGCCCCCTTGTTTACTTAATGCATTAATATACAAAATTACTTATATTTATTCTAACATAAATATACCCTTCCCCGTCAAAAACATTTATGTCCGCAACAAAAAAGATTACTTTTATCCGATGGCTACCTCCGCTAATACTCCCGTCCTGTCAGGGGACACACCTGCTGAAGCTCCGGTATTCCTGTCAGCGGTCAGGGGACACACCTGCTGAAGCTCCGGTATTCCTCTGTGGGCAGGAATGTCCCCATCGGAATGTCCCCATCGGAATGTCCCCAACTAAAGATAAGCGGCGCTACGCCCCTGAATAACGGTTTCTAAGCTTCAGATGGGGTTAAACCCCCGCCTGAAGCCAGGAATCCGTTTATTAACTGTTTAAACCTATATTGGACGGGCTTGTACAGGCTGACCTATTCGGTACCTTTCTTCAACCGGCCTGCCAGTTCCCTTACAATATACGATGCCACGTGGGGTGGAAGGGTACCGGGACCAAAGCCCGCATCGTAACCCAGCTCAATGGCCAGTTCGTGGGAAATCCTTGGCCCTCCCGCTATCAGCAACACCCTGTCTCTGATGCCTTCCGCTTCAACAAGTTCCACAAGCCGGGTGAGGTTCTGTATATGCACATTCTTCTGGGTTACCACCTGGGAAACCAATATGGCATCCGCCTTCAGCTCTATGGCCCTGGCCAGCAGCTCCTCGTTCAGAACCTGGCTCCCAAGATTGTAGGCATTTATCTGGGGGTACCGCTCAAGACCGTACTCCCCCGCATAGCCCTTCATATTCATTATGGCATCTATCCCCACAGTATGGGCGTCTGTTCCCGTACACGCGGCTATGACAGTGATTTTTCGCCCGATCTCCTTTTTTATGAAATCATTAATCTCATAAAAGTCCATCTCCTTGCAGTCCACCTTGGGCACGCTGATAGAAGTAAAATCCACGGTATGACTGCACTTCCCGTAAACTACAAAGAAGGTGTAGCCCACTCCCAGGTCTTTCATATATACAGTCTGGGGGTCATCCAGTCCCATCTTTATTGCCAGCTGCCTGGAGGCCTCCCGGGCCTCGTCACTGTACTCAACCGGAAGGGTGAAGCTTAACTGCACCGCCCCGTCATTCAGGGTATCCCCATAGGGTTTTATGTTGGAATAATCTATGTTCATTCACTGACCCCCCTGTCCATAAATATATGATAGAAAGGATTATAATAGTTGTCGTCTTTTTCAATGACCCCTTCAAGGCCTTTGCCTCCGTCCCTGGAACGTTTGATGTCCGCAAACATGCCCCGTTCAATGGCTTCCATCAGTCCGATCTTTTCTATCTCTTTCAGCATGCTGTGCGCATCACTGAGGACCCGGGATGCCCGCTTCTGCATCCGCCCTCCTTCTTTGAACACGATTTCGTCCCCCAGGTGCCGTGCATTGTTGAATATGTATTTGGCATTTTCTATGCTGAGATACCTGTCGTGCATAAAGGGAGTATGGATGGCCTCGGTGAGCATGCCCAGAAGCTGTATCTCCTGTCCGGTTGTCACGGATACCAGGTTGAACATTGCATCCATGAGATGCCCCTTAAAGATGTTCCCGGTCATATATTTCGTGGGAGGCATGTATTTCAGGGGCGCTTTGGGAAATATTTCCCTGGCCATCTGCGCCTGGGCCATTTCCCATAACAGACCGTCCTCCATATCCGGATTCATCTCAAAGGCATGCCCCAGTCCCATCTGCTCCTCGGGCAGACCGGATTTTAACGCCATCTGCTCGTTAATCAGCTGGGATGCCAGGACAGTATGGGCCTCCTGGTATGCATCGGCAGTGGTAAGATAGTTGTCTTCCCCCGTGTTTATCACTATGCCTGAAAAGGCGTTTATCATCCTTGAGAAATGCTGGTCAATGAAGGTCCTCAGCATGTTTATGTCCCTGAACAGGATACCGTACATGGAATCATTGAGCATCATGTCCAGCCGCTCCACAGCCCCCATGGCGGCTATTTCAGGCATGCACAGACCCGAGCAGTAGTTTACAAGCTGTATATACCGCCCTATTTCCTTACCCGTTTCATCCAGGGCCTTCCGCATGATCTTGAAATTCTCCTGGGTGGCATATGTCCCTCCGAACCCTTCGGTTGTCGGGCCGTAGGGCACATAGTCCAGCAGGCTCTGACCGGTCGTCCTTATGACTGCGATAATATCCGCCCCCTGCCGTGCCGCCGCCTGGGCCTGCACCACATCCTCATATATGTTCCCCGTTGCAACTATTACATAGAGATAGGGTTTCTGTCCCAGACCCACCTTTTTCATCAGGTCGGAGCGTTCCATCCTTTTGTTCCGGATCATCCGGGCAGATGCCTCTGCCTGCCGGTCCACCGTTCTCCTGACTTCATCACTGTCCTGCAGGGGAATCTCCAGGAGGTTTATATTGCCTTTTCCTACCTCTTCGGCAATGGCCCGGGCTGAATCATTATAGTATACCATGGCATTGCCCAGCCAGAATGCAATCCCGCGCCCCAGTTCACCTTCCGCATGGACCTGATCCACCAGTACGTTTGGCAGGGGTATGCCGGTGGCATCCACTCCATCCACCCCGAATAACCTTGCGACCGTCCGCTCAACACTTACTGTTGTATGAACATCTATCATCTTTTGAAGTTCACGGGCTATATTCCCGGCAGCAGCCCGGGCCTCCCTGATTATTGAATCGTCCAGGTTCAATTTTTTTGACACGTCAATACCTCCCTGTCTGTAGCACAAATGCCGGCCAGAATTTTTTCGGCTTCATCCAGTATTTCATCGTCAAAGCCCATGATACGGGCTACTTTTATTGCATCTTTGGGCATATCCTTCTGGTCTTCCACTTCCTCAAGGTGATAGTCCATATAGCGGTTCAAGGTCTCCACACCCTCTGCAAAATTGCAGCTGATTTCCTGTGAAAGACTTTCCAGATTCAGGTTTGCAAGACCCTTCACCCTGAAATGGGAAACCCCCCTTATTGACGTAAGCTGGTGAAAATGTGTTGTTATCAGCGTCAGGCAACTGCATTCCATAAGCCTCTCTATCAGTGCCGTGGCAATACTGATGGCTTCCGGAGGATTGGTGCCCCTTGCCAGCTCGTCAATCAGTATAAGTCCCTCCGAAGGTCCATGGCTTATCACCTCGCCAATGGCCTTTATCTCCGCTCCGAAACTGCTCAGCCCTTCGGTCAGGGACTCCCTGAAGCTCCCGGAGAAGAATATGAACCGCCGCAGGCCCAGGCTCATCTCATCGGCAGGGACAAACAATCCGTACTGGGCCATCACGGTAAGAAGCCCCACCAGCTTCAAATCCACCGTCTTGCCGCCCATATTTGCCCCTGTTATTATGGAAACCGGGGAGTGCATATTTATGGAAACCGGTATGAATTCAAGTCCCTTCTGCCTTAATATATCTTCCAGCAGCACGTGCCTGCCGTTTTTTATCATTATGGCCCTTTTCCCTGTGATAAGCGGTCTCACTGATTTTGTCCCGACAGCCAGGCAGACCTTTGCTATCAGCAAATCCAGTATGGCCAGGCTGTTAATGTTCTCCATCAGTACATCCTTGTGCATGCTCACTTCCGCGGTGAGCATCTTTCTTATCTTTTGCTCTTCTTCATCTTCCTCCGCCTTCAGGGAAGCAAGCTGCGAGTTCAGTTCTTCCAGCCGGGGGGTGGGTTTTATCGCAAAGGTAACCGTAGCAAAATTCTCCCGAGAGTACATAAGCAGGCCGGATTGTTTCATTTTTTCCATCAACTTCACACTGCTCTTGCTCACTTCAATCTCGCCGTTGGGATTCAGTTTTGTTCTGAAACTCTGATAAAATGCGCTGTGGAGCTTTGCGTTTTCGCTCCTGATTTTTCTTTCAGTCTCCCTGCGTTTCTTCCGGATGTCCCTGAGGTCTTCGGAGTATTTATCCTCAATGAAAAAACCTCTCCTGCCCTTATCCTCAGGGTCAAACAGCCTTTGAAGATACGGGAGGGGATACAGCTCTATTATTTCTCCCAGTCCGGTTTCAAGCACCAGCTGACTGATTTCATGGAGTATGAAAAGAAAACTCTTTATTTCGAACAGTTCAACATCATCCAGGACGCCCGCTGCAGTTTTGTTTATTGAATTCCTGATTTCCTTCAGTTTGGCCAGCAAAGCCCTGATATCGGCAAATGCACCGGGATTTTCCCTGTACCTGTTATAAAAACATTCAAGCCTGTCCAGTTCTTCTTCCAGTTCTTCCTCCATGCCGGGCAAAAAGGGCCTCATGCCCTCTTTCGCCTCTCTGCCGTAAGGGCTTACCGGCTGGAGCTTATCCATCACATAATCAAATCCCAGGTCCTTCGCTGTGGAAGGCATCAAAAACTGTGTCACCGACCATACCCCCTTTGAGCTGTTTATTACTCTCCCAGCATTAAATCAAACACCGGAACAGGAACAAGAGCCCTTCTCAGTCTGTCCAGAAACTCAACCGGATCATAGCTGTAACCCGTTGATGAAAAAGGATTGACTGTCACTGCCAGAAGGTTGATATCATGGATTACCCTGATACGCCCTCCCTTTGCTGTAAATCTCCTGTACACTTCCGGACTCAGGAATACCTTGGTCCCGTCCGGAACTATGATATCCATCCCGTCTTTTAATTTATTGTATGTCATGGTGTTCATAATGTCCCGGACCATACCGTCCACCAGCGCCCCGCCAATAATAATACCGCGGGTGCCCTGGCCTGCCCTGGCAGACAACAGCTTGCCCAACCGCAGGGCCGTTTCCACATTGAGCTCTTCAACGGTGGTCTGACCGTTGTTTTCGCTATATAAGGCTGTTTTTTTTCCCGTTACTATTTCTGAAGCTTTATCATAAAGGCACCCGTTATCGACCTTCTCCAGACAAAAAAATTCTTTCACCAGTGCCGTTCTCTCTATAACCGCCTCCATACTGTTCCCAACTACCGCCCCTGTAGCCAGTACAGTGGCATGGGTCACAGTGGGGGCTGCGGATGCAACCCTGTCCAGCGCCCCGTCAACAAGCACCAGATTCCCGCCCAGCTCTTTCATAATCTCTATCACTTTTCTTATCTGGGAACTGGTAGGAGGACCTGCAATCTCCACAAGACCCTCTTCCCTCACCCTTCCGATTACAATTTCACCAAGGGGAGTATGGTATCCGGTTGTCTGCAGTACTTCCATCCTGGCATCGGCTTTCCTGAAACATTCCCTGGCAGTGGCTACAATACTGCCGGCAGGTGCCACAATCAGCGGTTTCTTCTGCCGGGTGAACAGGTCCTTTTTCTCCCCGTCCCTTCCCGTTGACGTGAGCCCCAGGGTAAAATTCCTCATGCTCCCCTCTTTAATAAGATAGTTCAATGCGACCGTCTTACCCGCATTCTTCGCCATGCCGACTATGGAAAGGTCCGAAATATTGCTGGTGACAACTATATCCATCAGATTCAATATGCTTCCACCTCGCCGCTAGGCATAAAGCTTTTGGAACATGTCCCTCAGCACCGCATTTTCCCTCAGGACATTCAGGGAAATCTCCGCATGGTCTTTTGCATAACCGTTTCCTATAATCATGGTTACATCCTTGCCTACTCCTTCGGCGCCCAGGGCCGCTGCGGTAAAGCTTGTGGCCATGCTGAAGAAATATATGAGCCCTCCCTCTCTGGTCGCCATTATTGACGACATTTCTGTTCCGGGTATATTGACACAGTTTATTGTGATATCAGCCATTTTCCCCCCGGTAACCTCCGAAACCTTATTCATCACCTCGACGGGGTTGGCAGCATCGCCCTGTATCACCACATCCGCCAGACCGGTCCGGACAATCCTGCTGCAGCTGGCATCACTGTGCCCCATACCTATGACCTTACCGGTTATCCCCGCACGTTTTCTTGCTTCGTGGAGGCACAGCATCCCCGACTTGCCCCCGGCGCCCACGATAAACACGGTATCTCCCGGTTTTACAAGCCTTGCAGTCTGGGCGGGAGCCCCTGCAACATCCAGCACGGCAAGGGCAAGGGTTTCTGTCATGTCATCCGGCAGCCTGGCGTAGATACCGCTCTCGAACAGTATGGCCTGCCCGTCTATATCCACCTGGTCTATTTCGGGACGTATCTCCTTTATTTCATTGATGACCAGGGGCGTTAAAGAGAGGGATACAAGGGTGGCTATCCTGTCCCCTGCCTTCAGGTCGGTTCTGCCCGCCAGGTCGCTGCCTATCTCCTTTACCTTCCCTATCAGCATCCCGCCGGAGCCTGTAACAGGGTTATGGTGTTTTCCCCTTTCGGCAACTATCTCCAGAATTCTCTCTTTGATTTTGCCCGTGTCCCCTCCTGCATGTTCCTCTATCTGCGTAAAACTGGCGGAATCTATGTTCAGTGTCTGTACGTCAATGAGTATTTCATTGTCGTATATGTTCATGGTATTATCTATCTTCCATGCCGCCTGGGGAAATGTCCCCTTTGGCTCGATCACCCTGTGGGTTCCGTATTTACAGCCTTTTTTCATGATAAGCCCTCCTAAACTAAATGTTGTCCTGCAGGACGTAAATAATATTCTTGCACCTGCTTTAATTATATTTGAAAAATTCAAACAGTTCTTTATTCATTAGCTATAAAAATAAGATATGTCCATTGTACAAAATGTATAAATGATTTACAAAAGATTGACAGAGTATTGTATAATATAAGTATAAGGGGGTGGAAAGGATGCCTTTGACGGTATCCGAGGTCCTGAAACTTGACGTCTTCAAAGACGCCAGGATTATTTCGAACAATCCGGGAATATACAATGAAATCGTCTGTGTGAACATCCTTGAAATTCTGGACGATTTGAGCCATCTGCAGAAAGGGGAATTCCTTATAACCACTGCATACGGTTTCAAAGGCGACGACAGCAGTTATCAGGAGAACATAATCAGGCAGATGTATTCCGGGGGCATTGCAGCGCTGGCGGTCCAGGTGGGCCATTACATCGACAGCATCCCGGACAGTTTCATAAAGCTGGCTGACGGTTACAACATCCCTCTGATTGAGCTTCCCCCCGGTACCAGCTTTAAGGAAATCACCCGGGTAATCCTGAAAGAACTGAGCAACAAACAGATACTGTATTACGAATACACCTCCAAGGTCGGCCGCCAGCTGACCGAGGTCATTCTTGACCAGCAGGGCTTTTCCATCATCGCCCAGGTGCTCTCCAGAATAATTGAGCGGCCCATCAGGATTTACGACTGTATATACCAGCCCATCAGTTCCTCCGGGGAAAACGCCGAAAACGAAACAGACCTCACCCCTCTGGTTAAGGAAGGCATCATGGAGCTTGTCAACTCCGGGCACCCTTTTTACGAAGTCACGGGCCTGGAACAGAAAGGGATACAGGAGCAGATGATTATCCCCATAAAGGCAAACTACGAAATATACGGATATATCTCAGCACTGAAAAACGGTAAAAAATTCCAGGAAGAAGATATAGCCGCCCTGAAACATGCAGCGTCCATCTGTGCTCTGGAACTGATGAAAGAAGACAATCCCCTGAAAACGCGGTCAAAGATGACCAATGACCTGGTATCAAGACTGCTGTCCGAAAATCCTCCGCCTCTGGATACAATCCAGCAAAAGGCGGAGATACTGGGATACGATGCCAACAGCAGATATTCGGCTATGATGATTAAGATAAAAACCAACCGGCGGCAGTCGGAGCCCGAAACAAAGTACATGCAAAATCTGAGAAAAAAGATGCATAAGCTTCTGAGCCTTATAATACAGCAGAAACATCTGCCCGTTATTCTGTGTGAGCATAATGACAGTTTTCTTTTGTTCCTGACCGACTACCCCGATGAAAAAGAATACATCTACAGGCTGTCAGGATATATACACGACGAGGTCAACAAGTATTTTCCGGTAATAAAGGTGCTGATAGGCGTGGGGTCCTGCCACGGAAATCTCCTCACCCTCCGCAGGAGCTACCAGGAAGCGGAAAAAGCCCTGAAAGTGCACAAACTCTGCAAAATGAAAGAAAATACCGTATTTTACAGGGACCTGGGCATATACAGGCTCCTTGTCGAAATCGAGGATACTGGGATACTCAGCTCCTTTTACAGGGATACGGTAAAAAAAATAGCCGAATATGACAAAGTGCACAAAACCGACCTTCTGGACACCCTCAGGGTGTTCCTGGACAATCTCAACCTGACCAAAACCGCCGACAGGCTTTTTATACACCGGCATACCCTGAGGTACAGGCTGAATAAAATCTGCGAGATAACCGGGATGGACCCCCTGGAAGCTTCAGACCAGTACCTGCTGTATATCGGCATAAATATAATGGATTTGCTCAAAGCCAGAAATCCATCGCTCCGTTTATAGGAACATGAATTTTTTTGCATTCAAATCATAAATTACATGTTTTTAAAGGCCTTCCGGCAGAAACAATAAGATTGCGAACAAATTTCCGGGAGGTTTTTTGATGACAGTAAAAAAAGACCTTAAAAAGGCGGTAGCGTCTGCAGAATCAATGGTGGGAACCTACGCAATGTTTGCCGAATCAACAGACGACCCCACCGCCAGGCAAATGTTCCAGCAGATGCAGCAGGATGCCCAGCGTCATGTGGATATGCTTAACAACAGGCTTAACTACATCACCGAAAACAACACCCTTTATCAACAGCAGCAGATGATGCAGGGCAATCAGCAGAACCAGTAACCAGAGAAGCCGGGGAATGACGCTCCCCGGCCTGCTTGTATTCCGCCGTTGAATCAGGGTACACACCTTCTATGATGATGCCTTGAACGGTGTAATCACCCTGTTTTCCACCGCATTGTATACCACGGGTATGACCACGAGGGTAAGCAGTGTTGACACCATCAGGCCGCCTATCAGAGCTATGGCCAGAGGCCTGAACAAATCCCCTCCGGATACCGCCAGCGGTATTAATCCTACAGCCGTTGTGGCTGTGCTGAGGATAATGGGCCTGAGCCTTTTATCCACAGCCTTCACGCAGGCCCTCTCCACCGCTGCCCCCCGCCTTCTCTCACTATTGATAAAGTCGGTCAGTATTATGGCGTTGTTTACCACTATACCCAGGAGGCTCACTATACCCAGAAGCCCTGTAAAGGACAGGGGCTGCCTGAACAGCCATAACCCCAGTATGGAGCCAATGGAAGCCAGGGGTATTGTCAGCAGTATTATCAATGGCTGTATGAACGAATTGAACTGAATCAGCAAAATACCGTATACCACCAGCACTGCAAATACAGCGGAGACCCCTATATCTCCGAAATTATCCCTTATCTCCTTTGTCTCCCCGGCAAACTCAATATTCACATCATGCATATCCGCTTCTTCCAGTTTTTCTTTAAGACGTTCTTCAATTTCAACCGGCCCGTAGCCTGACCGCAGATCGCTGTAAACCGTTAAGCACATATCCCTGTCATACTTCCTGATGCTTGGAAGCCGGGTTATCATACTTATATCCGCGATTTCCTTTAAAAGCACCTTGCGGCCGGTGGCGGACGATTTTATCGCAAAGTTTTCCAAATCCTCCCTGGAGGCTATGTCACTTTTCACAACAATATCATATTCGTTTCCATTCTTTCTGAATATGGATGCCTGATTTCCCATCAGCGCAATACTGACTTCCTTCTGTATATCGTATTTTGAGACACCATATCGGCTTGCCTTGTCCTCATCAACCTGGATATAGAACTCATAGGTCTTCTCGGTGAAGTCATCCCTTACGTTAATCGTACCGCTGACCTCCCTCAGCATCTCCTTAATTTCCCGGGATACTTCCCCCAGTCTCTCCATATCATCTCCCGAAATCCTGACCCGTATGGGAGCACCGATAGGCTTGGCCTTTTCCAGTAATTTTACAGTGGCAGTGCCCCCGGTGATAGTGGCATCAAAGATGCCCTGCAGGTAATCTGCCAACTGGGAGTTGGTCCGGAACCTCTTTCCCCTGTCTAAATCAACCCTTACAAGGACCTGTGCAGTGTCCTGCGATTGTACGGGGGGAGGTACAGTATCATAAAACTTTGGCATTTTGCCGCCTATTGCAGCGGTGTAGCCTTTAACCTCTTCCTGTTGCTCCAGTATCCCCGACACCGTATCGGCAATTTCTTCTGTCCTGGACAGGTTTCCATTACGGTCCGCGGATATGTCAATATAAATAATATCCTTATCCGCTTTAGGGAAAAACTGCAATCCCATTTGCCCTGCTATACACATGGCCAGGCTAAAGGCTATCAGCGCCGCCAGTATGGTGATTTTCGTATTCCTGAATCCCATATGGAGTACATGGCTGTACAGCCTCCGGGCCCAGGAAACTCTTTCCGCGCTGTTGCCCTTCTCAAAAAACAGATAGGATACGGTAGGTGCGACAAACAGTGCCACCAGATAGGATGATGCCAGTGCCAGGATGACTATCCGGGGGATACTGGATATATAGTCCCCCGCCATTGAATTCAGGGTCAGGAGGGGAACAAAAGCACCAATGGTTGTCAGGGTGGATGTGAGTACCGGTACTGCCACTTCTTTAACCCCTTCTATACATGCGTCCAGTTTATCCTGCCCGCTGTCCATCCTCACCTGAATTGCGTCGCTGACAACTATGGCATTGTCCACCAGCATTCCCAGCGCTATCAGCAAAGCGGTGATTGATATCTGGTGTATCTTTATCCCCATGATGCCCATGCCCATGAAGGTCAGCAGTATGGAGACCGGTATTGCGGTTGAGACAATCAGCGCATTCCGAAATCCCATACCGGCAAAGACTACAACAATAACAAACAGCATACCCTCCAGAAGATTTATCATAAACCCGTTGACCGACCTGCTTATATCTTCCGGCTGGTACAATACCCGGTCAAAAACAATATCTTCAGGTAGTCCCGCCTTCAATTCCTCAAGCCTTTTCTCAACATCCCGCCCCACCATTACAATATTCTCATCCTCTTTGAAATATCCCACAAGCAGTACGGCATTCCTGCCGTTCTGCTTGATTTTATATGCAGCATCCTCCAGACCCATGTATACCTCTGCTATATCCTTTATCCTCACTGCTGCCCCGGTTTTTTCAGATACCGCGATAATTGTATTTTCAATTTCGGTTAATGACGCATAGTCACCGGGAGCATTAACCGTTATTCGCACATTGCCGTCGTCAATACGGCCGGAAGGCATCTTCATGTTCTGGACGCTGATTACCTTTATAACATCTTCCAGGGACAGGTTGAAGAAATTCAATCTTGCGGCATCCACCTCCACCTTAACCTCTTTCTCCTGTTTTCCCGCCAGGTCAAACCTTGCTATCCCCTTTATCCTGCTCAGCTGTTTCTTGAAATCTTCTGCATATGAGGCCAGTTCTTCATAGGAATAATTTTCTCCGGACATGCTTATAATTATGCCTGCGGTTTCATGCAGGTCGGTATTTATCTCAATATTACCGCATCCTGCAGGCAGCCGGCTCTGCAGGTCATCCATCTTCTGTCTCAGCTGGGCCCATGCCTGGTCTGTATCGGCATCCTGGTCCAGAAAAAGTATTACCACCGAAAGACTGTTCTTTGACTCTGATGTGCAGTAATCATACCCGTCAACCTCGGCTGCCTCGTCCTCTATTTTGCAGGTCACCAGCCTCTCCACATCCTCCGGGGAGGCTCCCGGATAAACGGCGGTAATCATGGCCACCGGAGCATTGAAATCCGGGTCCTCCTGCTTGGGGGTCACATAGTAGCTGTACATACCCATAAGCATAAGGAAAACCACCACAGCCAGAGTTATCTTCCTGTTCTTGATTACTGTATAGATGAATCCTTTATCCATATAATCTCTTCCTCAATAATCTTTAATTGACTATTTTCACTTCATCCCCGTTTCCCAGCCTGCTCATACCCTCTGTCACCAGTAGCTCTCCCGGATTTATGCCTTTCAGCCTGACTTCCGTTCCCCTTATATCTTCAATAGTAATTTTCCTTTTCTCCGCTCTGTTCCCACGGACAATAAAAACATAATCCTCTCCATCGGTCATAACGGATGTGATGGGAACCCATATACCCTTTTCCTTGCCCAGAATGATTTGTACCCGGGCAACAGAACCCAGGCTGAAACTGTCCCGGGGCAGGGCAATCTCCGTACTGTATGTCAGGGTATTGTCGTCAGGCACCTGGGCTATGCAGGTGACCTCCCCCGAAACCTCCACATCGTCAACCGTAACCTTCGCCCTGGTACCCGGTACAACCTCCGTCAGGTCTTTGCCGGATAAACCCACGACTGCCGTCTGGTCCCTGCCCCTCACCACAATAACCGGGGTACCGGCAGATACCAGTTCTCCCTCCTCACATAAAACCTCAACCACATATCCCTCCAGGTCCGATTTGACCACGGCATCTTCCATCAGACTTTTCTTCTGTTCGTAATCAGCCGTCGCCTGGTCCAGCTGTGACACCCTGAGGTCAAGCTCCAGTCCGGCTTTGTCCAGGTCATGTCCGGCAATTGCTCCGTCTTCATACAGTTTTTCCATCCGTTTATAAGTGTCCAGGGCAAACTCATATGCCTGCCGTGCACCGTCCATTTGGGCCTTTGCCGCTTCAAGGGCATACTCCAGGTCGGTGGTATCCATACGGGCAAGTACCTGCCCTTTCCCCACCGCATCTCCTTTTTCCACAAGTATCCTTTCAATTTTTCCGGAGCTTTTGAAGGCTATTTTCTTCATCTCATCGGCTACTATTATCCCGGTATAATCCAGTATTACATCTCTGGTCTGTTCTCTTGCTTCCATAACCCTGACAGGCCTGGTGCTGTCACGATATGCTGTCTCCTGTTTCGAACATGATACTGAGAGCAGTGCGAGAATGATAAACAAAAATATGCTTCTCCTGCTCATTTCCCGACCCCCTTCCGCCACCCAATGAACATATGTTCATTTTTAGAACAAAAAAAATTATCTGAACCTCTCAAAAATGTCTTTCAGATAGAACCTCATACATTGAGATATCATTTCCCTCATCTGCTCCCTGTCTTCGTAATGCTTCAAAATCTTGATAAAACTGTCTATATAGCTGGCCGCTATCAGATGAAAAATAAATTGGTCCTGAATAACAATGCCTTCCCCGGCCAGGCCCTTCTTTAAAAACTGCTTCAGCCTGTTTTCAAACAGGTCAATCATGTTCTCTTTGGCATGCTCGTGACTGGTTCCCTTACTGCCGTCCACCAGGATAGTCAGCTCATCTTTGTAATCTTCGTATATCTGTCCTATACACCCGGTGATATATTCCATAAAACTGTTGAACTCACTGCTGTTTTTAAATTCTTCCTTCTTGTTCTGGTCAACCAGCTCGACAATCTTATCAAAAGCCGGGTTTGTCACTGCATAAAACAATTCCTCTTTATTTTCAAAATACCTGTACAGATTACCCGCCGTCATACCGGCCCTTCCGGCGATGTTTCGCATGGACGACCGCTGGAACCCCTTCTCTTTAAACTCAGCCCGGGCTGCTTTCAGTATTTTTGCCCTGACCTCTTCCTTAAGTACCTGCATATAATAAACACCCGTTCATTTTTATTGTTATTATATATGAAAAAATATCCCATGTCAATCAAACAAAAGTAACCGAAAAAAGTCCTGGGCTACCCCAGGACTTAAATTGATAATAGACGCCTCTCCTTAATACTCAGGTTTCACTCTATCTCCCGGACCGTTACACTGAATTCTCTGCCCTTCACCCTTATGAGGTAACGGGTCACATTGTCCCTGTTCTCCACAAAACGGGACAGTCTGTCCAGGAGCCTTTCCCTTTCCATATAAAGCTTCCGGGCCTCTTCCATGTCTGTCTCTTTAAAACTGACCCTGTCTCCCGGCTTCAACTGGGCAAGATAGGGTATATCCACCGAGATTACGTTTGCGATCTTGGTATAGCCCCCTGTTGTCTGCCTGTCCGCCATCATTACGATGGGCTGACCGTGCCCCGGTACCTGAACAGCTCCGAGGGCTATCCCGTCAGAGATTATATCCGGCCCTTTTTTGTGCTTTATCTCAGGCCCCTCAAGCCTGTATCCCATCCTGTCGCACTGATGGGTTACCCGGTACTGTGCCGAAAAAAATTTTCTGACCTGTTCTTCTTCAAAATAATCATCCTGGGGCCCCGCTATGGCCCGGACCGTAACTTCACTGTCATAATCGGGTATGAATTCCCGGGGCACCTTAATACAGGGCAACACATCGACCGTATCGGTATCCCCCGCTTCCAGCACATCTCCCTTTAAAAGTTTTCTCCCGCTGTAGCCTCCAAGCCTTCCTCTGATATATGTGGATTTACTTCCCATAACAGCAGGGACCTTGATACCGCCTTCCACCGCCAGGTATGCCCTGCATCCCTTTTTAACCCCGGTAAAACCGAGCACGTCACCGGATTCTACCTGTAAAGACTGCCATGGTTCGATATCCCTGTTATTCAGCCGGGGTCCCAGGTCTCCTCCTGTTATTGCCACCCTGCAGCTACCCTGGAACCTTACCGAAAAACCGGAAAATGTTATCTCAAGAGCCCCTTCCCCCCGGGGGGTTCCTGCCAGTATATTGGCTGCCTGCAGAGCATAACCGTCCATGGCTCCCGCTACAGGCATACCGTACTGCTGGTATCCGAAACGCCCCAGGTCCTGTACTGTTGTAAGCAGCCCGGGGTGCTCCACAATCATTTTAGTACCCATGCGCTTCACCTTCCTTAAGGGGATAAGTCTTTACCCGGTAACTTTTCTGCCGTACTGCTTCTTCGATTTCCCTGTACTCATCCGTGTCTATTGGGATAAACCTCAGATAATTTCCCGCCTTCAACAGTACCGGTTCATCCCTGTCAGGGTCAAACAGCTTCACCGGCGTCCTGCCGATAAGGCGCCAGCCACCGGGACTGTCTATAGGATAGATACCCGTCTGCTTGCCTGCAATACCCACACTTCCTGCCGTAATCCGCTCCCTGGGGGTTTCCAGCCTGGGGGTCGCAATCCCGTCGTCCATCCCACCAAGATAGACAAATCCGGGTGTAAACCCGAGCATATAGATAAGATAGTTTGTGCTGCTGTGGACATGGATAATTCTTTCAACCGAAATATTGTTATATTCGGCTACATATTCAATGTCCGGACCATATTCCCCTCCGTATGCTGTGGGAATTTCGGTTACCAGGGGAGGGGGAAATTTTATGTCCTCCCTCCGGCGCTCTATCTCTTCCAGTTTGTTCACCAGTTGACCATACTCTATTTTTGCCGGGTCGTACAGCAACATTATGGAACGGTAGGTGGGAACCCATTCAACAACCCCGTCAATGGCTTCTTTTTCCAGCAGATAAACAATCTGCCTGATGTTCCGGTTTATTTGCGGTTCTATGCTGTTCCCCAGTTCAATAATCAGTGCGCTGTCCCCCGAGGGCAGGTATCTTGGCTTTTCATACATACCGTATCACCTCTGTTTTAATGCCTTTAACTCCACACCGGCTTGATGCAGGGCTTCCCGGATGCTCACGGCAAAATCCAGGGCATCCTGGCTGTCACCGTGAATACAGATGGTTTCCGCCCTGATGTCAATTTCGGTTCCTTCTATTGCCTCTACCTTTCCTCTCAACACCATATCCAGTACCCTTGATATGGCAAGCTGTTTATCCTCTATCAGGGCTCCCGGGGTACCCCTGGGTACAAGGGTGCCGTCAGCGGCATAGGCCCTGTCTGCAAACACTTCACTGGCAGTACGCAGGCCCGCGTCCTGTCCCGCCTTTATAAGCTGGGATCCCGCAAGACCCATGAGTATCAACCCGCTGTCCAGCGAATATACCCCTTCGGCAACGGCCCGTGCCAGTTTATAGTCCTTTGCAGCCATATTGTAGAAAGCACCGTGGGGCTTCACATGCTGCATCTCTCCTCCCAGCGCCTTCACAAACCCGTACAGGGCTCCTACCTGATATATGATATAGGCCCTTGCCTCTTCAGCGCTTATGACCATATTGCGCCGGCCGAAACCCATGAGGTCGGGGAACCCGGGATGGGCTCCAACCGCCACCCCTTCTTCAAGGGCGGATTTTACCGTTTTCTCCATTACCAGGGGGTCCCCTGCATGAAAGCCGCAGGCAATGTTCACCGAAGTTACATGCCGGATAACCTGCTGGTCGTTCCCTATTCTATAGCTGCCGAAACTTTCTCCAAGGTCACTGTTAATATCAACAGTTATCAAAAACAATCACCTCCCACTGGTTGAAATAATGCAGCCTGCCCGGGATTGAGCAGGCCGCAGGTATTTTAGCCTATCATATCCATTAATTTAACGAACGCATAATACAGGCCCCTTATTCCCAGCATCAAAGCCACCAGAACCACAATGCCGCCCAGTAGATTCTGCAGTCCGCTGTTGGCATATTCTTTCAGTCTATTCCTGTTGTTCATTACAAGGATAAGGAATATTGCAACTATGGGAAGAAGTATGCCGTTGGCGGCCTGGGCGAATATTATAACGGGAACGGGACTCTTGCCCAGGGCTGAACCTATTATGCCAACCAGCAGTACTATAATCCATATTGACTTGAAGTTCGTAGCCTGCATATTCCTTTTCCAGCCAAGGGCTCCCGCAGTGGCATAGGCTGCTGCCAGCGGAGCGGTAATGGAGGAAGAGAAACCCGCTGAAAACAGGCCTATGGCAAAGAACCATTTTGCCCATGACCCCAGAAGAGGCTCCAGCTGTACCGCCATTTCACCGGCATTGGCCGGTTTGACCCCTGTACCATGGAAGGCTGCGGCAGCAGTGATTATTATGGCAGCCGATATCAGTCCGCCAAGGCCAATGGATAAAACTGTATCCAGCCTGGAATTGGAAAGTTCAGCGGCATCGCTCCATTTCTCCTGCACCGCGGAGGCATGGAGGAACAGGTTGTAAGGAACAACCGTTGTACCTATGAGGGATATGGCCAGCACAAGTCCCCCTTCCGGGATGCTGGGTACGAAGAATCCTTTCATTATTGCCCCGAAATCAGGTTTAATTATGATTGCTGTGAGAATAAAGGTGATGCTCATGATTATTACAAGACTTATAAGCACCTTTTCTATGGCCTTGTAGCTTCCTTTCCAGAGGAATCCGAAGGCAACGATACCCATAAGAGGTCCCCACACGGTGCCTTTTATACCGGACAGGGTAGCCAGCCCCATGGCCCCTCCCAGTATATTGCCTGTTTCATAGGCGGCACATCCTATACCTATAGCCGATATAACCAGTGCTATGCCAATCCATTTCAAAGTGGGATTTTCAAACTGGTTTCTGATGGCCTCTCCCAGCCCCTCTCTGGTTACAATGCCCAGCCTGGCTGACATCTCCTGCAGCACCATTGTGGCAATAATGGAGAAAAGCATTGCCCACAGCAGTGCATAGCCGAAACTCGCCCCGGAAATGGTACATGTGGTGACAGTCCCCGGGCCGATGAAAGCCGCGGCTACCAGTGCCCCGGGCCCGATATTCTTCAGTTTTTCGGCAAACCCGCCTTTTTTGACTTCAACTTCAGTACTCATTCACAGTCCTCCTCTTCATATTTTACTTACCCCCTGAATAACTGTAACAAATTCATCCCCTCTGCCTTTCATCACCCCCTCCCAAAAACACCAGGCACGGTTCCTGCTGTTTCCTTTTAGGTTTGCAGTTCTCTGTCACTGATGTCGGTTATGAACATATGGCCCGGCGAATGGGTTATCATTATTTCCGGCTTCACATTCATTGCGACGGCCTGGGGCGTAACACCGCACGCCCAGAAAACCGGTATCTCCCCTTTGTTGATGGTAACCCTGTCTCCGAAGTCGGGTTTATCAATGTCTTTTATACCTATGGCCTCCGGGTCTCCCACATGCACCGGGGCACCGTGAACGGCAGGATACCTCGCGGTGCTTCTTATGGCTTCCGGTACCAGCCTTCCGGGAACAGGCCTCATACTCACCACCAGGGGTCCCCGGAAAACCCCGCCCTCTGTGCACTGTATCCTGGTTATGTACATGGGAACATTACAGTTTTCCTCAATGTTTCTCACGGGAATGCCCGCATCCATCAGGGCCCTCTCAAAGGTAAAGCTGCATCCCAGCAGGAAACCCACCAGGTCTTCTCTCCAGTAATCCAGGATATTCAGGGGCTCATCCACCATTATCCCTTTCCGGTATACCCTGTACCTCGGTATATCCGTCCTTATATCCGCCCCCGGGGCCATTAGTTTTGGCTCCGGATTTCCTGCTTCGGTCACGTCCAGTACGGGACACGGCTTCGGATTTCTCTGGGCGAATATCATAAAATCCAGGGCCAGGTCCCGGGGCAGTATCACCAGGTTTGCCTGGGCATAACCGGAACAAACCCCCGAAGTGGGTTCTGTGTATTGCTCTTTCCTGATCAGTTCCCTCATTCTGGCCGGCGTTGCGTCTCTATATTCGCTCAAGCCTCTTGCCTCCTTCCTGAAAGGTTAGAATGTCGTACAGTTCAGTGTGTCTGTCCATATATCCGTATATCTAAGAGCAATTTGCATGCCATACCGTGGTCCTGAATGACGTAAGTCTTCAAAAAGAAAAAAAGATCACCGCAAACCCTGGCGGTAAGCCTTTCTGGTTCCCTGCTCTCCTTCCTGTCCATCCCGTTGACATGCTGCTGCTGTCCCCGGAAAATGCCTTTTCATAAAATAAAAACCGGGTGATTTCGCACTTATTGTGCGCAATCACCCGGTTTGCCAAAATACTTCTCTATCCTCCTCTGGAGGCTGTACCTGCTGATGCCCAGCAGTTCCGCCGCCCTGGTATTATTCCAGCGGGTCTTCTCCAGGGCCTCCCGTATATATTTCTTCTCTATGTCCTCCAGTATTTTTTCCAGGGAAAAACCGTCACCGGAAGGATAACCGCCCTCTCCGGGCACACCATTCCGTAAAGCTTCCCCCGTATATTTCCCTTCTGTGATTTCCTCGGGCAGGTGCTTCAATTCAAGCCTTTCACCATTATAGAGTATAAGCACTCTTTCGATGATGTTCCTCAATTCCCGTATGTTTCCCGGCCAGCGGTATTCAAGGAATAATTTCTCCACTTCGGGGGAAAGGCCGGACATGGACTTGCCCATCTTCCGGCTGTACTCCTGCAGGTAATACTCAGCCAGCAGTATAACATCCTTTCCTCTTTCCCTCAAAGGGGGGAGATTGATTGGAACCACATTCAGTCTGTAGTAGAGGTCTTCCCTGAATTCCTTCCTCTCAATGGCTTTCTCCAGGTCCATATTGGTTGCAGCTATTATTCTCACATCCACTTCAATGTCCCGGAGACCCCCTATCCTTTTGAACCTCCTCTCCTCCAGGAACCGCAGGAGTTTTACCTGCATATCCGGGAAAAGCTCCCCTATCTCATCCAGAAATACACTGCCTTCATCAGCCAGTTCCATGAGCCCTTTTTTGGACTGCCGGGCACCGGTGAAGGCATTCCTTTCGAACCCGAACAGTTCGCTTTCTATCAGGTTCGCGGGTATGGTGCCGCAGTTTATCTCCACAAAAGGCTTGTCCTTCCTCTTACTGCAGTAGTGGAGGTCATATGCCACCCGTCCCTTGCCTGTTCCGGTTTCCCCCCTTATCAGAACTGTGGCATCATCGTGCCGGGCCAGTATCCTGATCTGTTTCATAACCTCCATCATGGACGGGTGTTTTCCTATTATGGGCGTTATTCTTCTCTTCTTGTCCTCCTTTAACAGGTATGTCTGCTCCTTCAGGCTGATGTTTTCGAAGGCCTTTTGAATAATCACTTCCACCTGCTCCAGTTCAAAGGGCTTGGTGAAATAATCCAGGGCCCCGTGTTTTATGGCTGATACCGCTGTTTTAATATCCGCATAGGCGGTCATTATTATTACCTCGGTATTACTGTCAATATTCTTTATCTCTTTCAGCACCTCCAGACCACCCATGCCGGGAAGCCTCAAATCCAGGAAAACGAGATGGGGCTGGAAGGATATCACTTTGCTGAGTCCCTCTTCACCAGTCAGGGCAGTCTGGACGCAGTAGCCCATATCTTTAAGGCCTTCCTGCATGGAGATACACAGGGTTCTTTCATCGTCAATTATCAGAATTCTTTTCTTCACTGTCTTCACCTCCGGAAAGGGGCAATCCTAACACAAAAGTAGTCCCATGGTCAACCTTGCTGAACACCTCTATATCCCCATCATTCTCTGTAACAAGCTTGTGAACCACCGATAACCCAAGACCGGTTCCCCCGGGGTCGGTAGTATAAAAGGGGTCAAAAATCCTGTTTATATTTTCGCTGTCTATACCCGTCCCCGTATCCGAAAAGGCAATCTTGAGCCTGCGGGGCTGCCCTTCCCCCTTGTGATAGATCTTTATGGAAAGTACCCCTCCGTCTTCCATGGCCTTGATGGCATTTATGATTATATTCAGAAATACCTGTTCCATCTGGTTCCTGTCCACATATACACGGGTATCTGACGTCCCGACCTCCATATCCAGTTTTATGCCATGCTTGATCATCCTGTTTTCGGTAAGCTCCACCGCCTTCTTAACCACCTCTGCTATATTCGTCTCCCTGCGATCGGGCGGATGCGGCCTGGCGAAATTCAGCAGGTCTGTGATCAGAAAATTCAACCGGTCGATCTCATGCAGTATTCCTTCGATAAGGGACAGGTTGGAGGGATTGTCGCCGAATCTGTTATACAGCACCTGGGAGCTTGTCTTCATCCCTGCCAGGGGATTCCTTATTTCGTGGGCCAATCCCGCAGCCAGTTCACCCAGGGACACCAGCCTGTTTACCCTCTCTATCCTGTTCTCCACCTTTTTCCTGTTGGTAATATCGCTGAAACTGCAGATTGCCCCGTTTACGCTTCCATCCTCACTGCGGAGGAGACTGGTATTCACCTCTATATACCTGATACCTCCTTCTCCTTCCAGCTGCCAGACCATATTGTATTCCGGTCTCTGGTTTACCAGGGTGGCATTCAGATGCCTCATCAGTTGAGAAAAGAAGGTCCCCAGGTATTCGTTCTTTTCCCGTACAATATACCTTGCTGCAAGGAAATTTTCCGCTGCCTGGTTGATACCTATTACCCTGCCCCCCTTATTGATGGCTATTATCCCTATATCTATACTCCTCAGGATGTCCTCATTGGATTTTTTCATTTCCACCAGTTTCTTATTGTTTTCCTTTTGCTTTATAAGCATATTATTGAGGGCCCGGGCCAGTACCCCTATCTCGTCCTTCCGTTCAATGGGAATCCATCCGTCAAACCTCCCCGCCGAAATATTGTCACATACCTCCGCCAGGGATTTTATGGGGCGGGAAATGTTATGGGCCAGCAGTATGCTCAATTCCACCGCTATAATAATACCTATTATGGCTACCAGCAGAGTATATTTCTGCATTTCCAGCAGTTCATAGGTAAATTTGCGGGTGGTGGATACAATGCCTATGGTCCATCCCCACCGGGGATATTCGGCAAAAGCCATTATACTGGAATTTACCTGTTTGAACCGGGTTTCCGCTGTTTCTGCCGGCGGTATGTCCATATCCCCCGAACCGATCAGCAATATCCCGCTTTTATCCACAACACTGATCCGATTCCCAGAGTATTCTTTCAGGTAGTTCAACGCCTTGTCCTGGGCCTCACCCCGTGATATGAAGCCTTCCTCCGCTTCCTGGGACAGGGCGTCCAGGTAATTCATCATCATATCCAGGTCCTTGGCCATCCCATCCGTCTGGCTGTCTACAAGAAGCCTGTAGCTGTTCCAGTAAAACACCCCTCCCACCACAAGGGTAGGTATAATAATCAGGATAAGAAAGGGTATAAGTATCTTATTCTCTATATCAAACCTCAAAGTCACTACCTCCCCGGTCGGCCCTGTAAGTAAAAATACTCACCAGATAAAACAGCAGGAATGCCGTTAAGACACCGAAAATAGCGGGGTGTACCGTAAAACCCTCTAAAAACCCTGATTTGCCCCTTATATACAGGGATACAAGGTAGAACAGGAGGAGACCCGCCAGTCCCCCGCAAAAGGATGCCACAGCCCCTTCCCTGGTAGCCTTCTTCCAGAACAGGCCGCCGTACAGGGGAAACAGAAAGGATGATGAAAATATGCCCCACACATGACCCCCGAAGGTTAAGAGATTGCTGGGGGGATTGATGGATAAGAACAGGGAAAGGGTGCCCCCGACGCAGATTACCACCCTGTTGATGGTGAGCAGTTTATGTTCGCTGACCAGAGGATTCACATAGTTTTTATATATGTCATAGCTGAAACCGCTGGCTATCAGAAGCAGCTGGGAATTGGCGGTGGATATGGCCACTGCTATTACACTTATGAGCACAAACCCGCTCAGGGGTGAGTATACGATATTGTTTATTACATAGGGAAATACCTCGTCAATGGAAGTAATGCCGGATATGCTGGGTGCCAGCACCCTTGAGCCTATACCGATTATGAATATGCATACATATATAAGGGCCAGTACAAGCACCGACAGGCCTATCATCCTCACGGCAGTCCTTTTGTCCTTGGCGGAAATCACCCTTATGGCATACTGGGGATTGGCTGCAAGACCCAGGCCCCAGCCGAAGAATACCGTAATAATCAGAAGGAGGGGCTGCAGCCCGTGGGCAAAGGGATCCAGCAGTGACCCCCTCGGAGTGGCGGTGGGAAAGGCTTCAAAGGGCCGGGTATCAATAAGCATGGCCTGGCGGTGTATATCGGTTATACTGCCCAGGTTCCCGAGAATGAGGGAAAGAGCCACCAGGGTGCCCAGTATTATCAGTATGAAGTTCACCCCGTCCGTCCTTGCCACCGAAAAAAGGCCCCCAAAAGTGGTATACAATATGAACAGGTATACCAGGAATATGGAAAGGGTATACGGTATGTCCAGGAGCTGGGTCATGACTATGCCGAAGCCCCTGATCTGTATTATCATATAGAAAATATAGCTGATGAGGATCACCACACCCCCCATGGCCTGGAGAAGCCTGCTCTGGTACCTTACTCTGAAGAATTCGGGAATGGTAACTATATCATAATCCTTTAAACGCACCGACATGACCACCAGTAGGGAGGCCCCCAGAAACCAGCTTATAACGGCATACAAAGCCGCTGAATAGCCATAGGCATACATTGACCCGGTAAGGCCCTGCATGGAAGCCGCGCTGAACCAGGTGGCCGCAAAGGTGAATATACTGGCGGCCAGCCCCAGGGAATTCCCCGCCACGTAGAAGTCCCGGGTTGACTTGGTCCGGCGTATGCCGTACTTGCCGAACCACAGTATCAATATGGTGTAAAGGGTGAAATAGATGAGATATATAAGGGATTTATTCATGGTCATCCGCCCTCCCCCATTTGATCAGGAGATTGCCTATCAGATAAGGAGCTGCTGCCGACAGCACAAATGGCAGTCCTATAATCAGCCATGTCTTTACGGGAAGTCCCAGCCACCCGATTTTTTCTAAAAAATCCATTCCTATCAACCCCATATGGATAAAATGAACCTTCATTCAGACAGAGTTTAGCTTCACTGAATGTTAGTTGAATCAATCCAGAAGCTTGGCACCGCTTATCCGCCGCTAAAAAATGGTAGATAAGTGGTGGTTGGCCACAGGATAATAACTGTTTAATTCTTTGGGTCCTCCCCTTTTTCCTCTTTTTAGTTCCGATATAGTTGAACCTTCTTCTGTAAAACCACCGCCAGCAGGCACGGATGGGCAGAAAAAAACCGGAAGCCCGCGCCTCCGGTTTCTACTCAAAAGTCCCTTTCACAATGACCTCTCCCCTGTCCATCATCTTCCTTCCCTTGGCAAATACCATCTCTATATCCAGTCCTTCATCCAGGACCGTTATATCCGCATCCGCGCCGGCACATATGCGCCCTTTGCGGGGGTACAGGCCCAACACTCCGGCTACATTGGAAGTGACCGTCTTCAGAGCCAGGGACAGGTCCAGCCCTTCCTCCCTCACCAGGTCCTTCAGTTCACGGTGCAGGGTATCCATACTGCCGACCATCATACCCACCACATTCCCTTTCCCGTCAAACTCCGGCAGACTGCCGTTACCGTCCGAGCTCATGGTTATCCTGTCTGCAGGCACTCCTTTCTCTATGCACCTCCTGACAGCAGTACTGGATTTGACCGAGTCCCCGTCCCCGGACGTGGGGCTAACCCCCGCCGTAATGTCTATTACCCCGCCCATGAGGGCAAACCGCACTGCCTGCTCCAGCAGTTTCTCCCGCCTGTTGACATGGGTGGGGACAAACTGTGATACGGGTATCTCGCTTTCCTCCACAATCTCGAAGACCATCTCAAGCCCGTCCCTGCCGTCCCCAACGTGGAGATGCACCATCCCCGGCTTGCCGCTCAGTATGCCCCCCACCCTGGCCTCTGCCACAAGCCTCTTCAGTTCCTGCCTGGAAGGCTGTGACGAGCGGTGGTCGGATATGGCAACCTCTCCGGTACCCAATACCTTGTCTATCAGAATTATATCCGACCGTACATTGCCGGTTATGGTCCTGGTGGGAATCTCATAAGCGCCGGTGTATATATAGGTGGTAATCCCTTCAATCTCCAGGCCCCTTGTCTTGGCCAGCAGTGAATGCACCTGCCTGGTGGTACCGTCGGTGCCCAGCAGCCCCACCAGTGTTGTAACCCCTGCCCGAACTACCTGAGACAGCATTATCTCAGGGGTACGGCTTGCAAAGCCCATCTCTCCCCCGCCACCGATAATATGCACATGCTGGTCTATAAATCCCGGCACCACCAGCTTCCCTGCAGCGTCAATCACCTCCACTTCCAGGATACCCACTGAAGGATCGATATCCTCGTCTATCATCCCTATTTTATCGCCGACAATCAGAACATCCTTTTGCCCTTGGTATTCGGCGCTGTATACCCTACCGCCTTTAATAAGCTTCAACATCTTGCAATATCCCCTCCGATTTCCCATATGCTTTCCCGCAAAAACTCTGCAGTTTATTCCCGCTCCCTCATATACGCATTGAGGATTTCCCCGTAATATATAACCCCATAATCACCATCGGCATAAGATTTTTCCTTTATATATATCCTCATTCCCACATTCCACCAGCATATCCGTTCCGGTAATATAGTCTTTACACAAGTATACATCCCCATTCAGACCCGGTCTGCAAACCGTCTGAGTTCAAAATGTAAAAAAGAGTACTGAAAAGTACTCTTCCGTATTGAGTGCCTGTAAACCTTCAGCTTCAGCCGAGAAATTCAAAAAGCTCCAGCCTCTCCCCGGACGGACCCCTGAGAAAGATGTTCCGTACGCCCCTGAACAGCTTTTCCATGTATGACAGCTCTTCAGTCTCAAAGACAATACCTTTGCCCTTCAGTTCTTTGACTATCCCTGGCAGGTCTTCCACTTCAATGGCGATATGATTCACAGCACCTCCGCTCTCCGGTTTGATCATTGTTGAATCCGACGGCTCCAGCAGTTCAATCACCAGGTTGTCTAACCGCACAAAGGCCATTTCCAGTTTGAGATTTTCGGATTTTTGCAGAGTGGTCTCGTATTCCAGCTCGAATCCAAGGTCATGGATATAAAAATTCTTTGATCTCTCCAGGTCCGGCGTAAATACGCCAATATGAGCAAGACCCTTGAAATTCTTCATAGTCATCCTCCTCTCTCAAATACAATTATACCACAGCAGGATAAAATTACATGTAGCATAAATACTGAAATGCGGTCCCTGCCGTGATATAATTTGGTTAACATAATATTAGACAGGGGTCTCAAATGAAGAAAAATAGACGACTTATTCTTTTATTGCTTTTTTTAGCTTTCGCACTCTTAATCACATCCTGTTCGGCAGGGGGATTGTTCCCCGTCCTGGAACCTTCTACGGGAAACCGGGATGACAGCCAGGACATTGACGACAAAACCGGTGAACAAAATGACGATCCCGGTGAAGACCCGCAGGAAAAGGAAGATAAGACCAATCTCGTATATATCAGCGCCGGTAAGCTCAATGTGCGTCAGGAGGCATCCGTATCCTCACCGATAATCACCGCCCTTATGAAGGGAACAGCCGTAAAAATACTGGAAGAAAAAACGGATGAGAGCAGTGCAGTATGGTACCTGATATCGGCAGATACCGCCAGCGACCAGGCCCTTGGCTGGATAGCCGGAGAATATACGGTAGCCGACAGGTTTGATCTGCTGGATGAGACCCTGCGGACCCTGGACTTTTCACCACAGGAGAAAGTGAAAGAATACCCGGACAATCCGAGGGTGAAGGTGAAGGGCATCTACCTGACCATATACTCTGCATCGGGTAGCCGGGTGGACCGGTTAATCGATATGGCCAGCAGGACAGGAATAAATACCTTTGTCATAGATGTGAAGGACGATAAGGGGTACATGCTGTTCAGGACAGAAGCTGCCGAAAAATACAGCCCTGAAGCCAATGACAAGGCTACGGTCAAGGATATCGGGACCCTGATGAAAAAGCTTAAGGACAACGACATATATGCCATTGCAAGGATAGTGACCTTCAAGGACCCAACCTATATAGCCCATAATCCGGACAAGGCCATTGTCTATAAGGACTCGGGCAAACCTTTCACCAACAGCGACGGGCTGATATGGGCTTCTCCCTACGACCGACGGTTGTGGGAATACGATGTGGCAGTGGCCAAAGAAGCTGCGGAGGCCGGATTCAATGAAATCCAGTTTGACTATGTCCGTTTCCCGGCATCCGATGGCGGTAAGCTGGACAGCCTGCTGGATTACAGAAACACTACCGGTCATTCCAAACCCCGGACCATACAGGATTTCCTGAAGTATGCCTATAAAGAGCTTTCTGCCAAAAATGTCTATGTATCAGCCGATATATACGGGCTGGTGGGTTCGGTGGCCGATGACATGGCCCTGGGTCAGTACTGGGAGGCCATCAGCAATGTGGTGGATTACGTCAGCCCCATGATGTACCCCAGCCACTATGCCAACGGTACCTACGGCCTGCTGGTGCCGGACGCCTATCCCTATGAGACTGTCTACAACTCTGCCAGGGACTCCGTGGGAAGAAATAAGAATATTGAGACGCCGGCCATTATCAGGCCCTGGATCCAGGACTTCACCGCCCCATGGGTGAAGGGCCATATAGAATACGGGCCGGAACAGGTCAAAGCCCAGATAAGGGCCCTTGAGGAAAACGGAATAGACGAGTTCATGCTGTGGAACGCCAGCAACAGGTATTCGGAACAAGCCGTAAGATAAAAACTCCGACCAAAGCTGTCAAGGGGACTGTCAAGGGGACTGTCAAGGGGACGGTTCTTCTGACAACCTTGTCAGAAGAACCGTCCCCTTGACAGCCTTGACACTCTCCTTGACAGGACATAAAAATTCCTACCCATGCATATATTGTACTAGTACAGAATGCCACAAGTTGATACCTAATAGGGGAGTTTAGGCAATATATGC
>JAENYD010000021.1 GCA_016842005.1 Clostridium thermobutyricum | reverse complement strand
ACTGACATTTTATCAAGATAATTAACAAGGTGACATTATCACACGATAATCACATGGAAGTAGTGATATAGGTGGACATTGGAACCGATTTTTAGTATAATTATCAGAGAGGCGCTCCGAGCCAAACCGTCTACGGGAAGCTATGACGGCTGGCCGACAGGGTATATCAGGAAACTGGTATGCCTCCCATGCTGGAAAGGGGCTATAATTAGCATTTTATAGCGGTATCCATCATGGAGGGATACCGCTGTTTTATTTGTTTGACAGGAGGACCGTTAATGCTCTTAAAGGTTAAAGATGTTGATGAGGTATTAGACATAATAGAAAATAATTTTATCCCCGGCGGTAAAAAAACCGAAAGAATTAGCCTGCTGGAGTCTTTAGGCCGGGTGCTGGCTGAAGATGTAGCCGCCGGTTGTGATATACCTCCCTTTAACCGTTCGGTTGTCGACGGCTACGCCGTCAGGTCCCGGAATACTTTTGGGGCAAATGAGGCAATGCCCGCCATACTGAAATATTCCGGAGAGGTAGAAATAGGGCGCAGACCGCCGGGGGGCATCAGAGACGGAGAATGTATGTACGTGCCTACGGGAGGGATGCTTCCGCCGGGCGGTGATGCCGCTGTGATGATTGAGGATACCGAAAGACTGAATGAAAACGAAATAGCCGTTTATAAACCGGTAAGTCCCCTGGAGAATACCATGGGAAAGGGAGAAGACGTAAGAGCCGGTGATTGTGTAGTCAGGAAGAATACGTTGATAAGACCGCAGCATATCGGAGTATTGAGCAGTATAGGCTTGAAAGATGTGACAGTATTCCCCAAACCAAGGGTGTCTGTCATATCCACCGGAGACGAGATTGTGGAGCCTGGCGGGGAACTGCAGCCCGGACAGATATGGGATATAAACACTTATGCCCTTGCGTCTTCGGTTGCCGAAGACGGCGGCTGTCCCGTACCCGAAGGTATCGTAAAAGACAGGAAGGATTTATTGAGGGAAAAAATTTCCGCAGCCGTAACCGAAAGCGATGTGGTACTGATTTCCGGGGGAAGTTCAGCAGGGTTCAGGGATTATACCGCATCCATAATAGATGAGCTGGATAGTCCGGGGGTTTTGGTCCACGGCATATCCATCAAGCCGGGGAAACCTACCATAATAGGAAAGGTTGACGGCAAACCCGTAATAGGTATGCCCGGACAGCCGGTTTCCTCCCTGGTGGTATATAAGGTGATTGTTTCACCCCTTATCAGGAGACTGGCCGGCTATCCACCGGCACATCCCGCTATGGTCAAGGCATTTTGCAGCGAGAATTATGCTTCGGCCGCCGGGAGAGAGGAGTATCTTATGGTGAACCTTGAGGAAAGGGAAGGCAGGTTATATGCTTTTCCTGTTCACGGCAAATCAGGAATGATAACCACCATATCTTCTGCCGCAGGCATGGTGAAGATACACAGGAATAAGGAAGGCCTTTACAGGGAAGAAGAGGTTGCGGTAATACTGCTGTAAGGAGGGACTGTCTTGCCATCCAAAAACATATACCTTTCAAGTAAAAGTATTGAGACCGCCCTGGAGGAGTACTTTCAATACCTGGAAGGTTTTTTTGAGAGATACAGGGAGAAGGAGATAGACACCGGCACGGCCCTGGGGCAGGTAACATCCGAACCGGTGACAGCCTGTATATCTTCTCCCCATTTTAATGCTTCAGCCATGGACGGTATTGCCCTGGACGCTTCCAAAACCTTTGGCGCCAGCGAAAGAAACCGGATACGCCTTATTGAGGGCAGAGATTATGTGGAGGTGGATACCGGAGACCCCATACCTGCCGGCTGTAATGCCGTTATTATGCGGGAAGACCTTATCGATGCCGGAGAAGGCCAGGTGGACATAATTAAAGGCGCCACCCCGTGGCAGCATATAAGGGTGATTGGAGAGGACATTGTGCAGGGTGAAATGATAATTCCGGCATTCCATCGTATAAGGCCTGTGGACCTGGGGGCCCTTCTGGCAGGAGGGGTCAATTCGGTAAAAGTGATAGACAAGCCCCGGGTGGCTGTAATACCCACAGGCACCGAACTGGTGATGCCGGGGCAGCCCCTGGAAGAAGGAAACCTGATTGAGTATAATTCCCATATCTTTGCAGGGCTTATTGAGGAATGGGGCGGTAACCCGGACAGGATACCCCCGGTTGCCGATGACTACGGACTGATACTGGAGGCTTTGCAAAAGGCGGTTAAAGAACACGACATGGTGATAATAAATGCCGGTTCTTCTGCCGGCCGGGAGGATTTCACCAGGGATATCATTGCAGAGATGGGGGAGGTTCTGACCCACGGTATTGCCGTCAGACCGGGGAAGCCTGCAGTACTGGGTAAGATTGACGGGAAACCGGTTATAGGGATACCCGGGTACCCCGTTTCCGCATTTGTAGTCATGGAAAATATAGTGAAACCTTTGATATATAAATATCTGCACCGTACGGTATCAATGCCAGTCATAACCGAGGCCGTATGTTCCAGGCGTATTGTTTCCTCCCTGAAAAATAAAGAGTTTGTAAGGGTCAAGCTGGGCAGGGTGGGAGAAAAACTCATCGCCACTCCTCTTACCCGGGGGGCCGGTGTGGTTATGTCCCTGGTGAGAGCGGACGGCATGTTGGTTATTCCACAGAACAGCGAAGGGATAGATGCCGGGGAGAAGATTGGCGTTAAACTGTTGAAGAATATTGAGGATATCAACAATACCATTGTCTGTACAGGCAGTCATGACCCGATCCTGGACCTGCTGGCCAATGAAATTCACAGCGCCAGTCCGGAACTGTATATGGCCTCCGCCCATGTGGGGAGCATGGGAGGGATAATGGCCCTGCAGAAAGGCGAAGCCCATATGGCGGGTATTCACCTGTTGGACGAGGAAACAGGCACATATAATGCAAGCTATATTAAAAGGTATTTTGGGGAAGGAAAAATTGCCCTGGTCAAACTGGTGGACAGGATACAGGGTTTTATTGTTAAGAAAGGAAACCCCAAAAATGTCAGAACCTTTGCGGACCTTACCAGGCAGGATGTGGCCTTTGTTAACAGGCAGAAGGGATCGGGTACCAGAATGCTGCTTGATTTTAACCTCAGGAAGAGTAATATAGCATCCCGGGATATTGCCGGGTATGACCGTGAAGAGTTTACCCACATGGCGGTGGCGGCAGCCGTAGCCTTTTCGGATATTGACGCGGGACTGGGGGTATATTCCGCAGCAGCGGCCCTTGACCTGGACTTTATTCCTTTATACCGGGAAGAATACGACCTCGCCGTTCCCGTGGAATATCTGGAACAGCCGAATATAAAAGTTCTGCTGGACATAATAAGGAGTCGGGAATTCAGGGATAAGGTAAATAAAATAAAGGGCTATTCTACCGATAAGACAGGCCAGATAGTTGAAGTATAAATTTTTACTTTATCCGGTATCCCGGAAGCGGGGACTGGCAGTCTGGAGGGATATTCATGAAAGATAAGTATAACAGAACAGTGGATTATTTAAGGATTTCTGTGACCGACCGGTGCAATTTGCGTTGCTTTTATTGCATGCCCCGGGACGGGATATGTAAAAAGACCCATTCGGAAATCCTGAGATATGAAGAGATTGTAGAGATAGTCCGGTGTGGAGTAAAGCTGGGTATATCCAAAGTGAGAATAACCGGGGGTGAGCCTCTGATAAGGCCCGGTATCAGTGAACTCATACGGGATATCCGAAAGATTGAAGGGATAGAGGATATATCCATTACCACCAACGGTATCCTGCTGGCGGATATGGTCAAGGAACTCAAGGCAGCAGGCCTGGACAGGGTCAACATCAGCCTGGACTCTCTGAAACCCGACAGATACAGTGATATTACGGGGGGAGGAAACCTGGATGCAGTTCTGAAGGGCATAAGTGTCTGTCTCCAGGAAGGCCTCAGGCCTGTAAAAATTAATGTTGTCCTTATTAAGGGCAAGAACGATGACGAGGTTGAGGATTTTGTCCATTTGACAAGGGTCCTGCCGGTGAATGTCCGGTTTATAGAATTAATGCCCATTGGCAATGCAAGTCACTGGTTTGATGAGCATTATATATCGGTGGACCAGATAAAAGACAGGTTAAAGGGTCTTGAACCGGTGAGTACTGTTAAAGGCAACGGACCGTCTGAAAACTTCAGTCTCCCGGGGGCCCCGGGAACCGTAGGTTTCATTTCGGCCCTCAGTCATAATTTCTGCAGCAACTGCAACAGAATCAGATTAACGGCTGATGGAAAAATCAAGCCCTGCCTGAACAGTGACATGGAAGTGGACCTGAAGCCGGCCTTGAGAGAAGGCAGGGACGATGTTGAAAAGCTGCTGAGAAGGGCTGTCAGTCTCAAGCCCGCAACCCATCATATGACTGACGGAAAGGGTGGCAGCTTGAGGGATATGTACCAGATTGGGGGATGATTTATGTCCGGGTTAACTCATTTTAACAAAGAAGGCAGGGCAAAAATGGTGAACGTGGGTGAAAAGCCGGTTACCAGGAGGGAAGCCGTAGCCCGGGGACGGGTTTACATGAAATCTTCCACCCTGGAAACCATCGAAAGGGGAAAAATAGAGAAAGGGGATGTACTGGCTGTAGCCCAGGTGGCAGGGATTATGGGGGCAAAGCAGACATCAGCCCTGATACCCATGTGTCACCCTTTAAATATAAGCGGTGTTGATATACGGTTCAATATAAACAGGGAATTAAACGCAGTGGAGATTGAGGCAGAAGCAACGGTAGACGGTAAAACAGGTATTGAAATGGAAGCCCTGACTGCCGTTTCGGTTGCGGCCCTTACCATATACGATATGTGCAAGGCCGTTGACAGGGAAATGATTATAGGAGATATAAAGCTTATGAAAAAAACCGGGGGCAAATCCGGCGATTTTATAAGGGGGGGATTGAAATGATAAGAGGAAAAGTACTGGCAGTTAACATAAGCGAAAAGAAAGGTGTATCCAAGAAATCCATACCAGAGGGAACCATGGTTAAGGATTTTGGCCTGGAGGGAGATGCCCACGGGGGTAAATGGCACAGGCAGGTAAGCCTTATGGGTCAGGAAAGCATAGATAAAATGAAGGATCTGGGAATAAAGGGTTTGTGCTCGGGGAAGTTTGCCGAGAATATAACCACCGAGGGTATAACGCTTTACGGGCTGGAAGTCGGTACCAGACTGAAAGTAGGAGAAGCCCTCCTTGAGATAAGCCAGATAGGCAAGGAGTGCCACCAGAAATGTGCCATATACAAGACAGTGGGAGACTGCATAATGCCCAGGGAAGGTGTGTTTGCCCGGGTGCTGGAAGGCGGGAAGGTAAGACCGGGAGACACCATCGAGAAGATAGAATAGGACCCTTGCAGGTCCTATTTTTTCATCCTTACGACATAAATAATTCCGCCCAGGGTTATAAGCAGACCGGAAATTTTGATGCCGTTTTGTATACTCCTGTACTGCTCCACTTTGGGGTGGTTTGACGGCAGGTCTTTTGGCATCTGCTCTTCAATCTGATTGCTGTATTTAAGTAAAATAGTAAGCATTATTGCAATAAAAAGAAAGCTCATTGCCTTTTTGACGGTTAATCTGCTGAGTTTGGTCATATGCAGAACCTCCTTAATAGCTTGTCTTATAATATTATAGCATTTTGACCCTTTGAATGAAACCTCAGCTAAAAATCAGATTCTCACGGGGTTTGGATATATTTCCGGGAAAACAAAGAACCGCTGAAAAATCAGCGGTTCTTTCCAGTTATAGAAGCTGTTCCAGCTTTTCCTTGTCAAATCCTACAACTGTCTGGTCACCTACAATAATAACCGGAACTCCCATATATCCCTGGCTGACCAGTTCTCTTCTCGCTGCCATATCCTTGGAGATATTTTTTTCGGTATAGGGAATATTTTTGTTGTTCAAATAGTCCTTTACCGCATGGCAGTAACCGCATGTATCACTTGTGTAGACCACTACATCCTTCACCGTTATCCCTCCTTATCAGTTTATTAACAGGATGATACTCCGGGGCCTGATATCCTGATGCCCTTGAAGATTACCCCGTCTTTGTATTCGATATTCACTTCCGGGTACCTCTGCTCCATTCCTGGATCAACTATAAAGGTCAATCCTTTTACCTCTTTTACAGTATCGTCTTTTGCCGGCTCATCCAGAGTCAGCCCGAATGTAGGACCTCCTCAGCCAACGCCGGCTATATACAGGCGCAAGGGTTTTCCCTGGCTATCTCTTTTTTCAAGCATCTTTTCCAGTTCTTCTTTTGCCCTGTCGGTTAGATTAATCTGCATTTTCATCCCTCCCTGTAATATACCTACCCCCCCTATAAGGGGCATAAACAAATTATAACAAAGAAAATTTTCAATGTCAATTTTGATGACCTATTGACAGTTTGTTTTACTGTTATAAGTTTTATCACTTTTATGATTTTCATGAATGCTATTTTGAGGTAAACGGGTTTCAGGAATATGCATATGCGAGTATACAGGAAGTACATAGAACAATAAGGCAAATAAGTAAATACAAGGAATAAAACATGGAAGTTTATTTTGAGTAAAAAATATTGTATAATATAATGTATTGTGTAATATAATATATAATTTATGCAATTTTCTGATAATATATTGTCTGAGGGATGAGAGCCTCGTGAAGTTATATACTTGACAATGGAGGAATTCATCATCCTTTGTAGAATACTAAAAAGGTTTTGTAATCATTGCAAAAAAAATTTAAAGGGGTGAACGATGATGCAATTGAAACTGTTGACCTTCAAAGGAGGTGTACACCCTCCTCATAATAAAGATGCAACAGAAAAATTGCCACTAAAAAAGGCAGAAGTGCCTGAAACAGTTGTTATCCCGCTGCAGCAGCATATAGGCGCCCCGTGTGAGCCGGTAGTTGGAGTGGGGGACCAGGTGAAGCTGGGTCAGAAGATTGGTGAACCGAAGGGATTTGTGAGTGCGCCGGTGCATTCAAGCGTATCGGGAAAAGTTGTTGCCATTGAAGCCAGACCTCATCCGGGGGGCGGGAAAATTCTGTCTGTTGTTATTGAAACGGACGGTAAGGATACCCTGGATGAAAGTGTGAAGTCCCGGGGAGAACTTGACCAATTAAGCGCCGGCGATATCAAAAATATTATGCAAGAAGCGGGACTTGTCGGTATGGGCGGAGCCACTTTCCCTGCCCATGTCAAATTTTCTCCGCCGCCGGATAAACCTATAGATACAGTAATCCTCAATGGCGCCGAATGTGAACCTTACCTGACTGCCGACCACAGGCTGATGCTGGAAAAACCTGAAGATGTGGTTTTCGGTCTGAAGGCAATGATGAAGGCTGTGGGTGTTGAGAAGGGCTACATCGCTATTGAGAACAACAAGCCCGATGCCCTGAAAACAATGGTTGAGGCGGCAAAGGGCGAAAATAACATTGAAGTGGTGGCATTGAAGACAAAATATCCGCAAGGTGCTGAGAAACAGCTTATAAACGCCTGTACAGGCCGGGAAGTACCTTCGGGAGGGCTTCCCATGGACTGCGGGGTTATAGTGAATAACGTCGGTACGGCTGCCGCCCTGGCCAATGCCATTAAAACCGGTATGCCGCTGGTGGAAAGGATAGTGACCATTACAGGCAGCGGGGTGAAAGAACCGCAAAACCTGATTGTAAGGATTGGTACCAGATTTGAGGATGTTATCGCTCAATGCGGAGGGTTTACCGGGGATATCGGCAAAGTTATCCAGGGAGGGCCCATGATGGGGATTGCGCAGTATACCACTGAAGTCCCTGTCATTAAAGGAACCTCCGGTATTCTGGTGCTCCGGGAAGAAGAGCTCCAGCTTTCACCTCCCATGCCCTGCATTAAATGTTCGAGATGTGTGGACGCATGTCCTATCGGCCTGATACCCACAAAACTCGAAGCCTTTTCAGAGAAGGGTATGCTGCAGGAGGCGGAAGAGTACAAGGTGGTCGATTGTATAGAATGCGGAAGCTGTTCGTTTGTCTGTCCGGCTAAGAGACCCCTTGTGGAGCGGATTAGACTGTCAAAGGCCCAGGTGATGGCGGAAAAACGCAAAGCTCAGGCTGAGGCTAAAGCAAAGGCCGAAGCTAAAGCGAAGTCTGAAGCTCAGATCAAAGCTGAAGCTTAAGGAGGAAGGAGATAGACAATGGAATACGGAAACCTGGTAGTGAGTTCATCACCTCACATCAGATCTAAGGATACCGTTAGCAGTATAATGTACAGCGTTATTATCGCCCTTTTGCCTGCTACTGCCGCAGCCGTATATTTTTTCGGTCTTAAGGCTTTAGCCCTGATAATTGTCAGTGTTGCTGCAGCTGTGGCTACCGAGGCGGTAATATTAAAGATAAGAAAAAAACCTGTGACAATAAATGACGGCAGTGCTGTTATAACCGGCTTGCTGCTGGCCCTGACCCTTTCCCCTGCAATGCCCCTCTGGATGGCGGCTGTGGGGGCCGTAGTGGCCATAGGGATAGGGAAACAGGTATACGGCGGACTGGGATATAACCCTTTCAATCCCGCTCTGGTGGGAAGGGCTTTCCTGGTGGTGACTTTTCCCGTTCACATGACTACCTGGATTAATCCTGTTGACGGCGTTTCTTCGGCTACTCCCCTGAATCTTCTCAAGATGCAGGGAATAAAAACAGGATATATGGAACTCCTCATCGGTAATGTGGGAGGCTGCATAGGAGAAACTTCGGCGCTTCTGTTGATTATCGGAGGTTTGTACCTGCTGTACAAAGGTATCATCAAATGGTATATACCAATATCCTATATCGGCACAGTAGCTGTTTTCACCGCCATCCTCGGAAGAGACCCTATCTTCCATATGCTGGCCGGCGGTCTGATGCTGGGAGCATTTTTCATGGCCACCGACTATGTATCCACCCCCACAACAAAACTGGGGAGAATAATATTCGGAGTTGGTGCGGGGATACTGGTAGTACTGATTAGGATTTTCGGAGGCTATCCGGAAGGAGTACTTTTCTCTATCCTGTTGATGAATATATTTACACCTATAATTGACAGATACACCCGTCCCAGAATCTACGGGGAGGTGAAGGCAAAGTGAAAGATTCGGTTATAAGGCTTATAATTGTTCTGGCGATAATCTCGGTTGCTTCAGGACTGGTCCTTGCCCTGACTTACAATTTCACTATACCTTCCATAAACGCCATTGCGGCGGCAGAGCAGGAGGAAGCCATACTGGAAGTGCTTCCGGGAGCTGAGACTTTTGAAGTAATCGAGGGTGCGGATATACCGATGTACAAAGGTCTGGATGCTTCGGGCGGATATGCCGGCGTGGCATATGTAATAGAAGGCGGCGGCTTCCAGGGAATAATCAGGATTATGGTTGGGCTGGATGTCGAGAATGAAGTCCTGACGGGAATTAAGATATTAAGCCATACTGAAACACCGGGGCTGGGAGCCAGGATTACCGAAGACTGGTTCCAGGGGCAGTTTGCAGGCAAGTCCATTAACGACGGATTTGTAGCAAAAGAAGATGTGGATGCCATAACAGGGGCTACCATTTCTTCCAGAGCCGTATCAGCTATCATCAGAGATAGTATTCCCCCGGTGGTTGAGCAGTATAAGGCGCTTGGAGGTGCTAACTAATGGGTGCAACCTATGAGTTCATAAAAGGTCTGTGGAAGGAAAATCCTGTATTCAGACTGGTATTGGGCATGTGTCCCACTCTCGCAGTAACCAATGCCGCCTTGAACGGATTATCCATGGGCCTTGCCACCACTTTCGTATTGCTGGGCTCGGGAATAATGGTAGCGGCCCTTAAAAACCTGATACCCGATAAAGTCAGGATACCTTCATATATAATAATAATTGCGACTTTCGTTACCATTGCCGACCTGGGACTGGCAGCATATTTCCCTGATATATATAAGGTACTGGGCCTTTTTATACCTCTGATTGTTGTTAACTGTGTCATATTGGGAAGAGCAGAAGCATTTGCTTCAAAAAACAGCGTAGGAAAATCCATTCTGGATGCATTGGGCATGGGTCTGGGCTTTACATGGGCACTGACCCTCCTGGGAGCAATCAGGGAGATAATGGGTATGGGGTCAATCTTCGGCATTAATCTGTTCGGTGAAGGCTTCGTATCCTGGATAATATTTATACTACCTCCTGGTGCTTTCCTGACCCTTGGATTGTTGCTCGGTTTATTCAATTCACTGTCTTCCAGGAAAGCATAGAAGGTATTATTCGGATTACTGATAGAAGGAGGTATGAAACGTAATGAAGCTTTTACTGCTTTTTATAAGTACGGTGCTGATAAACAATTTTGTACTTGCCAGGTTTCTGGGTATATGCCCTTTCCTGGGAGTGTCCAAAAAAGTAGAGGTGGCATTCAGCATGGGGCTGGCCGCTACCTTCGTTATGACCCTTTCAGCTATTGCAACCTGGCTGATACAGCACTATATTTTAATACCTTTCGGTATGGAGAGATTCCTTCAGTATGTTGCATTCATACTGGTCATAGCTTCTCTGGTCCAGTTTGTAGAGATGTTCTTGAAGAAAACAAGCCCGGCACTATATCAGAGTCTTGGAATTTTTCTCCCGTTAATCACCACAAACTGTGCAATCCTCGGCCTTGCACTTCTGGCTGCTCTTAATGAATACAGTCTGGTAGAAAGCACGGTATTCGGATTTGGCGCAGGAGTGGGCTTCACCCTGGCCATCTCGGCAATGGCAGGCATCAGGGAACAGTTCGAGTTCGGAGATGTGCCGGCGCCATTCAGGGGTGTGCCTATTACATTGATTACTGCTGCAATAATGTCCATGGCTTTTCTCGGATTTTCCGGTCTTATTGCCATGTAGTATATAGACTGGGGGATGTCCTTCGCAGCGGGCAATACCCGCGTAGCAGCGGTGTGTCCCCCCTGACCTTATTCTGGAGGTGAAAGAATGAACAATACGGTTCTTATAGCTGTTATAAGTATGGGTGCAATAGGGGTATTCTTTGCGGCGTTTCTGGCCTTTGCATCCAAGAAGTTTGCCGTGGAAGAGGACCCCAGGGTTGAAGCTGTAAAAAACATACTGCCCGGGGCTAACTGCGGCGGATGCGGTCTGGCCGGATGCGCCAGTTTTGCGGAGGCGGTAGTTAAGGGAGAAGTCCCCGTATACGGCTGTCCTGTGGGTGGAGACACCGTGGGCGGACAGATTGCGGAGATCCTGGGTGTGGAGGCTGAAGGCGGGGCAGGCCAGAAAAAAGTTGCCCGGGTAATATGTAATGGCGGGAAAATAAACGCCAAGGATAAATTCAGATATATAGGCGTTGAGGATTGTGTTGCTGCAAGCCGGATGGCAGGAGGACCCAGGATATGTGAATCCGGATGTCTCGGTCTGGGAACCTGTGTAAGGGTTTGTCCTGTTGATGCAATAACCATTTCGGAGGAAGGTATTGCCGTAATAGACGAAGAAAAATGCATAGGGTGCGAAAAATGTGTTGCCTCGTGTCCCAAGAACGTTATTTCCATGGTGCCCTATGGACATCAGGTGCATGTGCTGTGTAATAGCACCGAGAAGGGTAAGGCTGTGATGCAGGCATGTAAAGTGGGTTGTATAGCCTGCAAGAAATGTGAAAAGGCATGTAAATTTGATGCCATTCATGTGGAGAACAACCTGGCGAAAATAGATTATGAAAAGTGTACCGGATGTATGGAATGCGTCAAGGCCTGTCCCACAAATGCCATATCCGGTATCCTGGATAACAGGAAAGTGGCAAGGATAAACGATGAGAAATGTGTACAGTGCACAATATGCAGGAAAAACTGTGCCTTTGATGCCATAGAAGGTGAAGTGAAACAGCCCCACAGGGTTATTGATGACAAGTGCGTGGGCTGCGGCGTATGTGCGGAGAAGTGTCCTAAAGATGCCATTCAGATGATGGAGCGTACCAGCCTCAATGATGCTGAGAAAAAAATAGGTTAAAAATAAGCCCCCCGGTCAATGAAAAGCCGGGGGGCTGCTAATTATACCATCTTCAATAGCTGCTGTTTTTTGTATAACGGGTGAGGGACCCTTGATATAATCCTCAATTGTTTCTATACTATAGTAAAATAATCAGTTTCCTTTACCTGTGACAGAAAAGGAACAAATAAATATCTCGGGAGGTTAATCATGGCAATTATCAAACCTTTTAAGAATATCGGACCCGCCGCAGAGATGGCGAAAAGAGTGGCAGCACCGCCCTATGATGTGATGAGCAGGGAAGAGGCGGAAGCTATGGTTGCCAGCAACCCCTGTTCCTTCTTAAGGGTGCAGAGGGCTGAGGTGGAACTACCCGCTTCCGTTTCTCCCTATCATCCCGACGTGTATCTCAGGGCTGCAGAAAACCTTGAGCATCTGCTGAAGAAAGGCATACTCATCAAAGCTGCACAGGAATGCCTGTATGTCTATCAACTGGAAGCCGGCGGCAGAACCCAGACCGGACTGGTTATATGCGCCTCTGTAGACGATTATTTGAACGGAGTAATAAAAAAACATGAGCATACCAGGCGGGATAAGGAACAGGACAGGGTCAACCACGTTCTTTACTGCAATGCCAATACGGGACCCGTACTTTTATTTTACAGGGAGAGGGAAGACATTAATGATATAATATCCTGCTGGATAGAAAACCGGTCCCCCCTTTTTGATTTCATTGCAGAGGACGATGTGATGCACAGGGGCTGGACTATTGATGACCCCGATGTGGTACAGGTGATGGTTGACAGGTTTAAAGAAGTAGACTGCCTGTACATAGCCGACGGGCATCACAGGTGTGAAGCCGCTGCAAAGGTCGGCCTTATGAAAAGGGAAAAGGGTTATACCGGTGGGGAAGAATTCAACTATTTCCTGGGGGTGGCTTTCCCCCACAGCCATCTTCATATAATGGACTATAACCGGGTGGTGCAGGACCTGAACGGTTTGAGCCTTAACCGGTTCCTTGACAAAGTGAAGGAAAAATTCACACTGGAGGAATGGCAAGGAGAAGGGCCTTTCAGGCCCGGCCGGAAACATACCTTTGGGATGTTTGTGGGGAGCAGGTGGTACAGACTTGAAGCTGCTCCCGGCAGCTGGGACCCGGATAATGCTGTGGAATGCCTGGATGTGGCCATATTGCAGAACAATCTGCTGGGCCCGGTGCTGGGTATCAATGACCCCAGGAATGACCGGAGGATTGATTTTGTCGGCGGGATAAGAGGCCTGGAAGAGCTTGAAAGGCGGGTAAGAGACGGCATGGCTGCAGCTTTTTCCCTTTACCCCACATCCATTGAAGAACTGATGGCTGTTGCAGACGCGGGAGAGGTAATGCCACCCAAATCCACCTGGTTTGAGCCCAAGCTCAGGAGCGGACTGTTTATACATGACCTTGAATAAGTGAGCCATGCAGTCCTGTGTTATTTGCGGGGCGGGAGATAAGCGGCGCTACGCCCCCGGATAACGGGCTCTAAAGCTCCAGATGGGGTTAAAAGCCCACCTGAAGCCAAGAATCCTGTTTACCTGTTTATGAAGCAGGCAGGCTCCAAACTTGAGTAACTGGCTGGTGTTGACCGGAAGATTTAATAATTGTGCGCAATCAGGCTATATTTACAAAAATCAACATCTTTTGTCATTGTTTTCTCCAATACAATAGTAGAATAATATTGATGAGTTTTATATAGTATGATAATTCTTTTGAGCACGCAAATTATATTGGCAACCGATCGCTTTATCAAATAAAAACAAGGGGAGTGTTATCAATGAATATCGGGATAATTATTCATTCAAAATCAGGAACCACACTAAGATTTGGCAGACTGATTGCTGAAAACTTAAAAGAGCAGAACCATATTGTTGATTTGACTGAGCTCAGGACAGATATACCTGTTAATTTAGGTTCGGTGAGACAACCAAAAAAATTTTCCATTGTGAACATCCCTGATTGTACAAAGTATAACGCAATACTTGTAGGGGGACCGGTATGGGCTTTTTCCGCTTCACCTGTTATAATAGGCTGTATGAAGGAGCTGAAGGGTATATCAGGCAAAAAATTGCTGCCCTTTGTGACTATGGGTTTCCCTTTTCCATTTATGGGCGGCTCGCAGGCTATCACTCTGATGAGCGATACTGCAGCCGGTTTGGGAGCAAAAGTTTTGCCCGGAAAGATAATACCCAAACTCTTTCGGAATTATAATCTGCATATGAAAAAGGTGGCATCGGAGATACCGTCTTACTTTGAATAAAACATGAAGAAATTCACAAAAGAAAGGATTATTCATGATGGCCATTGATAAAGTTCGTGAGTATTTAAAAAAATGGGACAGGGACAATGATATTCTGGAGTTTGAAGCCTCCAGTGCTACAGTTGAACTGGCGGCGCAGGCATTGGATGTTGAACCTGCAAGAATTGCAAAAACTATTTCATTTAAAGATAGGGAAGGTGCTATGTTAATAGTTGCAGCCGGAGATGCCAAGATAGATAGCAAAAAGTTCAAGACGGAATTCGGTTTCAAAGCAAAGATGCTGTCCCCGGACCAAGTGCTTGATTACACAGGGCATGCCGTTGGTGGGGTGTGTCCCTTCGGGCTGAAAAATAATATACCTGTGTTTCTGGATGTATCCCTTAAAAGATTCGAAACCGTTTTTCCTGCCTGCGGGAGCAGTAATTCCGCTATCAGGCTTACATGTGCGGAGCTTGAAGAGTATTCTATGAGCAAAAAATGGGTTGACGTCTGCAAAGGTTGGGAAAAAGAATGAAGATTAAAGTAATAATGATTGTGGTATTGTTAATATTTGTTACTGCTGCTTGTTCCAATAGTGTTAACAGTAGTATTCAAGGGGTGGAAATAATTGACCTTAAGAATAACAATAAGCACTTATTTTTTTACGGTTCAAGACACTGCAATGACAAGTCAGATCCTATGTTCAATGATATTGAAAGATACTTTTATAACTGCAGCCCTCAGGTAGTCTTAGTAGAAGGTTATTATAATAAAAGCCTATATGCAGACCCTGAGGAAGCGATATTACACGGTGAAAGTGCATTTGTTTCTTATTTAGCTCAAAAGGAAAACATTCCATTAGATACTGTAGAACCCTCCATGGAAGAACAATATAAGAATTTATTAGATAGGTATGATAAAGAAAAAGTCTTATCCATGTATGTATTGAGGCAGCTATACCAATATCAATTCCAACAAGAGGAAAATAAAAGGCAGATACAGCAATTATTGCAGCAGTTTGTATCTGGTATGAGAGAAAAAGGATTTCCTTTAAAAGAAAGTGAAACTACGTTTGAATATATCCGTAGTCTGCTAAAACCCTATTTAAAAGTAGAATTAAATGAAAATAATTGGACTGAAGTCGATGCGTATTCTATTGTATATAATCAAGGGTCTGAAATTAATGATATATACCAGGAAGTATATAAAATCAGGAATGAACATTTAAAATCTACTATAGAGGAGAGCTTGAAAGAATACGACAGGGTTTTTGTTATAATGGGAAGTCAGCATGTGATAGATGAGCGAGATAATATAAATCAAATATTCTCCCGGGTTACCATGCTCTCGGGATGTAGAAAGCAAGGTTTAGGGGCAATGCACATACAGGAGGGCACAAATAATTCTGAATATCAAAGGGGCTTGATTTTTAACGTCTTATAGTGTAAAATTACACTATAAGATACTTTTGTTTATTAATGCCAAAAACAGGGCTTTAAACATTGATTGATAGGATGATGAACAATATGACAAGGGATGATTTCATAAAGAAGGTTGACCAAAAGGTCAAACTTATCAGAAATGAAAAGGATTATACCCAGGACAAGATGGCTGAAGTCATCGGCATTTCCAAAAAAACGCTGGTCCAGGTGGAAAAAGGCAGAAAAAGCCTGGGATGGACTACAGCGGTAGCGGTATGCACAATTTTTAAGGACAGCGAAATATTGCAGTTGAGTTTTGGTGGGGATATACAGGATATTATTTTATCTTTGGCTTTTGATAATTATGAAGAAAAATATGAAAAAACCATGGGGGGAAAACTGTGGTGGACAGACATTAAAACCAAAGGGGACTACAAAATCCAGCAAAATATTATATCAAAACACTATAGAATTCTGGATGATAAAGACAGAAGGATATGTTCGTCTTTTGAGTTAGATTATATGAACAAGAGACTTAGTGAGTTAAGCCGATGACTTAGCGGCAAATAATGCATGCAATAATTCATTAACGAAAGAAGGTGAAAACAATGAATTCTGCTGCCAAGGGGCGAAAGCTTTACTGGATTCCGAGGGTGCTTACGATCATTTTTATTCTATTTTTATCACTTTTTGCACTGGACGCATTCTCGGGCAATGCTTCATTTTTAGAAAAATTAATAGGCTTTATTATACATCTGCTTCCATCCTTTGTTTTACTGGCTATTCTGGCAACTTCATGGAAATATCCGGTATTCAGCGGTATTGCTTTCATATTGATCAGTATAGCGTTCACATTATTTTTCGACACATACGGGCATCTCTACAGCTTTTTGGCTGTTTCAGTTCCCCCGTTTGTTATCGGAGCACTGTTTATTGTTTTTCATGTCATACCGGCAAAAAAAACCTACTGAGGGGAGACAGGGGGACGATTTTTCCCCCTTTCCTTATTTTATCAGGTGGTTACCGCGGCTAATACTCCCGCCCTGTCGGCGGTCAGGGGACACACCTGCTGAAGCCCCGGTATTCCTGTCAGTGGACAGGAACGTCCCCATCGGAATGTCCCCAACTAAAGATAAACGGAGCTACGCCCCTGGATAACAAGGGGAAGGATATAAGCAAAAGAAATGCTCACATACTTTCCCGCAATCTCTCCAGTTCATCTCTGCTGAATTCATATAACTTATTGCAAAAATGACATTTGATTTCGGCATTACCCTGGTCTTCAATCAAGGCTTCCAGTTCCGATTTGCCCATAGCAATAAGGGCTTTTTCGATTCTTTCTTTGGAACAGTCACAATAGTATTCCACTTTTTTTATTTCTGTCACCTTAAATTTATACTCCCCGAACATCTCTTTTGCGATGCCTTCACAATCAAGCCCCGCGCTTAATAGAGAAGTAACCGGTTTGATAGAACCGGCCTTTTCTTCCAGATATGCAATTATCTCTTCTTCACAGTCAGGCATAACCTGTACTATGAACCCCCCGGCCTGTTCTACTTTATAGTCCGCACTAACAAGTACTCCCAGGGATACTATTGAAGGTATCTGCTCACTCACGGCAAAGTAGTAAGTAAAGTCTTCTCCTATCTCTGAGCTGACCAGTTCAATATGCCCTACATGGGGCTCCTTTAATCCCATATCCCGTATCACGGTCAGGCTTCCTTTGCCCACTGCCCTGGCAACGTCCAGTTTACCCTTATCGTTTATCATAAGCTGGATGCCGGGATTTAGAATGTCACACTTCACTTTCGCATCTATTCCTGAAGTGGCAATAATCCTTCCGATTTCTCCATCACCGCTTATTACTGCACTAATTTTATCGTTGTCATTCTTTAGCATGAAGCTCATCAAAGCAACGGCGGTAAGTGCGCGGCCGGCGGCAGCAGCAGCCGTGGGCGTTGTATTGTGTATCCTGTTCATTTTTTCCACGGTATCCGTGGTTCTTCCTATAGAAAAACGTACAGGATATTTTTCCAGGGTACCCCTTATCATGTAGTCCATAATATCTCACTCCTTGTGGTATGAATTATTCGAGTGCAGACGCATTCACAGTTTCCATCGGAGAAACACTTATATATAAAAATCGGCAGGTCCGCTCATTATTATTTCTACTGATTTATGATTGTAGTACATCTGGATATTGTATGTCAAGGTATGGGTTATTATTGGACTGTTTTTTCTAATGAAACCAGTGTGGCGGGGTAATGCACGGGATAACAAAATCTATGTTTTTGCGCTTCCTGCCCGCTACAACTACGCATTTCCCACAGGCTTCGAAGAAGTGGAAGATATTCTGGAAAATTATTCTCTTCAGGCAAATGAAAACATCTACCCGGACAACGGATTCTAAGGTTCAGGCGGGGCCTTAACCCCGCCTGAACCTTAGAATCCTGATAGCGAAGAATGGCAAGAGGCCCGCAGAGGGATAATATGAAAGTGCAATATTAATATGGAGAAGGTATAGAAATATGTGGGAAGCTGCGTTTTGGGGAGGTATTGCCGGGTCAGCGGTTTTTTTGGGATCACTGGCCGGGCTCTATTTTAAGATAAGGAAAAGGATTATAGGATATATTATGGCCTATGGGACAGGTGTGCTAATAGGTGCCGCCACCTTTGAACTGCTTGACCTTTCCCTGAGGGAGGGAGGAATGGAACTGACAGTTTCAAGTTTTATCCTGGGCGCCTTGCTTTTCACCCTTTTTGATTTGGTCATTGCGCGTAAGGGGGGGATGGAAAGAAAGCGTTCCAGGGAAAGGACTGAAGAGGGGTCGGGTTTGGCGATTTTCATAGGCACCATATTTGATGCAGTACCGGAATCCATAATTATCGGTATCAGCTTACTGAATGACCACAGGGTTAGCTGGTTGCTTATAGTGGCAGTGTTTGTCAGTAATTTTCCCGAAGGGCTGTCAAGCAGTGTAGGACTTGTAAAGGACGGATATTCAAAGGCAAAAATCCTATTATTATGGTTAACGGTACTGGGGCTGTCCCTGTTGAGCTCAATGGGTGGATATGCCCTTCTGAGGGGTAAACCGGAAAACATGACTGCAGTGATTAGCTCTTTTGCAGCAGGGGCGGTTGTTTCGATGGTTTCCTCCACCATGATGCCTGAAGCTTATGAGGAGGGGGGTCCAGGGGTAGGCTTTATTGCAGCCCTCGGCCTCATAAGTTCATTAATGCTTTCGAGACTGGCATGAAAAGGCTGGTCTTGCTGTCCGGTCATCCAATTGAAATCCAAAGCTTCTGTAGCGTTATGGGGCGCATAGGGATTGGGATTGCACAGCCGGGCAGATATGTTTCTTCTTGATTCAATCTTGTTGTACGATTTTTTAGCTTTGTTGGATTCGCCAGTGGCAGTTTACTCTCTTTGTCAGTATTATGTAGTAAGATATTTTCATGGAAGGAGTGTTTCTATGTATAATCGCCCGTACAATCCATATATATCCCAGTTTCCTCCTTTTTTCCCACAGCCGCAGATACCGAGGATTATCGTGGATGCCGGTACCGCTTTAAAGAACAGGCCCGGTGAATTGAGAATCCGGTTTTCCAGAAACTTTCCCAGCCCCCCCGTAGTAGTCGTATCTCCTTTCTGGAGAGGTCAGGGCAGCCAGGTTGGTTATGTGGAAACCATAAATTCCGTATCCCGTAACGGATTTACGGTAGTAAGCAATAATGCTGCAAATAACTATTATGTGAACTGGATTGCGGTACTGCAGCAGTAATTTTCAGATATTAACGGGAAGGGGTATTTAATCTTGTGCGTGTAACATAATTAAATACCCCTTTTGTTTTTAAGCTGTTATTCCTTCAGCTTTACGAAGAGGTAGAATTCTATGGCATCTAAGGTTATATCTCCTGTTGACCTGTCTTCCCAACCGCTGAAATGCGTAAACACATAAAGGATTTTTACCTGGTCATTTTGGTCAGAGTAAGACATTTGGCTCATTTTCAGCATATCCTCTCCGCTGTAATCCTTATGTAGCTCTATCGCCAGGTCGGATACATTTCTCGAATATACTGTTCGGCCTTCTTTTGTTATTTTAATCTCCCTGTTTTGGGGTGTATAGGATATACTGATTTGTTCCCCGGAAAAATCCAAATTGGCATCCCGGTAGGCCGGGAAATCACTGAAATAATCGTAGCCGGTTATATCCAGAAAACCGCCATGTTCTGTGATGCTGTGCCTGAAGTATTCCCGGTCGTTATCGGGACTTCTGTAGTCATAATACATGGGGAAGCCGAATACATTTTCCATATCGGCAATTCGGAAATCTTTCGGCAGGAACCTTACGTCATCCAGACTGTGATACCGGTCGAAGTACCTTATTATTGCGCTGATTTCTTTTCTGTCGGTTTCGGGCAAGTCACCGGACGGTTTAATTATGGTTTTATCTTTAATCATATCATGCGCTGTCAGTATTTTTTCCAGCCTGTTGTTCTGGCTCAGTTTTGATACCGAATAGCAGCTCCACGGGCCGGAAACCGACAGCACTGCGATAATAGCCAGGGTAACGGGGAGAATAATGTTCCTGGCACGTCTTGAAAATATGAAATATATCATGCAGCCGGTTACCCACAGTCCCGCCAGCATGACAAAGTACCTGCTTTCAGTTATACCATAGGCGTTGATGCGTATGCCCATAGCCACAAACATCATTGCCAGAAGGGGCAGGATGAGTTTCGGGAAAAGGGAAGAGAAAATATCTGCCCACCTGTTTGTGCTGCGCAGGGGGTGGATAAAAAAGATAACAAGGGTACTGATGATGGAATACCAGAGAACAAGGTTTGAAACCATGCCCTCGGGCCAGTGCCAGGTTGCAACTATTTTTATGAAATAGACATAGAGTATGGCAGAATAGACGGACAGCAAAGGCATGACAATATAGAGCAGGAGGACTTTGAGAACCTTCGGGTAATTCTCAACATGCAGTTCTTCCCCGTACCTGGGTATATCCGCCAGGAAGAATGCCGGGGCAAAGATGCCTGCCACGATAAGCCATATGTCGTAATATAATTTGTCGGAAATATCCAGCGAAAAAAGGGTGTGGATTGTAAACAGTATAGCTGCAAGACCTGCGAAAAGTATTAACGAATACAGGCATGTAATGAAAAAACTTATAAAGAGTTTAATCACGTAGAGCTCGAATTTTTCCTTTCGGAAAAAATACGGTATGAAGGCAAATGCAGCGTATAACGAGAAACTGATGGCTATGTATCTTGATACCGGCACCATATTGAAATCCGTCAGGAGATAGAAGTAATACAGTATCAAGACCCCCACACCGGCAGCATAAATCAGCAGCTTTATACCTTTCTTCAGGTCGGAGACCCTTTCAAAGAAAACCTTGACAGACAGGGATAGGGGAATACCCAGTGCCAGCGTCATGGCAATACGACCAAGACGTTCTGTTATTTCTGTCCCGGGATATACACCGTAGTGATTGATGTATATGAGTATTGATACGGTGGCTGCAGCAAACAGTACAGCTTCCGGGAAGCGCTTCAGGCTCCGCAGAAGTTTTATGAACAGAGTGCCGACAGGTAAAGCAGTTTTTTTAATCATAATAATACCTCACATTATTTTTTTGGTATATTACCGGTACACCGGTATTTTCCCTGTACCGGCGTATACGTTGCAGGGTGGAGCATCAATGTTTCTCCTGTTATCCGTAATCCTGCTCATAACATATCGGATACGGCTGTGAAAATTTATACTAATAATGTAATAATACACTATCAACATAAAAAATTCAATAGCCTTTTCATGTATGCCCGTAATATCCTTTGGCACAGGCTATGCGTGCCCTTCACCGGGGAAATTACTCCGGTCGGGCTTCACACATCGGGTTTGGTAGCTTCCTCAAGAAAAGTCAGATAGGAATGCGCCTCATCGAAGGATGTTCCGCACATTTCTCTTGAGGGTTTCAGCTGCACACATACAAGGGGTCTTTCCGGTTTGCCGAACAGCTTACACCTGTTGTCGGAGGTAAGTTGAACACACCGTGTACCTGCCGGTTTGCCGTCAGGCATGCCCGGTATTGGTGATGAAATGGACATGGCTATGCAGCATGCCCCGCACCCGATTCTACATTCCATGATTCTCTGTTCCGGCAATGGGGTATTCCTCCCTTCGCTGGCTGTCCGGCCTGATTGTACAACTGCCGACTTCACGCTGTTGTACCGGGTATTCATTGTGTAACAGCGGTATACACAAGCAGGTAATGAAAAGAAGTTCCCAGCAGGATGAACAAATGAAAGATTTCATGGAAGCCAAAACCGGGCTTCACTACCGGTTTCTTTACCATATAGAAGATTGCTCCTATGGTATAGGATATGCCTCCCAGGAAAAGAAATACTGCAGCATTGGCCGGCATGGCTGCCAGGAACTGTTTTATAGGTATTATCGCTATCCATCCCATTAATAAATAGATTGCAGTGTATAGATACCGCGGGGCATTCAGGTAAAAGAATTTGAAAAACAGGCCTCCGAGCACCAAAACCCATTGAATAATAATTATGGACCACCGCCAGTACCCCGTAAGATAGACGTATGTTATCGGAGTGTATGTTCCCGCAATCATGAAGAATATTGCGATATGGTCCAATTTTCGCCAGATGGATGTCTCATTCTCTTCTTTTTTGAAGGCATGATATAAGGAACTGGCCAGGTACAAAAACATCGCAGAACCACAGTACACACTGGAAACTATTATTCTGGGCACTGAATTTCTGGATACGTATATTATGTAGAAGGTTCCGATTACTGTAGCGATAAAACCTATGAAATGTGAATAAAAGGATACTCGTTCATCTCTTTTGATATGATCACCTCCCCGGTAGTAATTTCATGGGTACACTCTGATTTTCTTTCTGAGCCCAATTTTATCTTTATTGATAATAATATAATACTTTTTGCATTCACATAACAGTCTTTGGAATAAATTTTTGCCTGTTATTTAGACGGTAAAGCAATAAATATGTTTCAAAAGAGGATATATCATTTACTGCTGGCTTCCATAGAAGGTCCCGCGGGGTACCGGACGCAGCAACTGCAGTAATTCAAGCTGCTTGTGCTACAAGTATTTCCTCTTGTATTTTTTCTATTTTATGGTATACTATACTATGCTGAGCTCGATAATGCTTAGGGATATACAAAAACCTTCTCGATTGCCTCAAGCAGCGGGAAGATTTGCGATTTCCTGTTGCACGGGCAATAAACTAATGGAGGTTTTCCAATGTTTGCTGACAAGGTTTTAACCTGTAAGGAGTGTGGTAGAGAATTTACCTTCAGTGCTTCCGAACAGGAATTTTATGCAGAAAAAGGCTTCGAGAACGAACCCGGCCGGTGCCCGGAATGTCGTGCTGCCAGAAAGGCGAGATTTAAGGGCAACAGGGGCGGAGGATACGGGCGTTCACAGCGGAAAATGTACCCTGCCATTTGTGCCGCATGCGGGAAGGAGACATCCGTACCTTTCCAGCCCAGTGGGGACAGGCCCGTGTACTGCAAGGAATGTTACCAGTCACAGAGATAACAAAATCACAAAGGACTTCCATTACACAAGAAAGCAGCTTTTGCATGGTACAAAGTAATGGTGGTCTGCATGCCGGAAATGTTGTCGGTAGATGAGTGGATAACCGAAAAGGCGTTTTCCAACGGGGAAAGGCCTTTTTTGTTTGATTATGTACAAACAAATTCAGAAGGAATAGAATATACACTGAACAAATCTGTTAATTCGCTCCTGTATACTCCCGGAAACATGCCTTTTCTACCTTATGAGCTTTACAAATTCCGGTTTGCCCCGGGGAAAGCGGGTCAGATATCTGAACCCGGCTTTGTCCGCCATGGTGTATGCCAGGGTAAAGTGCTCCGCCAGCTGGTAGGGTGTGTGGGCATCCGACCCTATTGTAAGTATTTCTCCGCCCAGTTCCCTGTATCTTTTCAGCAGGTCCAGGTCAGGAAGAGTACTTCCCAGGTTGTACCGGTATCCCGATGTGTTTATTTCCATTCCCTTGCCGTTGTATATCAGGTGCCTGAATATTTCGTCCAGCTCATCGGGGAAATCCGGGTACTTCATACTTGTATCCTCATAACCCCCGTATCTCCTTATCAAATCTATATGACCCAGTACGTGGAACTGTTCAAATTCCTTTATGCACAGGTACACTTCCTCAAGATATTCCCTGTAGGTGGTTTTCCTGCTCTTGCCGCTGGAAAACTCCCCGCTGTGAAGGTCCAGCTTCCGGGCTGCATGGATCGAGGCAATAATAAACTGGAAATCTTTGCCCGACAGGAACTGCCGGCATTCTTCCATTATGTGGGGCTGGAGGCCTATCTCCAGTCCCTTTATTATATTTAATTGCTCCCGGTATTTTTTCTTAGCCTTATCTATGGCTTCAGAGTAGGCCGGGTAATCCAGATCGAATGTTATGCTTCTGTCGGGGTAGTCTATATCAAGGTGGTCGGTGACCGCCATTTCTATTATGTTTTTTTCAATAGCTGCTTCACATGCTTCTTCCAGTTTCATTTCGCTGTCTTCAGAGAACAGGGTATGGACATGGTAGTCGTAGTACATGCGTAAGACCTCCCTTGTTTTGGTGATATTGTGATTTTACTTATATTTAACGGGAATGTCAAGGGAAAGGGTCCTCTTACCACTTGACATACAGGAATATATGGTATAAAATTAACACATTATTACACTACCGCACTACTGCTTTAGTGAAGTAAATTATTAAAAGGGGGCACATATAATGTCCGATTATCGCTTTCAGGTACCTGAAGGGGTAGAGGATATCCTTGTGGAGGAATGCGCTACAAAAAGAAGGATAGAAGGCAGGATGAGGGATGTATTTTCAGGGCACGGATACCACGAGGTTTCCACACCAACCTTTGAATATCTGGATGTGTTCAATAGAGAGGGAATAGCTCTGGAGCAGGAAGAGATGTACAAGTTTGTGGATACCCGGGGCAGGATTGTGGTGCTGAGGCCGGATGTAACCATTCCCATAGCCAGGATGGTGGTGACCAAGATGAAGGGATTTGCCCGGCCCCTGAAACTATTTCACCTGTCGGATGTCTTCAGGATAAACCGTACCCAGACCGCCACCGAGAGGGAATTTACCCAGGCGGGGGTTGAGGTCATAGGAAGTCCGGATATAGAGGCGGACGGCGAGATTATTGCTGTGGCGGTGAATGCGTTGCTGGCAGCGGGGCTGGACGATTTCAGGATTGATATAGGCCAGGTGGAGTTTTTTGAGAGTATCATAGACGAGATAGACATACCGGATGAAGACAAGAAAAAGATAAGATACTATATACAGCACAAAAACCTGGTGGCCATAGAGGAATTTCTGGATGCCCGGGGTATCAACGGAAAATTCAAGAATATACTCCTGTCCATTCCCGTGTTATACGGCGATACGGAGGATGTACTGAGGAAAGCCCACGAATTCTGCCTGAATGAAAGGGCTGCAAAGGCACTGGAAGATATTGAGGAAGCATACAAAATGGTCACTGACTACGGTTATCAGAAATACGTCTCGGTTGACCTGGGTATGCTTAACCAGTTTTCATACTATACAGGGATTATTTTTAAAGGGTTCACCAGGGACCTGGGGTATATTATCTGCAGCGGGGGCAGGTACGATAACCTGCTGGCCCGGTTTGACCATGACTGCCCTGCCACCGGGTTTGCCATAGATGTGAACAGGGTTGCTCAGGCGCTGAAGAACCAGAACCGCCAGGAAAACTACAGAGAGAGGTATTTTGTTCTTACCTATGACAGCAAGGACAGGAAGAAGGCTATTGATACCGCAAGAAAACTGCGGGATGCAGGGTTCTATGTGGAACTGGATATATTAAAACAGGGTCTGGATGTCTTGAAGGAGTACGCTGTACAGAAAGGCATCAGGACAATTGTTTCAGTTGGGGACGGAAGCAGGCTGGATGTTCTGGATGTGCAGAGCGGCATCAGTACGGCAACCAGTTTGCCGGGGCTCATAGCGAGATTCTGGCAGGATGACGGCAAGAGCATCATCGGCTGGCACTAGGAGGAGAAGAAATGGACAGGTATTTGAAAATAGCACTGGCCAAAGGCCGGCTTGCAGTACAGGCGGCAGAACTGTTCGAGAAAATAGGAGTGGACTGCGGTTTTATTAAATCGGACAGCAGGAAACTGGTAGTAAGGGACCCGGAGAACAGGATGGAGTTCATACTGGTCAAGCCCAGCGATGTGACCAAATATGTTGAGCAGGGGGCGGTAGACATGGGGATTGTGGGAAAGGATACCCTTATGGAACAGCAGCCTGACCTCTACGAGGTGCTGGACCTGGGCATAGGGAAGTGCAGGATGGTGGTGGCCGGAAAACCGGAGGCAAAGGATAACTACAGGGATAATGCCAGGGTGGTGGCGACCAAATACCCTGCCATAGCCCGGCGGTATTTCCGGGAAAAGGGAGAAAGCGTGCGGGTGGTGAAACTGGATGGTTCTGTTGAACTGGCACCCATTGCAGGGCTTGCCGATGTGATAGTTGACCTTGTGGAAACCGGTAGAACCCTACGGGAAAACGGTCTGGTTGTATTTGAGGAGATATTTCCCGTAAGCGCACGGCTTGTGGTGAACAAGGTGAGTCTGAAGATGGAGAATGAGAAGATCACTCATATGCTGAAAGCCCTGAGGGATATTCTGAGAAAGGCAGGGTGATTGAAGATGAGGTTTATAGATATTTGCGACAATGGAGCCGAAAGGCTGGAAACACTGCTGGCCGGGCGTACCCGGTTTCAGACCGGTGATTACCTGGAAAAGGTGCAGCAGATAATAGATGAGGTAAGGCGGGAGGGGGATAAGGCCCTGGTTCGTTTTACCAGGGAACTGGACGGTATTGACCTTGAAGAGGGACAGTTTCGCGTAAGCCGGGAGAAGATAGACGAGGCATACACCAGGGTATCACCGGATTTCCTGAGGGCGATTAAAAAGGCCAGGGACAAAATTGCTGACTTTCACAGCAGGCAGCTGGAAAAATCGTGGTTCCTGCAGCAGGAAGGGATATTCCTGGGGCAGGTGGTAAGACCCCTGGACAGTGCAGGACTGTATGTCCCCGGAGGTACAGCCGCATACCCTTCTTCGGTGCTTATGAACGCGGTGCCTGCCAGGGTGGCCGGTGTGAAGAGGATTGTCATGACAACACCCCCCGGTAGAGAAGGTGTCAGGCCTGAGGTGCTGGTGACCGCTGCCGAAGCCGGTGTGAACGAAGTCTATACGGTGGGTGGAGCCCAGGGGATAGCAGCTCTGGCATATGGTACAGACAGCATACCCGGGGTGGATAAAATCGTGGGGCCGGGCAATATTTATGTAGCCCTGGCCAAGAAACTGGTTTTCGGCGATGTGGGAATAGACATGATAGCAGGGCCCAGTGAGATACTGATAATTGCCGATGAAGGGGCAAATCCCGCTTATGTGGCGGCAGACATGCTTTCTCAGGCAGAACATGATGTCATGGCCTCTTCCATACTGATCAGCGACAGCAGGGAACTCATCCGGAAAGTGGAGGAGCAGCTGGGAAGGCAGCTGGCCGGGATGAGCAGAAGTGATATTGCGCGGAAATCCCTGGAAGATTACGGGGCGCTGGTGCTGGTGGACAATCTGGAGGAGGCCTGCCGGGTAGCCAACCGTATAGCCCCGGAGCACCTGGAACTCATGGTAGGGCAGCCCATGGAGTATCTTGGATATATAAAACATGCCGGGGCTATTTTCATGGGAGAATATTCCCCCGAGCCCCTTGGGGACTATATCGCAGGACCCAATCACGTTCTTCCCACAGGGGGCACGGCACGGTTTTCTTCCCCCCTCTCGGTGGAGCAGTTTATGAAGAAAAGCAGCCTTGTATACTATTCTTCCGGGGCCCTGAGGAATGTGAAGGAAGATATTATTGTCCTGACGGAGGCAGAAGGCCTGGATGGGCACGGCCGGTCAGTGAAAGCGAGGTTTGAAGACAATGACAATTAACGGTCTTGTAAGGCGGGAAGTGCAGGAACTGGAAAGCTACAGCGTCCCGGAACTGCCCGTGGACATCAAGATGGATGCCAATGAGAATAACTGGGGTTTACCTGAAGCTTTACGTGACAGGGTCAAAACGGGAGTAGGAGATTTTCCCTTTCACAGGTATCCGGACTCCGACAGCAGTACTCTCAGGGAAAGGCTGGGCAGGTATACGGGGATGGATGCGGGGAACCTGATGGTTGGCAACGGCTCGGACGAACTCATAATGTACGTGGTTAATACATTTGTGAGCAAAGGGGACAGGATTGTGATACATACTCCCACTTTTTCCATGTATGATTTTTTCACCAGACTGTCGGGAGGACAAACAGTGGCGGTTGAAAGTGATGGTGATTTCAGGGTTGACAGTGACAGCATAGTTAAAGCCGCCCTGGAACAGGAAGCCAAGATAGTATTTGTCAGCAACCCGAATAATCCCACCGGTACTGTCCTGTCAGAAACAGAGCTTGAGAGGATAATCAGCGGGGTCCGGTCTGTGGTGGTGGTTGATGAAGCGTATTACGACTTCTACGGGGAGACCGTCATAAATTGGGTCTATGAACATTCCAATCTGATAGTGTTGAGGACTTTCTCCAAGGCTCTGGCCCTTGCCGGGTTGAGGATAGGCTATCTGGCAGCGGGGGATGAGATAATGGAATACCTCAAGAGGGTTAAGATACCCTATAATGTCAGTTCTTTTTCCCAATACATGGCCGGTATGGTTATGGATGAAGAAAAGGCTTTAAGGGAATGGCTGGAGGAATTCCGGCAGGTGAGGGAAGATTTTGCGTCGGAGCTGGCTTCCATCGACGGAGTAAAGGTATTTCCCAGTCATGCCAATTTTGTGCTTATCAGCGTTCCTGACGGGGAAGGAACCTGGAGGAAGCTCCTGAATAAGGGGATACTTGTAAGGAAGTTCGGAGACAGGAAGATGAAAGACTGTCTGAGGGTAACTATAGGTAAGCCCGGGGAGAACAGGGTGTTTCTCAGGGAACTGGCGAAATGCCTCAAGGAGGGATAATATGGCAAGGAAAGGCGAAATTGTGAGGAAGACCGGTGAAACCGATATAAGGGTAAACTTCTGCCTGGACGGGGAGGGCAGGAGTAAAATCCATACAGGAACAGGTTTTTTCGATCATATGCTGGAACTGTTTGCGTGTCACGGTTTGTTTGACCTGGAAGTGGCGGCGGAAGGGGATATCCATGTGGATTATCACCATACGGTGGAAGATACGGGAATAGCCCTCGGTCAGGCCATTTTCCGGGCCCTGGGCGAAAAAAAGGGTATAGTGCGTTATGCCACTGCCTATACCCCCATGGATGAGAGCCTTTCCAGGGTAGCCCTTGATATAAGCGGTAGGCCCTATACGGTTTTTAATGCGGAGTTCACCGCACAGAAGGTGGGAGACTTTGACCTGGAACTGGTGGAAGAATTTTTCAGAGCAGTGGCCTTTAATGCCGGTCTTACCCTGCATATAGACCTGATCCGGGGCCGGAACAATCATCACATAGCAGAGAGTATTTTCAAGGGCTTCGGCAGGGCATTGAAGGGTGCTTCGGCTGTTGATGCCAGTCAGGACAGGGTGCTGTCCACAAAGGGAATACTGTAGTGCCATGGAGCAGGGAGATTTGTATGTCAGCAGGGTGGAGGCGTATTGGAGAGACTGGCCATTGCATAGAATAGGGGTGATAAGATGATTGCAATCATAGATTACGGTATGGGAAACCTGATGAGCGTGGAAAGAGCCTTGAAATCACAGGGTTTCGAAGGGGTTATAACCAGGGACCCGGAGGTTGTGCTGAAGGCGGAAAAGGTAATACTTCCGGGGGTAGGGGCTTTTCCCGATGCCATGGATGACCTGAAGGATACGGGGATGGTTGAAGCTGTCGGTGAAGTGGTTGGGAAAGGCATAGCCCTTATGGGGATATGCCTGGGTATGCAGCTGATGCTGGAACTGGGTCTTGAAACAAGAGAGTGCAAGGGGCTGGGGATATTCAGGGGGAAGGTGGACAGGCTTCCCGCCGGTATCAAGGTGCCCCATATGGGGTGGAATTCACTGGATATAAAAAGGAACTGCAGCATACTGGAAGGGATAGATAACGGCAGTTACATGTACTTTGTCCATTCCTATTATGCCGTTGATGTGGAGGATGAGGTGGTCTGCGCTACAAGCAGTTACGGGGTGGATATACCGGCGGTGATAGCCGACGGGAACATATTCGGGGTCCAGTTCCACCCGGAAAAAAGCGGCAACAGGGGACTTGTCATATATAAGAATTTTGGAGAGATGAAGGCATGATAATATATCCGGCGATAGACATCAAGGACGGTAAGTGTGTAAGGCTGGTACAGGGGGATATGGACAAATCCACCGTTTATTACGACGACCCTGTGGAAGCGGCATTGAAGTGGCAGGGTATGGGGGCGGAGTATCTCCATGTGGTGGACCTGAATGGCGCTTTCAGAGGACAGCCTTCAAACCGCAAAGCTGTGAGGGAGATACTGAAGAAGGTGGATGTGCCCGTGCAGCTGGGGGGAGGCGTGAGGGATATGACTACCATGGAAGAACTGCTGGATGCGGGTATCAGCAGGGTTATCCTCGGGACAGCGGCTCTGAGGGACAGGGAATTCCTGGCCTGGGCGGTTGGCAGCTATCCTTCAGGGGTTGTAGTGGGTATAGATGCCAGGGACGGATACGTGGCGGTGGAAGGCTGGAGCAAGGTCAGCAGGGTTAAGGCCCTGGATTTTGCCCGGGAAATAGAGGAAATGGGGGTCAGCACCATAATATTCACTGACATATCCAGGGATGGAACCATGGAAGGGCCTAACCTGTACAGTATTGAGAAGATGGTTCAAGGTACCGGCCTTGAAGTGATTGCTTCAGGGGGCATAAGCCGTATCGGAGACCTGAAGGCCCTGAAGGATGTGGGAGCCGGCGGGGCGGTGATAGGCAAAGCCCTGTATGCCGGCAGCATTGACCTGAGGGATGCCGTAGGTATGTTTAAGGAGGAGTAGATATGCTTACAAAGAGGATAATACCCTGTCTGGACGTTCATGACGGCAGGGTTGTAAAAGGAGTAAATTTCGTGAATCTAAGGGATGCCGGCGACCCTGTGGAGATTGCCGCCTATTATGATAAATGCGGCGCCGATGAACTGGTTTTTCTTGATATAACTGCTTCTTCGGAGAAACGGAACATAATGGCCGAAGTGGTCAGGAAAACTGCTGCCCAGGTATTTATTCCCCTGACAGTGGGCGGAGGGATCAGGTCTCTGGAAGATATCAGGAATGTACTCATGAGTGGGGCAGACAAGGTTTCATTGAATTCCGCGGCAGTCAGGAATCCTCTCCTGGTGAAAGAGGCGGCCAGGAAGTTCGGGAGCCAGTGCATTGTTGTGGCGGTGGATGCAAAATCCCGGAAGGACGGGGGCTGGGATGTATTTATCAACGGAGGGCGCATAAACACTGGCAGGGATGTACTGGAATGGGTTAAAGAGGTGGAAGACCTGGGGGCGGGGGAGATTCTCCTTACCAGCATGGACAGGGACGGTACAAAGGACGGTTATGACCTGGAACTCACCAGGGCTGTGGCCGGGAGTGTAAATATCCCGGTTATTGCTTCGGGAGGGGCAGGAAATAAGGAGGACTTTTACACAGTCCTGACCGATGGCAAGGCGGACGCAGCCCTTGCAGCTTCCCTTTTCCATTATAAAGAACTGACGGTAGAGAGCCTTAAGGATTATCTTGCAGAGAAGGGGGTACCGGTGAGGCTATGATGGAGCAGCTGAGATTCGATGACAGGGGATTAATACCTGCAGTTGTGCAGGACAGCCGTACCGGACAGGTGCTGATGCTGGCATATATGAACCGTGAATCCCTCCAGAAAACCCTGGACACCGGAAAGACCTGGTTTTACAGCAGGAGCAGGGGCAAGCTGTGGAATAAGGGAGAGACTTCCGGCAATTACCAGGCAGTGAAGCATATAGCCGTGGACTGCGATAAGGATACACTGCTGATACTGGTGGAACAGGGGGGGGTAGCGTGCCATACAGGCAAAATGTCCTGTTTTCATACAGATTTCCACGGGAAGAATTTTGAATACAATCCGGAACCGGAGCATATACTTGAGAAGATATACAGTATTGTGGAGGACCGCAACAAAAATCCAAAAAAAGATTCCTATACCAATTACCTGCTGGATAAAGGGCTGGATAAGATACTGAAGAAGATAGGAGAAGAGTCTGCAGAAGTCATCATAGGGGCGAAGAATTCTCCCAGGGAAGAAACGGTATACGAAATAGCCGACCTGATATACCACCTGACCGTTTTAATGTATGTTAAAGGTATAAGATATGACGATATATTTACCGAGTTGAGAAAAAGACACCCGGGCACATGTTTAGACTGACAGTTTATGGGTATAATAGAACTACAGCTGAATCAGTGCAGCCCAATCGCCGGCATATATGCCGGTGAGCGGCTGATTATATAGAAAGGCCTCCCGGCAACCCGGGGGGCCTTTAATGTTCCAAAACTGTAACACCTGCAACGGGGCAGGTGCATAGTATAGTTATTAGATATCCTGGGGGTGTTGGTATGGATAATAAAGGTATGGTCCTGGTGGCTAACATGAGGGGGGACAGCGTGTCGGTTTTTGATATGGAAAGGCTGCGCAAGATTGGCAGTATTGCGGTGAAGCCTGCGGGAAACAAGGTATCCGGTGTCAACTATTATACAAGCAGGCCGGTAATGGGGCCCGGATACCTTTATTATTACACAAAAAGCAATCTGCTTTTTGTGGTTAATGTCTATGATGACAGCCTGTCCTTATACAACATGGCTACCGAAGAATTTGAAAGCACACTGATTGTTGGAAGGCACCCCAGCCAGGTTGCGGCTATTGGCAGCATTGACAGGGCTTTTGTCACAAACTACGATTCTGACAGTGTTACAGTTATTGACCTGTCTGCCCGTGAAACTGTCGGCCAGATCCCCTGCGGCATCATGCCCCAGTGTATATTTTTGAATACTCAAACCTATTGCCTGTATATAGCGAATGCGGGCAGTGACTATGTATCCGTCATTGATGGTGCTTCACTGGATAAACTGCCCTGCCTCAAAGTCTACGGGTATCCCGTGGTTCTTGCAGGTGACAGCGGGGGTCAGAGGTTGTTTGCCGCTGTGAGGCATATTGAAAGGGAACAAAGATATTGTCTGGTAGAATACGACCTCATATCCGGGAGAATAGCAAGGAAAGCCGGTCTGGGCTATATGCCCTCGGGGATGCTGCTTGACGAAAAGGCAGGGAAACTATATATAATTGATGCCGTGGAAAACAATCTCAGGATACTGAATACAACAGACCTCAAGCCGGAAAAAGTTGTCAGGCTGGGCAGGATGCCTCTGGGACAGTGTGCCGATACCCCCATGGCAAATCTTTATGTGGTATGTGCCCTGGACAACTGCCTGTATAAAATAGATATTTCCCAGGGCCGGATTGTTGAAACAATTTCCACAGGAACAGAGCCTGTATCAGTTATCTGCATTGATTAATCCTGTCCTTCTATCAGCAGATTCAGTATTTTCCCGTACAGCTCCGGTGCGTTGCTGTTCCAGTTGTCACAAATTCTTCTGGCATGTTTATGGGAGAAAATCCTCAAGTTCAGGTCCAGGGACACCTTCTGGTTTTCAATCATTTTCAGGTTGACCAGGTACCGGTCTTCGGCTTCCATGGTATATCTGCCGGTTATCTGTTTTTCTTTTTTTATGCGCTGCATGTTTTCGCAGAGATAATCCTGTACCTGCTGTCTGAGCTTCTGCGGTATCCTTGAAATAAACAGGTTTAGTGTACTTAAGCCCTTTTCTTCTATTTTATAGTAATGCTTTCCCTTGTCCTCATAGTAAGTGATGAAGTCATCCTTTACCAGCTGACCGAGTAACTGCTGCAGGATAAAATAGTTCATGAAACCGTTCTCCAGGACAATACGGGTAATCTCGTTCCCTGTAAGGGGAGTCTCCGCTTCCTTTACTATATATAACAGGAGGAGCTTGTTTTCTGCCAGTTCTTCGGTATCTCTGTAGAGCATATTATCACCCCTGTAGATATTATACTATAAAAGTTTCCCTCTAATGTAATTATTTAAACAAAAAAGAGAAGCAGCACCGAGAGCCGCTTCTCTTTTATTAATTATTCATAATTTACTGACCGGCCATCTGGTTTTCTGCCATGGCAATCATACGTTTTACCATTTCTCCGCCAACCCTGCCGCAGTCCCTGGATGTCAGATTGCCCCAGTAGTCTTCCGAACCCTGGTAAACAGGGAGATTGAATTCGCTGGCTATTTCGTACTTCATATTGTCAAGGGCCGGATGGGCTTTTTGCACCAGTTTCTTTCCAGGTGTCTGTTGACCAGCTGCCATGTATATTCCTCCTTTTGTTATCTGTTTAGTTTAATTTCGCAATATTAATTTAACCTCACCAAAAAAAAATATGTTAGGAGTTTATGTTTTTATGCATAATTTATATTTCTGATACATATAATTATATTTTAAGGAATTTAATGAAAAAACACAGGGAAAACAAAAGAGACGGTTATTTTTGTTTGTTTACTCCAATTCAATCAGAAATCTCCAGTATTTCATAGGCAGATTTCTCTTTTGCAGTTTGGGATTGATCCTGTCTTTTATTGCAATACTTTTGAAATACTCTTTCCAGAGGCTTTGGTATAGCTTTTCGTTGTCGCTGAATTCAACCGGGTTTTCCAAATCCATATCCCTTAATGACCATGTTTCCCCGTTATAAAAAACTCCAATTTTCCTGTTTACATCATGTATTATCCAGCTTTGCCGGGGAAATCGGTTTAGAAAATGGGGTATGAGCAATCCCACTATATTATATTTGGGTGAGATGGGAGCATAGTAGATATCATCTTCCAGGCATCTGAAACGTATTAAGCCCAGCATGCGGTGCTTTTCCCGGGCGACTTTCTGGCTGGTTTTATGTACTCTTAACACCCTGTCATCCGAAAACATCCCGTCAAATCTCTTTCCTATTTTCCATCCAAGCCTGAGATACTCATATATCCACGTGCCCGCATCTGCCAGTTCGGAAAGGTAAACATAAAATATATCTCTCAAAGCACGGTTGGATATTTTGGTCTTAATGGATTGATATACCCTTTGAGATTTTTCTGTTTCAGTTTTTATGTATACTTTTTCTGTCAGCAGACTCTCCTGAAAATCCTCTTCAATAAGAATTCCATGAGGGATTTCTCTTCTGTGGTAGGCTTGATATATGGCTGTCAACAGCCCGTCAAAACTACCGTCATAAAAATAATACAGCATTACAACTCCCCCAGCCAAGAATCCTGTTTGCCCGATGACAGAAGATCCGGATAAAGGGAAAACAGGGATACCTGCTCGCCGGCATTCAAACCACCGGAATTTTTAGCCTTTGCAAGCAGCCGTTCTTTTAAGGTATGGGCATTAATATTTATCCCTCCGTAATATTTCCCTTTGCAGGTTATAAAATACTTTGTCCTCTTTAGAACTATTCCCATCTTACTCAGGTCTGTGTAGTCCAGAGAGCCAAACCGCCGGGATGCAATTATCCGTCTTGCTGATTGTATCCCTATTCCCGGAACACGAAGCAGCAGTTCATAATCAGCGTAGTTTACCTCTACGGGAAACAGGTGAAGGTTTCTCAATGCCCAGTCACATTTGGGGTCCAGGTCTGTATCAAAGTTCTGGTGGGTTTCGTCCAGCAGTTCATAGGCATTGAACCTGTAAAATCTCAAAAGCCAGTCGGCCTGGTAGAGCCTGTGTTCTCTCACAAGGGGTGGAACAGAAATACTGGGAAGGTTGGGATGGCTTGATACGGGGACATAAGCCGAATAATAAACCCTTTTAAGCCTGAAACGATTATATAAAGCTTCGGAAAGTCTCAGAATGTTTAAATCGTTATCCGGGGTGGCCCCGACAATCAGCTGGGTGGTCTGCCCTGCCGGCACGAAATCAAAAGCTTTTTTAAATTTACGTTTATCCTCTATTCCTTCAATAATCCTAGAACTGATAAATTTCATGGGTCCGATTATTGCTTCCTTTTTCTTTTGAGGAGCCAGTAGTTTGAGACCTCGCTCGGAAGGCAGCTCAATATTTACACTCATCCTGTCCGCATATTTACCGGCCTGCTCAATAAGACGGTTGTCGGCACCGGGAATGGCCTTAAGATGTATATATCCGTTAAAATTCTCCCGTTCCCTGAGTTTTCTGACCGTATCAAGCATCAGTTCCATCGTGTAGTTGGGGTTTCGCAGAACTGCAGAGCTTAGGAAAAGCCCTTCAATATAGTTTCTTTTATAAAAATTGATTGTTATATCAACAAGCTCATCGGGGGTGAATGCTGCCCTGGGCACGGCATTGGAAACCCTGTTTATGCAGTAAGCGCAGTCATATATGCAGTGATTGGTAAACAGGATTTTTAAAAGGGAAATACATCTCCCGTCATCCGCCCAACTGTGACAGATACCACTGTAACAGCTATTACCAAGTCCTCTGTTTTTATTTCTTTTTTGACTGCCGCTTGACGAGCAGGATACGTCGTATTTTGCCGCATCAGCCAAAATTCTAAGTTTGTCTAAAAGTTCCATGGTAACCACCCCATAGATTTGGTATGGAACCATTTTATCACAACCATTACGTTTTGACAAACATATGTTCGCATACAAAACCGATAGAATTAATAATGCATATTTGAAGGCTAATGCCCAAAGGGACGGCGTTAAAAGCTATGGCCTAATGGTTGACCTGCTCCTTGCCCATTACCATAATATATTGTAAATTGATCCGGGTTTCCGGCATTGCCTATGCAGCTGGCTAAAGAAAAAAAAGTTTCCTAATAATATTCTGTCTTTCTTCCGGAGACAGTTTTTCCATCATTTCAATAAATATTTTCAGCATCTTTGAATTAAAATCTTCATTTTTGGCAGATATTACTGCTGTCATGTATCCTTCGCTAAAAAGTATATTATCAAGTTTGAATTGGTAATTTTCAATGTTACTGATTTTTATCCGATTATTCTGAACTGTGAAGAATTTGTCAGTAATTAACCCTTTCAACAATTTCCCGAAAAGAAATTCCGGAGGTGCATGTATAAATCCAAGTTTCAAACTGGAAATCTCAAATTCTAAGTTTTGGGGGGAAGAGGCGGCCATAATTAATTGAACACCGATTTTCCTGTTTTTTAGTATGAGATTTGACATAAAAATGGCCCGGTCTTTTTCAAAGATTACTTTTATTCCGGCGATTTTAATGTCATCCTGTTTTATGCATTCGGATATATAGTATTTTAGCAATTCGGTAACTTCCTTATCACTTAATGTTAAACTAATGGGCAAGCCATTATCTGAACGGAGGGACCTCTCAAGGATATTGCAAAGGGCATCTTGAGGTGAAATATTGACATGAAGGTCAAGCCCTTCTATCGGGCCAATGGACATAGAAAATACTGCAATGGCAACTGCTGCAGTAAGCACTATTATCCCTGAAATTGACATTAATTTTTGCATGTGTACACCTCTCTCTGTATTATGGGAGGGGGTGGTCAGGAGCGTTTAGGGTGAGGTGAAGTGTACCTCCAAAGCAGAGACATCAACATCTTAAATCCGCATAGGTACCGGGGTTGAACCCATGCTGTTTTTTAAGAATATCCCCGCCCTCCTGCCCAATGCATTAGACAGGAGTATTAGTCACTTAATTGGACACCCGGAACAAAATAAAAAGAGCCCTTTTACCTGGCTCCGGTTCCATCCATGCTATATATTCATGTTTAAACGCCCTACATATTAATCAGTTCCATAACACTTTCACGCAGTATCCTTTCACTCTCGCCTCTCTTATCTACATCTTTTTTATCCCTTTCAGCACAGACCGACTGACCGGCCGACATACCATCAAGTCTGCTTAATATCTCCTGCATCCCCGAATAAATATCGTCTATCCTGTTAATCTTGTCTCCGTACCTGATGTAAAAATCCAAGGCTTCCCGTATGAAGTCTCCCTTTTCCCTCCCTGTCATTCCGACCAGTATTTTCTCAGGTTCGTGATCATCATTTTCTAGACGAACGGATATGATCCCTTCTGTTAGTCAGCATAAGCCTCTTATGGAGTCATTGCAGAAGGTTAAAAACATAATTTGTTTCTGTTTTTAGACATGGCAAAGGGACACTTCATTTGTCACCATTTACTGTGTTCAATATTGCATGGCAATCGAAGCGTCCCCTTGGCATGCATGGCAATCGAAGCGTCCCCTTGGCATGCCCTTGGCATGTGGCGGCAGTCATTCAGGCTCAAGAACAACAAGGTCTAAAAGCCATGCATGGCTTTTAATAGACCTTATTTGCAGATAAATTATACGTTATTTCTAATACTGTAACAAATTGTTAAAATGATTATTGTCACAGTTAACTGCCCTCATCCTATCCTGTGCTGTATTTTACTCATTTTCTATTAATATCTTATTAATATTCGCCCTATACTTATTAAGTGTTTGTTCTTTTAAGCTTTCCAACCTTTTATTTTTCTTCATATTTTGTAACTCACGGTTATCTTTGCTGTCAATATTGAATTTTGATTGAACTGGGCAATATCCTGCATAATTTTCAATATTATCATTCCATGACAAAGCAAGTATATATTTGCAATCATCAACAATTTCTGTACAACCATGAGGTATTATTAAGTTCTTTCCTTTGAACAAAGGACCTTCCATAATATAATACGGCTCGGCAATTGTAATAATATCATTTTTCTTTATAGTGCGCTCAGGATCTTCTTTTAGAATGTCCAATATTTTTATTTGAGTAAGTGTATATCCATTCTGAGCGAAACCTTCTCCAAATGTAATATTTTCACGACCGCCAGTAGCTTTCCCTATTATTACTAGGTCACAGACAGATTCTAATTCATCAATACTGTCAAAATGTTTAGCTAAAAAAGCATCTTGTTCTATTCTGTTAATTCTAGTGTCAGATACTATACAAATACATATTATAGCAATAATTATAATGCTGAAAGATATTATTATATTTTTTTTATTTAACATATTAATTTACCTCCTCGATTATTTTTCTAATCGTATTTATTCGCCCCATTTATATTGAAGGTGGTCTATATCTAATGCTTCAATAGTATAAATGGAAGAAATTGTAATGTCAGAATACATGATAGCAGGCTCTGTATCAGGATCATGAGGGTTAGAGCCTTCATCAAAATGATTTAGTGATAAAGCGTGACCTGTTTCATGTAGAGATACTCCTTTTCGGCAATAGTAATTATTTATTCCATGATCAACCAAATGTTTATGATCAATTTGGATGCGTACACGGTCAAAAACTGATGAATTTGGGTAAACATTGTACCAGCCTGAGAGTACCGTATATCTCCAATAGTCAGCCTGTCCGAGATGGTTTGGATTTATTAATATATCTTCTCCGACATAATAGGCTATAATACCTTTTTTATTTACATCAGAATCGGTTTCGTCTATATCAATATTACTTGACTCAGCTGACCATTCAGATACAGCTTCGTCAACAACATCTGTGTACCCATATTGACTTACCGAATAATCTTTAAAATACTCCAGGGTTGTTCCGTCTTGATAAAATTTATATCTAAAAATATGATCGGTACTATAATCAGCATAACATGTTAATCCGGTTAAAGCCAGTATTGAGAATACACATATTATAAATACTGCTAACTTTCTTTTTTTTAACATTCTTTTCCCTCCATAAACTATTTTTATTATTTATATCTCACAATTATATTGCCAGTGATATTTACCTCACTCTGCGGATACAATTCCACACCCTCATAAGCACCACTCCTCCCTCCAGCAATCTCCTTTACCTTTACAGAGACATGGGA
>JAENYD010000020.1 GCA_016842005.1 Clostridium thermobutyricum | reverse complement strand
TTACACTGCATTAGGAGTGGAACCACCCTCGTTATAAATTCCGGGAATGTAGGATTTTTATCCGATAACTACCACCCGATGGGAATATTCCTGCCTTTTGGGCTGTGAGAGGCGGAATGTTTGATGTGAGAACTCCTGGAATCAGTGTTTCGGAGCAAAGCTTAAATCCGACCTCTCACCTCTGACTTTTCACCTTACATATGGTGTGTCCCCTGACCACTGACGCGGAAGTTATACAATGTACTGCTACAACTAAACGGATGCAATGTCAGCAACTTCAGAAAATGTCCATAGTGTAAAGTTATTGTAGGAAAAAAAGAAAAGGAAAATGGAAAAGGGATTACGCCTCTGATAAAATAGAAGTTGTTGAAAATCTAAATATCAAGGAGGCGAATCCCTATGTTAGATATTATACACCATATAGCAGCGGAAGAGCTAGGAAATATTGAAAAACAGTTCATGGAAGTAATAACAGAGCAGGGAGATTTATCAGAATTCACAAAGGGTTTAGAGGCCAGGCTGAAAAATATAGGCTGCAGGGTTATCAAAACTCTGTTGGAAGAGCTAAACAAAGCAGTTAAGGATGACCCAGAGCGCAAGAAGAAATGGCAGGTAGAAAGGAAAGCTGACAAGAACACACTGGTAACGATATTTGGTGAAGTAGAATACAAAAGGACATATTATGTTTCAAAGAATGAAAATGAATACAAATATTTATCCGATGAACTGCTGGGTATAAAACCGCACCAGAAGGTAGAAACGCTGGTAGAGAGCCGGATGGTAGAAAGTGCGATCAATAATTCATACCAAGAAAGTGCAAAACCATATGATATAAGCAAACAAAAGGTAATGGAAAGTATCGTAAGTCTTGAAGATATAGAGGTTAAGGTACCGGAAAGAGACGAAAAGAAAGAGCTTGAATACTTGTATATAGAAGCCGATGAAGACCATGTATCGTTACAAAATGGCGGTACTTCTTTCCCCAAGCTGGTATATATACATGAGGGCTATGAAGAGGTAACGGGAGAGAGAAAAAGGAACAGATTAAAAGATACATTTTACATATCCGGTGATTACAGAGGTTCGGAGGAAATATGGAACAAGGCGTATGAATATATAACAAAGACCTACGATATTGATAAGTTAAAGAAAATATACATATCAGGCGATGGAGCGCCCTGGATAAGGTCCGGGCTTGACTATATAGAGAAGAGCGTATTTGTACTGGATCGGTATCATATAAACAAATATGTATTAAAAGCAACCGGGCATGCAAAGGAGTTAAGGTTTAAGCTGTGGGATGCAATAAATACATGTGATAAGAAGAAGGTAAAGGGGACGTTAAAAGAAGCGCTGGCCCGTGCCGATAGCAGCAGCCGAGAGCAGAACATATCAGACTGCAGGAAGTATCTATTGAACAATTGGGATGGAATAAAGATATATGGAACTGACAGAGAAACCATCGTAGGCTGCAGCGCAGAAGGCCATGTAAGCCATGTATTGTCCGACAGGTTAAGTTCAAGGCCATTAGGCTGGAGCAAAGAAGGTGCGGACAATATGGCACGGTTAAGGGCGTTTAAATATAATGGCGGTAATGTATATGAACTGGTACTTTCAAACAAGAAAAAGGAAAGGACAAAGCTGCCGGAGAGCTATGCAAAGAAGATAAAGAAAAACCTAAAGAAAAACATCACCGATATCAATGTTGAAATACCCGTTATAAGATACGGGAAGAGGAACCCGTCATACTTTGCTGTGAATGCGTTAAGGAATGCATATTAAAAATACAGGGCGTAATCAAACAGGTTTTAGGCTATGGCAGATGCGGCGATTAGAGTAAAAACTACGGCTTTACATGGAGAAGTGGGCATGATAGGCTAAGTTGCCTGGCAGAACATTGGGTGCTGCCCCTTATGCCGGAAATCATGCCCACAGAGGCTCCATGTCAAGCCGCATATAAGGCACAATGCCATAGTGCTGGGAAAAGTCTCTTGATTTTTTTCCTACAGTATCTTGACGCTATCGAAAATGTCACCCTTAATTGATGTGGCCGCTCAAGATTTTTGGCAAAAAGTTGCAATATATTTGGCAAAAATAATATTGTTTTTATGAACTATTTCCCACATTTATTTAACTCAGCTATTACTACTATATATCTCTTTTGCCAGACCCTTTGCAATCTCCAATCTGCCTATTAGCTCGCTAAGATACATTTCCGTATATCCTAGGCTAAGGTAGCCTTCTGTATCAATATATATAATAATTAAGCTATCTAACTTCCCGCACCTCGGAAGTTATTTTAGCTTCTTTCCTATCTCTATGTATATTTAACTTTTTTACTTTAGACAAAGCCATCACCTCTATAAAAAAGCCAGTGGGACTCTTAATCAAAGCTAATTCTATTAACCTTTAAAACCTGATGTAGAGCAAATCCTAGTGTTTGCAGTTTATAGTGTTCTATATCAAGTTCATAGTACCCATCCAACATTTATCCCCCTTACGCTCTAGTATGCAATAAACTTTAAACAGCGGCCAAAGTCAATGTCTGATAAGTTAAGTTTGCATTTGTAACAGTTGTTTCCGCATTAGTATCCAGCATAATAGTGGTTTTCTCATTTTTAATTATCCTAGCGTTTAAGTCCGCTCCACCAGCACCAGCTCCGGCAATAGTTATGTTCATTCCTTCAGGTAGGCAGCGATAGTCACCGGCCTGATTAGTATTAATAGTAGCAACATTACTGCCCGATGTAATATCTACCGTTACAATTACATCTGTGTAAAGCGAGCCATATCCAATTTGCGGAGCAGATACATACCACCCGGGCTTTCCGGTATCTGTTAAAATCACATCTCCGTATTTTTGGGTAAGGTTCGTGGTTGGCTGTGAAGATTTTTCCACCGGTAAATACCCATAATTTTGATATAAAGCAGTTAAAACGTGGTTTGCCGAATTACCCCTAATTTGCGTGCTTATAAATGGGACAAACGCATAAATAAGTTGTCCTGGAGCCTTTGCCAAATCATCAATTTCAGATACATTATTTTCGATTGTAACGTTATAACCACCACCAAAGGATCGTCCTATACATATAGCACTAATATATGAGGGAACATATCCGCCTCTTGCATTACCAAATTTGTTGTTCTTTATCGTCCCATTCATTACCCAATAATATAGATTTACTCCAAATTGAGCATATTCCTTTATTTCGTTATTTTGTACACTAAATCTATTAACAATAGAAAGTTGAATAGTTCCATGATTAGAATCACCAGTTCCGCCAAAGCCAGTTATTTTATTTCGATGTATGTTGATGCCTTCCGCTCTTATTACCCCATCATCGCTTCCCTGCACTATAATACCACACATACCATCTTCGCCAGTTCCTTGTATCAGAGTGTTTCCTATAATATTAACGTTCTTCAAAACAGGGTTACCAACAATGCCAGTAACTATTCCACACATTATACCCATTTTGCAATTTTCCGCATAATTATTTTCAATCCATATATTTTCACCGCCATGAGTGTCAATAGCTTCCCAGCGAGGATTGTTATATATCTTGTTATTCCTAATCCACAAATTTTTTACAAAAAAGTCCCCTTCTTCTAATTGTTCGTATCCGGTGGCAATAGCATATACATTAGCTTGGGTTAATGATGTGGCCGTATCTAGTTTATTGTTTTCGATTTCAATATTTTCGCATTCTATTAATATTGAAATCGCAGAATATGTCCACCTATAAAACTCATTATCTTTGATTTTAATGTTTTTACTATATTTAAGAACGACACAGAATGCACCTTGCACTTCGGTAAATTTACAATTTCTTATATTTAATCCATCGACATATTCAACCCTTATTGCATCTTTGCCTAATGTGTATTCTGCATCACTGGCAGTACCATTTCTAAAAGTGATGCCCTCAACAGTGACATTCTGAATATAGTCCAACGCTGTCCCTTGAAGATAGATAAGGCGATTTGCACCAAGATTTGCATGGTCTCTAATAATCGTTACATCTTTACCTGCCCCCAATAATATAATATTATCACCAGTCCATGATAGAGTTGTTCCGATAAGGTATGTTCCAGCAGGGAAATATACAATACCACCCCCGGCAGTAACGGCAGCATCTATGGCGGCTTGTATGGCGGCAGCATCATCGGTTATACCATCGCCAACTGCGCCAAATTCAGTAACATAATACTCGCTATCTTCCAAATGCGCAATAATCTTCTGTTCCCACTTGCCTAACCGGCCGTCTAGGTAGGTAGCTGTTCCCTCGGGGCCGAAATCTTCGCCTTCCTCATCTACTAGAGCAGCTGTTACTAATGCGTCATGTTCAGAGCCGGTGAAACTCAGATTGTTTAAGTCAGCTTTTACATCATTTATATCAGCTTCTACAGCATCGAAACCGAGATTTATGTTATTAAAGTCATCCTTGATTAATGCACTCGATATTAGATTACAATACTTGTTTGCCACTGTAAACACCTGCCTTATTTCTTAGTTTCTTCAGGGATTTCAGGGACTATATTTTTAAACCCTGATATTATCTTTTCAACCTGATCTATGGCGTCAGTGAGTTGGTCATGTCTTTGTCTTAGCTTCTTCATCTGCTCAACTATACCATGCTGCTCATGTATATAACGCTGTTTTTCCATAAGCAGTTCAGAATGGGTCAGAGTCTTTTCAACAGTCTCAGTAATTACAGCCGTATCATTGGTGATTTTATGCTTTTTTTGTAAAATTTTTTGTTTTGCCATTTATAAGCACACTCCTTTTTGGTAATATATAAAATATAGTAAAACCATTTTGAAAGGGGTTATAAACCAATGAAAAAGTTTATATCCGGGTTGATAATCGGTGCTATAATGTTCACCTTCATTCCAATACAAGCAGCAGTCCAAGAATATGTACTCCAGAAAGTAAGCTACAAGGTGATTGTCAATGGTACCGAGTACAACGATCCCGAGCTGCCTGTTCTGACGCTTAAGACTGAAAGCGGTGATAATACTTATGTTCCCCTTCGTGCCCTGGGTGACATTTTAGGAGCTGATGTATCCTGGAATTCTGAGCTGGGTCAGGTGGAAGTAGGAAACCAGCCGCAGCAATCTGTTACTCCTCCTACCGGCTCCGAAACTTCTACTCAATCTGAATATGAAGTTTATACTGAGGGTGGTTACACTTATTTAGAGTATCAAAGTAAAAAGTATATCCGTGCAGCTGATATTAGATCAGAATCTGGTACGCTTTCTTGGGATTACAATACTCAATCACTTATTTTCACTATTGATAGTCAGCCTGTGCTTACAAATATTAAAAATTACATTCTTTATCAAGGCTCTGCATTTATTGAAAATGAATATTTTATTGAACACATCAAGCCCTTAATGAATAACAGCAGATAATACTGCTGTTTTTTTATTCAGCTATGATAGATAGCTTCATGTAAATCAATAGCATTATTGATATCATCAATAGTGGCTACTTCATAGCTTTTATAATGCCAGCTCCCATACATTGTACTAAAACCATCGTAATGTGCTAAAAATGTTTCAAAATCACCGCTTGCATCTACTCCTTGCAAAGCAACTGCAGGGACTGAATCATATATTCTAAAAAAGTTACCCCCTATGCCACCTCTCATTAAAGTGAAATCACCCAAATTGCCACCAGATACTCCTATTATGGCGTACGCACTATCAGTCCCATTCCCATGAAATTCACTACCATATATATTTGATCCTGTAATGTCTCCGCTAAACGTTCCATTTACAGCTGTCATATTGCCATCTATATCCACTGCAAAGTTATCTCCTATTGAGATACTTCCACCTTGAATAGTCGAACCGACAATTGTCGCTGCGGTGACCGTCCCGGCAAATGTACCGCTACCGTCAATTTCGATTTCCTTTGCCTGTATCTTACCAGCTAGGTCAACAAAGAAGTTCCGTTCCAACCCGCCTCCCGTATCGCTGTATATGCTTATTCCTTCAGTGGCGTTCATGATAGTTTTTGCTTTACCGTCAGAGCGTTCCGCAACATAGCCTTCATCCGGGCCAATCTTTATGCCGTTATATATTGCTTCTTTCGCAACAGAAGTACGCTCAATATTTGTCACTTTGTCTGTTAATAATTCAATCCTGTTAGCAATCGTTACCGCAGTATTCTTTCTGTATCTGGGATCATACTCAACCTTTACGATCCGGTTGATTATATCGATATCGGCTTCTTGATCAATGACATATACCGTATCACCCAATTCTATGATTTCCAGCTCCTGAAGGCCATGTTCTATATACTCCGTACTATTTTTCAGCTCCAGTATATCTACCTCATAACTTTTCACTTCCTCTCCTGTTCTGGCATCCGCAGCCTCGGCAATCCCCTTGATGTTTTTACCCAGCCGTATTTCAAAACCATTATCCTGGCCGATGGTGTCAAGTATATTTATTTCAAAGCCCTTTTGTGTAAATTCAACTTCACCGCCCAATTTTGCGGCCAAGAGGTATATCAGTTCCGCTGCGGTAACTGCTTCATTAACCGCAAAGGTCATCACATCCGAAAAATCGACCTGTCCGGCCGTAAACGGTGTACCGGATAGTATGTCTGTCATAATCTGCTCCGGTGTACCATCATAGGTGTAGTAATCAAACTTTTTCTGCTTTAATCTGTAAAACACATGCCAGGCTTCTACCGCAAAGCTTATCTTGTTGTTTTCCTCATGTGTTTTCTCATAATACACTATGTCAAAGTACTGATTGTCAGCTTCCGTAATATTTCCATTAAGGATATATTCCGTCTTAAGCTCCTGCTTATATGCACTATAGGTAAGTACAAACTGGCCGTTTACTTCCCGTGTTACTCTGGCATCTTGCAGATTATTTAGATCTGCCAGAGGCTCCAATGCAGCATCATATAACTTCAAATCATTCATCTTATCACCAACCCTTACAGGTATGCATTCCTATAATCAAAATCAATATTGACGCTTGTAATAGTTCCCGATATATCTATGGAATTGGTTCCGGGTAATAGCTTGATATAATCCCCGGTAAAATAACTTCTCTTGTTCACCTTACTGCTCCCGGATATGCTGTAAACAAGCTTATTCTTGCAGTCAATATATATATCCGTTCCGGATACTAAGTTTGTATAAGTAAAGCTGTTCCCGGCATCATCGGTAATGGTAATGCTTGCGGCCTCCCCGGAGAGAACTATAACCGGAAGTTCATCATATGTCCCTGCATTTGTTACATCAACCGTTGTGTCTCCCGTAATATTCTGAAATACTGTCTGATACCCTCCCCATGGGATACTGGCATACCCCCAGGGTATTGCAGCTTCTCCCCAGGTCAGCCCGTCATTTTCATATATGGATTTTGCAATAGGCTGTACAACGAATACAAGCGTGAAAACATCATACACTGCAAGCATGGAAAGATCGGTTTGTTCAGATAAATGCGCCTGGTATTTCTTATCCGGTTCATAGTTTAAAATCAATTCGCCGGGGATATCTAACCATGCCGTTATCTCCCTGACTAAATACCGCCTTTCACTGTACTTTAAATGGCCGTGTAATTCGCATGTGAGTTCAATCTCTTTCGGTGAGTGTTTGTCTTCAAATATATATGAACCATCACGACCAATAACTTCTTCCTGTACAATCCGTTTGGCAGGAATGACCGGGATATTATCAGTTTTTACTGTTATGTGATATGTGCTGCTGTCAATATTTCTGTATTTAAAGCCTCTTTGCATCATGCGAATACACCCCGAGCCTTTTCATTATAGAGTACTCTATTGACCTTTTTGCCAAAATCAGTACCGTCTTTAAATTGAGGATTATACATGTTAATCGTTACAGTTCTTGTATCACCACTCTTTTCATCTTCCGTCAGTGGCCGTACCTTTGCTCCAGTGGGTAATATTACCTCCTCCGGACCTGCTTCGTTTATGATTGCCGCTCCGGCGCTGGTAATAACACCACCCTTTGCAAGCTCTGGGATAAGCGGGAGATTGATACCCTTTCCACCAACTCCCGGCACCCATTTAGGTATTTTGAGCTTGTTAAGGCCCCTGAATAAAGTATTGATAGAAGAGATAATAAAATTAATGGGAGCCTTTACAATCTCTTTTAGAGAGCCCATAATATTCTTAAATATATTGGCTACATTTTTCCATGCAGCTTCCCAGTCACCGGCAAACACATTTCTGACAAAATCAATGATTTCCTTAAATATTTTTAACGCTGCATCTATGACCGGCCTGATACTTTCAAAAGCTGCCTGCAGTTCATCCTGAATAACTTCTGAAGCCCACTTCAATATGGAGATGAGAGGCGGCATAATTACCTCCAACAGTTCTGCCAATAATTCAAGTACCGGTTTCAAAACTTCCATACTGATTTTCAATAAGTCAATAATTATGGGCAATATAGCCACTATAACCTCATTAAAAAGCTCGATAAATGGAGGCAGAATCTGGGTGATCAATATATTGAATATTTCCAAAAACGGCGGCATTACTTCTGTGGCAACGGCATTAAAAAGAGTTATCAATACCGGTAACAGCGATGCAACCAGGTTCGAAAATACCGGCATAATGCTTTCAAACAATGGTTTTAAAAGCCCTGTTATCTGTGGTATATATTGAATTATTAATTGTGCAATCTCTGTAACTAATGGCATAACCCCTGCCAATATAGGTACCATTGCACCAGATAGAGTCCTTTTAAGCTGGTCCAATGTATCCGTTAATTTAACACCCGCATTAATGGCTTCGTCACTCATAACCAGACCTAATTCTTCAGCTTTTTTCTTTAATTCCTCCGTGCTTTCTGCTGTAGAATTAAGAAGTGGTAATAGATCCTGGCCGTTTCTTCCGAATAATTCTTGTGCCAAAACAGCCTTTTCTACACCATCTTCCATATTCTGAAGCGCCTTTATGGTTTCGTTAAAAGCTTCCTCCTGCGACATCGATTCAGTTATTTTGATACCCAACTGATCAAATAATTCAAAACCCTTACCCGCACCTTCAATTGCTTCTCCCATACGCTGTGAAAGGGTCTTCATTCCCATTTGCATTGAATCAATACTTACACCCGCTTGACTCAATACAAAATCCCATTTTTGAAAGCCTTCCCTTGATAACCCGAGCCTTTGGCTCAGTTTATCGACCCGATCTGCAGCTGCAGCACCTTTTTGGGCCATACCGCTAATAGCGGTACCAAGGCCCAGGACAGCCCCACCGGCGATAGCAGCACCTTTTGCAACTGCTTTACCCATTTTGCCAAGCTTACTGCCTGTTTTTTCGCCCTGTTTGTCGATTTCTTTAAGTTCCCCTTTGGTTTCGGAGCCGCCCTTTAGAAAGACAGAACCAAACACCCTGAATATCTCCATACTATTTCACCAGCCTTTTTTTCTGAAAAGCTTTGTACGCCCTGTCAGCAGCTTTTTCAGCTTCCTCCCATGAAATCGATTGTACTCTGGCTATATCCTTTGCCATCTTCATCACTTCATCAAAAGCTGGATAATTCTTGCCGGCAAATAGACTCTTAATGGAATACATTTGCCATATCCTTTCTTCTGCCTGCTTTTCAATGGCTGTATTTACAATACTAATGGCATCTTCAGGAGGCAATCCTAGTATAAAATCAATATTGCCTCCATACCTGTGCAATAGTAGGTCTATTATCTCTTCAGGCTTTTCTCCAAAGATGCCAACCTGGTAAAAAAATCTTTCCAGCCCGTATAATCCGAAAGTACCGGCAGCACTTCTGAAAACACATCAAGCTGCTTATATTCATCCACGGATATCTGAAGTATTTCAGCAAAGAACTCATATATGTCTTGTTCAGCTTTATCAATGTTCTCCAAAAGCAAAGTAAAAAGCTCCATCCCTAGTTGTTCCTGCTTTTCCTCAATGTCTTCTGCTATATCCGCTTTACCCAGCAAGTCTTTGAGGTTTATATCTATTTTTTTAAGTATCTTCAAAAACTTGAATATACTTGGTGTTGTTATCTTAACTTTCACTTAAAACCCTCCTTAATTCTTAAGATGTCGTCAAGGTGACAGGAACAGCTTCAACATCATCATTCACGTCTAAGCTGCCGGAAGCGGGCTGAAATCCCGTTTTTGTGACAGTATATTTAAGCCCCGTACCTTTATCTGCTGTAAATACGGCTGTCCCGTCTGCCTCTGTCATAAGATACTGGTTGTCAAATACAATTTCTGCTCCTTCAACAGGATCGACACCATCATCAACAGTAAAGGTGACCTGGCTGGTATCTTTAACAATGTAATACGGATATGTTGTCTCATCATCCGGGTCAAAGGTGTCGTCAATATGAGCCGTAAACTGTACATCCAAAACAATTTCTTCATCCTTGCCGGTTGCCGGAAGGTTAAATGCACCGTCACCCAGCACATTTTTCAGCACAACGACCATCAATTTCCCCTGGCGGTTGGCACCGACAAAAGCCACGTTATCAATATAACTGGATGATAAATCAATGGTCCTGTATATTTTTGTCTCACCAGCTACGCTGTTATCCTGCTTCATGCCTGCGTAAAACTTAATGATATTTGAAGTGGATAATCTGAGTGACTTTATTGATAGCTGCGGCATCAGCTTTGTCAAATCACGGTGGTTTTTCACTGGCGCATAATCGCCATCAGCCTCACGTTCACGGAATTCAGCATTATCATTGAATTCCGAACCACCTTTTGTAACTCCGATTTTTATCTCACCAGTCAACCCCCAGTTGAAATATACTGCACCAGCTCCCAAGAATTCATGCACAGGGTTGCTAACCCCTGAATAGGCTTTATTCATTTAGATTCCTCCTCACTTACATATGTTTTGACTGTATACCTTAATTCTCTGCGAAATGTGAATTCATCAGTTGTAGGAAGATTTGGATTGATTGTTCCTCTTATGCAAAAGTAATAAAATCCTTCAGCAATAATATTCTTGTATGCCAGGGCTGCATCCACTTGATTTACTAAATCTTCAATAACATCCGTATTCTTTTCTTTATTATGGTCCAATATGGTTACTTCAAGATGAAATGCAACAGCATCAGTGTTATCAACTGCATCTTCAGCGCTTACCCCTAACGCATATGTGATATAAGGCATTTTTTCACCTTTGGGTACCTGACCCACTTCAAAAGTTTTTTGCACCGTATTTAGCTGGCTGTATATGCTTTCTTTAAGCTTTATAATATTAACCATCATCCACTCCCCCCAATATATCTGCTGCAAGTTTTTTGATATTTGACTGCTGCTGCATAAGACTTTCCTCTAAATACGGCTGCGGCCGCATACCATGTGTCCAATAATATTTGTCAGTCTTTGGATCATAATACTTCCAGGGCTGTTTCCTCCCGTCACCGTCCTGGCCGTATATACCGGTACCTTTATTGACATAAATTGCATAATCAAGGTTATTGCCGACTGCAATACCTTTTTCCTTTTCCAACACTTTGTCGTCAATATCCTGACGTAAACTTCCACCGTAAAATTTACCGACCGGACACAAAAGCTTAGCAGCCGACTTCCAGAGAGAGCCCACAGCCTTTAAAAACTTGTATTCTTTATCATCAAGTTTTTTTATGAAGTCATTTACGTTTGACTCGTATCCCATATTAAACACCTCAGAAATTTTCCTGATCCAGGCCTATTTTCTTAAGCAGCACCTTATAGTGATGGTTTCGCTCCACAGTGTTCTTGGGTTCACTTACAATACGGTAGTATTCATTGTTATATAAAAGCAGCTTATTATTATCCAGCTGATTGCCCACATCAGTAAACAGCTTATAATCAGCTTCAATATCCAGCTTTTGTGCTGCTTCTTTTTCCCGGGAGGTCATTTGATTTATAAGCCCTAGTATTTCGCCATCAACTATCCATATATAATTAGTACCTCCACGGCCGTTCGGTGTCCCTTGCCTGCTTACTACCTGTATGGATTTATAGTAATCCTGGATAGCCATTAATAATACCCTTTCTTCCTGATATTGTAGTGAACCCTTAGCCTTTCATCATCATCGTATATTCTCCGGTATTGTCCAAGACGTGTCTTGAACGCATCAGCCCAGCCGCCGCCTGACCCAAAAGAAACGGAATAATCATCAATATGTTCACTGGTTATCCCGTCCTTTGCTCCGTTATTTGATATAAAATTTTCGATGTCCGTAACTAATGCCAGAAATCCGGCCGGAGGAGAACATCCATAAATACAAAATGCCTCTCCGGTGTTTTCAGGGACCAGCGTTGCATCAAGTGTAAGCTTATTGGCCGTTGCTTCCGTTATCTTATACACACCGTCATTTGCAAAGCTTTCCTTTATCCATAAATACTGTCCGGCAATATACTTTTGATTGAAACTGCCCTGGATCCCGTCAAATACGATTTCAAATGCTCCTGCCTCAACCGATCTTGCAAAATGGTTTTTGCAATAGTCCATAACCTGGCTAATCATCTTTATTCACCGCTTCATCATCCTCAGCAGCGTCCTCAGCATCGTTTTTAAGCAATGCTACAAGATCATCTTTTTGAGCTTTATCAGGAATTTCAATCCCTTTTTCTTCAAGAAGCTTTTCCAGTTCCAGCAGTGTTACAAGGTCATTCTTTTTAGCTTTATTAGGGATTTCAATCTTCTTTTCTTCAAGAAGCTTTTTCAGCTCTGAAACTGTTAACTCATTGTAGTTAACAGCTTTTTTCTGTGGCTCATTTTTGTCATTTTTCTTGGGACAGTTTTTCTCATGAATGGCCCACACTCTCATAGAAAAATTTGTGCCGCAATATTTACACTTCATAAAACCACTCCTTTCAACATAAGGCCTGATACGGATATACCAGGCCTTATGCTTTGAATTTAATAGGCAGGATTTTAACCCAGTATTCTTACTGCAAGCTCCGGGTAGAGAGGAGCCCAACCATAAAGTGCGTCTATAGACATGATTGTCTTTTTCGTATCTATGTCATACTGGATAACAACCCTGATGGAAAGGCCTCCGAATGACTCTATGGAATTATCCGCTCCAGCAGCCGGCTCTAACGGCCTTGTCACGAAACCGAACGCATTGCGGTTAAATGCCATATTTGCAACATGGGCGCCGGCCAAAACATCGGCAAAGGTTACTTCTTCATTGGTCACATCTTCTGTCAATGCCGGGAAAAGCTTGACATCCGATACTACCCCTGCAACAGCTGCGGCACTGTCTGCAAGCACGGTATACTGTTTTCCCGCAATAGTCATGATGTCACCTTTAAGCAGCTTTTCTGTAGAAGTCCCTGCCGCACTTGTAAAGGTTGCAAGGCTGTAAGGTAGTCCTGTAGCTCCTGTGTCATAGGCGTTATTAGCGGTTTCAACGGTTACTGTTACGTCTTCCAGGGCCGTATATCCCCCGGCAGTATGAACCTTCACGTCCTGGCACATATAGTTGTTAATACCCTGTACCCGTCCAATGGCACCTTCCTTTAATGCAGCAGTTGACCCGGACTTTTCAGCCGAGACAATGGCATCCACAATTGAAAGCTTGGCATCCGCATCAGGATCCCATACGGCAAATCTGTCAGTATTGGGTGCCTTTGCGATATTCAATGCTTTTCTTGCATTTGCAATATCGTCCAACCCATCGGGAGTTGTGCCGCTGGCGCCTTCAAAATTTGGGACATACTTGTATAGATCAAGACCATCCCTGTTTACTTTTTCTGCAATAGCTATTACAGCCGGACGTAATACGTCATTTTCAAAATCATCCAACTCCAGTGCCAATTGCTTGGCTGTCACTGCGACAGATACATCCGCTATCTTATCCATTTTCACAAACACTGGAAAAGGATTAATGTCTTGAAGATTTATGGTACTACCGAATTCATCCGCTATATACACCGCAGGCCTTTTGACCTGGATGGTATCACCCTTCTTTGCATACGTGTTTGAAAAATCAAGGGCAACAAGGGCAGGAAATACCAGGTTTTGCTGTAAAATAGGCAGCGCTCTTCTTGCAATCAGTTTTGCTGTTAACATATGAATACCTCCTTCTTGGATTCAAATTTTACTTTCGCAGGCAATCAGCCCCTGATCGCCTGGTTAAACGGCTTCATGTTGATGCTTTTATAATACTCTTCAGTGCTCATCTCCTCTATCTTCTTTGTTTCGGATGTTTTTTGATCCCCCGGCTTATCGGTTTCATGCGAAACTTCTGTAAACAAGCTTTTACGTTTGGTCTTCAGGTCATTAAGCTTGGTATCCCAATCAACAATTTTACCTTCTTGGTCAAGTGTGATGCTTTCGATGTCGAACTCTTTTATGAGAAGGTCAATGGAGTCCTCGGCAGCACCGGCCAGACGCAAATTCTTTTCAATTGCAATGGACTTCTTGCGGTTGTTTTCACGCTTTTCAGTGTCCACTTTAAACTGGGCAAATTCCTGCTGTGTTTGTTCAAGTTTTGTTTTCAGCTCTTCATTGACATCAGACGATTTGCTTAATTCACCGATTTTCCCTTCCATTTCTGCCATCTTTGTATTGGCAGCCTTCAATTCATCAGCCGTTGAATCAAACTTTTCCTTCTCAACATAATGTTTGGGTATTTCTGCATTGATGGCTTCCGTAATCTCCTTTGTTGCCTTTTCAATGTCTTCCTGATTGGTCATATAAGTCTTCAGTGCATTGTTTAAAATCTCTTGCCAGTTCATGATACTCCCTCCTTAAAAAATTCTATACTGACGCCATTCCCTGAAATTGCGGTATGGTATTATTTCATTCCCGGTAACCCCCCTTGCGGCTCTGTATTGGTATGCATTTTCATATCCTTCAATGACGGTTATCATCGTACAGCTACAATTTATAATCTCTTCAGGCGGCCTGGAAGGATCCCCGGGATACATAAGCCCGTTTGAGAATGGTTCGTCAATATCTTTTATTTCACCGTCAAGCGCTGCATGTGACGATCTCGTAGTGGGACCCAAAGTGGATACCCACTGTTTTTTTATTGGCAGACCGACATCTTTTGCATGTGCCATACTGTCCAATTCGCCCTGGTTCATGATCCTGGTTGTTTCGGTTCTGACGATCCTGAATGCATTGTTGGCATTCTGCTCAAGGGCTCTTTTTACTCTTTTGCCGGCATCATTAATGCCTTCTCCTTTAATGATCGACTGAGTAATGGCTGATTGTATGGCATTTCTGACAGCAGCTTTGTTGCTTTCCAGACTGATATTGGCTATAGGGTTTTCGATTGCCTTTAAGACCGTTTCCCTCTTAAACTGCTGGTATGCCAGCTTAACCTGGTATTCGGTTTCCATGATATATCCGGTATAGAAATAGTTTAGTTCGTACTGGTCAGCTACATATTTTGAAAGAGACTTTGCATTAAGGGTATTAATATCCTTTAAATAATCACTGATAGCCTTTGAAAGGCTTTGGTAACGGTTGTACTTATACATCTCTGTCCTGGTCAGCTTACCGTCAGTCATCTTTGACGTATAGAACGCAATCTCTTTGGTAATCTCTCTCAGCACTGCGCTGTATTCCTTTGTCAGTGCTTTCTTCAGCTGCACTTCCTTAGCGTGTGTCATCGCTTGGAGTTTTTGCAACTTCTTTTCTTCACCGGTCATTGTTCATCACCCTGATCATCTTCTAATGGATCGTCAAGCTCAATATCCGGCTTTTCTTTTTCAATACGCTTAAGTTCATCGTCTGCATTCTGCACCCATGCATGATGCTCAAGCCTTGTTTTTTCGGATATGGACCCCTGCTGCCCTGCATTCACTTGCAGCATTTCAGCTTCATTGATAATCATTGATCTGTCAAACACCAAATATATCTTGCTTTCGTCGAAATCAAAGCCTGTATTTTTTATCTCAAAGTATTTTTTTAAAAAGTACAGTGCCTGCTGCATGAAGTCCTGTAGCTCGATTTCAAAGTCGTTCGCCTTCAAGTCAAGATTGGAGTATAAGGCCTTGATCCGGACATTCGTAATATTGCCCTCTATATCGTCAGGGTTAACCCCCATTCCAAACTTGTATATGAGTTTTTCCGTGTTATCCAGCATTTTTATCCTGGCTTCCGTAGGGATATTGATGGTTTCTGCCCTGGCATCACCACCGTCTCCAGTGCGTATTGCTTTTAGCTCCTTGATCTCGGTTAAAAATTCGTCAAGATCCTGGCCGTTATAGTTTTTTAGTATCCAGTAAATATCCTGGAAATCATCCAGGTTATTTGCGAAGTCGGAATTCACGATATCGTATATGTCTATGAATTCTTTGACGGGATATAGGTCGTTCTGTTTTTCGTCGTTATTGTAAAGCACTGCAAAGGGAGGGCGCCCCCAGGACTGTTCCTGCTCTTTGGATACCTTGTCGCCATACCTGTAAACTGCTTTAATATGAGGCTTCGGATTATACGGTTCAATGCTTTCCGGTGCAAATTCCCAGCCACCATCTTGATGGATAAAGTAATACACTTTATCACTTGTCCAGAACTCGACTTTCTTAATGGTCACAGGTTTACTTTTAGCATCATAAATCTGCTGCTGGTAAAACCGGATAAAGTATTCTATTGTGTCCGGATCATCAGGAGCCGGGATAGCAATGCATTGTTCAGCGGGAATTAATTTATAGTCAAACTCCTGATTTTGATTAATATAGAACTGCCAGTATGCGGCGGCCTTTTTGCTCGCTTCATATGCCGCCTGCTTCAGGCCTTTTTTCCAATTTCCTAATGCATCTTCAATCGCTTTGATATCTATATTGTCACTGCTGCCAATCTTAATCCGGTTATTGATGCTGTAGTTCACCTTTTGCTTTACAAGCAGTTTCATATACCCGGAAGGAAGCTTATGATTTGCTTTATATGGGTCCTCTACCGTTTGCCCTTGGCGAATATAATATAGTTTTTGCCGCCGCATGATTTCAGTGTTATTTTTGTTGTAATAGGCTACACCTTCAGTCATGTATTTTCTAAACTGCGACGTCTCAAAGTCATCTACATATTTGCCTATTAACTTTGCTAATTCGGCCATTTTACTGTCATCGATCATAGCCTGTATATTCATCTATACCAGCCCCATCTGCTTTTTACTTTCACATCGCCGTTTATCACTTCAACCAGTCCGGTCGTCGCATCCGGCGCATCATCGTGTGCATTCTTGCCTGTACGCTGCCACTTGATCATGTCGAAATAATATTTCTCGTAACGTTTGCTTAAGTCCTGAGGAAATAACAACTGGTTCATGACATTGGATGCATTAACCAGGATCCTTGCCCTTTTATTCTTTGACTGGTGGAACCATGTGATATTACATTTCCTGCTATGGTACTTCGTTTGAAGAATCTTTTCGACTGCCCGGGCAAAGCCTTTCCCGCCATTGTTACTTTCTATGACTGCATACCGGATATCGTTTTCCAACAGGAATATTGCCGTCTTTTCTTCGGTAACTTCCATCGGCGCATCGGTATAATATATATCCAGCACATACCCAAGCTTATCTTTGACCCCTGCACCGATACAGCAAAGATTGTCAGTCCCCTCATCTGCCGTATCAATATAGGCTATTCTCATTTCAAAATCCTCCGACGGCAGGAAGTCATAATATTTGAAGCCCTTATACAGACCGCCTTTTTTGTCAATGGGCTCCTGCATATAGTTAGCCAGCCATATATCCTCATCAAGGGTATCTTTCTTTTCCATGATAGCGTCATAGGACAATATTTCATCACACAGCGGTTCATCATTTTCATTAAGTACCGGCATATTAAGTACATATGTCCTGTCCGGAAATTTTGATATGATGCGTCCCGCAAGGTCATCGGTAGCCCATCTGGTTTGGATGATTATCTGGATAGCTCCTTCAACCATACGGGATGTAAAGGTGTTTTTGTACCAGTCCCAGTGCTTCTTCTTAACCTTTTCATTTACCGCTTCCTCTTTGTTTTTGATAGGATCGTCTATTATGCCTATATTGCCACGCATACCCGTGATGGAGCCTTCAAAAGATGTCGCCAGATATGACATATATGAGCCTTCCAAACTCCAAAGGTCCATTGCACCATCGCCGGATTTAATCTTCAGGTTAGGAAAGAAGCTATTCACAACATAATAGTCCGTGTCGTCAGGTATCTCCTTATCTTCTATATGGTCCCTGACCGTTTTTGCAAACCTGGTTGAAAGCGTACCATTGTATGATACCGTTATTACCTGGTTTGATATGTCTTGTCCGTATGCCCACATGCAAAACATTCCTGCCGTATATGACTTGCCGTGTCCTGGCGGAAGTGATACGACCAGTATGTCATAGGGTTTTCCCGTCTTTGGGTTTATTAATTCTTTTTCGTAGATGGCCTGCAATGTATTACACAGAATATCCTGAAACTTCCTTGACGGCCTGAAGAACTCCGGGTTCATGGCATTGCAAAACTCTCTGAAGTTTTTTTGCCCGGTTTTAATTATTTGGTGTCTTTTCCGATTTTGTTTTCCGGTAAGTTCCATGACTATACTCAAACATATCACCATCCGAGAGAGGTTACCCGTTAAAAGTGCGTTATTATTGCGTTAGTCTGCGTTATTTTGCGTTACAAAATTTTTTGCGACCGTAGATATCAAAAATAGATAAAGTCATTTAAACGGGCGCTCAGAGCTTTATAACTTTATCTATGTTTAATCTATGTTTACCCCTCCTGATTCCGTTTTTCCATCCTGGCCGCAACCCTTTCAGCCAGCTCATCCATTCTTAATAACAGTTCAGGCTCATGCTCAAGTTCTGCCTGCAGTTCCTTCTTGACTTCCTGGATTGCTTCCTTAACACCTTTTTCATACTGCAGCCTGAATTTTTCCCTGTAAACGGCGCTGCGTTCCAGCTGGACAACCAATCTGGCCGCCTTATCAATCGGCATATTATCAATCTCTTCCTGGGCGGTTGCTATTTTCCTTGCAAGTCCAGCTGTCAACATAGAAGTGGTGGCGCCCACAGCATCAAAGTTATTATTCTGTGCAGCCTCCACAATCACCCGGGTCTGCTCTGCAACTTCCTTAAGCCTTTTCGATATGGCATTTTGCCTGATAGCGTACCGCCCGACAGCTGACTTGCTGATATTAAATCCACGGTCGGTAATTTCATCTGCAATTTCCTTGTATGAATAGTTAACGTCTGCAAGCATCTCATCAAGCAATTCCCGGATGTCATCCGGCAGCTCGTCAACACGTGATTTTATTCTGTTACGCTGTCGTTCCTTGCCCACCAGCAATCAACTCCTTAAAGCATCACGCTTATATCCTCAATATCACCTTCTAACAGCTTTACGCCTGCGGCAGTGATCTCAATCAAGTCATCGTCCCTGACTGTTTTATCAAGCCCGTCTTTGAGATGAATATACTCGGCATCCTCCAGGTATTTTAGGTGTCTCTCTAGTTCGGCTACGGAGTTGGCACCTCTGGTTATCAAGGCCACTTTTAAATCGCAGACCATTACCGGATCAGGGTAGAAGATTGCCAGGGTTCTCATTATTTGTCCACGCATTTTTTTGTTTCGCATAACTTGAGCGATATTCTCATTCCCTAATCCCATTTTTATTCTCCTTTCTGTTCAACCACCTTGTCATAAATCTTGTCGAGTTTCTTATCCAGACTGGTGATTGCCCGAATAAATTCATCCTTTTGGACATAACGGCTTGCCACATGCTCTTTATAGTCGTAAAACTTCTCTTCCAAAGTTTCAATTTTTTGCACGTTACCCTCAATGCTCTTTGAATTCTGTTCAATCTTTTTGTCAATGCTTTTTTTTAAGTCCTTGACAAAGTATGTCAAAGCTCCGATGCCCAGCATGGTAATTGTTTGAATAATCCACGTAGAATCCATCTATACCACCTATCCCTTACGTTTAAGTTCCGCTACTTTCTCCTCAATGGTATTCAGGATATACTTTTCAGCATTCCCCAAGCTTTCCTGCAGAACCTGAATATATTCAGGGCCAAGGGTTTCTTTAATTTCATTGAAAGCCTCCTGGGCCAGAGCTTCCAATGCTTTTCTGTCAACGGTTCCTTCCTTGACCGCTTTACGGATCTGCTTGGCTGTCACCTGCTCAATTTTATTTACAGTCTTTTCAGCTGTCCGCTCCATATACTCCAGGGCAGTATTGACAATATTCCGCTGTTTTTCCTCTTGAATCTTTTCCGTCTCCGCCTTCAGTTTTTCTGATGATTTCTTGATGTACAAAGTTGCGTATGCGCCGACCAGTGTAATCAGAGCCAACAATACATTAACAAGGATTTCTGTCACAGTATTTTGCATTTCAATTATTGTGCCTCCCACATCCGATGGTGCGGCCATGGCGATATGCACGGTGCCGAATATCAGTACCAGAGTAATAACGAATGTCAAAAACCTTTTCATTGTTTAACCTCCTTTTCTAAAATAAAAAAATCATAGTACAAGAAAATTTTTCCTTATACTATGATTTTAAAACTTTTTCTTGGAATACTTGGCATGAAGCAATTCCAAAGCTTTGTTCTATACTTCGAATATTGAAATCTGCCCGTCCAGAGGTTTATTCCTCTCTTTTTTTATAAGGTCGGCACATATTTCTTTTATCCATCTTTCGGTTAGATTGTATTTGATGGCTAACTCTCTGTGGTTGTACCCGTTAAATTCTTCTCGTATGTCTTTATTTCTGTGAGGTCTTGTTATTGTATCGACTTTTGGAAAATATATATATGTGCCGCCTACGATTTCTGCAAGAGCCAGCGTATTTTTTATACCGATTTTTGCCGAAATTGTTGAGTATGGTTCCGGGAGTTCATCAGATCTTATATTATTTAACGGATCTTTATTCAATGACCTCACCACCTTTTAAAATACATTATTTTAAGCTATTTTTCAATAAATCCTGAGATCACCGCTAAAACATGTTCGCCAGGAGGCCCATGACCTCACCGATGGTGGGTACCTCTGCCAGCCTGTTTCCCCAGGCTTCAGGAGTATTGATGACTTTGTTCTCAACGAGTTTTCTGAAGGCATCGATCTGCCATTGAGGGACATTTGCCGGTGTTTCTTTAATATACTCAACTCCAAAGAATTCACACCCGCCCATGAGAACTTCCGTTGCAACTTCTTTTTGAAAGTCTTTGTCGAGCATCAGTGAAGCCTCCCTTAGATTATCCATAAACCCGCCTTCCACCAGTGCAGCAGGCATTGCCGTTTCTCTTAGTACATGAAAATCTGACTCTTTAATACCACGATTATTTTGTATAGTGCCTTTGATCAGCTGTTTTTGAATGCACTCTGCCAGCCTTTTCCCATTTGTACTGCCGGGATAGTAATGGGTCTCTACCCCTTCGGCCGTACTTTCCCATGTTCCAAGAAGAGCATTGAAATGGATGCTGATATAGACTGCAATGACTTTGCCGTTTATATCTATGCCTTGGGCTTTCAATTCGGCTTTGTATTTTTTATAAGCTGCATTTGCCCTGCTGCTCCTCGTTGGAAGCGAAACGTCATCGTCTTCAGGAGCTACTTGCAGAGTATTAAAGCCAAGCCGTTTTGCATCCTGTTCGATGAGATTTACGACCGGTTTATTGAATTGATTTTCACGGATTACAGTCCCGTCAGGGAATTGAGGCGTCCTCTTACCTGCCGTTTCCTCCCCGTGACCATCATCCAAAATAAGTAGTGGAACAAATCCCAGTTTCTGTTTGAAGTTTATCATTTATTGCCCTCCTCATTGTTTAACTTGAACCCATACATTAGCAATGTTTCCTTGTCTCTTGGGAAGTCATCAAAGAATTTATTATCCTTTATGGAATATTGTCTTGATTTGTATACGCTTGCGACCTTCTTTATATTGCTGATATTCACTGCAAGACCTCTTTCTATAAGAACCTTTTTGATGATATCAATGTTCACTGTAAACTCAAGCTTGATTTTGATGCTTTCCAATTTATCTCCTCCCTTTAGAGCTCCATCACCGGAGCAACCACTTCCTTATACAGTTCTCCAATATTGTATGTTGTTTCACCCTTGGCTTTTATTCCTTCCTCAAACTTCTTGATTTCCATGTTGGTGAGCTTCTTATACTTCTTCTTAGCTGCCAAATGAGCCGTCTCCCTTCTTGGCGGCCTCTCTCTCAACCATGCTCTTTAGCATCTCGATGAGCCTGCTGCACTGATTATTATCCAGCCATTCAAGCCGCTCGACATTAAACATCTTTTTGACAAAACCGTTGATCCTTGCATTGTTATTGTTCCAGCCAAGCTCCTTGGTAAGCATGTATATCTTTTTCCTCTGCCTGGTTGTACGGGTGTTCCCACCAGTATCAGTCCTCTTGCCTTTGACGGAGTCTTTCATATTGATAAGAACTGTAATGACACGATTTTTTTCCTTGGTCGTCAGTTGCCTCATGCTATCTTTTCCGGTCTCCCGAATAATGATGGCATACAGGTCCTCATCAGCCAGGTTTAGTTCTTTTGATTTAGCAAGGCCCCAGATACTTTTTATCTGGGACCTATTTCCTTTTTCAGCCATGAGTGCCACTCCTAACATTGAAGTTTTTCACGGTCTACTTCATACCAGAATATATCTTCCACCTTTTTCTGCGCTCCTATTTTTGCAATATCCTCATCAGAATATTTCTTCAGCACTTCTTTATTAACCTTTTTGGTAATCGTGATGCAATCCAGCATACCGAATGCCTCAAGGTTTTTAATCACATTCTGGACCTTTCTTAACATTATCTTTGTACTCTTCCTGAAACCGGTTTTGCCAAAATTAAGAGTCTTGGTTTTACCTTGTAGTTCATGTTTATTTGCTTCAACAAATTCTTTTATCTGGGCCTCCAGCTTTTTGATGTTATCTTGCAGAGGCTTGGCATCCATTTCAGCCTCCAGCTTAACATCAGAAATTTTTGTGTTCATATCAGCTTCAATCTCTTCAATCTGTATTTGACATTCACCGATTTCCTTGAGAACTATGTTGACATCGTCCCAGTTTCTTAATACCGGGTCGTCCGGGATCCTCACTCTTGCCATTGATTATTCCTCCTTTAAAAATTATTCCTTCTTTTTCTTCCTCCATTTTTTCTTTTCAGCGTATTTCTTCTGCCTCTGTATTAACTGCATTTTCTGCGGCTGCGGGATAACATTCATTACCATTAAACGCTACCAGGTATTCAAAATCCATCTCCACAATCACTTCCCCGTTCGTTGGATTGAACCCTACATATCTGCCTATACCCGAAGGAGTTACAATTTCGCCGCCAACGTTATGAATGTCATACTGGCAAATAACCCCCGCCACTTTTTTTAGGCGTTTCTCCGCAGCTTCCAGTTCAAATATGGCCGCATCTATAAAGTCAGGGTCCACTGCATAATTTAAGCGCTGTATGGCTATTTCCTTGGCTGCAAAAGCTTCTTTTAAATCCGTTTTCTTAAATGCTAGCCCGTGCATTGTCTCACCCCCCGGTATAGCGCCTTTTGCCTTTTTGAGCTATTCATCTTTTCCGGGCGTTTAATCCATCCTTTAGCAGCCCTGATGCCTCTTAAAGACCTGTGCAGTATTTCAGCAATTTTCTCTTCAGATATTCCTTGATCCAAAAGATACTTTAATTGTTCCCGTTCCCATTCGCTAAATGGTCCAACCTTATATGGTCCCTGATTATGCCTGTGAGCCGATATTGAGGAAATCATTTGTTTCTTAGTTCTCTCTCTTTTTGCCCGTTCTTTCGCTTCATTCTCTTGTTTCACTTTCTCATATTCCTCATCTGAGGCATATGTACCATAGCTTTCCTGCGCCCAAAGCTCATCAAGCCTACAGACGTTAATACCTGCTTCCATGTTCACAAACACTATTATATTTTCATCGTCTCTTATTCTGACCTTATCCATCGATATACCCCCAATCATTTTTACAGCATCATCATGCTGCTTGCCTGAGCTATTATCTTAAGAGTGATGACATCCTTGCCGCTTTCATTCATAATCCTGATAACATTGTTCAAAGTCCTGTCAAGCAGCCGGAAGCACCCTGTTTGATTGTTGCATGCCCGAAAAATCATTTCCTGCAGCGCATCCTGCTCAATCTTGTAGCCTTCCAGGTACTTCTCAACCTCTTGAGAAGTGAGCCCCCGGAGTGCAGCATAAAAATCGATCCTGTTTGCAAAGCGGGTAAGATAGCTCTTAATCTGCGCTTCAAGCTTCGGTTCTCCGGCAATGACCAAGCCTACATCCGACTGGTCAAATATTCCCCGGAGGATCTCCATTTTTTTCTGAGTATACTTGCTTATAAGCTTGTCGGCTTCATCAATGATAAGTAAATAACCATGATTCACATTAAAGAACTCTCTGATGCCGTTGACCCTTTTCCAAATTGTTCCGTATGTCTGCGGTATGCCGAGAGCCCTTTCAATAGCTTCTACCAGGTCACGGCTTGACATGGTATCATCACATTCGATATATGCCACATGTGGCATCTTAGCATAATACTTCAAAGCATGAGTCTTGCCAAAGCCTGACTTCCCAACTACGATCCCAAGCCCCATATCTTCCTGGCATGAGCTGCATACACCTATGACATTTTTTGAATCACGGCTTTCAAAGAAGCTTCGCCGTTTAGTAAGCTTTATGACACTTGTCTGGTCTGCTGCCGGTGCCTCATTGTTTGCCGAATTGTTATTAAGGTACTCTTCAAGTTTTGCTTCAATCTCCGTTACATCACAATCGTATTTCCCTGACAAATACCTTGAGATAGTACTTCTGGAATAATTCAGTTCATTGGCAAGTTCTGCCTTTGTCTTTTTGTTTGCCTTCAAATGTTCATTGACCCTTTGGGCCAAGTCTTTCACTTCACCAGATGTATAAATTGCTACTGCTTCCATTTCTTATCCCTCACTTTTCTAATATTTTTTACCCCAATAATCTTAACTTTGAAAGCGCTTCCCGAGCTTTCTTATCGAAAAACTCGTTGTCGACATCTTGCTTCTTCTTATTTTTCTTGTCCTTGGTTTCTTCTCTGAATTGTTTGTCTTGAGGCAGGGCCACAACTTTGTCGTTACCCTTGCCCTTGATCATCAGATCCCCTATAACCTCACCGGTCTGGTTATACTGGGTAACCGTCTCCTCAAATGGTGTCGTATATTCCTTAATACGTTCCATATCGGTCCTGATTTGTTTCTTTTGCATCTTGATGTGTTTCTCAAGTGCTTTTTGCTTTACCCTGGGAGCTATCATTAAGAGCTCCTGGGATATTGCTTCGCAAATCTTTTTACCTTCCGTTGTATACACATAGAGCCTGGTCACATCGTCCGCATCCCATTTTATGTCTACCTTTTCTCCGATGTAATCACATAGCTCCTGGGCCCTGTATTCATATCCAAACTTTCTGATGCCGATGTTGTACACATGGACCCTTTCCGCTTTCATCATCAGGATAGAAGCATACGACTTCGGAGGAGCCGGTTTGTAGTATCGCTCTTCAGCCTTCATGTATAACTCAATCGGTACTGTATATTGTTCTTTCGCCCGCTTTAGCCCCGAGTGCTGCTTCTTGTGATATACTTCATTGAGCCATCTGCTCCAAATCTCGTAGAACTCTTCCAGTGTCAAAAGCTCTCCATATTCCAGCATCTTTTTAATATCTTTCTTGATTTTCGCTGCCGTCTTGGATCCACTCAGTGTACCGGTATATGAGAACATCCACTTTGTAAAGCTGGAGCACACCGTTCCGAAGAATCTCTCTATCTGCGCTTTTGACCAAGGCTGATATGGCAAACTATATATATCATCCTGAATTCCTATGCTCCGATAGAAGCCCTGAGTCTCACTATCAAAGCATAATTCATTTCTCCGTTGACTTCGTTTCTTACCTGTCATAGTCTCCGCTTTGTAGTCTTTGCCATTGTCAATAAGCAGCCACTGAGGAACTCCGCCCGGTGTACTATAGATCATCTTGAGCAGGGACTTCTTCAATATCTGTGAGTTGGCATTTAAGCACATCACATCTCCAAGAATCACCCTGCTTCGAGTGTCTATCCATGCCACAAGCTTGGGCCTTACTGCTGAGACCTTCCCGTTCGGATGAGTATATGCCACCCAGCAGTCAAATGTGTGCCCGTCACCCTGCACAAGACCCATGACCGGAAGTGACTTGGTATCCCTTGATCCTTTGACCATCACCTTGTTTTTGTATTCTCTCAAACCTTTAGCTGCAAGGAAATGGGCGTTCTTAGCTCTCTTCTCTTCCATCAAGTAAGTAATGTATCTTGTCACCGTCTGATAGGATGGGTATTCCCAGCCTTTGGCCTTGGCAACCTCTTCAAGCTTAGAGTAGAGCATTTCCACCGTTCCGTCATTAGCTGCAAAATGCTTATCAAACCATATATTTTCAATGTACGCCCTGACTTCTGACGTCAGTGACGGGAATGTATTGCTTTCTTTCGGCTTTCTGCAAAGAGAGAGAACCTTGAAGAAGTCGTAATTGTTGCCGGTATAATCGTGAAGCTTCCCGGCCCAGGCTGCCGCCTCAAGATAATCCTTGGAGTACCTGTATAATGTTCTTTGGCTGATACCAAGCTTCTTTGCAAATTCATCTGCAAACGTTGTCCGCTCACCTTCATAGTCTAAAAATTCCTGAATACTCTTTGAAAGTTCCACCGCCTGGTAATACTGTTTACCATGATTTTCGATATACCAATTCAAGTCAATATCTATGTACCAGGGTGTCTCTTCCTGATTCGCTTTTTGATCAATCACAACATCCCTCCCTTCTATATTCATCTTTTCTTTATGACCTCGTCTTGCTTTTTTAGAGAGAGAGGAGAGAGCAACCAAAACCCTGTCTTTCCCTCCGTTTCTTTTCTCAGTCCTTATTTTGAAATCACTTGTGTTCCTTTGGACACGTTTTTTCATAGCTTCATAACTTAACCCTTCTAGCTCAGCAGCTTCTTCAAGCGTGACAAACGTTTCAGCCAAATCCTTCCCCCCTTACACTTTGTAATCTGCTGTGATACAATAGAGAAGATGAAGGTTTTCATCAGTTTATTTGGTAAAGAGCGTTTTTGCTTGTGGGCTGGGCGCTCTTTTCCTTTACCTCCAACCATTTTTCATCCCTCCGGTCATTCGCCTTTCATCACCTTGATTTTGCTGATCATCTCTTCAACCTTCTCGGTTTCGCCCTGGATATAGGTGTTTATACCATGGAGCGTTTCAATACTTGCCTGTTTCATATGAAGATAGTCAAAGAAGTCATTGATTTCTCTCTCAATCTCCTCCTGGATCTGCTTTGCCTTACTCTTCAGTTCATTTTGCTTCCTCTTAAGAATAAGGTCGAGAATAAGAACCCTTTCGTTATTGTCATCTGTTGTAAAATATTTATCTGTGGGATTATCCTCACCTAAACCCATCTTAGCCTTGAAGTTATTCAGCTCAAGAATAAAATCATCAATATTCTTCAAACCTATTCCTCCCTTACGCTATTTCTTTTAATACTTCAGGATCCAGACCAAGCACCCTTACGATACTTACAAGGTATTTGTCTCCCGACCTGTCCCCATATAGAATGAGATTGAGGTACTTGTCGCTTGTTCCAACCTCTGCTGCAAGTTGAATTTGGGTCATACCCTTGTCAATGAGTGCTTTCTTGACCAACATGCCAAAGGGTGTCAGCTGTCTTTTGCGTTGCATCAAGCATCCTCCTTTCAGTTATAACCTTCTTGTTTTTCCTGAAATCCTGTGAACCACTTCAAAACACTCTTTACAGTCCTTCACTACAAGCCAGTTGTTCGGGTTTAATCCTTTTGATTTAATCCTGATTTTCTGCGCCCTTGTGGGCCTCTTGCCATGTTTCAAGACCTCACTCCTTTTTACATACCTCCCGTGGTAAAATATATAGATGGAGGTGATTATTTTGAAGAAAGAAAAGTATGTAGACTTTATGAGCAAAACCCCGCTGATTAATGAATTAACAACAAAACTTTGTGCCAATGAGTTATATGCTAAAGCACTTGCTAAAGTCTTGATTGATAAAGGTATAATCAGCGGAACCGAACTTCAGGAAGCATGTTCTTACATAAATAGAAAATTTATTGAACAAACGCTTGGTGAACTTGATGAAAGTAATGTTCCTGATTTTGTTGATTTCTCCAACGATGATTAATTCTCGACAGCCGTTGCTTCACCAATAAACTTGTCTTCTAAGTCAAAAATCAGGATACGGTCATTTGTTGCATGATGGATTTTAAGCTTACTGCCTATGTAGTTAAATAGCAGGCTGTGTCTGAATATATTGCCAAAACTTATTATCCCTGGGCTATATACTGTGACCACTTTCAGCTGCTCATGAACTGGTACTTTTTGAGCAGCTTCTTTTTGTCCCTGGGCATCCAGTTCATCCATCATTTCCTGCAGCAATAAGCACTCTTCATTAGCCTGTTTCCATTCAGTCTCGAATCCTTCCTTTTGCTCCAGCTCCATGAGATAATTCCTGGAATAGCACATCAAGTTATGGCAAGCCATTTCGTAATACTTTTGAAGTAACCTTTTCTTCTGGATGACATTTTCCACCATCTTGTTTTGATCCACTTTACTTCACTCCTCTCAATTTTTACTTCTTAATACACTGATTCTCAGTCAGTCTTTCTCTCAGTTTCCGGGGAACCTGTAGGCTACACGATCGTGAAGAATATCCCAGAAAACAACCATTTTTTCTCCGGCCTGGTCGGTGATAATCTGTCCCCCAGGAAAGGCCGGAAAAGCCTCTACATTAATGTGTGCGGTATCGAAATGCCGCCTAATCCAATCAAGAACTTTTTCTGTAATGATCCTCACCTCCTCACACTGTGAATAAAATTTGATGACCTGCCATAAAATACTTTATTTTGCGCTGATTGCCTGATAAAATATCATTGTGATGTGATAATATATCATTTTAATTATACTCTCAAATATGAGCACAAGTCAAGCGAAATTTCTCATATTAGAGAGTATAATACTTTAAATACCCATTTTTACTAGGTTTCGAGCTTTTATGCTATTCTCATATATGAGCATGAAAGAGGTGGTAATTAATTGGATACTCTAGGAAAAAGAGTGAAAATGATGCGTGAGAAACTTAAATTAAAGCAAGAAGAAGTAGCAAAAATAACAGGTATTTCAAGAAGTAATATAGGAAAAATTGAAAACAACCAAATAGTTCCTAATTGTAATGCTATACTAGAATTGGCTATGCTTTTTAATGTAACAACAGACTGGCTAATTACCGGTACAGAAAGGTTTAATATTAAAAGAGAATTAGAAGTTTTAACCGGGGATGTAGGAAGGTTGTCTGATGTTGAAGTGGATATGATATTAAAATTTAGGCAATTAGATGTCAGGGACCATGAGGATGTTATTGGAACTATAAATATGAAGTACAATAGAGTTAAAAAAGGTATGTCATTCAACTCCATGAATGGCGAAAGCGGAGAAGAAGCGGCCACTAAAGAATACGCTTAATTTTTTGAGCTTAAAAGATAGAATTATACATCCTTTATATTTTTACATATAATATAGTAAAAACTGCCAAAACGATGTCCCATTGCTTTGGCAGTTTTTTGTGCACCTAATAACGGCTTGAACCTGCATAAATACTGCAATGGGACATCGTTTTATTAAAATGTTCAATTTGTCCCTTTGGTTTTAAGCAAAAAACAAACCCAATTCATGTAATTTCGCACGCCATTCGCACGCCGGCGTTAGTGAACCTACCCTCTCAAACGCTGATTTTTACTATACTTTCAACATTTAAGTAATTTCATTACACGCTTATGCACGCTCAGTAACGCCACCGTTCGCACGCCTTAACTATTCCATTTTTCGCTTGCCCCTGTTATAATATAAAAAAGAGCAGTAAAAAAGCACCTTATCCCTTACGCTACAAAGCTTCCAGTGCTTTATCTGCTCTTTTCTTTTTATTTATCCACAATATTATCCACACCGTTTTTAATCTCAGAATAATTGTCATTCGTTTCCGTAACCATCCCTCGTTATCCCTAGTCATACCAACGGTTCCCACTATATCCCGGGTCTTCGTTTCGCATCTCATGTTTTGTCAGTTATCTTGTTAATCAACAATTGACAAGCATATAACAATAATTTAAAATATAATTACAATTGCATATCTCCGAGCCTGTATTACCTGAGGCAGAGTAGGCTATGGATACAGGACCGTCAGGGTATGGCTGGAAACGGCCATGCCTCCCAGTGAGGAAAGGGGATACAGTAATAAATTAACCGATTTGCTTATCTATAACACCTTCCCCTGAAGGTGTTTATTTTTGGATAAAAAAGTCCTTTTCAACTGGAAGGGGCTTTTTGTTTTGGTAAGTGCTGCGAGATAATCTTAAGTGTACGGAGGTGTTACGCATATACAAAAACAGGTTGGGTGCCGGGATAGTAATGGTTTTAATGCTTGTATCCTGTTCGGTGGGGAATATTCCTGATGCTGTCAACGGTGTGATAAAGGGAAGTGAACAGGTATCCCGATTAAAGGCCTATGAGGGTAGAAACATTGAGAGCAGCGGTGTGATGTCAAGTGCTAACTGGGAATTTTTTTTAGGAATTTGCTGCTACAAAGGAGGTGTATGCCGAAAAAAGGCATCACTAAACTAAACCCACCCAACTTAATAGAAAAGTATTAATCTTAAACGCAGTATCAGGGTGGGAATAGACATTGAATAGTTTATTCAACTATCATGTCGGTTTCCCCCTTTCGGCTGGTAGAGTTGATTAGTCTTTAGCAGACAAAAGACCAATCGAACCAGTTTCCGGGCAGTAAGCGCAAGGGCACGTTTATGGGCAAATTGCTTAGGCTCCGCTTTTTTCATTGCATAGTACTCGGCAAAGACAGGGTCGTGCATCCTGACACTGTCAGCCGCCTCTATGAGGTAGTAGCGTAAAAAGCGATTGCCTGAACGAATAAGTCGAGTTTGACTGGCAGTAAAATTTCCCGATTGGTGCTGTGTCCAAGCCAGGCCTGCGAACTTGGCCAGCTGTTTGTGACTGTCAAACTGGTGGATATCACCGATTTCAGCCAGGATACCGGAGGCAAAGATGGGGCCGATACCAGGTACGGAATCCAGTGTTTGAGGAATAGTTTTTAAATGGTCTTCAATGGCCTTCTTTAGAGACTTCAGCTGTTCCTGGATCGTCCTGATAACCCGAATACTGGAGGCCATAGCCAGATTGACCGAATCAGCCATGGCCTTAGGCAATCGGTAAGAAGAACGGGCAGCTTTTTGTAGCTCCCTGGCTACAGCCCCAGGGTCATCGAACCGGTTCTTACCATGCTGGATCAGGAATTGGGTAAGCTCGTCCATGGAAGCCTCTGCAAGGGCTTCTGCGGATTCAAACTCTTCCATGACGGCCAAAGAGGTAGCAGACAGCTTGTTATCAAAAGCAAGCGTGTAATCACTGCATTTTAGGTACAGGTTGGTCATAAGGAAATTGCTTTCCCGTACCAGGGCCTGCATAAGATGGTATCTGGCCCGTGTTAGCCTCTGTAGGGCCATCATAGGCTCACTCCAGGTAAAAGGATGAGGCAGGTGGCCGGCCATAAGCTTGGAAGCGATATACCAGGCATCGACCCTGTCATTTTTAGGAGCATCCAGGAAATGAGCCTTTTTGAACTCCTTAATGAGGCTGGGGTTAAACATGTATACCCTGACATTGGGGCAACCGAAGTCCAGATGACGTTGTAAGTACATGGCCGCATGGGTAGAGTAACAGCCGGTATGTTCAAGCCCGAAACGTATTTCGGTGAAGTTATGATTTTGCACTAACCGGTTGATCCGTTCCTTAAGCTCCAAAATACCGGGCCGGTTGTTAAGGACAGTAAATCTGCATAAGGGTCTATTCTCATCATTGTTAGTCAGACAACAGACCACATTGTCCTTGCTGCTTACATCAATACCGACAAACAAAGGGTTAGACATCTATTTCACCTCCTTTGCAAAAGGATATTAGCCTTTTGTAAAACCCCAAAATCTTTGATTTTAAAGGGTTTTATTTTATATATCAGCAGGATTTTCCTCCACTTTTGTCGAATTATATATTGTACCAAATATTCAAAATCTAACCAAAACGAAAGGAAATCCTGCATGATAAAACAACTTCATTTTTCTGATTTTATTGATGATTTTCATAAATTTGTTGTTGTTCAAAAACCACAGTTACTTCAACTTCTTGACCAGTATATTAATATTTGTGAGTTAATCCCTGTAAATTGGTATTTCCACTATAATAAAGCTACTGGTCGCCCTCATGATAACTCTCTCGATTCAATTATTTCAACTTTACTGCTGCAAAAGTTACTATCTATACCAACTATTGGTTTGCTTATTACTTTTTTGTCCTTTTCAAAAGAACTCCGTGATTTTTGTGGGCTTAATACCGTCCCTGACGCTTCTTTTTACTCAAGGTTCAAACAGGATTACTGTGATGACATTGAAGCTTTCTTTCATAAGTTAGTTGATATTACTGAACCCATTTGTCAGGAAATTGGCCAAGCCCTTGAAAAAGAATTAGACATCAATCCTGCTGAAGTTTATATTATGGATACTACTGGTATTGAATGCTATGTTAAGGAAAACAACCCCAAATTCTTTAATGCTCTTGTTAAAAAGCTTCAATACCTTAACAAGGACAAGTCAAAAGAAGACATCTATAAAATGGCCTATAATCAAATGCCTAAAACTGCTTCTGTTGACCCTAATATTAAATTGCAATATATCAATGGCACTTTCTGTTATGCTCACAAAACTATAGCGGTGTCCAATGCTCTCGGTATTCTAAGACATATGGACTTTTGCGATTTCCAACCGGATTTTAATGATAATACCACCGATAATTCTGAGCTTTCATCCCCTGAAGAAGTTAAACTTACATGGGATGGAAAACTGCTTATACCTGCTATGGAAAACTTCTTTGAGCATCATCATGACTTTAATATTTATGCTATGACTGCTGATTCGGGATTCGATGATGTTCCCAACTATCAATACCTCTTTGAGAATCATGGTATACTGCCTGTTATTGCTCTTAATCCTCGCAATACCAGACAAGATTTCGGCAAACCAGGAATTAATGAAAATGGCATCCCTACCTGTCCAAAGGACCCATCTCTTCCAATGAAATGGGATGGCTCTTGTAAAGGTAAAAACCGTTCCTTTAGGAATAAGTTTATTTGCCCTAAAACTAAAAAGTTACCTGGTGGCAAATATGTTTGCTCCTGCGAGGATAAATGTACAACTTCCGATTGTGGCAGAATGTTTTATACATATCCCAAAGATAATTACAGAGCTCATACCCCTATCCCTAGAGATACAGAGCAATGGAATCAAATAGCAGGACTTCGTCATATCATTGAGCAGGTTATCTCAAGGCTCAAACTTCCTCTACAGCTTGGTAATCTCCGGGCTAGAGACCGCAAAACCATCAAGGCAGATTTCTTTATGGCTGGTGCTGCGCATCTTATTACTGTTTTACTGGCATACCGTATGGGGGCTATAGATAAAATCCGTTCTGTTAAATCTATAGCTGCTTAATTCGCACAACCCGCTAAACTTAAGCATCTACCTCATTTGCATAAATATTGGGGTCTAATTGTCATGCCTGTTTTTTCTGTTTTCAATGTTCATCAATAAAATTCAGACCTTTCTTGATTAAATTCACTCTCTGGTACTCTGTATTTTCCCTATATCTTCTATTATTGAATGCTAACTGTAAATTTTTATCTTATAGTTTCACAATTACCTAAAAAGGATATGATGTCTACAGTCCTGGGATGTCCCTGGGAAACCCATGAACGACAGCCTTGCGAGCTATTGGAATACACCGGTACCCCTCGATGCACAGGCCTCCCTCTGCTTGCAGGAGGGAGGGGTAACCGGGAAACAGTCAGCGTGTAGGTCTATATCATGGGACCAGGGGAACACTCTCAAAAAGGAAGACACCCGATAACGGGGCAACAGGAGGCGTTGGAACATTCCCTTGGTAGACACCTTTGGCTATATTTTCCCAAAGACATCCCAAGACTGCAAACTTTATTAAGAAAGATAGTGTAACAGGCAAGCTTATACCGTTAAAGAGACTGTAACTGCTGGGCTGTGGATATGCCGCAGTTGTGGATTCTGATGGATAACTCTGACGAGTTACCCACAGGCCCCACAACTGCTTGGACAACGCTATGCGTTGACCACATATCCACAAGCCCCGGCTACGATAAATAATTCCGCTTAAGAAAAAAGACAAAGGTCACATAGAAAACAGTGTTTATTAAGTTTTCAAAAAACAATATGAGCAACTTCCGAATTGGAAATTTACCTCCAAATCGGCTGCTGCTCATAGTATACAAGGGAGTGTATCTTGTTGAAAAAAGCGATGGTGAGAACAGGACCATAATCCAGATAGTAAACGAAAAAGGATTTAAAGATACAATAAAGCTTCTGGTTATTATAGATACAGGGCAGGACATTGTAGAAGAAGTCAAGGTGCTTGAACATCACGAGTCCGAGGATTATGGGGCATATCTGTCCGAAGAGTGGTTCCTGGACAGGTTCGGGGGGAAAAGTACGGACAGGCAGCTTGCCCTGGTTAAGATTTCGGCAAGGTCACCGGAAGAGGTGGTAGCAATCACGGGGGCTACCTGTAGCAGCAGAGCGGTACTGGATACAGTTAATATATGTATGGCGAACTATAACCGGATAAAAAGGGAGGTTAATATTAATGGGAAAGAATAAGGGAACATTAAAGCCGGTAGCACTTGTTCTGGTGCTTATGCTGGTTCTTGCGGGGTGTTCAAATGCAGCAGATACAGGCGGGAAAGGGACTGAGAGTGAAACGGCAGTGGAGAAATTTACAATAGCGGGGCTGGATGGTGGAGAGGTTGATGTAACTATTGAAGAATTAAAGAGCATGGAGTCAGTTACCATGGATGCGGTGGCAATTGATTCTGCCGGCAACAAGACCAATTATTCGGTGACAGGGCCTTTGCTTGCGGACCTGCTGGTCAAATACGATAAAAGGCAATCGCAGCTGTTCGCTATAAGATTAATTGCGGGAGATGGTTATTCCATAGAGGTACCGGGTGAAGTTTTAAAGGCAAGGGATGTTATCCTTGCACACACTATTAACGGTAAACCCCTGGAGGACAAAGACAAACCTTTAAGAATAATAATACCTGACGAAAGGGCCATGTACTGGGTGAGGAATCTTGCAAGAATAGAAATCCTGGGGGAGAGCAGCGAATTAGCGACCCAAAACATATATTTCCTGGAAACAAAAATATCCTGTGTGCCCAGTGAAGAGTATACATATTATGAAAGTCTGGACAGGGCAGTAAAGGTTAATGACTTGACAGGCAGTACGGAAGATAAAACAGTAAATACTGTGTTTATGAAGGCTGCGGATGGTTTTGAGAAAAACGAGCAGACAGAGATATTTAAATCAGGATACATAAAGTATACCGGTGAAGATGCGCCTGTCTTCCTGTCGCCGGACATTCCAAAGGGCATGTATGTGAAGAATATACTGTGGTTCTCTTATGGAGAGAATGCTTTTGTTTCTGCCGGGAAAAGTGCGGAAGTCTTTGAAAAAAGAAAGGCAGGAGATAAGGAAGGTATCTCCATTGCAGACCTGTTTGCAGAAACGGGTATGGCGGAAGCCGGTATGTACAGATTTACTGCTTCGGATGGATACAGTGTAGAGGTGGCTGCAGAAGACATATCAAAGGGGATAGTATATGCTGACAATAGTGGCCATGTGAGAACCTGCTTTGACGGACTCCCCAAGAATACTACAGTCAAGGGCCTGCTGTCAATCAGCGCAGTTGAGTAGTATCCGGTATAGACGGCAGCTGTTGATTGAAAAGGGGAGATATTATGATTGTACAGAGGCTTATTGACGGTGTAAGGGATAAGGCTGCAGAAAGAAAGATTGAAGATTTGAGGGTGGGCATTGGATATACAGCTGTACTTCTTGATAATGGCAGCTGCGGCCTGACTTTCACCTTCAGGAATGAGCTTGGTCCGAAATGCGGCCTGGTGGAAGAGGCGGGGAATGTGACCGGTATCAGCTGTAGTGATATCATAGAATGGGCTATGAGCACAAATCTTGTCAGGGCTGCTGCCGGTCTTGCTGCAATCAATGCAATTTACCAGGATGACCTTGAAGGGTTTACCCGAGGCGATGCCTTCTCTCAGATAGATATAAGGCCGGATGATACTTTGGGCATGATAGGATACTTCAAGCCCGTTCTTGATAAAGTGGCGGATAAAACGGACAGAATATTCATATTTGAGCGCAATATCACAGATGATAAGTACCTGTATCCCGACTGGGCCGAGGACATATATCTGCCCCGGTGTGATGTGGTACTTATTACCGGTACTACTCTTCTGAACAAGACTATCGACCACATACTGGAGAAATGCACAGGTGCCAGGGAAATAGCCGTTATGGGGCCTACAGCAACCCTTTGCCCCCATATCTTCAGAGATTATGGCGTAAGTTTACTCGCCGGAGTCAAAGTGATAGACCCGCAGAGAGTACTGCGGATTGCAAGCGAAGGCGGGGGAGGGCTCTCCCTCGAAGGCAGTGTCCGGCAGGTATTTAAGAGACTTAGATAAACAGGATTCCTGGCTTAAGGTGGGATTTTAACCCCGTATGAAGCTTAGAAATCGTTATCCAGGCGCGTAGCGCCGCTTATTTCCTGCCTAAGAGGACGGGAGTATTAGCGGCGGTAAGCCATCGGATAGACAATCAAATAAGCAAGGAGGTATATATAATTGAGAAAAGTTATAAGTATGCTTTTACTGATAACGCTGGTGGTATCATTGGCGGGATGTGCTCCGCAGCAGACTGCCCTTCAGGAGCCGGCATGGGTTATTACTATCGATGGGGTTGAGGGTGACAGTGTGGAATTCACCGACCTTGATGTAGAAAAGGTGGGAACGGTTGATATTACCGCCGTGCTGCAGAAAAGTGACGGAAGCGAGACCGAGCAGCAGTGGGTCGGGGTGGCGCTGAAACAGGTGCTCGAATATGCAGGCGCAGGAGAGTTCAGTACTGTGGTTGTGGAAGCCCGCGACGGCTACTCGAGGGAGTATACCCCTGAAATGGTTGAGAGGGATGGCACCATACTGGGACTGAAAGTCGACGGGAAAGAGCTTGAAGGAGACGCGGCCCCTGTGCAGCTTGTAGTTCAGGGGGAGAGCGCCAAGTGGTGGATTAAAAACGTTGTCAGGATAGAAGTAGTTAAATAGCCGGGGAGTGAAACTGATGGCATTCAGAAAATTTATGGCCGGCTTCAGTATGTTTAACCTTGTGGTAATAGCCATGATGGCAGCCCTGGGCATAGCTGTAAAGCCGGTGGTGGTTCCCCTTGCCCATATTATTACCGGGCCTTTGTATATACCCGGCGGTGTTATCGCCGGAGGCTTCTATATGATGTGGATAGTCATGGGAGCAGGGCTGGTGGGCAGGAGAGAGACCGCAACCCTCATATCGGTGGTTCAGGCAATAATGATAGTTTCACTGGGGATATTCGGCACCCATGGAATTATGAGTTTTTTTACATACATAATACCCGGCCTGGCCATAGATGCCGTACTAATAATCATGAGGCACAGGGGGTGCTGTATGCCGTGCTGCTTTATATCCGGCATAGCAGCCAATGTGAGCGGTACATTTCTGGTGAATCTGGTATTTTTCAGGCTGCCCCTGGTGCCGCTGATTCTTTGTCTCAGCAGTGCTGCCCTGTCAGGGGGACTGGGAGGCATAATTGCCTACAGCGTTATAAAGCAGTTCAGGAAGATGAGCATCATTAACCCTGAACATGAGGAGGCAAAAAAATGAAATGGAAAGCAACAGCCGGTGCGGCCGTATTTGTTTTATTGGGAGTGTTCATTGGCATGTATATGGTTCAGCCGGTATTTAACCGGCAACCTTCCGGTTTTGTCCCCTTCCTGACTATAACAGGGGATGTGGAGAATACTTTTGTTTTGAAGAATATTGAGAATGTACCCGTGTCGGATATAGAGCATGATGGCAAGAAACAAAAGGCTGCCGCCCTTGCTGACATTGTCTCCCGAGCCGGGCCTTTAGCCGATAGATATGAAATCCTGTTCCGGGGGGATGACGGACTTACTGCCTGTCTGGATGGCAACAGCCTGGAGGGATGTTTTATCCTCTTCACAGGTGAAAATGCATGGGAAGCGGTAAACTTCAATCATCCGGTAAGCAGCAATATCAAAAGAATAGAGGAAATAGTGGTGGTGGCAAAGAATGCTAATGCCGGGAACAAAGTCAGCTTGATTACTCCTGTTGACGATCTGGGTACGGTGACGCCAGGACAGTTATATTCAAGGGCATTCATTGATTATCCCCTGTTTGAAGGAGAATCTTCGGTGGAGCGAGAAGGCAAAACCAACCAGGTCCGAATACTTACCCGCAGGAGGCTGTTGAAGGTCAGCGAACTGGCCGATGTTTCAGGAGGCAGCCTGCTTATAATGGGAGACAACGGGTCATACGGAAGGGCGGATGCGGACGGATACCTTGAACTAAAGGGGAACAGCGTTGATTATGTTTATCCTGATCTGAAGAACAGGATAAAGGGTGTAAGGGGTATCATGAAAGACCCTCCGGCAGGGAGCATTATGGACACCTACCATGATACAGTCCATTTCCTGGAAAAGGATGAAAAAGTGCTGCTCATAATACTGGATGGTTTCGGATACCACCAGTACCGTCATGCAGTTGACAACTGGTATGCACCGGTCCTGAAGAGTCTGCCTATGGCAAAGCCTGTGTCTACCGTATACACACCTGTGACAAATGCCGGCCTGGCCGCTATGTTTACCGGCAAGCCTCCCTGTGACAATGGTGTTTACTCAAGACAACAGAAAGACCTCAATGAGGAGACCATATTCGGAGTTGCGTCCAGGATGGGTATAAAAAGCCTGCTGGTAGAAGGGAATATAAAGATCCTGAATACAGAAATAGAGCCCAGGCTTAATGTTGACAGCAATTCCAACGGTATTGTTGACGATGATATCCTGAACACGGCACTGGAGAACATGAACGGTGAGTACCGACTAATGGCGGTTCATTTCCACGGTATTGACGACAGCGGGCATAACAGCGGAGACCTGAGTGAGGAGACAATGAAGGCAATAAGCAGGACTGACGGTTATATAGGAAAATTAATTTCCCGGTGGGAAGGGAAGGTAATCATAGTGGCCGACCATGGTATGCATTCTACCGATGAGGGAGGAGACCATGGTGAATTCCAATGCCGGGATATGATTGTGCCGTACATATTAACTGATGGGGAGGGAGAGATATGAACAGGAAGGTAATAATTGCCGTAATTGTACTGGCTGTTGTTGTGGGAGTGACAGCATTCCTGAACAGGGGGGACCTTGCATTTAAGGATGAAAGTCAGGAGAAGGCATTTTTGGTGATAACCAGTAAAGGTAATGAGGTGGCAAAGGTGGATATGGATTTTATCAGGGACCTGGGAGAAACGGATTTTGAGGCCAATCTGAAGAAAAGCGGGAAAGATCCTGTCAGGCATACGTATACAGGGGTACCTTTGAAAGCGGTATTGGAAGCCTGTGATGTGGATATTGAAGGCAAGAGTATGATAGTAGCCAAGGCAGTGGACGGATATACTTCGGCCCTGACACTGGACGAAGCAATGGAAGAAGACAATGTATACATAGTCTACAAACTTGACGGAGAACCTCTGGGGAAAAAGGAGGAGGGGGGAAGCGGTCCCTACCAGCTGGTAATAAGTAAGGACCCTTTCAGTCAGAGGTGGTGCAAGTTCCTGATGGAGATCGAGCTTCAATGATATTACCTGTGGAAATAAAGGATTTAAGCTATAGCTATCCCGGCAGCAGTACTCATATACTTAAAGGGATAAACCTGAGGGTGGATCCGGGAGAAATACTGGCGATAGTGGGCCTGAGCGGTAGCGGCAAAAGCACATTGTGTTATTGCATGAGCGGAATAATCCCCCATGTCTTTGGTGGGAAAATATCGGGGAAGGTGCTGATACAGGGAAGGGACATATCAGGGATGGGGATTCCCGAGATAGCTACCAGACTGGGCATCGTATTCCAGGACCCCGATACCCAGCTCTTCTCACCAACCGTAGAAGACGAGATTGCATTCGGGCCCGAGAATTTATGCATCAATAGGGAAGAGATCGGTGACAGGATAAAAGCATCCCTCGAGCTGGTGCGTATGGAGTACAGCAGGTTGAACAATCCCTGCCAGCTTTCCGGCGGTCAGAAACAGCTCATTGCACTGGCTTCGGTGTTGAGTCTTCAGCCTGAAATATTGATTTTTGATGAAGTCATGTCCCAGATAGATACAGAGGGGAAAAAAGCAATCAAGAATATAATCCTGAGTCTGCGAGATGCAGGTAAGACGGTTATTATGGTGGAGCATGAACCGGACAATCTGGATATTGCAGACCGGGTTCTGGTGATGAGGGATGGAAGGCTGGAATGCTTCGATGGCAGCCTGTGATGCATTGCAAGTTAAGGGGGTAATGGCAATCCAACCGTACATACAACTATTAAATGTGAGTTACAGATATCCCCGGGGTGAATGGGTTTTGAGGGATTTAAATCTGAAATTATATCAAAATCAGTTTACTGCCATAACAGGGCCTAACGGCAGCGGGAAAACCACCCTGGGGAAACTTATTTCAGGTATCTTCAAGCCGGTCAAAGGCCAGGTGCTTATAAACGGTCGGGACAGCAGGGAAATGAGTCTGGGCGAGGTAGGGAAGCGGATAGGATACCTGTTTCAGAACCCAAACCACCAGATTTTTGCTCCATCGGTGGTCGAAGAGATTTCCCTTGCACTGAAGTTCAGAGGATTAAGCGAAAAGGAAATCCATGATATAGTTGCCGATGCATTGGAAGCTTTTCATCTCAGCCACCTGAAGGATGCTTTCCCCCTCAGGTTGAGCAGGGGGGAAAGGCAGCGGCTGGCCATAGCCTCCATACTGGTAAATGACCCCGGTTTTCTGATAATGGATGAGCCTACAACCGGACTGGACCTCAAGAGAAAGAAGACATTGTCGGGTATGCTGGAAGACCTTGGGAAAAAGGGGATAGGCATGGTAGTGATAAGCCACGACAATAATTTTGTCAGGCATCATGCTGACCGCATAATTGTAATTTCCGGGGGTGAAATTATTGATGACCGCAGCTGCTAAACTGGACCCCAGGAGTAAGCTTGTTATTGTCCTGTGTCTTTCTACCCTGGGGGTGTTCATACAGGATATTTACATACTGGCAGGTGTGCTTGCAGCATCTATATTATTGTCTGTATGTTTCGGCAGCAGGCTTTTTTCTGTCGTGATGAAAATGAAAAGGATATTATGGTTGTTTGTTGCCATAGCCGTTATACAGAGTGTTTTTTCACCTGCGGGCAAAGTATTGCTGAGTATCGGAAGTATTGACCTGCTTACCTCCGGAGGGCTGACCAAAGGTGTTGTAACTGTTCTCAGGATGACCATAATACTTGTTTCAGCAACCATAATGACAACTTCAAATTCCCGGGAAATAATCCAGGGATTTGTACAGTGGAAAGTTCCGTATGAAATAGCCTTCATGGTGTCGGTGGCTGTCAGATTCATGCCGCTGCTGGCGGAAGAGATAAAAAATGTTATTGTTGCCATGCAGCTTAAGGGAATAGAGCTTGATAAAATACCGGTGAAAGAAAGGATAAAAATATACTCTTACTTAATAATGCCTGTTGTTTCCGGGGTGATGATAAAATCCAGGGACCTGTCCACAGCAATGGAAACAAGGGCATTCAGGGCATTTCCCCGCAGGACCAGCTACATGGTGCTTAGAATGAACTGCGGGGATTATCTGGTGATTATATCCAGTATTGTTCTAACTTCGACAGTCATGGCGGTGTATTACCTATAACTGTACAACAGGGGGAGAACAGGATGAAAGTTTTTTCGGTTTTCGGAATTACCAAGTCGGGTAAGACCACCACAATTGAGAACATCATCAGGGAGCTCAAGAGGAGAAGGTATTCGGTGGGCTCGGTCAAGGAGATACACTTTGAGGATTTTGCCATAGACCAGGAAGGTACAAATACTTTCCGGCACCGTGAGGCGGGGTCTGAACTGGTCACGGCCAGGGGGTATTATGAAACGGATATCCTGTTTCAGAGGATGCTGACAATAGAAGAGATATTGCGGTTTTATCATCATGATTATGTGGTCCTTGAAGGGGTTACTGATGTTAACGCACCCAAAATCATTACCGCCCACAGTACAGAAGAAATTGAGGAGAGGCTGGATGACAGCGTTTTCGCTGTCTCGGGGCGCATAGCCAACAGCATGAAAGAATATAAAAATATCCCGGTAATCAATTCGATTGATAGTGCGGACAAACTTGTGGACCTTATTGAACAAAAGGTTTATGAAAAGCTGCCTGACTTTCCTCCCGAGTGCTGCGGTGAATGCGGATATTCCTGCCGCGAACTGGGAGCCAGAATTCTGAAAGGAGAGGCCCGCAGGTCCCAGTGTTCCATTTCCCAGGGCAGAATAAAACTTCTGATAGACGGCCATGAGGTGGATATGGTGCCCTTTGTACAGGATATCCTTTTTAATACCGTTGAAGGGGTTGTCAGGGAACTGGAAGGATATAAACCGGGGGCGAATATTGAAATTAAGATAGGTGGTAATGGCTGATGATGCTCCGGGGCTTTATGGGTGAATACAGGGTTGCTGAATGTATTATACATGAGAGATATCCGAGTAAGAAGAATCAGGTGTTCAGGATTAAGACGGTTTATTTTGACGGCAATGAAAAGAATTTTGTTGTCAAGGTTTTCAGGCCGGAACGGAGCTGCTTGCTGGGCAAAGAGGCTGAATTCCTGAAAGGCCTGTATAAGAGAGGGGTCAAAGTCCCGGCAGTAGAATATACAGGTGAAAATTATATTGTCATGGAATATATAAAAGGGCCCACTTTCCTTCAGGTGCTGGAGAGCATGGAAAATGAAGGGGAAAGTGGATTTGAAGAGGTATGTAGATTAACTGAGCGTTTATACGGGTGGCTAAAAGATTTTTACTCGGATTCAAGACAGTTTGCCAAAGCCGATATTATTTTATGGGACACCAGTTTACAAGTTATTAGACTGCCTCATCTAATCCGAGGAAGTTGCTGACA
>JAENYD010000019.1 GCA_016842005.1 Clostridium thermobutyricum | reverse complement strand
ATGATACATATTTAAGGGAATTCCTTATCTGGTGTATTACACAAAGCTGTATCTCGGTCTTGGGAAAGACTGTGTTTATGGCATCTGAAAACCCGGAAAGCCCGTCTTTACAAGCAATGAGGATATCCTCTACACCCCGGCTTTTCAGGTCATTACACACCCCCAACCAGAAGCTTGCACTTTCACTTTCGCCTATCCATATACCCAGTATTTCTTTCAAGCCGTCCATATTAATTCCCATTACACTGTAGGCTGCCTTGTTTACGATCCTGTTCTCTTTACGCACCTTGAAATGTATAGCATCAAGGTACACTATTGGGTATACCTTCTCCAGCGGCCTTGATTGCCATTCCTTTATCATGGGGAGTATCTTATCCGTTACCTTACTTACCATGGAGGAGGATACGTCAACGCCGTATATGTCCTGCATATGGTCTTCAATATCCCGTGTGGACATGCCTTTAGCGTACATGGCTATTATTCGGTCTTCCAATTCGTTAGATGTTTTCTCGTATTTCTTCACAATCTGGGGTTCGAATTCCCCGTTACGGTCACGGGGAACCTGGATCTCTGTATCGCCAAACCTGGTCTTTATATTTTTCTTACTGTAGCCATTCCTGCTGTTGCCCGAGTTGTTGCCCTTGACGCTGTGTTTCTGATACCCCAGATGATCCTCCATTTCTGCCTCGAATATTTGCTGCAGAGTATCACTGAAAAGGTCTTTCAGCATTTCATGTACATCCTCTACAGTACGGCAGTCTTTTGCCAGTTCCCTGATGGTTTTGTCTTGAAAGTTTTGCATAAATGTTCATCTCTTTTATTGGTGATTTTATCCATTGTCGAGTAGAAGTGCGCCTCTCTAACTTTAGGAACAGGTTTGTTTTCACCGTTTCTCCCCGTTTCCTCTGGGAGTGCCACAATATTTGCTCCATGGCTAAATTGAACACACAACCCTCTCAGAACCGTGCTTGCGCTATTCACGCACACGGCTCCTCACTTGGAGTTTCACACTTATGCCGGTCACTGCTGACCGTAAAATATACTGACGTATATTTTCGGTGTGGGCAGTGGCTTGACTTTGAGTAGCAACAGAAACTTTTCCCACATGAATTTCCCCTCTTCGATGATACCTGCTTTAAGCATCCTTGCGATAATCCTGAGTAGCTTGCTGTCCTTTATCCTGACTTCAAGGCATTTCATCATCCAGTCATGGTCAACGTGGTCGAAAAACCCGCTTATGTCGGCGTCTACCACCCAATTGATTTTCTTTGTCATTATGATGTTATTCAGTCTGCGCAAGGCATCATGACAGCTCCGACCGGGGCGAAATCCATATGAATTATCAAGAAAATCCTGTTCATATATGGCCGACAATATTTTGCTAACCGCTAACTGGACTATTTTGTCTTCATAGGCCGGAATGCCAAGAGGCCGTTTCTTGTTACTTCCTGGTTTAGGAATGTATACACGTCTGACTGCTTGCGGTTTATATGCCATCTTCTTTAGGGATGCATGCAGCATTTTGATATTCTCTAAAAGGTTTTCCTCGTATTCGGCTTTAGTTACTTCGTCTATGCCGGATGCTTTGTTCCCATTAAGCTCATGATGGCATTTCAGCAGCATATCCACATCAATTAAATGGACCAGACTTGTAAACTTTTCCCCGGGTCGTTCTTTTGCTACTTGTGCTATCCTTGCAAGTTTTGTTTCCAATTAGCTTCCACCTCTGTGTATGGTAATTGTGTCCTTTGCAAAGGTCTCCTTGTGTGACTGCCTTTTCTCCACAGCCATTACGCCGCTTCATCGATACTATTCAGCCATCCGACTCCCTGCCTCTCTTTTGCCTTCCTTGCTTGATTATCGCTTGTAGGGCATACCCGTTATCAGGAAAAGACAGGGTCTCCCGGGTTACCGCCAATTCTCGATGTTAGCGTGCCGAGCTCTTAGACCCCGGAGCGTCAGTAAAGACTCACCATATCGTCTGCACTGATATTGCCTTCTGTGTGTGTAACCACATCGGCCATTCTCGACTAACATTTCGAGGCTCAATCACTTCAGCTTACGCTTTCGGCCCGCTATTTTGCCGTTCTACGCTTAAAACTTTCAGTTACCTGAAAGCCTCCAAGAACTGGCTACAGGGCTGCTGGTTAAGCATTACCCTGGTGGGGCTTGCACCCACTAGAATTAGCGACCTTGCCCGGCCGCACTACACAAAGTTATGGACACTCCCAAATCTACCATCCATGTATATCTGCCAATTAGTCAACCAGCATTTCCCTTATAATATTCTTAACTTCATCTATATCATCCTTGCCCAGCTTTCCCGCTTTTTTTATCAACCGCAGTTTATCAATACATCTTATTTGGTCCAGCACTATCCAACCAATTTTATTCCCGAACTTAATCCTTACTCTTGTCGGGTAATTCTTCGAAGTCGATGTTAATGGTGCAACTATTACAGTATTAATGTTATGATTCATCTCGTTAGGTGATATGACTACGCATGGTCTTGTCTTTTTAATCTCGGAACCTCTTGTTGGGTCAAGGTCAGTCCAGTAAATTTCATATTGATTTACTACCATTCCCAATCCTCCGCCTCAATCCCAACATTCTCATTTATGAGCAGTATGTCATGTTCACTTCTATGCATTTCCCGGAACTTTTCATTCCAGTTCTTTCTCGGTTTATCCGCCGCACAAATAATAAGTTTTCCATCTTTAACTTCCATTTCGATTTTATTATCTATGTTGCATTCTTTCAATATATATGCTGGAATTCTAACTCCTTTTGAATTGCCAATTTTAATAACCTTGGAGAGCATGGAAACACCTCCTCACCTATGTGATTACTTAGTAATTACATTATATTATTCTTTTACACATAAATCAAGATCTTATGCCCCTTTACGATTCCCCATTCTTAGTATATCAATATGTCATTTATTCCTGTTCCAAGGATAAATCCCAGCGTTCCTCTAAGCTTGTGTCCCAGTCCCCTGCCCCTCATCTCAGGGTCAACAAGAAACCACCGGAGCTGAGCTGTTTCATCATCCGCCCTGACCATTGCAATCATTCCTACAGGTTTCCCGTCTGCTTCAGCCACCCATAGATTTTCTTTTTCTTCATCCCGGTTTATGCTTCACAGCAGCCGGTATTTTCATTTTCCGTCTCTATTTACCGATGTCATATGTAAATAACGAATGCCGCAGTAAATATCTTAAGCGGATACTTAAAGATACTCTCTACGGCACAGATATACCTTTCAACGGGGATGGGATAGCAAGTGACTCTGAACTCCCGGACCGGCTCAAGCTATATGAGATGTGCATCCATCAGGATTTCCACAGCCCACCTTGCTGCCTTACCGCATACTGACGGGCATTTGTCGTCATGTCCGCCTGCGGCCAGGAATTCTTGATACTCCTTTTCATCCCACAGGTCATAAGTTCTTCCCATTATTTTTTCCTTTATTTCATCGCAAACTACAGTACCATATTCCTTTTCATAACGCTCAACCAGTTCTTTTGCTAGCCTGAAAGTCTCAAACCGTATTCTTTCCGGGTCTGCGAAATTATCATAGTCTCTCCCCAGAAATACGCTGAGGACCATCACCCCCCCTGTGAGAGCTCCGCAGGTATTCCCGGTGAGGCCTACGCCGCCGGCTAATCCGGTTGCCGATTTGAAGACATCGTCACTTATACCTCCCAGAACTTCCTTTACCGCCCCTACGACACATTGAGAGCATCCACCGTACAGCTGCTCATACTTATATGCCAGTTTTTCAACCTCTTCCAAAATTTCTTGCCTTTGCATATCGGACTCCTTTCTCTCACGTTCATTCACATGATATTCGATTGGCACTCTATCAGATAGTGATTACTTTATAGTCTTTCTTCAAATACCGGGTAAAAAGTTCTCCTATATATATAACATTTATGCCCATATTTTCCAAATTTTTGGTAACTCCGTATCTGTCGGCACACGCCTTGCATGCCTTGAGAACGACACCGTTCTCTTTCATGACTTTTATATATTCCTGCAGCTCCGCATCCTCCGCAAGAAGCCTGGAAGAAGGTCCCCAGACAATAAGACAGACCTCCTTCCACCACCCTTTCATTTTGGCATTCAGCGTATACATAAAAACCATGTTTTCTGCAACCGCCTTATCACCGCTTGTCCATAAGACTATTAATTGGTCAGGATTGCCCGCGTTATTTCTCATCCCCTTTTCCCCCTACAGACATTCAGATTTTTTTATTCTCCTAAGATAGCGTTATACCATACCGATATTGAAGCAGCCGCTCTTTGTTCAACGAACGGCTGCTTCAATGTAAAAGGATGGTAATTATCTTACAACTTCTTTTACTATTTCGGCAAATTCTTCCGGTGTAAGCAAGCCTTTCTTTTCATATGCCTTATCTTTTATTTTCTGAACAATTTCCATTTTCTGTTCATCGTTGTCTACCTTAAGGCCCAGCCTTTCTGCCCATATATCTACTGTGGGCACCCCGCTGAACTTACCTATTACCACGTCACTGTCCGGATGACCGGTGAGGGAGGGAAGATAAGGAACAAGCTCCAGCGGTGCTACATCTTTTACATTATAGTACCATGCCGATACAATGCCCGATTCTATATCATTCAGATTATCACCGGTTATACCTCTGTTTTGTCTTATCTGCAGTCCGGAAATATCTCTCAGGAATTTTGCGGTTCCGTATATCTTCTCATAATTAAGGCCAATGTCTATACCATACATGGTCAATAATGCCATTGCCACATCCTCATAGGCTGCATTTCCTGCTCTTTCACCTATGGCGGAAATGGTTGTATGGGCAACATCCGCCCCGGCTGCAAGGGCCATCAGGGTATTGGCTGCACCCAGGCCGTAATCGTCATGGAAGTGAACCTCTATGGGCTTGTCGATCCTTTCCTTGGTTTTCTTGATCAGATACGGAATTGCATGGGGATTCAGACCTCCAAAGGTATCCACCACAGCAAGGGCATCCATATGTCCTTCGGTGGCAACCCTCTCAACCAGGTCCAGAACCCAGTTCATATCCGCCCTGCTCATATCTATGGGGAAAAATACCGTGTACAGGCCCAGTTCTTTTGCATACTGAGTGGCTTCTATGGAAAGTTCTATTGCCTTTTCCAGGGGCCATTGATAAGCGTATTTTATAATATGTTCACTTGAGGGTATTTCCACAATAATGCCTTTCACCCCCGTATCTGCTGCTTTTTTAACGTCTTCCTTCATGCATCGGGCAAAAGCAAAGATCTCGGGGCCCAGATTTCTTTTTACAATCTCCTTGATTGCTTCCTCGTCCTGTTTAGAAACAGCAGGCATACCTGCTTCTATCCTGTGGATCCCCACTTCGGCAAGCTTCTCGGCCAGCGCTATTTTTTCATCCTTGTTGAATATCAGGCCCGCCTGCTGCTCTCCATCCCTCAGAGACACATCATGGAGTTTGATCTTTGAAGCAAAGTTCCAATCCTTTGTTGTCTCGTCCAAAAAGTTCCATGGACTGGTAAACCACTTGTCACTTTTCCAAGGTGTTTTCACGTCTATTACCTCCTATGTTTTAAAATTAATTTGGTTATTTATCCGATGACTACCGCCGCTAACACTCCCGTCCCCCCAGGACACCAGTCAAGCGACGCTACGTCCCTGGATAACGGGTTCTAACCTTCAGTCAGGGTAAACCCCCCTCCTAACGATAAGAATCCTGTGTATACTCAGGAGCAAGGTCAGCTCCATGGGTAGCAATACCTATCCTGCATGTTTTTCTCCCTTGTCTTTCCATACATTCGGCAAGGGTTTTATTTAAGTCGCAAGAAAAATTAAAACCGAGTTTCCGGATAATCTCTTCGTTATATTTTTCGGAAACTATATGCACACTGGCCTTTTCCTTGCAGAAACTCATGGTGATATGCACCGAAGCCGCAACTTCATCCTCAATCTCTCCCTTTTCTATCATTGCCCAGACAGCGTCGCTGCTCAAATCCCCCAGTTCAGACAGCAGGGGATGGGAGGAAGGAATCCCTTCAGGAGCCGGTGTAACCAGGATAACGTCTCCTCCCGGTTTGACCAGCAAAGTACCGGCTGTCAGTGCTTTTGTGCTCTGCCATAAGTCCAGGTTCCCGGGATAGGCGTTGACCACCACAATATCCGGGGTCTCGTCAACCGTTGATGTATATATCTTTTGAGCGGTTTTTACCCCTTCTCTGTGTGCTTTAACAGGGTCTCCCGCCACCACCCGTGCAAGAGTACCGTCACTGTTCATAACGGTATTTACTATCATGGAAAGCCCCGTCTCTTCGGCTATCGCCTCTATCTCCCGCCGGACAATATTATCGGGGTTGCCCAGCACGGTATCCAGATACTTTGTGGCTATAAGGTGCGTCCTCGCCGTTGTCGCTGCCCCGCACACCCCCGGCTGCACCATTTTTGCGCCGCCGCTCCAACCGGCATATATATGGGGAATGATATTCCCGACTGCTATGCTGATATCGCTGTTATAGTAATGTCTGTTGACGCTTATGGGTATACCGGATGGCGTTTCTCCCATTGTAATCAATTCATCGGGATTGTCCCATGCATGATTAATGATGCTTATCCTGTTCCGAACATCTTTGCCGTAAGTTTTCTCACATTCCTCCCGTGTCATCGGCCTGTGGGTTCCCAGGGCAACCAGCAAAGTGATATCAGTGTCCTTCACTCCGGCAACATTCAGCTCTTCAAGCAGCACAGGCAGTATTTTCCTGTGAGGTGTAGGCCTCGTTATGTCGTCCACAAGAATAACCGTGTTTTTCCCTTTTCTCTTTACCAGAGCCCGGATATCCTCCATGCCGATAGGATGGCGTATGGACTTTCTTATTTCTTCTTCCTCGTTTTCCAGAGGCACCAGCCTCTGCGGGGAAATAACCCACGCTGTATTTTCATCCGGCACCTCTAGACGCAATACCCGGCTGTCATAATTCAATGGTATCAACACCAAAAATCACTTCCTTATTTTGATTCCATGGCTTTTCTATTGACCCAGTTCCTGGGTTTGTCTCCCAGGGCACCCCTTACGGCTTCCTGCATCGCCTTTCTCCTCAGTTCAACTTCGGCTTTATCCGAGGTGAATGCGGCATGGGGAGTAATAATTATATTATCAAGGGTCAGCAACGGGTTGTCACCGGCAGGGGGCTCCTGCTCCAAAACATCCAGGCCGGCCCCCGCTATCCATTTCTCCTTTAATGCCCTATACAATGCTTTTTCGTCAACCAGAGGGCCTCTGGCGGTATTAATCAAAAACGCTGTGGGTTTCATCAGTTTCAGGGTTCTCTCATTTATGATATGCTCTGTCTCTGCTGTCAGGGGGGCATGCAGTGAAACGAAATCGGATTCTTTGAGCAGTGTTTCTAGGTCCACCAGTTTAACCCCCATCTCCTCTGCTGTCTCAAGTTTCACATACGGGTCATATGCCAGCACGTTGAAACCGAATACCTTCACCTTATTTGCAACCACCTTGGGTATGTTCCCAAATCCAACCAGGCCGAAGGTCTGTTCCCTCATGGCCAGGATGGGGGTTGCCCCTTCAAAGTTCCATTCATTATTCCTGACTTTTCTATTAAACACAACTATTTTTCTTGACAATGCCAATGCCAAAGCAAGGGTGTGGTCAGATACTTCATCAAAACAATAGTCTGGAACATTGGCCACATATATTCCCCTTTTTGTTGCCGCCTGGATATCAATGTTGTTTACTCCGATACCCATCCTGACTATAATCCTGCATTTCCCGGCAGCATTGATTATATTCTCGGTTACCTCTGCGTAGGTGGTTACAACCGCATCGGCATCCTTTACCGCCTTGATCATTTCTTCTTCTGTCTGGTCCCTGGCTACAACCAGTTCCCCGCCGGCTTTTTCCACTTCTTCATGCTCAATGTCCAGTTTGGGAAAGATTGTATGAACCAAGGCTACTTTAAACTTGGCCATAGCTGTTTCTCCTTTCTTATTCGTTATCAGGAAATGGCATGTGTTTCATTTTGTTTTCTACAACCGATAAATGGTTTAACATAGCTTGCTGCGCCAGTTCGCATGAACCTTTACGTATCCCTTCATAAATCTCATTGTGATGCTCATATGAAATTTCGGGCATCCGGGGTATTTCAACAACTTCCCTGTGGATAGACCTGAGCAGTTCCCTTATAGCGGCAAGTGTTTCATAAAGAATTGTATTTCTGGCGGCTTTTGCTATTGCAAAATGGAATGCAATGTCATACTCGGTAAAAGAACTCTGGCTTTTTATTCTTTTTCCCATATTTTCCAGTATCCTTTCCATATCCTCCAGGTCCTCCTTGGTTGCTCTCTGTGACGCCAGACAGGCCAGCTGGGTTTCAATTATTTTTCTCGCTTCCACGACCTCAAGTAAACTGCTCCTCCTTACCAGAAATTTGGAGGAAAGATTCCCTTTATAAAGGGGTGCTATATCAGAAGCCAAAAAAGTTCCTTCCCCCACCCTCACATCGACCAGACCCATGGCCGCCAGAGCGCTTATGGCTTCCCTGACACTGGTCCGGCTCACTCCAAGTACCTGTGACAATTCCCTCTCAGGCGGTAGTTTATCACCCGGTTTCCAATTTCCAGACAATATCTGCTGCTGGAATTGCTGTATTATTTCTTCAGAAAGTGTCCTTTTTTTAACTGGTTTTAACATTAGCTATCCCTCCACAATTACTATCATATTTAGCAGTTTGTTTGGATGTATGGTTGTCAGACCATAGACATATACATGTATTCATGTATTACATTGTCGGTCCAATCCTATTAATGGCAAAACCAAACATCTTCCTCAATTCTGCTTTGGTTATTTTTCCGTTTATTACTTCGACAATTTCTTGGAGAATCCTACCAGCAGCTTCATCTATTGTCTCTTCATGTTTCATTATGGTTCCAACATTTATATCCAGGTTGCTTTCCATTTTTTTGAATGTACTAGGGTTGCCACATATCTTTATCACCGGCATAACAGGCGACCCCATGGGTGTTCCTCTTCCTGTCGTAAAAAGGCAGAGCTGGGCACCTCCTGCTGCCATGCCGGTTATCGATTCTATATCATGACCGGGTGTATCCATGATAACAAGGCCTTTTTGTGCAGGTGTGCGGGCATATTCAATAACTTCCATGACCGGGGATGTACCGCCTTTATATACACATCCCAGTGATTTCTCTTCTATAGTGGATAGACCGCCTTCTATATTCCCCGGAGAAGGATTGGCTCCTGTCATTGAAACCCCCATCTCAAGAGCTTTTTCTTCCATTCGTCGTACCGCGGCCAGCAGCTTGTTCTTTACGGTATCGTTAATGGCTCTGGCTGCTATGATATGCTCTGCGCCAATTAGTTCTGAAGTCTCGGATAGAATAACTGTTGCACCTTTTTCTACCAGCATATCGCTGACTGCCCCTACCGCAGGATTTGCCGCAATACCTGATGTAACATCCGAACCACCGCATTCCAGAGCTATAATAAGTTCATCAAACCCAATCTCCTCTCTGCTGCATGCGGATATTTTTTTATAGATGGCCATTCCGTATCCAATGCCTGCTTCTATGGTTTCGTCGGTTCCTCCCATTTCCTGAATAACAAGATATTCTACCGGTTTTCCGGTCCTTCTTCTTATTTCCTCCGCCACCGGAGGTGCAAGGACTGTCTCACATCCTAATCCTACTACTATAACACCGCCTACATTCGGGTTAGAGCCAAACCCGACCAGAGTATCCCTGGTCCGGTCGCCGTCAGGTCCCAACTGGGCACAGCCATGCTGATGATTAACCGACACGGCATCCGGTATTCTATCCGCTATCGCCCTGGCAACTTCATTGGCGCATACCACCGTAGGTAAAACAAGAATGTGATTCCTGATGCCTGCTCTCCCGTTCTCGCGTCTATACCCGGTTAGTTTCATGTGGTCCTGTCCCCCCTGCCCCTTAATCCCACAATATTATGGACATGAACATGGGCCCCTTTTTTAATGTCCATTACAGCAACTCCAATGACTTCTCCGTATTTTATGATACTCTCACCTTTTCGGATATCCGTAAGGGCCAGCTTGTGTCCGAACATAATGCTGTCCAGGGCTATTATTGATTTTCCGCCGGCTTTCACTTCCATACCGGAAGATATATCCTCTAAAGCAATCCCAACGTTATCCCTATTATTAATAACCAGTACCATTTAAGATTCCTCCAGATATTTCTTGGTTTTCCGTGCCACGATTATTTCTTCGTTTGTTGGAATTACCATCACCTTGACGGGTGAACCATCGGTGGAAATTACGGTCTCTCTGCCCCTTACATTATTGCGTTCCCTATCAAGGTAAACCCCCATAAATTCCAGCCCCTGGCAGACCCGTTCCCTGATTCTGACTCCGTTTTCTCCGATACCCCCTGCAAAAGCTATAACATCCAGCCCTCCCATAGCGGAGGCATAAGAGCCAATATATTTTTTAATGTTATAACAATACGTATCAATACATTTCAAGGCTCTCTCGTCACCCTTCTCAGCGGCTTCTTCAATATCCCTTACATCATTGCTTACTCCCGAGAGACCTAAAAGCCCGCTTTGTTTTGTCAGCAACTGCTTTACTTCTTCCAGGCTGTATCCCAGGTCTTCCATGAGATAGATCGGGATAAAAGGATCAATATCCCCGCATCTGTTGTTGTTGAGGATGCCGCTCTGTAACGAGAATCCCATGGTGGTATCAACTGATACTCCGTTCTTCACAGCACAGAGAGAACCGCTACCTCCCAGATGGCATGTAACAATTCGGAGGTCTTTTCTCTTTAACAGTTCACAAACCCTGGCAGATACATATTCATGAGAGGCACCATGAAAACCGTATTTCCTTATACCGTATTTTTCATACAGTTCATACGGGATACCATATAAATATGCATGGGCCGGAATACTCCTGTGGAAAGCTGTCTCGAAGGACCCCACCAGGGGTATATCGGGCATTATTTCCCGAAACTGCTTTATAGCACTTATATAGGGAGGATTATGGGCAGGGGCTATGCCATTGTAATCTTCCATGGCCTGTAAAATTTCTTCATTTAACAGTTGTGTCCCCGAAACGCCCCTGGCGTGAACCACCTTGAAACCTACTGCCGATATTTCTTTCAGACTGCCTACAACACCTTTGCCATCATTGATAAGGTTATTAATCATCAGGCCTATACCTGTTTTATAATCGGGTATATGAACATCCATTTCAAATTCGGTACCCACCGCATCTTTGTGACAATAGGTGCTGTTATGGGACCCTACCCTTTCTATCCGTCCCCAGGCCAGGGCCTCTTCCCCCCCCATATCTATCAGCCTGTATTTGAGCGAAGTACTGCCCACATTGCATACAAGAATTTTCATCTTTAATGACTTCCTCCCAGATAAACATCAAGAAGATTTTTGTTTTCCCTTATCTCACTGGTTTCGCCTTCCATTACGATCTTGCCTACCGACAGCATATAGGCATAGTCACTTACCGAAAGAGCAAGGTTGGCGTTCTGTTCGATCAGGAGAATGGTAGTCCCCAGTGCGTTAATCTCTTTGATTTTCGCAAAAATGTCGTCTATTATTATTGGCGCAAGCCCCAGGGACGGTTCGTCCAGCATCAGCAGCTTTGGCTCGTTCATCAATCCCCTTCCTATTGACAGCATCTGCTGCTCACCGCCGCTCATGGTGCCCGCCAGTTGCTTTTTCCTTTCCCTCAGTCTGGGGAATAATTCATAAACCATATCAATCCTCTGGTTTACATATTTGGGTTTATAGCAAACGTAAGCACCCATCTTGAGATTTTCTTCAACAGTCAACCCGGGAAACACCTGTCTCCCTTCAGGAACATGGGAAATCCCCATCCTCACTATCTTTTCAGGGCTCAAACCTGAAATTTTCTCACCGTTTAAAGTAATGTCCCCCGATATAGGTGTCAGAAGACCTGATATTGTTTTCAGCGTTGTAGATTTTCCCGCTCCGTTGGCACCTAACAGTGTAACTACTTTCCCCTCGGGAACTTCCAGATTTATTTCATGGAGAACAGGGGCAACACCATAAGATACGACAAGATTGGTAATCTCCAGCATTATTCGTCCCCCCTCGTTCCTAAATATGCTTCTATTACGCCCGGGTCGTTCTTAATCTCGTTAAAGGTACCTTCAGCGATTTTTCTGCCGTAGTTTATCACATAAACCTTGTCTGTCAGGCCTTCTACAAAAGCCATTTCATGTTCTATCAGCAATATTGATATGCCACGTTGACTGATGCTCCTTACAAGCTCCATAAGGTTCTCGGTTTCCGCCGTATTCAATCCTGCTGCAGGCTCGTCCAGGAGCAACAGCTTGGGTCTGGCCACAATGGCCCTTGCTATTTCCAATACCTTCTGCTTACCGTACGGCAGGTTCTTTATTAATTCATCCTTATACTGCAGCATTCCAACAAAATCCAGGGCCTCTTCTATCTCCTTTTTTATCCTCTGGTTCTCATTCTTTACCTTCCTGGTATTAAAGATAATATTAAACAAATCAGCCTTTGTCTGGATGTGCAGTCCCAGCCTCACGTTATCGTAAACCGTCTGCGAACCCAAAATCCTTATATTCTGAAATGTCCTGGCTATACCCATTTCACAAACCGTATGAGGCATCAACCCCTGAATTTCTTTACCGTCAAAGAGCACCTTGCCTCCATCGTCTTTGTATATACCTGTTATTACATTCAGCACTGTCGTTTTCCCTGACCCGTTGGGCCCTATCAGACCGCATATCTCGCCTTCGCTTACCTCCAGGTCAAGGTGGTCTACCGCAGTCAGTCCCCCGAATCTTTTAACCAGTTGGTCTGTTCGCAGCAAAGCCATATTATTCACCCCCGCCCAACGATGCTTCATTTTTCTTTCCAAATACTTTTTTAAATGTTTCCACATTGAGTCGTCCGGAAAATCTTATAACCAGCAGTAAAACCAGTGAATAAACAACCATCCTGCTCCTTGCCATAAACCTCAGAACTTCGGGAAGTCCTGTTACTGCAAGGGCACTTGCAACAGCGCCGGTCACATTTGACATCCCGCCCAGAACCACCATCAGCAAATAAGTGGCACTCTCGGCAAATGTAAAGGAATCCGGATTTAAATAGCCTGTAAGACTGGCAAAAAGTCCTCCTGACAGTCCTGCAAGAAAAGAGGATATGGAAAAGGCAAGCAACTTGTGCCTTCTTACATTGACACCCATAACCTCGGCAGCAATCTCATCTTCTTTTATGGCTTTAAAGGCCAGCCCGATTCTGGACTTGCTCAGCCTTTGCGTTGCAACTGCCACACAGTAGACCAGGGCCAGCATAAAGAAATACATCCCTTTTGAATTGGGGATCAATGCATCAATTCCGTTCAACCCATAAGGCCCTCCGGTAAAGGTATCCCAGTTCAAAATCAGTATCCTGGCTATCTCTCCGAATGCAATGGTTGTAACAACAAGGAATGGCCCCGTTAATTTGAAGGACGGGATTCCCAGCAAGGCCCCCATAATAGCTGTCAGTACAGGGGCAGCAATTATTGCCAGCCACGGACTGACCCCCGCAGAAACTACCAGAAGGCCATAAGTGTATGCTCCCACTGCAAGAAGCCCTGCATGACCCAGTGACAGCAAACCCGTATACCCCAGCAGTATTACAAGACTGATGACAATTATCGCATTCTGCAATCCCCTCTCGATAATGTAGAACTGGTATGATGGCACTCCTAAAAGGGGAACCAGAACCAAGGCCAGCACAATAATAAGCAGTATATTATTCTTTAGAAGCCCAAGCATTTTTTGCACCTTTATCCCCCCTATACCTTTTCTGAAATGTCAGCTTTGAAGATGCCTCCGGGGCGAACTAAAAGAAACACGATCAGAACAATAAAGATAAATACATCTTTATATGTCGATACTACCAGGGTAGCAAAGAGCACCTCAATAATTCCCACAATCGCCCCTCCAGCCAGGGCACCTGCAAAACTGCCCAGTCCGCCTATCAATACCGCTGCAAAAGCTTTAATGGCAATAAGGCCTCCCATCTCCGGAATCAGAGGTATTATCGGAGCAATCAATATCCCGGAAATAGCTGCCAAACCGGTGGCCAGGAGGAAAGTCATTGATATCATCTGTTCCACCTTTACTCCCATCAAAGATGCAGCTACAGGTTTCTGCGCAACCGCCCTCATAGCTATACCGATTACTGTTCTCCTCAGAAATACCTGCAGCGCTGCGACTAAAGCGGCAACTATTACAATGTTCCATATATAATGGGGCATTATATTAAGGCCTAAAATTTCTATAGGTTTACTTCCGAAGGGGTTGGTATAACACTGTGCATGGGGTCCCCAGACCAAGAGTACGCCGTTTCTTATAAAAACCGATAATGCCACGGTACCTATCAATATGATTTGCGGGTGAAAATTCTGATTGAACATCGGATAAAAATAGCCTTTACTCAGCAAATAGCCTAAAATCCCCAGCACCACCACTGTTACTGCGAAGGCCAGAGGATAGGGCAGAGCCCAGTATGAAAAGACAGTCAGCATTATATAACCGCCTATTGTCAGCAAATCCCCCTGCGAAAAGTTGAACAGGCCGGATGCATTCCAGATCAGGGAAATACCCAGAGCTGCCAGCGCATATATCAGACCCATGTTTAGCCCCTGTATGATTAACTGGATTAATGTTACAAGTGACACCCGATTCACCCCTTTTGTTATGAATAAGGGGAGGAGATGAAATCCTCCCCTGTTCAGTCATCTGTTTATTTATCCACCGGATATTCTTCTTTCAGCAGGAGTTTCCATTGTCCGTCTTCGTAAACCTGTGTAAACATGTGATGTACCAGGTTTCCTTCTTTGTCTGCTGTATAAGTTCCAACAGCACCTTTGTAACCGTCCAGTTTGGAAAGCTCTTCCCTGATTTTTTCCCGGTCCAGTCCTACTTTTTCAACTATGCTTTTAACAATGTAAACACTGTCATAGTGGTTGATATGAGTTGCTGAAATAATATCATCATACTTGTCATTGTATTTCTTCAGGAATGCCTGAACACTTTCATCAGGGTCACCGGTACAAAGGGTGGTAGTTGTAACCATACCTTCGTAATTCTCTTCACCGGCCAGTTCAATAACTGATGGAACGCTGGCAGCCCTCTCACTGAATACCGGGATGTCGGCCATCCCCAGTTCTGAACGCTGGCGTGTGATTTTACCCACCTCAGGAGTATAACCATATATGAATATGGCATCCGCCCCGCTATTTTTGATCTCCAGCAGCTGAGCCGAGAAGTCCTGGTCACCATCGTTGAAAGTCTGAACCGTAACCGGCTCCAAACCATACTTGGTCATCGAAGGCTCGGTAGCAGCCCAGTTTGCCTTTGAGTAGTCATTCAATCCATAGATTACAGCCGGCTTCTTTACGTTATATTTTTCAACTGCTGTCCTAACAAGTAATGGAATCCAGTATTCCGATGAAATCTGCATCCTGAATGTATACGGATTTCCCTGTTGAGTTGTCAGGGCGCTTGTAGCATCTGTAATGGCAGGGATTTTGGCTTCCTTCCAGAGCTTTTCAGCAGCCAGAACGCCACCGCTGCGATTGGGACCCAGGATTACATGGGGTTCCAGGGATATGGCTTTTTTAGTAGCATCAATAGCACCGGCCGAGTTGGAGGTTTCATCAACTTCTGTGTATTCAATCATGATCTTTTCTCCGTTGGGACCCACTATTCCGCCCGCGGCATTAATCTCTTCAACCGCCATGGAAGCAGCCTGTATCATATAGAAACCGTAAGATGCGGCTCCACCTGTCAATGGAGCAAGGTGCGCTATTCTCAACACTTGTGTATCCCCTGTATCAGCGCCCTTGTCTGAGCTACAGCCTGCAAATAGGAAGACCGTCATTGACATAAGAACCAGTAATGCGATAATTTTTCTGTTTCTCATTAACTAACCCCCTTGTAAATTTGTTCTGTCCGATCATCTGTGCAGATGTAAAGCAATCAATTCTCCCCCTTCATCCCTCCTTCACAACGTAATATAGTCTTTTTTTATGATAGTATTATGGTCAGACCAATCATGTCATAATAATAGTGCAGAAAATTTCCGGTCTACGGCAGGTATCTGAGTCTGGAATGAATTATTAGGAACTATACTTTATTTAAAGAGAAAGATTATTATAAAACCCATTAATGGTCAGACCATATTATATCCATATAACCATATTCGACATGTAAAATCAAATCCCTTCTTGTTAACGAAAAAAATTTTTTTGGAGGAGTCAAACAAGAGATTAAATAAAAAACTTTAATCCTTCTGTACCAAATCTCCGGGACTGTCATACTATACACTAGAAAACATCAACCCCTTTAATCTTTCAGACAAAGCAATGCTTTCTCAACCGGGTTTGAAAAAACAATTTTATCAAACACCCTGAGAAAGCAGCATATTATTATATCCATTGTTAAGCGAGGTGATACTTTAATGTTTTATCCCTACTATTATTTCTACCGGCAGTGCCCACCGGGAACAAGACCGTATACAATCAGAGCCGGTGACAACTTCTACAGGCTCGCCCAGCAGTTTAATACCACTGTTGCAGCGATTATTTCCGCCAATCCCCTTGTTAACCCGAATTCCCTGCAGATAGGACAACAGATATGCATACCGCGGCAACCCATTTTCCCTGCATGCCCCGAAGGTAATTACTACACCATAAAGGCCGGCGATACGCTGTATTCCATTGCCCGGTCCTACAATATATCGCTGGATGACCTGATAGAGGCAAATCCGCAGATAGACCCCCGCCGTCTGTTCGTGGGTCAGGTCATCTGTATACCCCTGGCAGTACCGCCGGTAACATGCCCCGAAGGGACAACACCTTATACTGTTGTAGCGGGAGACACTCTTTACGCCATTGCACGGAGGTTTAACGTCCCCTATGATGCCCTGGTGGAAGCGAATCCCGGGATTGACCCTGAAAGACTGCTGATAGGGCAGCAGATTTGCATACCTGCTCCTTTACCCCCGGCGGAATGCCCTGAGGGGACCGAGGCTTATAGCATCCAGACCGGCGACACCTTCTATGCCATTGCCCGGGAATACAACACCACGGTGGAGGCCCTGATCCAGGCCAACCCGGGTGTGAATCCCAACAACCTGCGGGTAGGACAGCAGATTTGCATACCGACAGCTCCGGCTCCATCCGAATGCCCCGAAGGGACCTTCTCCTATACCATCAAAACAGGAGACACCTTTTATTCCATCGCTCAGCAATACAATACCACAGTGGAGGCCCTAATAGACTATAACCCTGATATGGACCCCGACAGCCTTCAGATAGGACAGCAGATCTGCGTGCCGGAGGCTGAATAGAGCCGGTTACCGACAAAGATGTAATAAGGCCCGGGAAAAAAATGGCTGATATCCTCTCCATTCATTACCCGGGCCTGTCTTCATGTCTCTTTTTCTTGCATATTATACGACCTCACCCATAAACTTCTGTATACACAGCCTGACCACCCTCCTGGCCATGGCCATAATGGTCAGACCGGGAGACCTGATAAACAGTGTAGATAAAAGCAATGCAGCAGAGTTATAACTCTGCTGCATTGCTTTTATCTACTAACTTCAATACTGCAGGAACTGCAGTCTCGGTTGCAGCCCGTGCATTTCCCTTCTCCTGCATCTTTAAAGCTCTTGAATAATACCCTTACCGTAAAATATACTATTACAAGCCCTATGGCTATGCTTATTATTTTTCCTGCCATCCTGTAACACCCTTTCTATCCCAGCCCAAGCAGCTTTCCTCCCTGGTAGATTATCATGGATACAATCCATGCTACTCCAAGCTGGTAGAATACTGCAAAAAGCGTCCATTTCCATGAATTGAACTCTCTTTTCATAACCCCTACAACAGCAAGACACGGAGTATACAGTAAAACGAAGACCATAAACGCATAGGCAGATAATGCGGAGAAGAATTGTGACAGGGTTCCTCCCATCTGTGCTGCAGCCGATGCAGCTTTTTCCGCTAATTCTCCTATACCGTAGATAACTCCCATAGTTGCAACAACAACCTCTTTAGCAACCAGGCCTGTCAGTAATGCTACAGAAGCCTGCCAGTTTCCAAAGCCATTTGCCCTGAACAATGGAGCTATAATCCTTCCCAGACCGGCTAACAGACTGTCCGCGATTTCTGCAGGACCGCTGAAGCTGTAACTGGATAAGGACCATACTACTACCGACATGGCAAATATGATGGTACCGGCCTTTACCAGGTACTGCTTGCCCCTGTCCCACATGCGGAGTACTACGCTCTTAAGTGTGGGAATACGGTACGGAGGCAATTCCATAATGAACGGAGTGCTTTCGCCTTTGAATAGTGTCTTTTTAAAGATGAGGCCCATTATTATGGCTACGATTATCCCTAATACATACAGGGAGAATACAACATTTGTCTCCCTGCCCGGGAAGAATACCGCAGCAAACAAAGCATATACGGGCAGCCTTGCACCGCATGACATGAACGGACTTATAAGGATGGTCATCTTTCTGTCTTTGTCATTTTCCAGGGTTCTTGTACCCATTATTGCAGGCACCGTACAGCCGAAACCAATAATCATAGGGATAAATGCTTTTCCGGATAGACCGATTTTCCTCATTGCCCTGTCCATTATAAAGGCAACTCTTGCCATGTATCCGCTGTCTTCCAGAATAGCCATAAACAAAAACAGTGCAAAGATTAGAGGTACAAAGACCACTACTCCGCCTACCCCTCCTATGATGCCGTCAAGGACCAGGGACTTTAACCAATCTGCAGCAGCTATTGATTCAAGGATTCCTTCCACCCAGGGTATCAATATGTCTCCGAAAAACCCATCCAGCCAGTCTGCTATGGGCTGGCCTATCCATGCAAAGGTAAACTGGAACATGATATACATGAATCCCAAGAACAACGGAATACCCAGTACTCTGTTAGTTAGAACCTTGTCTATTCTATCCGATACAGTTAACTCTTCCTTTTTTGTCTTGACAAAACACTGGCTTAAGACCTCACCGATAAAATCATACCTCGCCTCTATAAGCTTATCTGATGCCTGACCATCCGATTGCTTTTGGATTTCATCCCCAATGTTCTTATAGTACTTATCAAAGGCAGATATTCCTTTTAAATCATCCTTGCTGTATGATACCGCTTTTTCAATTAAAGCTGATATACCTGTCTTTTTTGTGGCTGTAATGGGGATTACAGGAATACCCAGTAAACCGCTTAATTTTTCAACATCAATTCTGTACCCTTTCTTCTCTACCTCATCCATCATGTTTAATGCTACAATCACAGGCACGCCCAGTTCCAGCAATTGTACCGTAAGGTATAGGTTTCTTTCAAGGTTTGTACCGTCTACTATATTTATTACTACATCAGGGTTATCCTTAACAATAAAATCCTTTGCTATGATTTCTTCTATTGAATAGGCGTTTAAACTGTATGTGCCCGGCAAGTCCACCAGTTTAATATCCAATCCCTTGTATTTTAACTTGCCCTCTTTCTTTTCAACCGTAACCCCCGGCCAGTTACCTACATACTGCCTGGCTCCTGTAAGAGCATTAAACAATGTTGTCTTGCCCGAGTTGGGATTACCGGCCAACGCTACCGTTAAACCTGACATATCTTTCCCTCCTTCACTTAACTGATATTAATTCTGCTTCACATTTTCTGAATGACAGGTGATAACCCCTTATGATGACATCAATAGGGTCACCCAGAGGCGCTACTTTTTCTACAGTAACTTTTGAATTCTTAATGATGCCCATAGCCATTAGACGGCTCTTAGTCACTCCATCCCCTTCGACATTGGTGACGGTGACGGTTTCTCCCGGCTTTACGTCTTTCAAAGTTCTCATTTCCACCCTCCTTTGCCTGACTGACTATAATCTTTTGAGCGCACGCAGCATCCAGCATTATTCTGGAAGAGCGAAGCTCCAATATAAAGGGGCCTTTTGACTGCCCTTTTATTACCTTTATACCTACTCCTTCAGTCAATCCTCTCTCCTGCAGCATCTTCCTGAGGCCACAATCGCATAATATCTTCTGAACTACCAATTCTTCTCCTGATTGTGCCATAGCAAGCATCATGATTACAGCCCCCCTGCTCCGTATTTCTGTATGCTTCTGTTATGTAGAATTTGCACATACGTTATTGATAATGATTATCATTATTGATTATATAATATATAAGTATTCGTCCTTTGTCAATATATAAACGATAATAATCTTCAGTTTAAAAATGCTGAAACGCATGTCTTTCGGGCAATTGCACCAAAACAAAAAAACACCAACGAAGAACCTGTAGTTCAGGCCCTCGTTGATGTCATTGATGGCATTCCTCAATCATTCAGGCTGCCTTGACCTGCTCCCCTCGGGCTGCCTGTACACCAGATACCCCCCCAGGAGGACAAGTATTCCCCCGATTATCTGCCATCCCTGCAGGGCATTCCTGAACAGAAACCAGCTTACTATGATGGTGGTTATGGGTTCCACAAGGGAAAACACCCCGGCTTCCCCGGCTTCAATCCTTTTAAGCCCCATTATGTTAAGGGTACCCCCCAGGGTGGTGGAAACGGCCGCAAGACCCAGTATCAGCAAGGCTGTCCTCAGGTCCAACTGGATATGCATCTTGTCCCTGAAAAGGAGCAGGCTCGCGGGTATCAGAAATATAAACCCGAAAAACATTGCATAAAAGGCTGTTACAAAAGGATCTGTTTTCAACAAAGCCTTCTTGACATAAATAAAATAGGTTGCAAAACAAAATCCGGCACCAAGGGCCATAAGACCCCCGGCCATCATCCCCGGGGAGGGATTTATGACCCATGACCTGAACATCAGCCATACTCCCGCAACCCCCAGTGTAACTGCTGCCAGTTTTCTTCCGGTAATTTGTTCACCCAGGAATACTCTGGCCAGTATTATTATGAAAAAAGGTGCCGTATAGAGCATTATCACCGCTACACTGGCAGAAGTCATCTGTATGGCCGAAAAGTACAGCATCTGGTATATGGTCCAGTATCCCAGGCCGAAAAGGGCAAAAAAAGCCAGGGTTCGCCTGGAAATGAGCAGGGCCTTTATACCACTCTGCAATGCAATAACAGGCATCATAAGGACGCTGGCAGTACCCAGGCGTATTATGGATAATGTGAAAGGGTCCACCGCCGGCCCTATGGCCTGTACAAAGATACCTATGAAACCCCAGCATACAGCCCCTGTAAGGACCAGGACAATTCCCATCCTTCTGCTATTGCCCGGAACTATATTCCCGCAGTTTTCTTTCACGTTCTTCATGTTCCATTCCTCCGGTGCATCTTATAGTATCACAACCTATTACTATTTCTATCCCCAAGTCTTTTTACCTTCCTGCTCTGACAATAATATTGCGGGATCGGGTTTTAATTCTCCTTCTGCAGGCTTTCAGCAGTGATAATCTTTATTTCCCCTTTCCTGTTCATTATTTTAATCATGTGACTCTGCTTGCTGTTAATCAGATTGGATATATGCCTGCTGTAGTCCTCCAGCAGCGCTACCTTTTCTCCTGTATGCTGGTCGGTTAATTCTCCCAGTATATACCTTTCCCATTGAGGACTCCAGTTGTATTCCTCGGATACCACCCGTTTATACCTTGCATTGAAACTCTTTTCGGCAGGTATAACATGGCTGCCCGCATCCCCGGACTTTAAAAGGGCCTGGTCTTCAATCAACCTGATGGTATTTCCCCCCTCCGCAGTCTCAAACTGAAGCCTTTGTCTCAACCACAGCCAGCAGGCTTCTTTGCCTGTACCCTCCCAGGCCTGATTCCAGTAAGCATTGTAATTGGTGACCAGTCCCAGTACCCGGTCGGTTCTTTTCTTATCCACCAGAAAAATATCCCTGTAATCCGCATTAAAAAATGCCCCCAGCATCTCGTCCTGGTGCTGGTCCACCATCAGCAGCTCTCTGTCTGCAAAATCCGCTTTCAGACCGGAGATCTCTTTTACAGGCAGCAGTGCGGCAATCCTTGAGATATACGTCATGATGCTGCCTTTCCTGCTGTATACGGCAACCAGCCCCTCCTGGGGCGGCAGCGATACGGCAACCACCAGTTCCCTGCCCCCGTCCGGAAGGATATCTATCTTTTCGACAATAACATCCAGTGAATCCTTGTACTTCATCCATTTGATATATCCTGTATTCTTCAGGGTAACATCCACTATGTCCTCAACAGCTTTCCGGGACAGAGAATCAATAAAGCTGCCTGCATTCCTGACAATACTCAGCGGTATTTCCCCTTTGTCCAGCCATTTATTATTGATGGCCTTCCAGTAAAAGGACGAATTATATACGCCTGCTGCCAGCAATAACGCAGCGGCAGTCAGCACCACTACCATTCTTTTATTCCTTCTCAAAAAAAACATAAAAACACCACCCCTAAGAATCTATTCCTGCGGGTGGTGTAAAATGTCATGCCGGATGGTAAACGGCAAAATTTATCAATGAATGTGATTTGACGGGGAGGCTTACTCTGCAAAAACATACTTTCCCCGACTGTCTACCGAAAAGACAGGTATTTGGCGGGTCTCCTCGAAGAGGTCAAATCCTTCCTTCAGGTTCTTCCAGAACTTCATTAGTTCTTGATTTTCCCCGTACTCCCGCTGCAGACGGTCCAAGTTCCCGTCATCCATCCTTGCCGGGAAAATATGTACGGGGATTTTTTCCTGGCCGCCGGATTTCGCTTCAACGGCAATCAGATACAATTCCTTGATCTTATCGTCGGTTATGGGAATACATCCTATGGTGGCGCAGCCGCCGTGAATATAGATATCTCCTCCCAGGTCCCCCCGGACACCGAGTATACTATCGGATGCATTGGGGTAGTTTATCCCAAGGGATAGATAGAAATTGCTGCTGGGATTGAAATGCCTGATATGGTAAAACCCCTCCGGGACCTGCATATCCCCTTCCTGCCTTTTGGGCCCCAGTTCGCCTGAAGACCGGCAGATATCGTAACTTTTCAGAAAAACATAGGGTGATGCATTATCCGGCTTTACCCATAGCTCAAGAACTTTTTCTTCTTTAAAAGCCCTGAGGAATATACCTTTGGGCGGATAATTTATGCCATGCTGACCGAACAATTCTTTGATAAAAAGATATTTTTCTTCCACCGCGGTTCGTACTCTGGGAAACCTTAGCTGCTCCCGCTTGAAGGCATTACTGGCAAATTCCTCCCGCAGGGCTTCTGTATCCACCGGGTCTGCCCTGTTACTCTCATCAATAATGCTGACATCCTCCTCCCGAATCGGCTCCTGCTCCGGTACCGGCTGATGCTTTCCATCGTCATTCCTGCCGATAAGCTGACAGGCAGTCAATTGAACTGAAAGGATAGTTACCATTACAGCAACTGCAGTCTTGGATTTCATATGCCAGCTCCTTTTCTGCATTCACTATCTCTATAGTTATTCCCCATTCTTCGGGATTTTCCTTCTCCGGCTGCAAGCTGCGTGGAATTTTCCCACGTATGTAAAGATAGCCCCAAGGGAAGGTGAAAAATCTCCTCCCTTAATCATGGGGCAAGGGAACAGGTTATCCGCCCCCTTGTCACTGAATGTCCACTTTCTGTACGGTATTCTGCTCATCCTTCCCGGCCTTTTCCTCTGCCAGATATTCCCCTGTAACCTGATGTATCGCCTCTATAAGTTCCCTGTGAATTTTGCCGGCCCGGGACTGTATATGCTCAGGCAGCGCATCCATAATAACATCCAGCATTTCCAGCTTCAGTCTTATTAAACTACTCAGCAGGTTCTTCTCCATCTTTTTCCCCCCTTAATATTATATTCAACCGGTCCTTTTCAAATTTTGCCCCCTGGACCGTATAACTTCTCAGGGTGCGCGGCAGGGTGAGGGTACGTTTTATCAGACCCACCCGGATAATCAGTTCGTCCCCCTTCTGGCTGAGGGACAAATCCCCCTTGTCGGTAAAGGGCATGTATATAGACAGCAAATAATGGTCGCCTTCTTTTTGGTACTGCTGGGTCTGCTGCTGGTAGAACAACGATACCGGATCTTTTTTGGCAAAGATGGTTTCCGCCATCCGTGCCAGCATCTCCAGGCCAACCACCTCTTTCTCAAACCAGGGTGCACTGAAGATGGGCACCGGGCTGAAACTCTCCCTGATCATATCCATATACCTGGATTGTATATCCTTCCAGAGGCTGAAATATGAGTCGGTTACCCTGTCGGGAAACACCCGGTTCACTATAACGGCATCCACCTTGTAGTCGTACAGGTTCAGATAGGTAAAACTGCGCTGGGCCTCCTTCACCACCATTTTTTCCGGGTTCACAACAATCCGTATGCTTGTGGTCTCCCGGTCGGTGAATATCTGCCTCATCTCATCCAGTTGATGGTATATCCGCTCAAATTCCACCATCACATCGTCTCCGGGCATCGGAATCCCCATCAGGGGCTCCACTATAGGTTTGGCAATCTTCGCAGCCTTACGCTTTATGGGGAACAGTTTTTCCATCCACCAGCGAAACATATCCGGGAAACTCAGCAGTGCCAGGGTTTCTCCCGTGGGAGCACAGTCGATAATGATGATATCAAAGGTCTTGTTCCTGTAATAGTTGAGAATCCTGAGCAGGCTTAACAGGTCCTCCATACCCGGGAACACCGTCAGCTCTTCAGTGGTGATATCCTTTACCGCCTTTGAAGTGAATAATCTGGTGAAATAATCCTGCACCAGCCCCCAACCTTTTTCCACCTCGTGGATGGCATCAATCTCCTGGGCCCAGAGGTTGGACTCAATCTCCACCGGCTCGGGGGACAGCTTCCTGTCCAGGCAGTCTCCCAGGCTGTGGGCCGCATCTGTACTTATCACCAGGGTCTTCAGCCCCTGCCGGGCGCTTTTTAATGCCGTAGCGGCGGCAATGCTGGTTTTGCCAACTCCACCTTTACCGGTATACAAAATAATTCTCATTCTGATTCCTCCCTGTTTTAATTTCGCTTATATATTTCGAATCATGTATATTACGTTACTCGTATTATTCCGTTAAAGAAATGCCCACAAAATGGGCTGTTCAGCGGATAAAGTTTACTCGATTTCTATCTTGTTAATGAGCGGCACTGATGCCGTTTCATCTTCCGCCTTTCCTTTCCGGCTCAAAATATCAGCGATTTTCAGGAAAATCTTATACAAAAGCTGCTGTTCTTCCTCGGTCAGAGACGCTTCAATCTGTTCAAGATAGCTGTTTAACACTCCTACATAATGCTCAATGATTTCCCTGCCCTTTTCGGTCATATTGACCACAACAATCCTCCGGTCGGTTTCACTGCGTTCCCTCTGCAAAATCCCCTTCTTCACCATACGGTCCACAATACCGGTGGCGGTACTCATAGGCATATTCATAGCATCGCAGATCTGGCTCATACTCAGTTCCCCCTGCCGTTCCACCACCAGCAGGGTCATCAGTTCGGTTTTGGAAAAATTCAAATCAAGCTCCAGCCAGTCCTCCGGATAAAAAAAGGTTTTGATGTTCCTAATAATAAAGTCATATATGTTATTACTCTTCATATATTATTCCCCCGACGAATATTTCGTGTTACGTATTATTCTAATATAAATATACCACAGTCTGATGCAGTTGTCAATGGTTATTCAGGAAGTAAGAGGCCGGTTCTCTTCCTCATCGGATACCATAAGCACTTCAGGGTAGTCCCTGTTTATGTCGGTTACGTAGTTTGCTGCCCTGAATTCTTCTTCTACCTGCCAGCCGGGAGGCATATCCCCGGGGTAGTGGGGGTGGTCAGGCCTATTGTACCAGCCCAGGTGCAGGCCGTTGTTGGTCTTTTCTTTTGTCTTGCCGTAAGCGTTACCGTTGTTGTTACTGCCTTTGTCACTGCTGTTACCCTTACTGTTGTCACTGCCTTTCCCGTTATTGCCGCCTCCTCCCTTGCCTTTGCCGTTGTCCGATTTGGCCATGTATATTATTAATTGGGGTACCGACATGAGGGTAAGCTGCTTCTTATCGTTACCCTTACCGTTATTACCGCTGTTTCCCTTGCCTTTTCCGTTATTGTCCTTTTCTTTGCCGGGAGGCAGGGGCATGTCCTCTTCAAAGGGCGGTGCATATTTTGTTATGGTTACGGTGGAGAACAGCCTGTTACCGTCACCGTCATAGCCGAAGGTCTGGTATATGTCTTCATTGCCTTCCCACGGCAGCCCGTAAAGGGCCTGGTTTTGAAGGGTTGTCTCTTCTTCCGGGGATGTATCTGTTTTACCTGTATTGTTGTTATTGCCCTTACCATTTCCCTTTACCTTGTCGGGCTTGTTGACAGCAGGCTGCATTACCGGCTCAGCAGGTTCTTCAGTATCTTCCTGATCTTCTCCGGTATCCTGTGTCCCGCTGTCTTCTACCGGCTGTTTTATCCTGTGCCGGTAAAGGGTAAGCAGCCTGTCCTCATAGTCGTAGGTATATATTGTCTCTCTGTGGCCGGGTTCTGTTAGTTTTATCCTGTTACCGTTTGCATCATACCGGTACTCTGCCCGGTAGTCGCCGCAACACCCTCGGGCATCTGTATGTACCGGGGAAGGCCTGATGCCCGGGTTATTATACGGGTGAAGCTGCCCATGGCATCCTCAAGGCCTGTTACCCTGCCGAGGGCATCGCGGGTGTATTTTATACTGTTTCCATCGGGATTTGTTACCTGGGTGAGGTTGCCTTGGCTGTCGTAGTGGTATGTGGTTATACCGCCCTCCGGGTCGGTTATTGATGTTACCTGGCCTTTGCTGTTGTATGAGTAGGTGGCCTCATTACCCTGGGGATCGGTTATTTTCCTTAAGTTTCCTTTGCTGTCATAGTCAAGGGTTGTGATATTACCTTCGGGGTCTTTTATCCGGGTTATGTTGCTTAAGTTGTCGCATGTATATTCTACGGTATTGCCCTCGGGGTCTGTCATTTTTACAAGGTTGCCCCGACCGTCATATTCGTATCTGTACAGGTTACCTTCGGGGTCTGTGTATGTTTTCCTGTTGTCGTCGCTGTCATAGGAGTACTGTTCTATTTCTCCTTCGGGATGTACCGTCTTTGTCAGCCTGTATCTTTGGTCATAGTATATGGTTTTTGTATTGCCCCTGGCATCGGTTATGTCTGTATAACCGTCACTGTATTCTATGTATGATATGTTGCCGAACTGGTCTTTCTGCCGTATTACCCTGTCCTGGCTGTCGTAGGTGTTTTCCACCCAGCTGCTGCCCCGGGGGTCTATCAAGTGTACCAGCCTGTCTTTTGTATCGTATGTGTACCGGGTGGTGTTACCGTCCAGGTTGGTGAATTCTGTGAGGTTACCACTGCTGTCGTAGCTGTAATGAAGGGACTTGTCTCCGGGGAGGAATATGTCGGTTACCAGCCTGTTGCTGTTGTAGTTAAGCAGAATGTCCCTGCCGGCGGTATCGGTTATCACGTTTATGAGGCCTGCCTGGTTGTATGTGAAGCTGATGGTGTTATTGTTCCTGTCGGTTATGTCCTGCAAGAACCCTGCCTCGTTGAAGCGGTATGTTATACCGTTTTTGTCTGTGTATACATACCCTGATGAATACTTTTCAAAGCTGCCCTGTATACCGTGGGGGAGGCTGTAGCCGCCGCTGCCCTGCTCTCTGAAGTACAGGGTGTCGCCGTCGCCTGTGGTCATGCCTATGCATCCGTCGGGGAAGAATGAGAGCTTCCTGTCGTATATGAAGGACCATCTTCTGCCGAAGATGCCCATGTAATCCCTGTCCGCCTGGGTGTTGTATGTACGCTTAAGGGATAAGGGCATACCCGGGCTGTCAAGGCTCAGGTCTGTCTGTATGGCGAAGTAGTTCCCCGTATGGGGGTTTATGGGCTCCAGTTCGGGCCATATGCTTACATCGTCACCCAGTATTCTTCTGTATTCTTCTGTATTCTTCTATTGCTTCTGTTATGGTCATGGGCTTATCATCGGATGCGGGCCGGTCGGTGTCAGGGTCTGGTATTAAAATATACTGGCCCACCTTTATTATGGGTGCACCGTCGGATGCCTGGGGCAGGTCTTTGTTTGCATCCAGAAGTTTGCCCCTCTTTTCCATGTACTCCCACTGGCTGATATTGGGGTTTTGTTTCAGGTAGTAGTGGTATATTATGCTGAATATGTTGTCACCGTCCTGGGCCTGGTAGATGAGGAAGGGGTCTGTCCTTTCGCTGTCGCCCCGGACCTCTATTTCCTCGGTCCAGGTATTGCTCTCCTCGTCCTGGTGTTCTATCTCGTCTATTCTTACCGGTACTGCCTTTACCCGGTATATTGTATCTTTTTGCAGTGTGAACTGTTTATACCAGCTGCCGCCATGGTTTATGGTACCTTCTTTGTCCACATTACCGTTTTTGTACAGTGTATATTCTATATATTCCGTATCGTAGGCACGGCCCTTTACGGTTATTTCTCTGTCTTCCATACTGTCCTTTTCCACTTTTTCCAGGGTGACATAAGGGTCATCACCCGGAGGGGGCTCCTGCCCGCCGCCCTGGTCGTCGTATTCTACGTATATATACGGCTGGGGGTAGGATGATTCACTGGATGCGAACACTTCCGCACGGGTGGATGAGTTGTTATGGGATTTCAGGGCAAGGCCGTAGTTGGGCTCTTCACCGGTTACCCATTTCTTCACTGCAGATGTTATGTCCCATGTGTATGTACCCTTTGAGGGGTTTATGGTGGTACTGCTTATGGAACCGGACAATGAGGGCCGGTTGTTCCATGTGATGGTGTGCAGGGGTTTGTTCTCTGTTATGCTGTATAGGTATGCGGTTTTTTCACTGCTGTCCCACCGGGTTATCTTGTACAGGCTGAGCTGGGCCCGGGATTACACTGCCTTCCTGTACTAGGTTAAGGCCTTCTGTTTTTATGCTGAATGCAAATGAGGTTTTGCCGGTATATTTATTGAGTATTATGTCTTCTTTGAGCCTGCTGTTAAGGACGCGGTATTCCAGGTCTGTGCCTTCGAATATACCGGGGTAGAGTACGGCGTTACCTTCCACCAGAGGGATACTGTCATTTGCACCTTCGGGGGAGAAGGTCATACGGGTACCCTTGTATCCGAAGGCTACGGAAGGCGTGCCGTTTCCTGAAAACATTGCACTGTAATCGTTGGCACTGTTTATGTACTTAAAGGCTGACATGCCTGCTGCACGGGGGCTGCCCTGGTTAAGCTCTGTTACGGTGTTGTCTATGTCTTCCCACCGGCCGCTCTGGCCTTTGAAGTGCACCCTGTCCGCAAAGATGAGCTGTGATTTCTTACCCTTATTATCCATGAAGGTTTTACTGTTTTGGGTACGCTTTTCCTTAAGTTCTTTTCTGCCTTCCACCATGTCTTTTACGAAATCCTTTGTGGGGTGGGGTGTTTTGCCTTCTTCATCCGGCCCGGAAAGCCGGCCGGTAGGCCCTGTGCTGCCGGCCGGGGATGCGTATGCACCGGTACCGGCTGCATTATTCCGGATTAAAGAGACCGCCAGCCCGTCAAAACCGCCCAGCACAAGGAGTAATGCCAGTATGAGGGATACGGTTTTTTTAAAGGTTTTTGATTTCATTTCCTTCAATCCTCCCAATTTTTATTACCCCTTTATATCCGGTGAACTGGTCAGACTGAACCCTGTACTGCACCTCCTGGTATGATACAAAAACCTGCCCTCACCGGAGCTAACCGGTTAAGGCAGGTATGTTGTCGGACGAAAGGATCCCCGGCAGCCCGGCTGCCATAGCGGGGTACCCTTCCCCCGCCACAGGCCCGCAGCTTTGCGCCCCTGCCTTTCGGCAGGTTTGCCTTTATCTGTGGAATACTCCAATATATTCTATTGGTATATTCCGTCATATTTTTCCTTTTTCCTGCTTTTTGTGGAAAATTTTTTTCCTAACTTTTTTCTCTACCTTGAAAGCATAGAATTTTCCTGTGTTCGTTGATTTTTTATCTGCGATTGAAACTTAATATGGACAGGAAACTTTTCCCTGTCCATAATCTAATACTATATTTATTGGGGCAAAGAACTGTCAGCTCCTTGCCCCATTGTCCGATTATTTCGGCCTTCGATTACTCAAACAAGGAACCTGTCTCTCTGTTTGCGGTTATTTCAGCCCCCGGCTGCCGGGCTTCACCGCCGGTGTCCCTTCCCTGCACAGAGGGCAGGCATCTCCCGGCTGGTATGTCTTTACATCCAGAGTGAGCACAGCTTCCTTCCTTACGCCGAATTCCACTTTCCCGCCGCTCCTGTCCACAAGCAGCCCCACACCAACGGTTTTCCCTCCTTTATCCTCCACCGCCTGGATTACTTCCTTTACAGAACCCCCGGTTGTCACAACATCCTCAACCACCAGTACCCGGGCCCCTCGAGAAATATCAAACCCTCTTCTCAGGGTCATCCTTCCGTTCTCCCTCTCGGTGAAAAGGGCGGGAACTCCCAGCTGCCTCCCGGTTTCATAGGCAACGATGATACCTCCCACAGCCGGTCCCACAACCAGGTCGACGGCTTCCCCCCCAAAGGCGGAGACAATATTCTGCACCAGCTGCCCCGTGTATTCAGGATACTGCAGTACACGGGCACATTGTATATATGTATCGCTGTGAAGGCCTGATGTCAGGAGAAAATGTCCTTTCATCACAGCCCCCGTTTTTTGGAAGATTTCCATTATATCTTTCTTGTCCATATAAATCCCCTCCATCACACAAACTCTTCAAGGAGCTTCAGCCCCTGCCGGTAATAATCCGGGGCCGGTTCATAGGCCCAGCTGCATATGTTAATACCCGAATAAATCAGGTAAAAGTCCAGTTTTCTGTAAAAACCCTCTTCCAGGGAACTGTAGCACTCATATCCCTTCAGAAAGGCATCCCTGTATTCATCTCCCCTGACGGTGAGGGCATGGTACAGGTCTGCTATATCCCTGTCCTTATCCCAGGGCAGGCTCTGCTCGAAGTCCAGCACCGCCGTCACTTCCCACCGGCCGGAAGCCTCCCTTACCAGCACATTCCTCTCATCGTAATCATTGTGACACAATCGGGCGGTTGTTACATCCCTGATGAGGTCATATTTCCCCCTCAGCACCTCCGCAGCCTTCCTGTGCAGTGCATGTTCGGGCAGGTGCTGTTCCAGGAGGTTGGATATGGTAATCTCAGCCCTTCTGATGAAAACATAGGGGTAATCGGTCTGCGCCTGAATGCTGTTTCCCTCTTCATCCCAGTTACCGAAAAAGTCGAATTCCCTGAAACTGTGGATTTTGCCTATTTCCCTGCCCATGTCCTCGTATATGGAAAGCCGGCCTTCCCGGCCGATGACATCCTGCACCCTGAAAAAGGGTTCCCCCTCTACAAATTCTGTAATCAGCCACTCGGTGCCATCTTTCAGCACCCCGTAATCTATCAGGCCGGGTGATTTGACGTTGCTTCCCGACAGCAGCTTCAACGAGGCGACTTCCCGGTTCCACCGGTTCTTTCTGAAGTACAGCTTGAAGATGAAGGAAGTCCCCTCTTTATCTTCAAGGCGGTAGACCAGATGCCGCTCCAGCTGGTGGTTGCCCACCGGCACCGCATCCAGACGCCTGCCCAGTATTTTTTCTGCAGTTTCCTTCACTTTTCTGTGATTATAGCCGTACATAATATCCCACCCCGGCTTTTACATTTGGTCCGCTGTCAGCATTCCAGTTTTCCCACAATATCCCGTGCAGAATCAAATCCTGCCTCCCTGATGTATCGTTCTATGCCTTCCACAATCTCCACCGGTGCGTACGGGTTTACAAAGCTGGCAGTGCCCACCGCTATGGCACTGGCCCCCGCCAGCAGAAACTGCACCCCGTCCTTCCAGTCGGTTATCCCGCCCATGCCTATGACCGGTATGTCTACAGCCCCGGACACCTGATATACCATCCGCAGGGCTACCGGCTTAACGGCAGGCCCTGAAAGACCCCCCATTATATTTGCCAGCACAGGCTTCCGGCTCCTGATATCAATGTCCATGGCCAGGAGGGTATTTATAAGAGAAAGGGCATCCGCCCCCCCTTCCCGGGCTGCCAGGGCTATTTCCACTATATCGGTGACATTGGGAGAAAGCTTGACAATCAGGGGTTTCCCGCTGACCTTCCGCACTTCACCGGTTACCCGGCAAACGGTATCGGCCTGCAGTCCGAAGGCCATCCCTCCCTCCTTCACATTGGGACAGGAGAGGTTCAGCTCTATTGCCGCCACCCCCGAAATATTGAGTTTCTCTGCCAGTATACAGTATTCCTCGGCGCTGTTCCCGGATATATTGGCTATTATGTTGGTTCCCGATGACATGAGGCGGGGCAATTCTTCTTCCAGAAACCGGTCTATACCGGGATTCTGCAGTCCCACACTGTTGAGTATTCCCGCCGGGGTTTCGGCAATCCTGGGAGGGGGATTGCCTATGCGCGGCTTAAGGGTAAGCCCCTTTACAACCACAGCTCCCAGCTTTTCCAGTGGATAAAACTCCCCGTACTCCTCTCCGAACCCGAAGGTGCCGGATGCGGTCATCACAGGGTTCTTCATCTCCATACCCGCAATGTTAACCGTCATATCCACATCAGTCATCCATCAGCACCTCCTCCGCCCAGAAAACCGGGCCATCCCTGCATACGCGGGAATAGGTTTTCATGCCCTTTTCATCCCTGGTAGCACAGCTGCACACCAGACAAGCCCCTATACCGCAGCCCATTCTCTCTTCCAGGGACACCTGGCACTTAAGACCCAACTGCCTGCATATTTCAACCGTTTTCTTCATCATGGGCCCGGGTCCGCAGCAGTAGACCATATCCGGCTGCATTTTTCCCAGCTGTCCGGGCAGAAGGTCGGTTATATACCCCTTATGCCCGGCTGTACCGGTTTCGGTGGAAATATATATATTCCCTGTTCTGTGACTCATTTCCTGCAACAAAAACGGGGTATCCCGATACCCCAGAAAAACCTCTGCCCTGTTACCATAAACCCCGGCCAGTTCCACAAGGGGAGCGATACCCATACCTCCCCCTACCATTGCAACCTTCCTGAGACCTCTGTCCACATGGAAACCCCTACCCAAAGGCCCCATAACATCCAGCCTGTCACCCTGTTCAAGCCCGGAAAGGTATGCAGTCCCCTGTCCCTCCACCCTGTATACCATAACGAAACTTTCTTCTTCAGGCATGGTGAAGGCAAGGCTTATGGGCCTCCGCAGGAGGGGAAACTTTTCACCGCCGCACCTTATGTGGAAAAACTGTCCCGGCTTCACCCGGGCGGCGAACTCGGGTGAGTACAGTTTCATGCTGAAAATACCCTCTGCGATTTCAATATTCTCTGTTACGGGCAGCATTCTAACCGATTTCACCGGTATATTCCTCCAGATTGAATATTCTCATGCTATCCGACTTTATATCTCTTTTTATTATATCCGTTACAGCCCTAGCTGTGTCAAGGGATGTAAAACAGGTTATGCCCGTTTCTATGGCAGCCCTCCGTATCTTGAAGCCGTCACTCCTGGAACCCCTGCCCCGGGTAGGGGTATTTATGATCATTACCACCTCACCGCTGTAAACCAGGTCCAGTATGTCCGGTGTGCCTTCCCCCAGCTTCTTCACAGTACTGCAGGATATACCGTGCCTGTTAAGGTAATTGGCGGTGCCTTCGGTCCCTGTCAGTTCAAATCCCTGGTCATACAGGACCCGGGCAGTGGGGAGAAACTCCTCTTTGTTTATGTCCGAAAGAGATACAAGGACCCGCCCTTCACGAGGTATTTTTACGCCGGCAGCCACAAGGCCTTTGTACAGCGCCTGGTGAACATTTTCCCCTATACCCAGCACTTCACCGGTGGACTTCATTTCCGGGCCCAGGCCCACTTCCACTTCCGGCAGTTTGTCCATGGAGAATACCGGTACCTTTACAGCCCATACGGGTGCTTCCGGGTAAAGGCCGTCTCCGTATCCCATGCTGTCAAGACGCTCTCCCAGGGACACCCTGGTGGCCACGTCTATCATGGGCACCCCTGTAACCTTGCTTATATAAGGCACAGTACGGCTGGACCTGGGGTTCACCTCTATGACGTATACATTACCCTCAAAGACTACATACTGTATGTTTACTATACCTTTTACTTCCATAGCCAGTGCCAGTTTCCTGGTGTACTCAACAATGGTTTCCTTTATATCTTCGGACAGGCTCACCGGAGGATATATGGATATGCTGTCCCCCGAATGGACCCCGGCCCTTTCCAGGTGCTCCATTATCCCGGGTATAAGTACTTTTTCCCCGTCGCATATGGCATCAACCTCCACCTCTTTGCCTGTCAGGTACCTGTCGATGAGTACCGGATGCTCCTGGGGATAGCTGTAGGCAAATTTGAGGTAGCTCTCCAGGTCCTGCCTGTTGTGTACTATCTCCATACCCTGCCCCCCCAGGACGTACGAAGGCCTTATGAGCAGCGGGTATCCCAGCTTCTCACCCTCGGTTATACCTTCCTCCACACTGTTGACTCCCGTACCCTTCGGCCTGGGTATGTCCAGTTCCTCCAGAAGTAGGTCCATTTTTTTCCTGTCTTCTGCCATATCGATAAACCTGGGATGGGTACCCAGTACTTTTACGCCCATTTCATCCATATAACGGGCCAGCTTTATGGAAGTCTGCCCCCCGAACTGGAGGATTACCCCTTCGGGCTTTTCCTTACTGATTATACCCATTATATCTTCTTCTGTTATAGGCTCGAAATACAGCCGGTCGGACACGTCAAAATCGGTGCTCACCGTCTCGGGGTTATTATTCACTATGATTGTTTCAATCCCCATCCTGTTCAGGGCCTTTACACAGTGTACCGAGCAGTAGTCAAACTCTATTCCCTGTCCTATCCTGATGGGTCCGGAGCCGATTACCATTATCTTTCTGCTGTCGGTGGGTTCCGCCTCATCCTCCCTGTCATAGGTAGAATAATAATACGGGGATGTGGCCTGGAACTCGGCCCCGCACGTATCCACCATCTTGTATACAGGCAATATACCGTGTTCCAGCCTGTATTTGTACACTTCTCCCGGTGTGGTGGATGTAAACCTGGCAATGGCCCTGTCCGAGAACCCCATCCTCTTGGCCCTGATAATCTCTTCCTCTGACAGGTCCGAAAACTCCTTACCTTTGAGATATTCCTCATACAGGGCGATCTGCTGTATCTTGGATATGAAGAAAGGGTGTATGCCTGTAAGACTGCAGACCTCTTCCACATCCATTCCCAGTTTCAGTGCCCTGGATATGACGAAAAGCCTTTCGTCGTCCCCTTCCCGGAGTCTCTTCCTTATGTTATCCCGGTCCATATCTTTTATTCTATCCAGGTCCAGGCTCTCCAGTCCGATGTCCAGGGAACGGACAGCCTTTAGGAGCGCACTCTGGAATGAGTTGGATATGGCCATTACCTCCCCGGTGGCCTTCATTCTGGTACCCAGGTTCCTTTCCCCTTCCACAAACTTGTCAAAAGGCCACCGGGGCACCTTTATCACCACATAATCCAGGGTAGGCTCGAAACAGGCCTTGGTTTTACCGGTAACCCTGTTCTCGATTTCCTCCAGGCTGTACCCCACGGCTATCTTTGCCGCCACCTTGGCTATGGGATACCCCGTGGCCTTGGAAGCAAGGGCGCTGGACCGGCTGACCCTGGGGTTTACCTCTATTACATAATACCGGTCGGTTGTGGGGTGAAGGGCGAACTGTATGTTGCAGCCCCCCTCTATCCCCAGGGCGGATATTATCTCAAGGGAAACCGATCTAAGCATCTGGTACTGCCTGTCGTTCAGGGTCTGGGAAGGGGCTATTACTATGCTATCCCCGGTGTGAATACCCACAGGGTCTATGTTCTCCATGTTGCACACTGTTATGCAGTTCCCCTTGCTGTCCCTCATCACTTCATACTCTATTTCCCGCCATCCGATAATGCTCTTCTCAACAATAGCCTGGCCAACGCGGCTCAGGCTAAGTCCCAGCTTCAGGATCTCTTTCAGTTGTCTGACGTCCCGGGCTATGCCTCCGCCGGTTCCCCCCAGGGTATAGGCGGGGCGTATAATAACGGGAAATCCGATCTGCTCCGCAAACTCCACCCCTTCTTCCACCTTCGTCACTATACGGCTTTCGACTATGGGGTGATTTATCCTTTCCATAAGCCTTTTGAACTGTTCCCTGTCCTCGGCCTGGGTGATGGAGTGAATATCAGTACCGATAAGGTTGACCCCGTACCGGAAAAGCACACCTCTTTCCGCCAGTTCCATGGCAATATTAAGGCCGGTCTGCCCTCCCATGGTGGGAAGAAGACTGTCCGGCCGCTCCCGTTCTATTATCCTTTCCACAAATTCCGGTGTAATGGGTTCAATATATACTTTGTCCGCCACCTGCCTGTCGGTCATTATGGTGGCAGGATTGCTGTTTATCAGTACAACCTCTATTCCCTCTTCTCTCAGAGCCTGGCAGGCCTGAGTGCCTGAATAGTCAAACTCCGCAGCCTGACCTATAATTATCGGCCCTGAACCAATAACCAGTACTTTTTTTATGTTATTATTCTTAGGCATAATTGTATTGTTTCCCCCTCTTGTGTGCTGCCATCATATCCATAAAACTGTCGAACAGGTACTGGGTGTCCTGCGGACCCGGAGCCGCCTCGGGGTGAAACTGGACACTCATTATGGGAAGTTGCTTGTGCCTGAAGCCTTCCACCGTACCGTCGTTCATGTTTGTATGGGTTATCTCTATCTTCTCCGGGTTCAGACTGCCGGCATCCACTACATACCCGTGATTCTGGGAGGTTATATAGACCCTGTCCTTGTTCAGGTCTTTCACGGGATGATTGCAGCCCCTGTGGCCGTACTTCATTTTATAGGTGTCCCCGCCCAGCGCCAGGGCCAGCATCTGATGTCCCAGGCAGATACCCATTATAGGTTTTTTGTAAAGAAGTTCCTTTATATTGTCAACGGCCATCATCATTTCCTTGGGGTCCCCCGGACCGTTGGACAGTAATATGCCGTCGGGGTCCAGGCTCAGTATCTGCTGGGGAGTCGCAAAGGCCGGGAATACGTTCACATTACAAAACCTGTTGGTCAATGAATGAAGTATGCTCTTCTTGACTCCGAAATCAAGGACCGCCACGTTCAGACACCTGGGCTTTATATGATAAACTTCGTCGGTGGTAACATTCATAACCGCATCCTTGTTCTCAAAACCCTTTATTTTATTCATCAGCTTCTCTTTGCTGAATTCCTGTGCTGTTGTTATTATCCCTTTCATGGTGCCCTTTTCCCTGATAATCCTGGTAAGAGCCCTTGTATCCACATCTTCAATGCCCATTATGCCGTGTTTTTTCATATATTCTTCAATGTTGTCCCCGTTCTGCCAGCCGGTAACATCCCTGTAGAACTCCCTCACCACAAATCCCTTGACCCGGGGCTTTACGGATTCGTTATGCCCCGCAAAAACACCGTAATTACCGATGAGGGGATAGGTCATTACCACAATCTGACCCTCATAGGAAGGGTCGGTGAGGATCTCCTGGTATCCCGTCATCCCTGTGTTGAATACCACTTCGCCCAGGGTATCACCGGTTTCGCCAAAGGCCTTCCCTTCAAATACATTACCGTCTTCCAGCACCAGATAGGCTTTCATTCAAATCATCCTCCCAGAAATTTATATCTCCTTCAACTCTTTCATAATATCCTGCCTCATTCTGATTGCCTCCCTGCGGGCACTGTCCTTGAATTCCTCCAGGGTTACCCCTTCACCTTTTCCGTCTTTCAGATAGGCCCCCATAATTGCCCGGGATGAATTCACCACCGCCCCCAGTCCGTCAGGGTTAAAGGCGTTAACCACCTCTTTACCGCCCCCTCCCTGGGCACCGTATCCGGGTACCAGGAAGAAGGTCCCGGGCATCTCCTTTCGGAGGGCAGCCAGTTCTTTCGGGTATGTCGCCCCTACCACCGCTCCGACCGAACTGTACCCGTATCTGCCTACCGCACCTCTGCCCCATCCGGCAACCTTCCGTGCAAGTTTTATGTATAAATATTCGTTTTCTGTCACCAGGTTTTGCAGCTCACCCGAAGATGGGTTAGATGTCTTCACCAGGATGAATACTCCCTTGCCCTCTTCTTCACATGCCTTTATGAAGGGCTCCAGGGCATCATATCCCATAAAGGGGTTGAGCGTTACAGCGTCACAGGCAAAGGGGCCGTCAAGGTGGGCCTGTTTGTAGGCCCGGGCGGTGGAAGAAATATCCCCTCTCTTTACATCGCCGATTGCAAGCAACCCGTTTCCTCTTGCATATTCTATGGTCCTCCGGTACGCTTTCAGTCCTTCTATACCCATGGCTTCATAGAAGGCAATCTGCAGTTTTACGGCAGGTACAACATCAACCACTGCGTCTATCAAAGCCCTGTTAAACCGGAAAACTGCCGTTCCCAGGTCCTCTTCGCTATTTCCCAGGCCATCCCTCACACAGGGAGGTATCAGTTCCATCCTCGGGTCCAGCCCCAGTACCGACGGATTTCCCCTGTCTTTAATCTTCTCAATCAATCTGTCAACAAACAACTGTCATCACCGCCTTGATAAAATGTTACCTCATTCAGGCTGAGCATAAACTTCGTAATAGTGCCGCCGGTAAAGCAGTTGCATATACCTGAGGGAATACAATTTCATTTCTTATAATTATACATTATATTGTATATATATGCAACCGTTTATTTTATCTTCCCGTCAACAATTGTATGGGTTACCTTTCCCCACAGCTTCATACCGCCAAAGGGTGTATTTCTGCCTTTTGATGCGAATTTTTCTGCATCTACCACAACTTCGCAGTCCGGGTCAATAATTGTTATATCCGCCGGTCCCCCTTCCTTCAGGTATCCCCCGTCAATCTTCAGAATCTGTGCCGGTGCCAGGCTCATTCTTTCCGCCATCTGGAGTGGTGTCAGAACTCCCGGTTTGAGCAGGTTGGTCACTGCCAGAGATACTGCCGTTTCCAGACCGGAAATACCAAAGGCTGCAAGGCTGTACTCCACTTCCTTGTCGTCCCTGTGATGGGGAGCATGGTCGGTGGCTATCACATCTATGGTGCCGTCAGCCAGACCTTTTTTTACGGCTTCCACATCGGCTTCGGTTCTCAAAGGAGGATTGACCTTGGTCATGGAGCTGTACCCGTCCACCGCCCTGTCAGAAAGGCTGAAGTGATGGGGAGTCGCTTCAGCAGTAACCTGTACCCCTTCCGCCTTGGCATGCCTTACCATTTCCACCGAATATCCGGTGCTGATATGCGCTATATGCAGCCTGCACCCCGTATACCTTGCCAGGGCAATGTCCCTTGCCACCATTACCTCCTCTGCTGCAGACGGTATACCCCTCATCCCCAGTATTGTAGACATTTCCCCTTCATTCATCAGTCCATCCCCTCTGAGGTCCAGGTCTTCGCAGTGGGAGATTATGGGTACATCCCACATGGAAGCATATTCCATGGCCCGCTTCATGAGGATGCTGCTGGTTACCGGTTTACCGTCGTCAGAGAATGCCACTGCCCCGTAACCTGCCATCTCACCCATGGGAGACAGTTCTTCCCCCTTGGAGCCTTTGGTTATGGCGGCCACAACCTTTACTCTTACGTGGCCTTCTTTTTCCGCCTTCAGCTTAATATATTCCATCATGGCAGGGTTATCTATAACCGGATTGGTATTGGGCATGCATACCACCGTGGTAAATCCGCCGGCCGCAGCGCTGCGGGTCCCGCTTTCTATGGTCTCCTTATGCTCATACCCCGGTTCCCTGAGATGTACGTGCATATCAATAAGGCCGGGAAAAACCAGTTTGTCTCTAGCATCAATCACTTCACAGTCGTTCCCCGGGATTGAGGCTTCCATTTTAATTATCCTGTTTCCATCCACCAGTATGTCCATAACCCTGTCGGTATTGCTCAAAGGGTCTATCACCCTGCCGTTTTTTATAAGCAGTTTGCTCATTATACCTCTCCTTTCCTGGTCAGCAGGTACAGCAGGGCCATTCTCACCAGCACCCCGTTTGTTACCTGCTCTTCTATTACCGAATTGACACCGTCAATCAGGGAACTGGGCAGTTCTACCCCCCGGTTGACCGGGCCCGGGTGCATTATCAGCACATCCTCCTTTGCCTTTTCCAGGGTCCTTTCATTGACGCCGAAGAGCATACTATATTCTCTCAAAGAGGGGAACAGACCGCTTTTCTGCCTCTCAAGCTGAATCCTCAGTGCCATAACCACATCGGCATCTTCTGCCGCTTCCCGGGCGTCATGATATACTTCCACACCCAGTTTTTCTATATCCCTGGGTATCAGCGTGGCCGGTCCCGCCACAGCCACCCGGGCCCCCAGTTTGGTAAGACCCCATATATTACTGCGGGCTACCCTGCTGTGAAGTATATCTCCGGTAATTACCACCTTCAGGTCTTTTATTCTTCCTTTGTGCCGCCTCATGGTGAAAATGTCCAGCAGAGCCTGGGTGGGATGCTCGTTGATGCCGTCTCCGCCGTTTAGTATTATCGCATCCAGGTGCTTCTCCAGCAGCCTGGGGGCCCCTGTCATGGGATGTCTCATGACCAGGATGTCTATACCCATGGCCTGCAGTGTCCTGGCTGTGTCTATAAGGGTCTCTCCCTTAACCACACTGCTGCTCGAGGTGGATATATTGGTAGTGGTGGCCCCCAGGTATTTGGCAGCCAGCTCAAAGGATACCCTGGTGCGGGTGCTGGGCTCATAAAACAGGGTGGTCACAATCCTCCCCTGAAGGTAGGTTATCTTTTTGTTCTTTGTTTCCATAATGGGCTTCATGAGGACTGCAGTGTCCAGTATCTGCAGTATGTCTTCACTGCTCATTTCCCTGAGACCCAAAACATTTTTTGTTCTCATGTTTACACCTCCGTATAAGCATTTTGCTCTTGAATAGGATTAAATCCTGACAGCAAAAAGAACAGTTACACATACCCGATAGCAGGTACGCAACTGTTCTTTATCCATAACACGCATATTCCATTGATGTTAAGCTGCACAACGCCTTCGCATTCATTCTGGTTCCCCCTTTTCGGTCTCGCCGGACCAAATTAAAGGTAAGATGTCTTATTCATTCTCTACTATAACCACCGCATTTTCGCCGTCAACCTCTTTTAGCCTTACTTCAATTATCTCCTTCTTGGAGGTGGGTACGTTCTTTCCCACGTAGTCGGCTCTTATGGGCAGTTCCCTGTGTCCCCTGTCCACCAGTGCCATCAGCTGTATTGAAGAAGGCCTTCCCAGATCCACTATGGCATCCAGGGCCGCCCTTACCGTCCTGCCTGTATATATGACATCATCAATAAGTACAACCAGTTTATCATTTATATCAAAATCTATCCTGGTACCGTTTACTACCGGCAGCTTTGCTATTGTGCTCAGGTCATCGCGGTAAAGGGTGATATCCAGTTCTCCCCGGGGTATGTTTACCCCTTCAATCTCTTCAATCTTCCTGGCTATCCTCTCTGCAATGGGTATGCCTCTTGTCCTTATACCCACAAGAACCAGGTCTTTAACCCCCTTGTTCTTTTCCAGGATTTCATGGGCCACCCGGGTAATGGCGCGTTCAATAGCATTTTCATCCATTATCCTGGCTTTAACCTTCATACAGACCACCCGCCTTGTTTTATTATAGGACTTATACAATCAAAAAGCTTCCTGCCACCGGCAGGAAGCTGAATTACACAGCCATATAGATATAGTACTCCCGTAATATATCTTCCTTGCCGGTCTCTCTGTACCGCTTAAAGGAACCACTCAATGTTTATTTTTTTCATTATACCATTTACAATTGCTGTTGTCTATAAAAAATATAAATAAAACATACAGTCTCAGTGCTGAAAAATAAAAGACCTATAGTCGATGTAATATAAGATTATAAAATCTCTGTTATTTCTCCAGCAATGCATTTATTTTGTTCAAAGTTTCTAAATATTTTTCTACTGTTTCTTCAGAAGTAAATTGATTACTACTATTACTGATAGCATCAAGTTCCATCATTAGACATTCCAAATTATAGACTTCCAGACTTATTTCATTAAAATAATCAGCATTCTGTCCTTCCTTAATCTCTTCCTTTAATACTTCTAAATAGCTATTTATGTTAATTATAAAATCCAGTAAAGGTTCTCTGAGAGAGGGATCAATAATCTGGTCGATTATTTCATCGCTGATATTTTCTTTGGTATGAAGTACTCTCATCATTTCATGATTGGAATTTGCCAAAAATCCATCTATTCTACCAATGAAATAATAGGCATCTTTCTCAGAATAAATATTATGCGCATATCTAAAGATACTAATCAATTCTCTTGTCATGTTAAGAAACTCATATCTAAAACTGTTATCCGCCTCACATTCGAGCCAGAGTTTTTCTTGATATACTGGTGCCTTCAAGCTGTTACAGCCTATTGTAAAGCTAATCATAATAATTGTTATTAAAACACATATCCTCTTTAACATAGCTTCCCTCCTAAAATATTTACATTGACACCATAATCGCTTTAGCATTATTTCGTAATATTATTATATATTAAGAGCAGGCATTTCTCCATTTCACCATGTTATTTAAAATATTACATGACAAACAGAAACCTTCTAAGGTTTCTGTTTGTCAATAAATACTAATAATTAATTCTTTTCTTTTGAATCTTAATACCAAAAAATATCATAAACTGGTTTCTTCCATTGGCTTGTTGTTGGAGTAATCGTTATTGAAGGTGGAACAGAAATTGTAATAGAATATTCAGCATCACTGTAAGTATGGAAATATGAAAGGTTAGCATTTCCTTCTAAATTTTGCTTTATGTTTTGCCTTGCATCTGCAAAAACCCAACCATGGTCTAGATCATAACCAGAGAAGTGGTTATTATAATAAGCAACATACCCAGCACTATTATGTACATCTTCTGTTCCTATATAGTCTTCTCCCGAATAACTTTCGTTATCTTCATTATAAGCTACTTCTCCGCTTCCATATAGTACCAATGAACCATCATACACAATCCCGGCATAATCATATATCCCTGGAGAAATGTCATGTAAATCCCAATCAAACCAGCCCATGAAACTATAATCTACGGGATAGCTTGACCCTTCTTGAGTATTATCAAAGATATATAACTCTAAAGTTAATTCAGATTTACTGATATCACGTGGAGATATAGTACCTTCAATCTCTTCTTGCAACAACTCTTCCTCGGTTTTAATAATTGGTTCACCTGTTTCGTCTTTGAATATATAATATTTTTGCGTAGTTCTACTTACAAGCTTTTTACCTTCTTCTAGAGCTTTTTCTATTACTACCCTTTTATCTGGGTGCATAGCATCAAGTTCTACTTTTGATAGCCTTATATATTTTCCCCCGTTAGATGCATAATGTTGCTGCTGGCCTATGATATCCGGAAATTGACGGTGTTAAATGCCCCAAATT
>JAENYD010000018.1 GCA_016842005.1 Clostridium thermobutyricum | reverse complement strand
TCATGTTAATTTTTCTTTCCATTTTGCGAAAGATTTTAGAACTAAGATACCTAATAACTCATCTGTATCTCTCCAACGCCACTGTTTAAAAACCACCTTCACCATAGGATAAAACACTTCTGCATATTCGAAATTATCCATACCCCAGATAATAATAAGGTACTGGTTGTTTCGTTCCCCTAAAATGGCATCTGCATATTTCCAGTATTCAACATCTCCCTTTGTCTTATCATACATATGATAAGACAAAATAACCCATGATTGAGTATCGTCCTTCTCTTCATAAATCTCGGGATACTGATTTACAATCTTTTGAAAATACTGTTCAGCGTCTTGTTGAGTTGTGCCTTTATCTAAAAATACGACTTTGATTTGCCCATTGTGCTTGAACTTAAAAACAACACCATTATCAATTGAAATTGCAGTCCAATCCTCTTCCGGTATATAAGTGGTGAAAGGCAGATGGGATGCGTCAATCAGTTTAAAAGGTTCTGTATATGGTACTCCTTCCGATTTCCAGGTAAGATCTTTCACTTCAGAGGAAGGTATAATATTTTCTTCTTCATTATCTGTACCTTCTTCAACGTTATCAGGGCTTTCGGCAATTGAAGACTGCTGTTCGGACCCGTTTCCTTCGTTTGCGGTATGTGTGTCCTGAACAGAACAACCGGATAGAATTAAACCGGTCAGCAATATAAATATGAAAACACCCATCAACTGTTTTCCTGTCCTGCCTCCAGATCTCATAATTTAAACACTCCTTTTAATCTTTCAGAGTTAAAATTATCAGAGCTTTCGAGAAAAGTATGCAGCTCTCCGTCCGATTCCGTGAATTATCAATTTTATTATATCATATATTTTACATTTATACCATAATATTTGTGATGGAATCATGCCCTTTTCAGCTTAGCAGGTGGTTTTCGTTATACAATAAAAAAGCGGCCCTGGCCGCTTCTTTATCAATTGCTAGTTTAAAATTAATTTTTAGTTATATCTGTTCTTTCAAACATGAGTATATGTCTATCTCCTTATCAAATTTAAAATTCTTAATGCACTTTATAAACTTCAGACTCAACTCCTGAAAGCAGTCTTCATCAAACCTGTTGTCTATCATGCAGTTTTTGAGAATGACAGGCTTGAATACCTCCAATAGTTGGCCCATGGCAGTGTCGTCTCCATTTTGTGCGGCTTCAAGCAGTTCTCTCAATTCATTGTCTTCCACATCTATCACCACTCAGTATTACGTTAATTCTCTCCAGCATGTTGATGAGTGTCTTGTTGACATCATCAAGTTTTTTCTCTATCCTCACCAGAAGAAAGACTGCAACCGCTATAGGAAACCCTACATTTCCAATCAGCTCAAAAATCGGTCCCATTCAAATCACTTCCAATCGCTTCTTCAGTTTTTCCAAAGCGACGTTTTTGGTCTTATTCACTGCCTGCCTGGTTATCATCAGTTCTTCAGCCACTTCTCCCTCTTCCTTCTCCTGAAGTATGCATTTGAAGATAATCTCCCTCTGCCTTTCGGTCAGACTGCTCAAAGCTGCCGACAGTCTTCTGTCCGAGATAACCATCTCGCTGCAGTTATTGATACCGCCATTGCTAAATATCTCATCAAGAAAATCCACCTGAAGGTCAGGTATGGTATTTACTCTCTCTTCTTCAAAATCAACCTCTATGACGTTCAGGCACAATTTCTCCCTTTTACCCTGTATGTTTTGTTTTTTCTTTATATCCCTGGATGCGTTGCAGATGGACTTTTTGATGTAGCTGCACAGGTACAGCCTGAATACATAGTCGTTAAACCGTTTGTTCAAAACTCCTAAAGCCCCGGGGTCTCTGTTAATAATCCCTGCAATATACAGTTTTTTGTTCAGCTGGTTCTCATCCAGAAAGCCTTTGATTAGATGACGCATAAATCACCACTCCCTAGATTTATGCCCCTGTTATCGCATTACTCCCCCCTGCTGAGGTTTAAGGTTTATACCTGTCCCATGCTTCTAATATATAAGACGGAAATCGCATGGGCTTTATCAACCTTTTCAGAAATTTTTTATGCATTTTTAGTTCTATGATATATATCGTCACATATTTGGAATACATTATACTAAAATACATAAACAGTAATTTGTAAATATTTGTGGAAATCGACCGGAATAGGTCAACTGCTGTAAGGAATGATAGATACAAGTAAAAAAACAGCCGGAACCGGCTGTTTTATACCTTTAAAAACTTCCTCAGTGAAATCCTGCTACCAATCACTCCTACAACAATACCCGCCGCCAGTAAAAGCAGGGACGTAAGCATCATTGTATCCTCGAAAGGGGCAAGTCTCCCCGACATCAATACGTAGATACCCCCAAAATTGTTGTTGGCAAATCTGATAAAATAGTTGTATGCAATCAGAAGTATCCCGGAAGCAAAGGCGGAACCCAGTACCCCCAGCATCATACCTTCAATAATGAATGGCAGCCTTATGAAGCCGTCAGTGGCCCCGACATACTTCATTATGCTTATTTCCTTCCTCCGGGCTGCCACAGTCAGCTTTATGGTATTGGAGATTATGAATATGGATATCAGCGCAAAAATACATATCAATCCGGTACCTGCCACTCTGATGAAATTTGTAGCCTTCAACAACTTGTCAACGATGTCTTTTCCATATTCAACGTCTTCCACACCGTCATAGGTCCCGATTTCTTGTGCTACCATATCAACGGTATTGGGGTCGTCAAGTCTGACAATGTACGAACTGGGAAAAGGATTATCCTGTCCTTCAAGCCCTTCAAGCAAATCAGCGTTATTTCCGAGCCGCTCCTTATATTTCTGGAGGGCCTCTTCCTTGGACTCGAATGCCACGCTCTTAACCCCGTTAATATTCTCGATCCTGTTTCTTATGCCGCTGACCTGGGCTGGAGCCAGGCCTTCCTCAAGAAAGGCTTTAATCTCTACGTCAGCCTCTACCGACAGGATGATGCTGTTCATATTGAGGGTTATCACCAGAAACAAACCCAGTACAAGGAGGACAGCCGTAACAGAACTTATTGAAGCCAGGCTCATGACCCTGTTTCTCCATAACGCGACTATTCCTTCATAAAACTGTCTTTTTACAGTTCTAAATTTCAAAGTCATAACCTCCCCTCATCTGGTCCCTTATAACTCTGCCTTTCTCAATGGAAATAACCCTTTTTTTCATGTTGTTGACTATATCCCGGGCATGAGTTGCCATAATTACCGTTGTGCCCCTGTGATTCACTTCCTGCAATATCTCCATTATTCCCCATGCAGTGTCAGGGTCCAGGTTGCCGGTAGGTTCATCGGCTATCAGAACAGGAGGATTATTTACCAGGGCCCTTGCCAGCGACACCCTCTGCTGCTCGCCGCCGGACAACTGATCAGGGTATTGGTCCATCTTTCCCCTGAGCCCCACCACTGAAAGGACTCTGGGTACCTGCTTCAGTATGTCCTTCTTTGAAGCCTCTACCACCTGCATGGCAAAGGCCACATTCTCGAAAACTGTTTTGTTGGGAAGAAGCCTGAAGTCCTGGAATACAACTCCCATCTTTCTTCTGGTATAAGGTATATGCCTTCTTTTCAGTGTTGTAATCTCTGTACCGTCTACAAATATGGAACCTGTTGTGGGACGCTCCTGCAACAGTAAAAGTTTAATCAACGTTGATTTGCCTGCTCCGCTGGGCCCTACAAAGAACACGAACTCTCCTTTATGTATCCGTGCATTTATATTTTCGAGAGCAATTACCCCGTTGGAGTACATCTTGGAAACCTTCCTGAAAGCAATCACCTGTTATCACTCCTATTCCTGTGACAATTTCGACATACAGTTGTAAAATCCTTCAAAAATATTGCTTTACATAAGACTCCTATTATAAAGTATAATATTAATTGGACAGTCTATAAAGGTGAAAAAATATCCATTAATAAATTAAATTCTTATGCAGGGAGCAGAAAACATGAAAAGTCATATCAGAAAAAAAGTGCTGGAAACCAGAAAAGCCCTTGTACAATCCGATATAGAAGAAAAAAGCCGGAGAATATTCCACAGGCTTCTGGCTATGGATGTTTTCCGGCAGGCTGAATATGTAATGGCTTATATTGATTTCAGAAATGAAGTCAGCACTCTTCCCATAATCCACTACTGCCTGAATCACGATAAAAAAGTAATACTGCCCATTACCATTAAAAGTACAAAACAGCTTCTCCTGTCCGAACTCAAGGACCCGGCCGTGGAATTACAGCCGGGTGCCTACGGCATACCGGAGCCCTCCCCAAAATTTATCAGGCCTTTCTCCCCTCAAAATCTAAATCTGATCCTTGTACCGGCCGTGGCCTTTGACCCCCGGGGTTCCCGTCTGGGATACGGCGGCGGGTATTACGACAGATTTCTGTCCGGCCTGGCTGGACAGGTCCCTCTTCTGGGCCTGGCCTTTGAACTGCAGATTATTGAGAGAATTCCGTCCGAACCCACCGACATACCGGTTGACTGCATAGTTACAGAGGACAGGATTATTGATTGCATCCGGGAAAGAATGCATCCGTCTTTCTAAATATTTTCTACTCTTTTTTATCTTCCTCCCTGCCATTGTCAGACTTTTCGACAATCTTCCTGAAATCCTGGAGTTTTTCCTGCACCTTTCTGTAGACAGTACCCTCCGGGTAATTTCCTTCCTGGTCGGGAATCCCTGCAGGGACACCGGTCAGCATTTCTATACCTTCTTCAATGGTTCTCACGGGGTAAATGTGAAACTTGCCTTCCCTCACCGCTTCAATAACCTCGTCATCCAGCATGAGATTGTCTACGTTCTGGTACGGTATCAGCACACCCTGGTCGCCTGTAAGGCCTTTCTCCTTACACACCCTGAAAAATCCCTCTATCTTCTGATTCACCCCGCCAATGGGCTGTATCTCTCCCTTCTGATTCACCGAACCGGTGACGGCCAGATTTTGTTTTATGGGTATCCGGGACAAACTTGAAAGAATAGCATACAATTCGGTGCTGGAGGCGCTGTCACCGTCTATCCCGCCGTATGACTGTTCGAAAGCAATGCTGGTGGTAAGGGAAAGGGGATTTCTTTGGGCGAACATTTTACCCAGGTATCCGCTGAGTATCATAACCCCTTTATCGTGTATGTTTCCGCTCATCTTCGCTTCTCTTTCAATGTTTATTATTCCCTTCCTGCCGGCATAGGTTGCAGCAGTAATTCTTGAGGGTCTCCCGAAGGAGTATTCCCCCATATCCAGTACCGAAAGACCGTTAACCTGGCCTACGGCCTCTCCCTCGGTATCGATGAGTATTGTGCCTTCCTTTATGTATTCCTGAATCTTTTTCTCATACTTGTCTGAACGATATATCTTTTCTCTGATAGCCTTTTCAACATGTTCCCCCATAACGTAAGGTTCATCCATACCGGCCCAGGCATCCGCTTCCACGATTATCTCTACCATTTCATTAAACCTTGTGCTGAGTTTGTTCTGCCGCTCCGCCAGCCTCGAGCTGTACTCTATTATTTTTGCCACAGCGGACTTGTGAAAATGTTTCAGATTTTCTTCTTTGCAGTGTTTTGAGATAAAACTGGCCACCCTGTTGATATGTTCCTTGTTCTTATCCATCTCGGTATCGAAATCGGCTTTTATCTTGAATAGTTTCTTATAGTCCTCGTCAAGATTGTACAGCAGTTGGTGCAGGTGATAATTCCCTATCATAATTACTTTCACGTTGAGGGGTATAGGCTTTGGCTTCAGGGACGATGTGGCTACATACCCGGTAACCTCGGCAATATTTTCTATTACAACCTGCCTGGTTTTCAACGCCCCCTTGAGGGCATCCCAGGCGTAGGGTCTTGTAAGTATATCTTTTGCCTGGATTATCAGATAACCTCCATTGGCCTTATGAAGGGCTCCGGGTTTTATTTTGGTAAAGTTTGTTGTCAGCACGCCCAGCTGATTCTCGTACTCTACTTTACCAACCAGGTTGTAATATGTAGGGTTGTTTTCTATAATGACGGGAGCATGTTCCAGCCTGCTGCTGTCGACAAACAGATTTACCTTGTACTTGGAGGTATGGTCTGTCTTCTTGGTTTTTACCAACCAGGGTATACTTCCACTGCCTCCGTCATCCTGGTCTTCCTTGAAATCTCCGATGTTATCGATAATATCTTTCTGGACCTTATCAAGATGTTTGAGTATTTCATCGCAGTTGTGCTGTCGGTATTTCTGTTTCAGTTGCTCAATAAGATATCCCACCACTTTCATCCCCACATCTTCATCCAGCTCTTTCAGGATATCCTGTGTTTCATGTTCCAGCTCCTTTATTCTGTTAAATACTTCAACCGTTATCATCTGCAGTTGCTCATTTTTTTCCTCAATCCGTTTCAGGGCCTTCTCATCCAGCTCCCTGTACTGTTCCTCGCTTATTGGTTTGCCATCAATCAGTGGAATGCTCACAAACCCTCCGGCACTTTTCTTAAATATAAACCCGTATTCTTTGGCTTTTTCGTTCAGGTCATCCATCAGCCGTGAAGAATTGTCCTGGAACTGTTGAATAATCCTCGCCTTCTTTTTGTTATATTCTTCTCCGGAAAAAGTCTTAGGTATATCATGCTTCAACTGTACGATAAATCTTTCCATATCTTCTTTGAGCTGCGTTCCTATTCCGGAAGGCATTGAAATGGCAACGGGCTGGTCCGGGTCTTCAAAATTATAAACATAACACCAGTCACCAGGAACCGGCTTCTTACCGGCAATCCGCCCTATTATGGACCGTGTATAGCTATTTCTCCCGGTACCGTTCATCCCCGCCACATAAATGTTATATCCCTGTTTTTCCACTTTCAGGCCAAATTCCATTGCCCTGCTGGCCCTCTCCTGTCCTATGATACCTTCCAGCGGTTCAACTTCTTCTGTAGTTTCAAAACCAAAATCCTCATAGTTGCATGTCCGCTTCAGCTGTTCAACCGTTAATTGGTTAAAATTTGCCATTATTTCACCCCTTGCAATAGAATTGTACTAAACATATATGCATCTGATACTGTTATAATATTGCTTCCCTGTGAATGCCAATTATTGTGCCCGTAAAATAATAGTTCTATATCCTTTGACAATACCCTGCTATGATTTTTATAATACCCCTGAATATGAGTTTAAAACCAGAATTCCGGCCCATCGGGCAAACAGAATTCCTGGCTTCAGGTGGGATTTTAGCTTAGAAACCCTTATCCAGGGGCGTAGCACCGCTTATCTGTTAGTTGGGGACATTCCGATGGGGACATTCCTGTCCACAGAGGAATACCGAGGCTTCAGCAGGTGTGTCCCCTGACCTCTGACAGGACGGGAGTATTAGCGCCAGTAGCCATCGGATAATAAAGTGACAGAATTCTTGGGTATAAAAAAACAGCAGATTTGTACAAATTCGTATAAAATCTGCTTCAACTTTCATCCCGCTGAAGTTCCACAGGATACTCAGTCTTTTCTGTTCCGTCTATGCTGAATTTGAAAGGCGTATCCATGGGGATATCTTTCAAATCCACCTTCACAATACTAAAAGGATATGTAATTGCCTGGGTTACAGGCTGCCCGGGCTCCGGATCTTTATATTCAACCTTGACGGTAATGGCGAATTTGTCTTCTCCCAGGATATACTTGTCTATATCACTGACCTCAACACTGTAACCCCCTGTCGTTTTCTCTCCCCGGGTTATGACAATATATACCTCTCTGTCAACCGTGTAAACCGTCGCTTTTTCCTTGTCCCGGTTTTCTTTAACGGCCTTCCGTATTTCCTCAGGAGCTTCGGTAATGGTAACTGCTTTAAAAGTCACATCCACCACCTCCAACATCCTATTGCATCCCGAAATTATTAACAGAGAAAATAACAGAAGGGAGATGAAACTTTTTCTTTTCATATCCATCCACCTCCTGTTATAGGTTATTACTGTATAATTGGGTATATAACTAGTTTATTTCATTTTCTTCCCATCACCTGCTTCACAGCCTCAGTTATTCTCTGCGGGGTGAGGCCGTATTTAAGCAGTAATTGGTCTTCTGTTCCGGATTCCCCAAAGGTATCCATGACCCCTATTCTCTTCAGCGGCACGGGATAATTCTCGGACACTACTTCCGCAACGGCGCTGCCCAGTCCTCCTATGACATTGTGCTCCTCTGCCGTTACTACCGCCCCCGTTTCCCGGGCAGCCTTTACAATCAGTTGCTGGTCAATGGGTTTAATGGTATGAATATCAATAACTCTTATATGAACACCGTCCTTCTCAAGTTCCCGGGCAGCCTCCAGTGCCATGGATACCATTATACCGGTGGCAATAACTGCAGCATCATTGCCTTCCAGCACTGTTATACCCTTACCCAGTTCAAAGGTATAGCTGTCTCTGTCATAGATAACGGGAACTTTGCTGCGTCCCAGCCGGATATACACCGGCCCTCTGAACAGGGCCGCCGCCCTCACAGCCGCCTCGGTCTCCACTGCATCGGCAGGACACAGGACAGTCATATTTGGTATGGTTCTCATTAGTGAAAGGTCCTCTATACACTGGTGAGAGGCCCCGTCTTCTCCCACCGTTAATCCTGCATGAGTAGCAGCCACCTTTACGTTTAATCCGGGGTAGGCCACAGAGTTCCTGATGGGCTCAAAGGCCCTGCCCGCAGCAAACATGGCAAAAGTGCTGGCAAAGGGAATTTTCCCGCAGGCAGCCAAACCTGCCGCAGTGCCTATAAGATTTTGTTCTGCAATACCCATATTGAAGAATCTGTGCGGGAATTCTCCGGCAAAACCGGCGGTTTTGGTGGATTTTGACAAATCTGCGTCAAGAACCACAATATCTTCTATTTCCCTTCCCAGTTCCACGAGGACTTTTCCGTAAGCCTCCCTGGTTGCAACCTTATCTCCCATCACAGAACACCTCCAGTTCCTCCAGGGCCTTTCTGGCCTGTTCTTCACTTGGAGCCTTGCCATGCCAGTCGGCTGCATTCTCCATAAAAGACACTCCTCTGCCCTTAACGGTGTCCGCAATAATCATGGTAGGCTTCCCCGTTGTTGCCCTGGCCGTTTTTACAGCATCCATTATTTCTTTGTAACTGTGCCCGTCTATCTCCACAGTTCTCCAGCCAAAAGCTTCCCATTTCTCCTTCAGCGGCATTACGTTCATTATTTCCTCGTTGGTGCCGTCTATTTGCAATCGGTTGTGGTCCAGAAAAGCCGTAAGGTTGTCCAGCTTATAATGGGCAGATGCCATGGCAGCTTCCCATATCATCCCTTCCTGTACCTCTCCGTCTCCCAGCAGTACATATACCCTGTAGTCCCTTTTGTCAAGCTTGGCCGCCATGGCCATACCACTGGCAACTGCCAGTCCCTGCCCCAGGGAACCGGTCGACATGTCCACACCCGGTATACCTTTCATGTCAGGATGACCCTGCAGCATGCTGCTTATTTTCCTGAACCTAAGCAGCTCTTTCTCATGGAAAAATCCCCTGGAAGCAAGGGTCGCATATAATGCAGGGCTGCCGTGCCCCTTTGACATCACAAACCTGTCCCTATCCTCCCACCGGGGATTTGCCGGATCCACATTCATTATTTCAAAGTAAAGGGACACCAGTATTTCCACTGCCGAAAGGGATCCCCCCGGATGTCCCGATTTTGCAGCACAGGTCATCTCAATAATATGTTTTCTTACCCCCCTGGCAATTTGCTGCAGCTGTTTTACTCTATCCTCCATATATCAGTTCTCCCCTTTCTCCATTATGCATACCACCATCTTGGTGAAATACTCCCTCAGGATGCGGCTGCGGGAAAACAGTCCGAAGACATTTCTGAGGGGTACAATACGATAATAACATACATTCATGGGTGTCTGATTGACAAGTTGTTCAAAACGGCCAATGGTCATGCCATTTATGTAGGCAAAATATTCCCTGCCCTCCTGGTCCCTGCCTATTCTCAGGGAGACCCTTTTTTCACCGTCAGGCAGGTCTCTTACCAGTTCTCTGTAAACCTGAATAAGGGTTTTTTCACTGAAGAGCACATGCACCCAGGGTATACCTACCGCATCCGACAGGTGAGCACCAAAGGGGTGGTAATAGGGTGGAAAATTTATATACAACCGCCCCCCCGGTTTCAACACCCTCCGGCACTCCGACAGGACATCCCCGGGCCTGGCCACGTGTTCCATGGCATCATTCATAATAATGGTATCGAAAAAATCGTCCTCAAAGGGCATCTTTGAGGCATCTCCCACTATAAACTCAAATCTGTCTTCCAGTTTCTTTTCCCTGGCCAGTTCCATGGCTTCTTCCCGATAATGCTCAACAGTATCAATGCCGCAAACTTTCCGTGCTCCTCTTGAGGCATAGTACAGGGTCTTCCCTGCTGCTCCGCATCCTACATCCAGTACTGTCTTGCCCTCGAACATTTTCTTTTCACTGGTTGCCTTCAGATAGAATTCAATGGTCCTGCGTCCCATCTGGTACTGCCACTGCGCGTAGGACAGCTTCCCTTCATTTTGCAGATTAAAAGGATGCCGGGGCAAAGGGAAAAGCCTGTTCAGATTTTTGCATAAAAAAACCGGGATACTCATTTCATTTCACTCTCTTTCTGTCCATCAGCACCTTTACGGCAAATACGGGCAGAACCAGCATCCTCCTGGCCCGCCAGGGCTGTGTAATCAACCGATAGAACCATTCCATTCCGACCTTTCTGAAAACTGCGGGAGCCCTTTTAATATTCCCGGCTAGTACATCAAAACTTCCTCCAACCCCCATTGCAATCCTCGCATTAAGGATATTTTTATTCCTGCTTATCCATTTCTCCTGTTTGGGGGATCCCAAGGCTACAAAAAGGACATCAGGTTTGAGCGCATTTATTTGTTTGATTATTTCATCGCTTTCTGACTCATCAAAATATCCGTGGTGACAGCCCTTTATCGTCACACCGGGAAACCGGGCAGATATCTCGTCAGCCGCCCTGTCGGCCGTTCCCGGTTTTCCTCCCAGAAGGAAGACACTTCTCCCTTCCCGGGATATCATATTCAGCATTTCAATCATCAGGTCAAATCCTGCCACCCGTTCGGGCAGAGGATCACCGTATCTCTTTGACGCATATACCAGACCTATACCGTCAGGCACCACCAGGTCACTTCCATTCAGGATATCAGAAAATTCCCTGTCGGTGACACTGGCCATAACCATTTCAGTATTGGGAGTGAAAACAGTTTTTAACCCGTCTGAGCCCAGAAAAGCATTTACTTTCTCCAGGGCTTCGGCCATATTAACTTTATCCACATGAACACCCAGAATGTTCACCGTATTTCTGTCATCCACCGGGAATAACCTCCGTTACCGATTACTTTTCAAAAGTTCCATCATTACCGCATTATTAATATCAGCCTGCTTTTTTAAATGAGTTATTTTATCCTTTAATTGTCTTTTCCATTTGTCCCTGTTTGCCCATACATCCTGTATCTGGAATAGCAGGTCACTGAGCTCGATATCTTCCACCCTGCCAGCGGCTGCCATACCCATCATGGATAAAAAACCGTCTATCTTCGGGTCATAGGAAATTCCCACCATAGGTATCTCCTGAATGGCCGAAAAAATCAGGGAATGGAGTCTGACCCCGATCATTAAATCCAATTCACCGATGAAATCCAGCAATTCTCTCACAGGGTATCTTTGGTTTATAACATGGGAAGAATTTGACATCATAGAACTTATTTTTGTTATACAGTCTATATCCTCTCCATAATGAAAGGGAATAAAGACCACCTGGAATCCCAGTTCCTCAATAAGACTATCAGCTGTTTTTGCAATAATACCGTTAAACCTGTCTTCCGTTTTCCATGACCTTACCGAAAAGCCTGCAACCGGCTTTTCCATATCTATTCCAAGATCGTTGAGGACCTCCTTCCCCTTTCCTTCCCGGGAAGGTTTCAGTGTAACAACCGGATCTGCCGTAAGGTAAACAGGGGGCTTTGTAACACCCATCTTCTTTAAATCGTCAAGGGATTTTTCATCTCTGACCGTAACGGCGTCCACCCTGTTCAGTATTGCCCCTGTGAACTTCCTGTTGGCGGTCTTGTTTATGGGACCTATACCCTGCCCGTAAATCATTACTTTTTTATTCAGATATTTGGCTATGACTACCAGTCCCAGATAGTATCTGATACTCTTTTCACTGGTCACATCCTGAAGCAGACCTCCACCGCCGCTGATGAACAGGTCGCAGTGTTTTATCGCCATGTATATTTCGAAAAAGTTTTTTCTGTCCACCGCCCTGATGCCATGCCGGGCCTCGGTCCTGGATGGGTTTGCCGACAGGACTGTAATCTCTATATCCTTTTCCAATGCTCTGACGCTGTCAATAATGGATGTGAGTATGGATTCATCTCCCACATTCCCAAAACCATAATACCCGGATATGAGTATCCTATGCATCAGCAGACCTCCCTGGGATTTTATACAGGTAAACAACAGACCCTAAAATTATTATCCCAATAATGCCCAAAACAATTCCAAATCCCAATCCGTATACGGTTCTGTAAAAAGACATGTACAGAGGTGTCCTGAGGTGGCTGAAACTATTCACCATGGACGCCTGACCTACGGCAGCCGCCAGCCCCAAAGGCAGAACCACGTTCTTATACTTACGGAGTACCCCTGCAACCATTATCACCATTGCAGGATGCGCAATAAGGAATTCCTTGGTCCTGGGCCGGGCGGCCAGATACTGTTCCATAAAGGTCCTCACCTGTACTTCCAGGCTGAATATGGGGGCCCCTGCCGTATGTCCCGCTCTGGCAATATACATATATCCCGCGATTCCAAGTATTGTGAAAAATATTACATATTTCAGGGAAACAGGGATATTTATCAGGTCTTTGACCTCATCTGCAAAACTTTTATGTTCTTCCCTGCGATAGCCGATGATGATAAAATATGCAAGGACGAACAGCCCCAGAGGAGCTGTATTGGCCAGTTTAACACCCCTGAAAATGTCCATTTCCAAAAGATAATTGGTAGAACTGAGTATTGAGGCTACATAGGATGCCCCTATCAAAGAAATGGCGGAGACTTTAAGGAGCATTAAAACGCTCTTGCCTATTATATGTCCGACCCTGCTTTCCATCCCGTTCTGAAGAGCCCCTTTACAGAAATATACTGCATATACCATGGCCAAAGAAGGAAACACCACTGCTGCCCCAAGGGCAAATATTTTACTCCCCCACGATGGCATCAGGTATTGAATGGCGGCACATGCTGCAATTCCCACAATAAACAGGGCATACAGGTACTTTTTATTTATATTGAATAAATTCATCAGGAGTAATATCCCTCCGGCAACTATTCCTGCTGCCAGTATAATCAGCCTGAGGCTCCCGATATTGTAAGCCGGCATGGGCCTCACCGGTGCCAGGCTAAAACCTCTCCGGGAAATAAGGAAGCTGAATTCTTCAATGTAAAATTTATTGGTTTCAAAGTTCTCTTCAGCACTTTTAAAATCTTCTATTTTGGGTTTCAGGTATACCAGCCGTAGGTTCCTTTCATCGACAGCCCTGAACCATCTGTCCATTACCTCTTTGGGGGATACTTTGTTGGCTTCAGCTTCATTAAGACTGAAAACTCTTACAGCCTTATAATCGGATAGTTCTATAAGTTGAGGCAATCCTTTCTGTTCAATATGCTGGAGCTGCATCCATGTCTCTATCGGCCCTACCACTATACCGGTTTTCTTAACCATCCCGGCTGTTGCCTCGATATTGTCAGGATAACCCAGGGCCTGCAGTCCGTCAAATATAATAGATGTTACACCATATCTTTCAAAGACGGTAAAAAGTTCTTCTATATAATCGGGCGTCACCGCCCTGAAATTGTTCGGACGGGCGGAAATATTCAATCCCAGGTCCCGGGCCATTTCAAACTTGCCATAATCAAAGCCCAGGGTCATTTCTTTCAGTTGCTCATACCGGCCTGGTACAGTAAATGCATATGTACCATCCTCCGACCAGTCAATATAATCCACCTCCCTAACCTTGAGAGATGCATTCAATCTGTTGTAAACCTCTTTGTCTTCCGCAAACATGACCATGGTAGCTGAAGGGTCAAGGGAAGAATTAATAATTCGATTTATTACCGCATTCGGCTGCTGGCCTAAGATAGCCTGTCTATTCAACTGCCATAAAGGAACAGCTGTAATAAGCCCATCCTGCTCCATTTTTTCCACTGTTTCTTCTTTCAGGGCTACCGAAGTAACCCCTGAAGCCTTGAGGTCCTCCAGCATCTTCCTCATGCTTATTCCCATATCGTCTGCCAGTTCTTTGAATTTATCATAATCCGCCACCAGTTCCACTCTATTATAAGGTTTTTCTACCTCCAATCTCTGAAATACCGTATACAAGGATACTGCAATAGATAAAACCAATATCAACACCAGTATTCTGTCCAGTTTCATGGAAACACTCCCATACAATCGATTTTTTCTGCTATATTATAACACAATAAGCAGAGTATTAAAACGCATAACAGGGGTGCAACAAAAAAAGCAGCAGCGCTGCTTTGGTTTTGATATTATCGGTTGCTGCATCCTCCTCATTACGGTTTACCATAACTCTATTACTGTATTGTATACTTGCCTCTGACAATAAATATACAATCTGTTACAGCATTTACACCTCTACCGTCAGACCTGGGCACCAGCAGCAGGTGATTGGAAGGAATGCCCTCCCCCTGCTTGATATCCTTTCCTGCCGTAACATCTGAAAGTCCACCCAGTTCACTCTGGACAGCCGTTGCCTGACCGCTTCTCAATATAAGCTCGGTCCCTGAAAATGCAGTCAAATGCTGCCCTGCTGAAAGGGTGACAACTTCCAGACCCGCATCATTATCCCCGCTCTGAGGCAATTCAGTTGATTTCTCTTCCAGCGCCGAGATCCTGTCGCTGTTCTGCTGGATAATGGAACTCAGTTCCTGGCTTTTCTGGTCGAAATAATATTTAAGCTGTTCATTCCGTTGCTCCACATAGCTCTGAGTTACCAGGGGGTCATCACCCGATCCCGGCTGATAGCCTCCCGCCTGCACCATATGACCGGCAAAAATCATTGTTGCAGCCACTACAAGACCCAGTAAATATAGCCTGTTCCGTACTATCACTTCTTTCATCCCATCCCCTCCCCTGTATATATTCAATTCTATGGCTGCTTAAAAAATCCTGTCTTACCCTGTAAAATATTCAGCCATGTAAATATTCCCTGGGCAATATTGTCGAAAAGGATAGGAAACAAGCTTCCTGACAAAAACAGAGCAATGCCGTGCATATCTTATGTATATAAAACCTTTTCTTGAGAAACTGACATAATATCATACGACCTTTAATATAAATAGTCTAACAATGGTATATATGTATTTCTCAATCTCACCGTATACATGAATTGGGTACGGAGGTCATACAATGCCCGGTAATATATTTATCGTTACAATAAAAATCGACCGAAAACTGCTGATACTCATAACCGCTGCGCTCATATTTACTCTTATGGCAGTGATACCTCCATCTGTCAGAAAAACTCTCTTAGTGTTTAATGATAACAGCACGGCTTACAATGCCGTGGTTGTAGACCCGGGGCATGGAGGGATAGATGGTGGTGCCACCGACAGAGCCGGATTACTGGAAAAGGATATCAACCTGGATGTATCGTTGCGAATAGCAAATATACTTAAAAATAAACACGTTAAAGCACTACTAACAAGGGACAAAGATATATCCCTTGACAGCAAAAGCAGTTTAAAGGCTTCAAGACACAGAAGGGATTTAAATGCCCGGAAAAATATTATAAACAGAACCCGGGCTGATATTTTTATAAGCATACATGTGGATTCTGACCCCGGTCATCCGCAAACCAGGGGGATGATTGTATTTTATTATCCAGAGTCCAGGGAAGGCCAAAAACTGGCCCAATTTATAAAGCATTCCATTGATATCATGATTTATGAAAGATATCTCAGGGATGCGTCCCTTAGAACCAGAATAAGAGTAAATGATTATTATATTCTGAGAGAAACCCGCATACCCGGGGTGCTGATTGAATTGGGGTTTATTACAAATCCCGAGGATAAAAAACTGCTTCTGGATATTAATTTCAGGGAAAAAATCGCCGAAGCTATAAGCTGCGGGCTGGTTGAATATCTCAACAGCATACAGTGACTTTATCCAGCAATAATACAGATACCCAACCTCTCATTCCTGACCTCTCGCCTCCCATACAGGATGTGGGATGTCAGATGCAAAATCTGTATCCCTAATACCTTCCAAGTAACGTCTTCATCACTTCATCGAAGGGCATGGTACCAACCTGGTCCATTATCTTTTCCAGCTGAGTCTTCCTCTTTAACGAACCGGACAGGATAACCTGCACTTCCTGATTCCTGTCCACCAGGACAGAATCTACGTCCAGGGCCCCGGCCAGTATCCCAAGGATTACAATGGCCTGTGAGGGAGACAAATTAATTCTGCTCTTCTCTTTGTTTTTCCCGCCTTTATTGTCCCCTTCCTTTCCTGTACTCAGGCGGGACATTACTTCATTCATTAACGTATTGAACTGATCGGACGAAAACACGAAAGCTCCCCCTTGACCGCCCCTCGGGCTAGGATGATGGAATAACTATCTCCTCATCTCCGGTGGTAGGTTTAACAGTAAAACCTGTGGTGAAAAAAATAAACAATGCAGTTGTAATGATTAACAGAATATCGTGCTGGATATTATCCAGTGATGCCAAGACAACTTCACCCCAAATTCCATACTATATTAGTATTATATTATCATCTCCGGCACTTGTTGCGGAATACAAAAAGCAGTCAGCCCTGAGGCCAACCGCCCTGAAACTCCTTTATCCGATAACTACCCCCGCTAATAATCCCGTCCTCTTAAACGGGAGTATTAGCGGCACTACACCCTACACCCCTGGATAACGGTTTCTGGGCTCATATGGAGTTAAAACCAACCCCGCCTGAGGCTTAGAAACCTGTTTATATCCGCAAGCATTATATGAAGAGATTCAGGTTTGATTTCTCCGCTTCTCCCAGGTAAGCGGCCACCCCGCCGATGTCCACCCCGTCTATCAATTCCTCTTTTTTGATACCCATCACATCCATGGACATGTTGCAGGCTATCAGTTTTACCCCATTGGATCTGGCTTCCTCTATCAGCTCTTCCAGGGAACTGACGTTCTTATTCTTCATGACGTTTCTTATAAGCCTGGGCCCCATACCGGCCATATTCATCCTGGAAAGGCCCAGCTTTCTGCTTCCCCTGGGCATCATCATACCGAACATCCTGTCCATGAAACCTTTCTTCACATTGACATATGTGTTCTTTCTAAGGATATTAAGCCCCCAGAAGGTAAAGAACAGTGTTACCCTCCTGCCCATGGCAGCAGCACCGTTGGCTATGATAAAGGAAGCAATGGCTTTATCCAGGTCGCCGCTGAATACTATTATTGTCTTATTACCCGCTTCTTCCGGAACACTGCATGCTCCCTGCTGAATATCCGCATTGGAGCAGCCTTTCCTTATATAGGCATAGAAACTTGTTTCACCTTTGCCGCAATCCAGGAGAGTATTGCCGGTACTGTTGCACCACTGCCTGATATCATTGACAAATCCCGGATCTGTTGCATAAACCTCCAGGATATCCCCGTCCGTCAAATCTTTCATGGCCTTGTAGACCTGCATTATGGGCCCCGGGCAGGAAAGTCCGCAGGCATTTATCTTAACAGTCCTGGCGCCCGTACCAATCCCTTGCGGCGCAATTGGGCTCGCCATATTCTTTCCTTCTCCTTTCTGCTCCTTTAAGTCCTTCTCAGCCTGCCTCACCGCATTATATATTTTATATCCTCCCGAAAGGTTCTTTATATTTCTGTATCCTTTCTGCGCCAACATCCTGCAGGCAATATAAGCCCTTAACCCCATCTTGCAGTATACTACTATTCCTTTATCACGGGGAACCTCATTTATTCTGTCCCTGAGCTGCCCGAGGGGAATGTTTACAGAACCCTCAATATACCCCAGTTCCCTTTCTTCCTCATCACGGACATCCAGTATAAAAGTCCTGTCTTTATCAATACTTTCAATCTCATCCCAGTGGATTACATCCATGTCTCCTTTCAGATAATTACTGGCTGTATATCCCGCAATGTTTACAGGGTCCTTGGCAGAAGAATAAGGGGGCGCATAGGCCAGTTCCAGTTCTTCCAGGTCGTAGACGCTTTTACCGTATCTTATTGCCGAAGCCAGTATGTCTATCCTCTTGTCCACACCGTCATAGCCTACTATCTGGGCACCCAGAATCCTGCCTTCAGGAGTATACAGAAGCTTTATTGTCATTGGAAATGCCCCCGGATAATAACCTGCATGGGAGTTGGAATCGGTTATGGTCTTTCTATACTCCGCACCCATCCCCCTGAGAGCCTTCTCGCTGTTTCCTGTAGAAGCCACAGTCAGATCAAATATCTTGACAACGGCCGTTCCCTGGGTCCCTTTGTACTCCTCCCTGTACCCGCAGATATTATTCGCCGCAATTCTTCCCTGTTTGTTAGCAGGGCCGGCCAGCGGTATTAAAGTGCTGCCGCCGCTGACATAATCTGTTACCTCGATAGCATCACCTATTGCATAAATATCAGGGTCAGACGTCTGCAGGTATGAGTTCACCTTAATGCCTCGCCTGTCTCCAATCTCAAGGCCGGATGCCACGGCCAGTTTCACATCAGGCTTTACGCCGATGGACAGGATTACTATATCCGCCCCGATACGCGTTCCGCTTTGAAGTATAACATCGGTCCCCTTTTCTTTTGGTTCAAAGGCTTTAACGCCGTCTTTAAGATGCAGTTTTACCCCTTTTGACACAATATGGCTGTGTACAATAGAAGCCATTTCATAATCAATGGGGGTCATGACCTGATCTGCCATTTCCACTATGGTAACATCCATACCCATATCATATAGATTCTCCGCCATCTCCAGACCTATGAAACCTCCCCCTATCACCACAGCCTTCTCCGTTTTATTTTCATTGACAAATTCCTTTATGCTGTCAGTATCGGGGATGTTTCTCAGGGTGAATATGTTGCCTGCGTCAATGCCCGGTATGGGCGGTTTAAGGGGAAGGGCCCCGGGAGACAATATGAGCTTATCATAGCTCTCCCTGTATTCTCTGCTGCTGTCCAGTTCCCTAACCACAACCTCTTTGTTTTTTCTGTCTATTTCCCTCACTTCACTCTTAACTCTTACATCGATATTAAAGGTAGCCCTCATGTTTTCAGGGGTCTGCACAAGCAGGGCATCTCTTTCCTCTATGGTACCACCTATATAGTACGGGAGACCGCAGTTGGCAAAAGAAATATATTCGCCTTTTTCGAACAGAATTATCTCGGCGTTTTCATCCAGCCTTCTCAGCCTTGCCGCCGCACTGGCTCCGCCTGCGACGCCACCGACTATTACCACTTTCATTCTGATACACCTCCGTCCTTATTATCCCCTATCCCCCTGGGAGGGGGTATCTGTGTTAATTATATAACAGGGCCATTATTAAATCAACCCTGCTTTTAGACCGGAATTATTACTTCATACGTTATTATTTCATGAATTTAATTATGGTACTTATTATCCTTTCCAGTTTTTCTTTAGACTCTTTGGATGCTATATCCTCCACAAGACATTCGACTGCGTGCTCTTCAAGGAGCATTAAGCCGGTTTTCTCGACAGAAGACCTTACGGCGGCAATCTGCAGAAGAATTTCTTCACAGCTTTTCCCGTCTTCCACCATTTTCTCTATACCGCTTAAATGCCCTTTGATTGTTTTTAATCGGTTTAACACTTCCATCTTAATAATATCATCACTCATACCAGCCACTGCAGGATAATGACTGCAGCTACCTCCCATCACAGAATAGTTTAATCCTCCCGGTTCTGCATCTCAAAATACAGATGCAGTAAGGATTTCCCTTCATCTTATATTTTTAAATGACATCAAAAAGCAAAAGCCAAGGATAAATCCTTGAACCTTTTTAGAAGTCTATTAATCCAAAGCTGATTTTTATGGCTTCATCGACCTTTTCCATCATTTCATCGCTGAAATGACCTATTTTCTCCCTGAATCTCCGTTTATCAATAGTTCTGACCTGTTCCAGCAGCACCACCGAATCTTTGTTGAGGCCATATTCTGTTGCATTTATCTCCACATGAGTTGGGAGCTTGGCTTTGTTGATCTGAGATGTAATGGCAGAAACAATGGTTGTGGGACTGTATTTATTGCCTATATCATTTTGCAGTACGAGCACGGGACGCACTCCTCCCTGCTCCGAGCCGATTACGGGACTTAAATCAGCATAAAAGATATCGCCTCTTCTTACCTGCACATTACTCCCCCTCCGCCAGCTTGCCTCCGTAACTGCCAAAGTCATGGATATCTTCGGTAAGCCCATACTCTGCAAGGGTAAGATTAATATTTGCCATCTCAATATAGCCTTTTTTCAGTTGTTCGATTATCTCCATTTTTTTTCTTTCCCTGATGTAGAGCTTCATCGCTTCCCGGATAAACTGGCTCCTGTTCTTCTTTTCCATGCTGACAATCGAGTCAACTTCCTTTAAAAGGCTATCCGGCAAGCTTACAATAATCCTCTTTGACTCAGCCACTTTCGCACCTCCCAAATCACTGTGCCCTGGAATTTTCAGGCATATGTAGGGGAGTCATATTGACACAAATATATACATCATTATATATTATTCAATATAAGTGTGTCAATATGACTAAAATATTATACATTTATCCGATAGCCGACCACCACTAACCCTTCCGCTTCTCCGGACAGGATATTGGATGAGGAAGTGGGGCTATATTTCACTCCGGGTGAAAATTTCCCCTGAAGCAGGTTTGGCTCTATCTGCCTGCACCGTAACGGACCTTAACGGCTTTCCCGTCTTTTATATAGACCCGGGGAACCCTTTTGCTTATTCCGCATAAAACTTCATGCTGAATTGTTCCCATCAGTCCGGCCAGGTCCAGAGCTGTTATGGATCTGCCTCCCTGGCTGCCCATTAACACGACTTCCTCCCCCACCTCAACGCCTTCAATTTCTGTTACGTCAATCATGCACTGGTCCATGCATATATTCCCTATAACAGGAACTTCCCGCCCTTTAACCAGCACATTTGCTTTACCGCTGAGTATTCTGCTGTAACCGTCAGCGTACCCCAAAGGCAGAGTGGCAACCACTGTTTCTCTGTAAGCTATGAATTTTCTGCCGTATCCGACACTGGCACCGGCAGGAATGGTCTTTACATGGGAAATCCTGGCTTTAAGAGAAGCTACAGGCCGCGGGGACGCCAGATCTTTCCTGACCTCCCTGTCGGAAAAATATCCGTACAGAATAATCCCCGGCCTTACCATATCCAGGTGCATGTCCGGATGGTCTATGATAGCCGCACTATTGCATACATGCTTTATGGGTATGTTTATACCCCTGTCCGCCAGTTTATTGCAGAAGTCAATATACTTCCGGTACTGCATGTATGTATAGCTTTTATCTTCAATATCTGCAACCGAAAAGTGGGTAAATATCCCTTCGATAATTATACCGTCTAAATTATAAATCTTCGATACCGCCTCCAGTGAATCCTTCCCGGGAATGAATCCAATTCGTCCCATCCCCGTATCCAGTTTGATGTGTATCTTGATCCTTCTTTTCTTTTCAGCAGCCTTACGGGACAAACTGACTGCATCGTCATAATTGTAAATTGTGGGAGTGACATCATACTGACACAGCAGGTCATAATGATAGGGCGGAGTATATCCCAGATTTAGTATGGGTACCTCTATACCGGCATTACGCAGTTCCATGCCTTCGTCAAGGACTGCAACAGCCAGTCTGTCCACTCCTTCTTCCAACAATACCCGGGCCACTTCAACAGCCCCATGACCATATCCGTCTGCTTTTACCACACCTATAACCGAAGCGGGCGGTTTGAGATTCTTTTTTACTTCCCTCAAATTGTGCACCAGGCTGTCCAGGTCCACTTCCATCCACACAGGCCTTATATTGCTGTTCATCTCTGGTCTCTCCTTCCTATTATCTTATGTGTGCCGCTATTTCCAAAAGGGTTTTTCGGGAGACAGTACCCAGAACCCGGATTTCCATATTCCCTTCGCTCCAGCATATTTTTCTTGTATGCCGGTCTTCAGAATATACTGCTTCCCTATCCCCCAGTTCTATTATTTCTCCCTGATAATAATAATTTCCTTTTTCTCCTGAAACCAACCTCTGAAGTATTGCAAAGCTACCGTCCCTGCCTTTGTAGTTTATAAGCAGTGCCTTCCCGCTGTCACTGTCCACCACCTGAACATATTCCTGTTCAAATCCGTCGGGGATGCTCACAAGTCTTAAGGGCGAAAAATCAAGAACCTGCCTTGCTTCTTCCAGGGAGACCGGGAAAAGCCGGGCAATATCCTTCTCTTCATAAAGCATGCATTCCGTAACATTAACCTTGCGGAAAAGGTCGGGGTCAGGATTGCAGTTGTATACAAATTCAGAGTACCGGACCCTGGTGGTCACATTACCGTTAATATCATATATCTCTAGTAAAACGGGTACAATATCCCGCCTGTCAAAGAACAGCTTCTGCATATAACAGTATTTGTTGCCTCCTGGTACCGGCAGTTCAACTGCCAGCATTTCTTCCCCTTCCCTATTCACAGTGCAGAACTTTATCTCTTCGCTTTCCAGTAAATCTCTCAGAAAAAAACCTACAAACAGATGCTCTTCCTCTGCTTCGGCTGCATTTTCCATCAGGAAAATCTGGTCAATATAGGGGTAGTACATCCAGATCCTTTCTCCATCCGATACGGTGGTTTTATTTTCCATGTCGCCGGGGTCAATCACTTCAATACGATACTTGCCGGGTACACTGAACCACTGCTTGACTTTGAACTCTCCGGGTTCTTTGTTGCCTTTAACATATACCTGGGCTATACAGCTGTAGCTTTCCAGGCTGGTCAACTTCTGGTGTATTTTTTGAAAAACCCTTTCATCGCTGGTAGGCATACATCCGCTTAACAATACCATACACAGTAATGACAACCATAACCGCCCCTTTACCCGCAAGACCATACCTCCATATTATCAATCTGCTATTGCCTTCAATATATCAGCCCTTGTAACTATACCCACTATCTTTTTGTCCCTTACTACGGGAACCCTGTTAACATTTTTGTCCATCATTATCCGTGCCGCTTCTTCCACAGAAGTATCCTCTGTCACGGTAATAACCGGTTTTGTCATTATATCCTTAACAACATATCCGGTCATTTTCCTGAGCTGATCTTCCACTTTTTTCATGCTTTCAAGAAATATTACGCCATCCATTATGGTTATAAATGTGGGTAGATGAATATTTCTTTCCCTGTATATGAGGTCAGCTTCCGAAACTATTCCCGACAATTCATCTTTGTCGTCTACAACCGGTACCCCGCTAATCCTGTTTCCCAGCAGTATCCTTACAACCTCTGAAACGGTAGCTTCTTCTTTCACAGTTATAACTTCCTTTGTCATAATATCCTTGACAAGCATCTCATCCTCTCCCTTCTTTTGTTTTTTTAATAGCCCCGGGTATATACATCCCCGCTTCTGCTGCCGCCAACCCATGTTGTCCTTTCTCTTCCGCCATCAGGTCCCCTGCCAGTCCGTGTATATATACTCCGGCACAGGCAGCTTCAACAGGCTTCATGCCCTGGCATACAAAGGAGGTAATCACACCAGTCAGCAGGTCTCCCATCCCTCCCGAGGCCATGCCGGGATTACCGGTTGTATTAATATATATATTCCCTGCCGGGTCCGCTATTACACTATTGGCTCCTTTAAGTACTGTAATTACTCCCCACCTGTCCGAAAAACTTCTGGCAGCGTCTATCCTGTCATTCTGTATTTCACTTGTGCTACATCCCATCAGCCGTGCCATTTCTCCCGGATGAGGCGTTATAATGACCGGTGCGCCGGTATTGTCAAGAATATGTACATTCAGCGCCAGGCAGTTCAGTGCGTCCGCATCCAGCACCAGCGGCACTCTGCTGCTATTGATCATATATTCCACCACCTGCATTCTATCATCATCCACACCCATGCCGGGTCCCAGGGCTATTCCGTCAGCCATTTCCGCCAGATGCTTCAACTGGTCCAGGGAGTGATTATCAAGTTTCACACTATCCCTTTTCCCGAGGGGTACTGTCATGACTTCGGTGAGCTTGTTCTCCAGCACCGGATGCAAGGCAGCAGGAACAACCGCCTTTATCAGGCCGGCTCCGGAATATAAACATCCGGTAGAAGCCAGAACCACGGCACCGGTCATGCCTTCGGAGCCTCCTATTATCAATGCCCTACCGTATGTGCCTTTGTGGGTATCCGGATACCTGTCAGGTATGATGTCCCTGACAAGACCGTCGGTAATCAGTTGCATGTTGAGCCCTGCCATATCTGCCGCCTCCCGTGGAATGGAAATATCTTCTACCACAACCCTGCCCGCATATGCAGCTCCTGGATATTGCAGGAGACCCGCTTTGGGATATCCGAAGGTCACCGTGAGAACTGCCTTTACACACTTGCCGCATATCTGCCCTGTATCACCGTTAACTCCTGAAGGTATATCCACAGCCACTACAGGGCGGTCACTGCTGTTAATCATATCGATTACCTCCAGGGCAATGCCTCTTACATCTCCTTTCAGTCCCGTACCGAAGATACCGTCTACCACCGCATGGGACCAGCACAGCATCTCCCGGACTTTATCAAGGTCCCCGGTGTTCCTCAGGGAGTATACGGGAATGCCCATTTTCCTCGCAATAACCATATTTGTCCTGGCATCACCTTCCACGGCGTTTTCTTCAGCCAGCAGGAATACCCTTGCTTCCATCCCCCTGTTATAAAGATGGCGGGCGGCTACCATGACATCCCCCCCGTTATTCCCCTTCCCTGCAAACAATACAACCCTGGTCACTTCTTCCCCCGGCAGGCGGCTCACCTCTTCCGCCACCTTTCTTCCGGCGTTTTCCATGAGCACCACTCCCGGAATACTGTACTGTTCCATGGCAATCCTATCTATCAGTCTCATTTGATCCGCAGTGGTAATCCACATCTTCTTCACCTCCCAGGGCTAATACACTGGCAACCGCATATCGGCGGCTGTGGGAAATGGATGCCATAAGCCCCTTTATTCCTGCCTCCCGGGCTTTCAGCCCGGCATTTCCCTTCAGCTTGATAACCGGTTTTCCGAAATTATCCCTGACAACAATAATATCTTTCCACCCAAACTGCCTTATGCCCGTTCCCAAAGCCTTTGCTGCCGCTTCCTTTGCCGCAAACCCACCGGCAATGGTAGCAGGGTTCATTTTCCTGTTTTCAAAATACCTGACCTCTTCAATAGAAAATACCCTTTCAATAAAACCCGGATGCCTGTCAAATATATTCTTGATCCTGCCTATCTCTACAATGTCAATGCCCGTTCCTATTATCATATAATCCCCCATTTCTGACCTTGAAATATACTAATACCTGCCAGGGCAGGGCTTTTGCATTGTTTTCAATTCAAAACCTGCCTCACAATATATTATTTTCTATGATAAGTATTAAATTCCTTTATAAAAAAAAGCGGCCTTTGCCGCACTACTCTTCCTCCAGGTAATCCTTATCCAATTTGTCCGTTTCGTCGCTTCCCAGAAAGCTGTGCACCCACTTGTACATCCGGCTTTTATCTTCTTCCAGGCTGTACTTTTTATTTATGGTGTCGTTGAGTCTGTTTTTCAGGTAATCCATTTCTTCCTGGGCCTTTTGCAGATCTTCCTCCATCTTCTTAATCTCTTTATAGGCAAAATCCACTGTTATTTCGAGAAGCTTCCGGTTTGTGTCTTCAATTTTTTCAAGGAGATTCTGCTGTTGCCCTTCCAGTTGCTCAAGCTGCCGGTTTGAATGATTTATGGCATTCTGCATCTCTGTCATTTTCTGAAGGGCAGCTTCGTCACCCTCCTCATTTGCCTTCTGGGACATCACAATAATCATCTGCATATCTTTTTTCTTGTTCCTCTTCAGGTCATCAATCTGTTTCTCTATGTTATCCCTTTCTTCCACCATCTTTTTCAGTTTTGCGGAAAAGTGTTTGATTTTGAAATTTGCCCTCTGGTCAAAAAGATGCATCCATTCCTGGTCTTCTATCAAAAGAGATTTTCTCCTGCCGCTTAAATTTAAATCCCTTGTCATTTTAACCCTTCCTTCTGAATATTGCTTAAATATTATTTCGGCATCAGGCAGCCTTTTCATTAACCGCAAGCATACACTCCGTGAGGTCTGCAGGTAGACCCGGGATGGCATTTATGTAGAATATACCGGATTTAAAAAGCATAATAATATTTAACATTAGTATCCCTTTTTATTCTAACGAACTGGGGGGATTGCATTGAATACCCGTTATGTAATAAAAAGACTGGTTGACCTGGTAAGGGAAGAAGCATTGAGAAACAGCTACTCAGAGATTACCGGAATATATGTGCGTCTCGGCGCCCAGGAAAACATAAGGGAAAAAGACCTGGTCAGAACCTTTAATGAGGTTAGGGATAATCCCTTGATTAAAGATGCTTCTTTAGTGGTTAAAAAAAGTAAAGCCCTTGCAAGGTGCAGGTACTGCGGCAATATTTTCGAAGTGTTTTATTTTAATAACAGGTGCAAACAATGTGGCAGCACATATCTGGAATTTGTTGCCGACAGGGGCATAAGCCTTGAAAAAGTTGAAGGCAGATAAAGATAAATGCAATCAATAAGCATATTTTCTTTTTATTGAGAGAAAATAATACCGGCACACAGGATAATATGAAGAAAGGAGAGTTGTTTATGGCACATCTTACACAGATTGAACTTCAAAATTTGAGAGAACTGATCTCAGCCCACCAGAACGTAAGCTCCAAACTGAGGACCTATGCCCAGCAAAGCACTGATTCCCATGTAAAGGGAATTTTTGAACAAGGGGCAAATGCCGCAGATAATACTGCTCAAAAACTAATATCATTCTTAAGATAAGGAGGTATTGATATGCAGGAAAAAGAAATGATGAATGATGTGCTGACAGGTCTCAAATCCAGCATTGCCAACTACGGCAGAGTTATTTCGGAATGCGATGATGAAAACCTGAGACGTACCATACAACAGATAAGGAACGACTGTGAACAGTACCAGTGGCAAATGGCCAAACTGGCCGAGCAGAAGAATTACTATCAGCCGGCCGAAAAAGCCACCGACCAGCAGGTTCAAACAGTCAGGTCCCAGGTATCTCCCGGAGGTGCCGGCGGCATCAACATCAGGACACATATGTAAGAAAGGCCTTGCCCGCTTATACAGCGGGCATTTACTTGCGTTTAAATAATTCCGAACATACTAAGACCAATTAGAACAATGGCGCTGTCCGCAAAAATATGGACCAGCCAGGAGTTCATGATACTTCCTGTCCCGGCATCCAGCCAGTTGAACACGAAACCCACTGCCACCAGTCCTGTCAGTGCCAGTCCCATTACCCACAAACTGAACCAGGTCCTGAATATGGCTATGTGATACAAGCCGAAAGCCAGGGCAGAATATATATACGCCAGTCTCTTGTTTTCCAGCTTATAAAGATTCAAAAAGATAAATCCCCTGAAAAAAAACTCCTCCAGAAAAGAATTGCCCATGGTTATGTACAGCCCTGTCAAAATGAAATTTGCTGGTGTAATGCCGGATCTATCTCTCAGTTCTGCAGCAATCCCCGGGAGGTCTATGAATTCCTGCAATACATAATAGGCACCCAGTACAATAAAAAATGAAACCACACCGAAAAATATTCCCACCCTTAAATTTCTCCGGTTCATATCTTTGAAGTTCAGGACCTGTTTTATACTGATCTTGTTAATCAAGCCGAACAGGTACGGCACGGAAGTAAACATCAGCACCTTGGCAATGGTTTTAACTATATAGTTCACCCCTGCCACCTGCTCAATGATGTATAGGAGAACACATACTGCCGCAGACCCGACAATAATGTACTTTCTATCCATTTTAACCTGCCTTTCCTAACAGCGATACAATATTTAGTCCTTTTCAGAACCGCCATACACTTATACGTATACTAATAGAATAAATACTATCATAACCCCATATTATCATAAAGTGATACTTCTATCAGCAGGGTTTTCTCCATTCCCTTTCTTTAGTATTACTGCATAAGGTCCCCCGCTTTCTATGACCACTTTTTTTCTTCTGCATATATTATAGTGAAAATATGAAGAAAGGTGGTGACAATTTTGCACTTCAATCCATTCTTTTACAGGTTCTCCGACCCTTGTGGAAAAAAGGCCACCGCTGGAGGCGGTACTTTCACTGGATGGAAACACCCATCTGAAGTTTTGATAATACAAAAAAGGGAAGCATCTGGCTGGCATATGAACCCGAGTGCTTCCCCTGCTTGCTTTTTCCCATCCTTTGTACCACCGTCCGGCAGGTCAATGCTTTGTGTCAAACTCTATTTCGTGCTTAAGTATTTCTTCAATCCGTCTTTCAATTTTGTCTATGTCGAAATGGGCTTCTTTTTTTATGCTCTTTCTAAGCATGGAACCTATTTGCTGCAGGTCATCCATTATGTCCTGCAGTAGTTCAAAGGCTGCCGTTGCCTCTATCATCTCCCGCCTGAAAGAACGGGAATATTAGCGGCGGTGGTCATCGGACAAAGTGAAACTTCATTCGGTCGGATAAAAATATTTTTTCCTTCACTCTATATATTATCCTGCTCTTTTCATTCAGACCAGGACATACGAATTTATATATTCTTGCCCATATTTGCAAAGAATAATGGGTTTAAAAACTTAGCATAATAGATTCAGGCTTCAAGATGAATGGAGGTATTAATTTTATGAGAATCCGTGAAGGACTTATACCAACCATCCTTGGTACAGCCGTAACGGCTGCCGGGTCCTATATGAAAAGAAAAAGAGTAAACTCCATGATTTCAAACAGCATCTTCGGGTTTGGACTGGCCCACATGGTTCTTGGAGCTATTGACCTTGTACAGCACAGGAGATAACATCAAAAACATTCATAATTTTATCATATTAATCCGGAAGACCGGCACTCAATCCGGTCTTTCTTTTTCACCTTTTCCCCTATTTTAATGCAGTCAGGTTAATACTTTTAATCTCCGGCAGCCTGAGAGCCGTAGGATACTCTCCTGTAGATACGCATATTCTATGCCCTCTCAATCCGCACCCGGCTGCCCCTGCCGTCGGGAGTGGGAGGTTCTACAATAAGCCGTCTCCCTATGCGGTCTCTCAACTCCGGTACATGGCTGATAAGCCCTATTACCCTTTCCCTTGTGCTCAACCTTTCGAGGGCATCAATGGCCACATCCAGGAGACCGCTGTCAAGGGTACCGAAGCCTTCGTCCAGGAAAAAGAATTCAAGGGGGCTCTGTCCTTTCAGCTGTATCTGCTTTGATAATGCCAGGGCAAGGGACAGGGATGCAAGAAAAGTTTCCCCTCCTGACAGGGAGGATACTGCCCTTGATACACCGCCATTGGCATTGTCCCTGATTACAAATCCCTGTTCTGGGTCCAGTTCAAGGACATAGCGGTATTTTGTGAGTACTCCGAGGGTCTCTGATGCCTCCCTGGCAACATATCTGAGCCTCTCCTCCGATATGAATTCAATAAACCCGTTCCCCCGCAGCAGTCTCTGCATCTGTTCCAGCATATCGTATTTCCTGCTGTACTCCCTGTTCTCTTTTTCAAGCTTGACCCATTCATCATAGCTGGCTTTGAGCCTGGTATACTCGCTTTTCGTCCTTTCCAGCTGCGAAATGCACTCCTCCTTTTCCCGCTGTTTATTATTGAATGCCTCGCTGATATCCTTCCATGCTCCGGCAGTAATATGTCTGTTGCCCAGTTTACGGTTTATAATATTTTTCTGCGTCCTGATATCCGAGAGCTCCCTGTCAAACCTGTCAATCCCGGCTTTCAGGCTTTCCCGTTCGTCGGGGGACAGAAGATATCCCTCTGCTTCATCAACATTCCTGAAACCTTTCTCTGTCAGCCCGGCCTCCAGTTGGCTTTTTTCTTTTTCAAGACTTTCCCTGTATATTCTTTCCTGATTATCAAGGGTATCCAGCCGGGCTTTCAGGCTATTATACTCTTCTTCCTTCCTTTTTACTTCCTCAAATAACTGTTTTTCTTTCTGCTCCAGCAGCTTCAGTTTATCCTCAATAGCCTCCAGGGCCTTGTCAACATCACCATCTGCCGCTATATCACGGATTTTTTGCTCCTGTTTGAGTTTGTTTTCCTTCAGATTGTTACCTTTTATCTCCACTTGTGCCAGCCTGCTGCTTATTTCCTGCCTTTCTTCCCTCAACCTCTCCAGGGTATTCCTGATATCCTTGCTTCTTTCCTGCATCTCCTCGGCTTTCCGGCGGAGCCCATCCATTTCCCTGTCCCATTCTTCTATACGCTCCTGCTCCGCCAGGGCGCTCCTGATGCCCAGCCTTTTGATAAAATCCCTGTACCAGTCCTCCCTGTCTCTTATCTTCTGGTTTATTTCACCGACAGCCTTTTCGGCCTGCAACATGCTGTCCCTGTTCAGTTCAAGCTCTGCCATCTTGCCTTTTTCATCCACTGAATACCGGGATAGGATTTCGTTTTTAGCCTGTATATCTCTTCTGGCTGCCTCCATTTTGTTTTCCCATCCATCAAGGGCCTCTTTTCTGTTCTGGTTTTCCAGGACCATCTCCTTCAAACGTTCTTTCATCTGCGGAAGGTCCAATTTTTTTATTTCATCCGGCAGTGTCCCGCTAAGCCTGGTGTACTCGTTTCTCCTGACCGTCAGGTCTTCCTGCACCTGATCCAGCTGCTCTTTCAGCCCCTTGATCTGCTCTTTGAGGGCAATACCCCTCCCGTCGGCAGTCCTGAGCTCTTCTTCGGTTTTCCTGAGTTTTACCCGGATATCCTCCAGCTTACCTTCAATAATCCCCGGGTTCTCACCGTCTCCGGAAACAGCAGGCCCGGGATGATGAACCGACCCGCAAACAGGACAGGGGTGACCATCTTTCAGGGTCTTTGCCAGGATATACGCTGAACTCCTTTCAAGACGGTTCTTCAACATACCTTCCTCTTCCCTTATCCTCTCCAGGCTGGCTTTAATCCCTTCCGCCCTTTCCAGTTCCCTTTTATACAGTTCTTCAATTCCCCGTATTTCGGTTTTTTTGTCCTCCAGTTTATTAAGCAGCGTCTCAATATCCGAATTCTTCATATCCAGCATACCGACCATAGCCTTGAGGTCATGAATATGTGTAAGCTCCTGCGTAATCAGGTTTCCGTCCCCCGGTTTTTCTCTTTCCAGTTCCTCAAGGCCGGTCTTGAGGCTGTCAATATCTTTGGCTACTTTTTGTTTTAAACCGGTCAGCCGGAGAAGTTCATCTTCCAGTCTCCTCACTTTACTCTCCAAATCCCGGTGTCTTTCCTGCAGGGTTTCCCTTTCCCTGTATGCATTGTTTAATTCTTCTTCCAGTCTCACACCCCGTTGTATTTCCTTCCTGTATTCCGCATCAACTTTAATCCTGTCCGTCGCCTGACGGCACTTGAAGATATCTTTTTCAACCCTTTCCATTTGAGCCCGGGTTTGATCAATGCAGTTATCCTTCTCGGCTATACGTTTTTTCAGGTCATTATATTCATCCCTCAGCTTTCTGAGTTCCTCGTCTATACCGGCTATTTCCCTTTTTATTTCCAGTGCTCCGGACAGCCTGGCTTTCTGTTCGATAAGCAGGGGTTTGTCCCTTTCCGCCTTTTGGTGCAGGGCATCATACATCTTTCTGGCATTGTGAAGGTCCTCTCCGGTTTTGGACAGCCGCAGTACAACCTCTTCCCTCTCTCCTTTGGTATCGGCAAGGTGTTTATCCGCTTCCCGGAACTTTATAATAGTATCAGCCAGGTCCATGGCCTTAACCGCCTTATCGTACATCACCCTCTTCCTGTTTATTGTATCTTCATTTTCCAGGTACCTCTTTTCATGTTTGCTGATATCTTCAAGGTCGGTCAGCAATTGCCATACCTCTTTTGCGGAATTGTATTTTTCCTCCAGCCGTTTGACCTCATTTTCCACTTTGTTTTTATGCTCCATGGCCGCCTTCATCCTGTCCTCAGCTTCCTTCAACGCCTCCCCGGATGCATTGCCGAGTACGGACATCGCCCCCTGGATGCCGGCCAGTTTATTCTTCACAACGCCCAGCCTTCTGCTCACCTTTTCCCTGAGCAGACTGCCATATTCCTCCAGGTAGAAAATCCTTTCCATCATTTCGGTTTTATCTTTCTTCTTCATGTTCAGGAATTCCTGGAACTTATTCTGGGGGAGTACTACAGACCGCTTAAAATCGTCCAGCTTCAGCCCCAGCAGCTCTTCCACCCTGCTGTTCACATCACTCAGCCTGTCGGCTATAACCAGGCAATCATCTCTTCCCACAACCTCCATCAGCCTTGATATCTTATTTTCAACCGAAGTATCCGAATTCTTTTTCTTTCTGTACACCCTTTCAACCACATATGTCTTCCTGCGTTCCTTCAGCAGGTCAAAGGTAAAGGAAACCCTTACTACATCAGAATTAATGTTAATAATACCCTGCGTATTGTGGACAGCCCTTTCCACACTGCCGTACAGCGCAAGGGTTATGGCATCAAGGACGGTGGACTTGCCGCTTCCTGTGGGCCCGAATATACCGAAAAGCCCTGTTTCGCCCAGAACGTCAAAATTTATTTTCTGGCATTCCCTGAAACTCTGGAGCCCTTCTATCTCAAGATATCTCGGTCTCATTCCCCCTCACCTCCGCCCGGTACCTCATGGTCACTTTCTTCCCGGTTTATTACGTCAAGAAACATTCCCATCAGCTCATCGGATATTTCGGTACCTGTCTTGTGTCTGTAATATTCCCTGAACAGTTCATCTATCTTCCTGGTCTCCCGGTTCTCCCAGCCGCCCGCTTCCAGCAACTCCGACCTGATAACCGGTCTTATGTTTATTATCCCCGGGTTTAGTCCCCTGAGGGTTTTCTGCTCCTCCATGGTCAGCACCCTGTCGGTATGAACCTCCAGGTCAATCCATGCATTTCTGTCTTTTCCATCTTCGCACCACCGGAGGGCCTCCTCCATACCTCCCCGTGCCACCCACCTTCTAAGGGGCTTACCGCAGCTCAGGCACACCGTCTCCACCCCGGCATCCCTGCCGGGTTCTGCATCAACTATGTACAGCGCCTTTGTATAGTTCGCCTCCGAAAAACTGTACGCAAGGGGTGACCCCGAATAATATGCGGGACAGGGGGCATCCCTGACAATCTGAGGCCTGTGCAGATGCCCCAGGGCCACAAAATGGGCATTGGACGGGAGGACTGCGGGGTCTACTGTCAGTGCTCCCCCTACCTGCAGTGTTCTTTCGGACTCGGATGTCTTCCCGCCCCTCATAAACATATGACTTACTGCAAGATTAACAGTATCCTCCCTGTATTTCCCTGCCAGCATAGCAAACAGGCTCCCTATTTTGTCCGAATAAGCCCTCTGGAGCTTGGCTTCATCGGCTTCTCTGGAAAGCACCTGTTCCAGCCTGGCTTCGGATGGATAAGGCAGGGTAATGATTACTGTACTGTGCCCGCAGCCCGGTATGCTTAATTCAAGGCAACCTGGCTGGGCATCCAGTACTCTGATGCCTCTTCTGTTTCCTGTATAAACATCGGCATGGCTGGCAGGATATCCCAGAAGGATTATTCCGTTTCTCCGCGCAAGGGACCCTGCCGCGCAAAGCCTTTCAGGATTGTCATGGTTCCCGGCTATGACAACAACAGCCCTTTTCCCCCTGTCATTCAGCCTGTCCACCCCGTCGTAAAAAAGCTCTTCCGCAGCAGCAGAGGGATTGTAGGTATCGTATATATCCCCGGCAACCAGGACCAGATCGATTTTTCCCTCCTCCACTATATAGCAGAGCTCATCCATGAACTGCCTCTGCTCGTCTATCCGGTTTATATTCTCCAGGGTTCTTCCCAGGTGCCAGTCAGATGTATGCAATATCCGCATCAGACCTTCCCCTCCTTTGCAAAAGCACGTATCAGTACTCTATTGTTTCACCGTTTGAGAACAGGTAAATATATCTTTCCTTCACCCTTTTGCCGGTTATTTTCTCCAGCGCTCTGGTATAGTGTTCAATTTGGGTCCTGTACTTATCCCTGATAACCCCCGACCCCTCCCCGGGCAAATGGTCAGTCTTGTAGTCAACCAGCACAATGCCGTCCTGCTCCTCAAAATAGCAATCGATTACACCCTGAAGAAGTATGGTCTCATCATCATAAATATCCCCTGGCAAATCCCCGTATATTTCTGTACTCTTAAGTTCCAGGTTAAAGGGTATCTCTCGTTTTACCATGCCGGCCTTCAGCATTCTGATACCCAGAGGTGAGCGGAAGAACCGGTCTATCCTTTTGATGTCCACTTCACCGGCCTCCTGCCCGGTCAGCAGCTCCCTGTCAACCATCTTTTCCACCTGTGCCTTTATCTCCGGGATACCTGAAACCCGTTCCAGATCCAGGTGCTGCATCACAAAGTGCAGTATGGTTCCCCTTTCGGCAGCATCCAGTCCCCTGATGCCTTCCATGAATAAAGGCTTCTTCACCAGGGGTGTCGCAAAAATCCGCCCCGGCATATATTCTTCCGAAAATTCCATGTCCATGCGCCTCTTGAGCTCTGTAACCGAAACCTTTACCGGCAGTCTCGCAGACATCCGGTAGGGATAAATCCAGTTCAATCTTTTTTCAATTTCTTCCCTGTAGGTTCCCGGCCCCCATGAATGTTCATATATCTCGGCAATCTCCGGAACAGTTTCATCCTGCTGCAATGCAGTATTTCTCCGGTTGAGCACCTCCTCCCTGCTCCACAGCCTTAACAGCCAGGACGATTTCTCTTCCGGAAAATCCCGTTCCGGCTCTCCTGCACAGTCTGCCGCAGCCCGCAGTTCTCCGCTGTCCCTGTGTCTCATAAGGGCGGGTCCTATCCAGTCCAGGTAACTTCTCGCCGACATCATATGAAATTCCGGCAGTTTGACTGAAGGCGAATGACTGCCCCTGATCCATTTATCCACAGTTTTGCCTAAATCTTTGACCGAACCGGTGATTATCAGCTTTTCCCTGGCCCGCGTAAATGCGACATACAGTATTCTCATTTCCTCCGAAAGGGTTTCCAGCTTTATCCTGTATTTCAGTGCCTGCTTGGGTACGGTGGAATACGATATTCTACGCCTGTGGTCCACATATTCCGGACCAAAGCCCAGGTCCTGGTGAAGCAGGATGCTCCGGGACATATCCTGGAAATTAATCCTCTTGCCGCAGCCGGCTACTATTACCACGGGAAATTCCAATCCCTTGCTCTTGTGGATGCTCATAATCCGTACCACATTTTCATTCTCTCCCAAGACCTTTGCGCTGCCCATGTCCCTGCTGCTGTCCTTAAGCTTGTTTACAAAATTAATAAAATTGAACAGTCCCCTGAAGCTTGTCTTTTCATACTGCCTGGCCCTCTCAAAGAGTATTCTCAGGTTGGCCTGCCTCTGAACACCTCCGGGCATTGCCCCCGCATAGCTGTAATATCCCGTATCCCAGTACAGATACCATATGAGCTCATCGGTGGACATGTGCCGGGCCTTATTCCTCCATCCCCGGAGCCGTTCCAGAAACCTGCAGGTCTTTTCTCTGGCAGTTCCTTCCCCCTGAAGGGCAAATATCTCCATGGCCTCATAAAAGGACACCTCCCGGCTGCACAACCTGATGTCAATAAGCTCTTCAGGGCTAAAGGAGGCTATGGGTGACCGGAGGACCGCCAGCATGGGAATATCCTGCAGGGGATTGTCGATAACCTGTAACAGGGCCATCATCACCTGTACTTCTATGGTCTGGAAATACCCGGTTCCTGTATCTGCATAGGCTGGAATACCCTGCAGGCCGAATTCTTCCATAAAGATTTCAGCCCAGTTTTTGGTTGTCCTCAGCAGTACTACAATATCCCTGTATTCCACCTTCCTGTAACCGTTAATCTTCCTGTCGAATACCCTGAAAGCCCTGCCGCTGTCCCGGGATGTTAGCAGTTCCCTTATCCTGCCGGCCACCACCGCTGCTTCCGACTGTATGGTACCCGGTTCCTCCTCCCCCTCACCGGTGGTATCAGAAAGTATTCCCTCATCTTCGCCTTCTTCGCGGGTCTCATCCAGGGGCAGGTGGTCATCCATGACAATGATATGCAGTTCCGGAGGTCCGCCGGCAGTTCCATTACCATCTTCCAGAGGCTGGAACACTGCTCCATGGTTCAGGGCCTCATCCCGGGTATAGTCCAGTTCCCCGATGCTCCGGGACATTATCTGGCTGAATATAAAATTAACAGCGTGTATTATTTCCTCCCTGCTCCTGAAATTTTTGTAGAGCTGTATTTTCCTGTTCCTGGAACCTTCATCCCCCGAATAGGAATCGTATTTCTCAAGGAACAGTTCCGGCCTGGCCTGCCTGAACCTGTATATACTCTGCTTCACGTCCCCCACCACGAACACATTGGGGTTTTGACTGTCCTTTCTCGAAATAATATTTATTATGACCTCCTGAACCAGGTTGCTGTCCTGATATTCATCCACCAGGATTTCCTCAAACCTCTCCCTGTAATCCAGGGCCGTTCTTGAAGGAACTATTTCCCCCCTGTCATTTTCATCAGTAAGGATTTCCAGACAGTAGTGTTCCAGGTCGTTGAAATCCAGCATTGATTTTTCCTTTTTCCTGGCGGTATACCTGCGGTCAAACTCCAGCACCAGTTCTGCCAGGTATTTGACCATGGGATACAGGCTTCTCAAATCCTTTGTTATCTCGGAAGACGGCCATCTGACAACCTTATCCCTTATCCGCCTGAGCTCTGTCTTCATCCCGTCCCTTATATCCTTAACCTGTCCCTGAACGTTTTTATCCACATCCCTGCCACACCTGGGAAGCCTGCCGAATTCCAGAGCGCCAAAGGCATTGTAAAGCTGGTCCCATCTCCGGTCACAGCCGGCCAGCAGCTCTTCCATCTGCCGTATATCATTACTAAAGCACTCAAGATATGCCTCCAGTCCTCTGGTACCCTTTATCAAATCCACAGCCCTTTTCATGGCATCCAGCAGCCCTGTAATCTCCATCCTGATACCTGACATTAAGACCTTTCCCCATTTTGTTGTACCAAAATCCAGGTCATCCTGCCCATTGAACGCTTCCACGTTTTCCTCCAGCCATTTCCGGGGCCAGGGATGGCTCTGTACAAAATTATACAGTGTAAGAACCATATCCTGCAGCATGCTGTCATCCCTGCTGCCGCCGTAACATTCCACAAGCCTGACAAAATCCGGATGAAGCTCTTCCTCCTCATATTTATCCTCAAACAGCTCTTCAAGCACTTCATTTTTAAGCAGAGCTGTTTCGGTTTCATCTCCAATCCTGAAATTGGGGTCAATATCAATACAATGAAAATTGTTCCTTATCACCTCAAGACAGAAGGAATGTATGGTTGTTATGCTGGCCCTGTTGAGCAGGGTCAGTTGGCGCTGAAGCTGCCTGGATCCAGGGTGCCTCTCCAGGGCCTTTTCAATGGCATCCCCTATCCTCTCCCTCATCTCCGCAGCAGCGGCATTGGTGAATGTAACCACCAGCAGCCTGTCAATGTCCACAGGGTCCCGGCTGTCCGCTATCCTGGTAATAATACGTTCCACCAGCACTGCAGTTTTGCCGGCCCCCGCCGCAGCCGCCACAAGGAGGTTGCACCCTCTTTCATTAATGGCCTGAAGCTGTTCTCTGGTCCATTTTGTATCCATAATCAATCCTCACCTTTTTTCCCTTTACTTTCTTCTTCCAGAATTCTCCACACTTCATTATCCCTTAGGTCCTTGAGTGTCCTGTAAGTATTGTCCTTCAGCCTGGGGTCAAACTGGCAGACAGATGAATAGCCGCAAAACCTGCATGGTGTCAGTTTATTCTTTTTATAGGGTTTTATGGTCACATTACCCTTGAGCATCTCTTCTGCAGTCTGGGTCAGAAGCTTTTTTACGTGTCTTCTCAGCAGCTGGAACTGCTCGGCTGTGGCAGCCGATGACCTGCTGGTACTCAGTTCATCCCCTTTGTTTATCCTTGCAGGTATGATCAGAGAATCCCCGTCCATATCCCTGTCCATCTCCTTTATAAGCTTCACATCGGCCAGGAGCAAACCTTTCATCCTGAGCTGTTTCATTATGGCCTTCTCAATCTCTTCTTCCTCCATCCCGTTGCCGTCCCGGATAATGGGATCGTCAACCCTGAAATGCAGGATACCGCCGGGCATGATTTCTTCCCCGAACTCCTCCCGTCCATTCTCCCACAGGGCATCCAGGTAGGTAATAAGCTGTATCTGGAGACCATAATACATGTCCGACAGCCTGAAATCCCTGCTGCCCGATTTATAATCAACTATCCTCAGATATGTGCCTCCTTCGGATTTCACAGCATCCACCCTGTCAATCCTGCCTGTAAGGTAGACCTTATCCCCCGAAGGCAGTTCAATGGCAATGGGCGGGAACTTTTCTCCCTCCCCGAAGGCCATCTCATATCCCACGGGGTCAAACCCACCCCTCCTGATATGTTCCGCAATCAGCCATACAGCCCTGACCAGAACTCTTTTAAGTCTTTCGACGAGGTACCTGTATCTCCGCGACCTGTTCAGGATGGAGCCCGACATGTTCTCCATCATCCCGTCCACAATATCCGATACCTCTTTTACACACCGTTCCCTGTCCAGGTTCCTCCAGCCAATGTCCCTTTCGGCAATTCTTCTGGAGAACCTGTCTATAACACTGTGCATAAAGGTGCCCACATCCGGAGGGGCCAGTTGAAAAACCTTTCTTTCTTTTGCCCTGAGACCGTACTGTATGTAGTAGGAAAAAGGACATGACGCATACCTCTCCATCCTGGATATGCTTGTATATACGGGACGCCCGTAGAGTTTCCCTGCCCTCTCCGCATCAATACGGTCCACCTGGTTTGAATATCTGAACCCTTCCAGAACAGTCCGGTATTTTTCTTTCCAGTTTTCGTTCTCCATATACCAGCTGTGCACGTCAAGCCACAACGGGTCGGTTTCCAGTCCTTCCATCCTTCTTCTCATCGCTGATATAAGGTGATTGAATGTAGCCTGTGGGGTGATAATATCCTCAAACCTGTCTTCCCCGGAATTTTTCCTTACTATGTCGGTGTATTCCCTTATACCGGGAAAAACCTTCCTGACCCGTGAAACAATAATCGAAGGCCTCATGGCCGAGCCGTTAAAGTCGGCTGCAGGATAACTGATCCTCAGGTACTTTCCCGCAGTAGTAAGTACGCTGTAGGTCAGATACTGCTCCTCAAAGGTCCTAGTCCTCGTGTCCTGGGCAAGTTCGATTCCCGCTGCCCGCAGGACTTCCCTCTCCCTGTCCGACAGAATGCCCTCATCCATGGAAACAGAAGGAAACACTCCATCATTCACTCCCAGGATATAAAGGGCGCTGATCTCATGGTTTTTGGACCGCTCAATACTGCCTACAGCCACCTGGTCAAGGGCAGGGGGGATAATGCCAACCCTGCACTCCCCAAGGCCTGTGGAAAGTATCTGGTGAAACTTTTCGATACTTATCCTCTCATCGCCCATGACTTCGACAATCTGGTCAAAGGTTTCCATTACAATGTTCCATATCTGGCCGTACTCATTGGCAAGGTCCAGTTCTCCTTCATCCCTGAAGTCATCTATAATATTTTCTATCCTTTCGGGAATCCCAATCTCACACAGGAATTCAAATACAGCCGTACAGATTTCCTCTGCCCTTTTCCTGCCCCTGGTCTTCCGGCGCAATGCGATCAGAGGCCCTGTAATCCTGCCCCTGGTATCATTGACCCTTTCAAGAATAGCCCTTTCATAATCGGACACTTCCCTGCCGTCAAAGTCAGGGGTCATGGGAAAGTCCCATGCCTCTTCCCGGGTCCACATACCGCCTCTTATGCCGCATGCCAGTACATAGTTCTCCAGGATATCTATATCCTTTCTTTCAATACCGGTCAGTCCGGTTTTCAGGTATCTGAACACAGCCTCATAGGACCAGCTTTTAATAAATATCTCCAGTGCTGAAAGTATCAGCTGTACCAGAGGGTGGCCGACTATCTCCTTTTTCCGGTCAATAAAGTGGGGAATATCGTACTGGGTAAAGATTGATGAAATGAGTTTTTCATACCCTTCCAGATTTCTGGTAACAACGGCAATATCTCTGTACCTCAATCCCCTGTCCCTGCAGAGTCTCACAATATCCTTCGCCGTATTCTCCACCTCTGAGTAAATGCTGGCAGCGGCAAAAATGCTTATGTCTTTTGTATTGCCCCCGTATGTCCTGTAAGGGAATGAAAAAAACTCCCCTTCAAGGTGCACCAGTTCCTTGCTTTCCCTGAACCTGTAGGGGGGGCTGCCCGGCAGCATTACAGGCTTCTCCACAGCGATACCGTTTTCTCTGGCAGTCTTCATCAGCCGGGCGGCAGCATTTTTAACGGGAGAAAAAATGTCAGTGCCGTCAAATATGTAATCCTCCTCAAGACAGTCGGTGCAGAGGCATACATTAACCCGGGCGGCCTTTTTCAGCAGCTTTCCTATTACCCTGTATTCCTGGGGGGTAAATCCCGAAAACCCGTCTATCCAGATCTCGCATCCGTCAAACCGGGTGCTCCGCTCAAGCTTTTCCGCCAGAACTGTGAGGTCGTCGTCCGCATCCAGATATTTTTGGTGAAGGGTCTCTTCGAACTTCCTGTATATGGAGCATATTTCTCCCAACTTTTCCTTAAGGAGGGTACCGTCTTCAAGACTGCTTCTTACTGTCCACAGGCTGTCCGGGGTAATATTGTACCTCTTCAGTTCAGCGATAGTCTGGGATACCACGTTAACAAACCCCTGCTGCGAAGAGGCCCTGGCAAAAATATTCATTTCATCCTTCATGGCATCAATTATCCTGAAGATAAGCATGCTTTTACCCGCAGAATTCAGGTGCTTGCGGGTAACACCTCCCACTTCACCGAACACCCTGTAAGCCATACGCCGGAAGCTGAGCACCTCAGCCCTCATAATCCCTCCGGTGCCTACCGTCCTGACCAGGTTCCTCTCGGCCTGCAGGGTAAACTGTTCAGGTACCACCAGTATCAGCGGGGCAGCGCCCTCCCGGTTCAGCCTTTCCTTTATTTCATTCAGACAGTAATGGGTCTTGCCGCTTCCTGCCCGGCCGTATATCAACCTCAGGCCCATAGTTCTCTACCACCCTGCTTCTTAAATATTTTAACTTCCTTATCTCTTATCGTAATAGAAGGGCACTTTTCCCTCAAAAACAGCAAACAAAAAACCACCATGAATAATATTCCTGTCTATAGAATACCAAATTAAGGTGGTTAAGGTCAAAAGTTATATCCATATGCAAATTATTCCCTTATATCAACCCTATTGATGCCGCTTGGTCCAGCCTCTTTACAATTCTGTTCTGAAACTGTACCCATGCTTTTCAAAACCCAGAGACCGGTAAAATTTATGGGCGGATTCCCTTTTAAGATTACTGGATAATACGGCCTTGTAGCAGCCTTTTTCCCTGCATCTCTCAATGGCAAACTCCATCATCTGTCTTCCTATACCCTTTCCCTGAAAATCCCGGGCCACCACCACATCCTCAACAATACCGGATGGAGCACCCATATGTGCCAGATTATCCATAATAAGCAGTTCAAAGGTGCCCACAATCTTTCCGTCCAGTACAGCCACATAAACCCTGTAATCCGGATAACTCTCCATCCTGCTGAATATCTCCCGGGCCCTCTCCAGTGGTATCACTCTCCCCCTGTCCATATCGGGCTGGTCATACAGGGCAATTATACAGGGCAGGTCTCTCTCTGCCGCTTCTCTGATCTGGACTTTAATCATAAAAAACACTCCCCAAATGATATACTATCAACCTTTATATGCCCTGACGCGGGTGCCGGCAAAAGCACTGTCAAGGAGCTCCGTATCTATCCCTCCATGGGCATCAACCGGATTTTCCTGTTCGGCCATACTTTTAATAATCTCTTTTGTATAAACAATTGCCGGGGTAATCTCAATATCTTTAAAGCCAACCTTTCTGAGAATTTGCCTGTATTCTTCCGGATTCAATGCCCCTGCAATACAACCCACCCACATTTCAACACTCCGGGTTATTTCATCCGGCACATCTTTTAAATAATTCCCTTTGGATTTCTTGCATCTGCTCTATGGGATACAAATCAGGCGAAGGCATGCCGCCGGCGAAGGAAATAACATCTCCGCCCATGGCAGTTTCCATTATATCACCGATAATATGCCCGGTACTGGCGGTAACGCTCTCACTATAAAATTGATACCAGGGAAGGGGACTGATATACCCTGCATTGGCCTGCTGCTCAAATACCTGAGAAAGTACAATAGTCCCCTTGCCCACATGAGAATCAACCAGGCCGTCCGCCTTAAGCTCCTGGTAAGCCTTAATCACCGTACTTCGGTCTCTGCCAGCCTTCGTTCCGGAGGAAGAATAAATCCCTCAGGAAGCTCCCTGGAGAGTATCCTGTCACGTATCTGGTTCTTTATCTGCATATAGATAGGTGTCTTCACATGTCTGTTAATTGTGATGCGCATCAGATCACTCTTTCTTTAGAGTATATATTAGAATTGGTATCATTCAATCTTAATTATATCAGGTTATTTGAGGAGTAAAACTGCCAATTGGAATATTCTTTTGCCATCCAATTCATTCAAAAGCCCGCTGTTCAAATAAAAAAAGGCCGGTAGCAAACCGGTCTCCTCTCTAAAGAGAACCTTGCAAACAAACATATATAAATAATGATTTGATGGTAAAAAATACAACGGATGAATCAGAAGAAACAGGGGAAAGTTCCCTATTTTCCTTCAAACTCAGGTTTTCTCTTTTCAATAAAGGCCCTGATACCTTCCCTGAAGTCTCCGGTTAGGGCGCACCGTCCCTGATATTCTGCTTCCTTGTCCAGTATTTCCTCAAACCCCTGGAATATACTCCTGTTGATAAGGTCTTTCATATTGGACAGGGCTAACGGAGGCAACGAGCGGAGTTTCTCCGCCAGCTGCATGGTCTCCCTTTCCAGGTCTTCCGGGGGCACCACCCTGTTTACCATACCCAGAGACAGAGCTTCCCGGGCGGATACGGGCCTGCCCAGCATAAGCAGTTCGGTCGCCCGGGCGGTTCCCAGCATCCTGGTCAGCAGGAAAGCACCTCCTGTATCCGGGATAAGACCAATATTGACAAAGGCTTGAATAAACTTGGTCCCCTCGGCAGCAACCCGGAAATCGCACAGCAGTGCCAGGTTAGCCCCCGCCCCGGCGGCTGCTCCTTTAACCGAAGCGATTACCGGTTTGCCAATACCGCGAATTTTAAGGGCAACCAATCCCAAATTGGAGATAACGGGACCGAAAAAGTCCATTACATCTCCCTCCAGGGCCTCCGACATTGCCCTTATGTCTCCTCCTGCGCTGAAAGAACGCCCTTCTCCGGAGATTACAATCACCTTGACCTCCCCGCTTTCGGAGCACATATCCAGAACGGCTATCAGCTCGTTGGTCATGGCCTCGTCAAGGGCATTCAGGTTCTCCGGGCTGTTAAGCACAACAGACGCGATACCGTTCTCAACAGAATATCTTATTTTCTCTAACTTCATACCTGTCCTCCTTCTATTATTGATAAAGTGATATTTCCTTCAACTGGATGGGAAAAGGGACGAAAAAAATTATACTGAAACATCCTGGAACCAGTAACCATCATGAAAATACTGCTCTCCCAGGCGTAGTTCCAGAGGAAAGGAAAATACCGGCCCATCGGTTACCACCGTATGGAATTCCCCTTGTTCCCCCGAGACATCCACGCCGGTTTTTTCAATTTCTCTCACCACATCCTCATCCAGCACCTTCCCCAGGAACTGCCTGTCCATCAGCCCGCCCTTAACAGATATAACAGTAGCTTTAAACCCTTTCCTGATGAACTGTTCCAGCAGTTCCTTTCTTCCCTTTTTCCAGAGAGGGTGACAGGGCTTTACAGCGGTATGGGCGCACACCCTTTCAACCCACCTGCGGTGGTCATCAATGTCTATATCTCCGAAAACTCCTGCCTTGATACCTTTTCTCTCCAGTTCCTTCAAAGCGGAAATAAATTCTCTCTCATAATCGTCCCATGTTGCGGAACGGGTGATAAGAGGTATTTTCAGAGAAAAGGCCTGTTTCTCAATCAAAGCCTTTGGCAGACCATGGGACCGGGACCTGCTGCCTTCCTCGGTCAGCATGGTGAGCAGAAAACAGGCATGACCCCCTTTTTGAAGAGCATGGTACAGTGAAAGACAGGAATCTTTGCCTCCGCTCCAGGAACAAAAAAAATTACTATCCTTTATCATCACAATCAGCACCCTTCCATTCTCAGTATCTACCTCATATCTTTAATCTTCGCTTTAGAGCATTGAACCATAAGACATCAGTCAGTCATATTTTAAGAATATTATATCACTTTACGGTATGCCTGGCACTAAATTAACAGGAGTACTATCAGCTTCATTTATCTTGAGCGCCTTCTTCCAATGGTTTCTCTTATGGCTCTGTCTGAAACGAGTCCAGCAATAGTGAACAGTCCATCCTTTCCCATAGCCTGATATGACCCTTATGGCATAAACAGGCTTCTTGCTTCAGGTGAATTTTTAACCCCGTCTGAAGCTTAGAAACTGTTTTTCAGGTACGCACCGCCGCTTATCTTTTAGTGGGAAAGATCCCGATGGGGACATTCCGATGGGGACATTCCTGTCCACAGAGGAATACCGGGACTTCAGCAGGTGTGTCCCCTGACCTCTGACAGGAATACCGGGACTTCAGCAGGTGTGTCCCCTGACCTCTGACAGGACGGGAGTATTAGCAGCGGTAGCCATAGGATAAAAAAAGAGGGACAGCTCTAAGCTATCCCGAAAATGTTATCAATTTTATAGATTAT
>JAENYD010000017.1 GCA_016842005.1 Clostridium thermobutyricum | reverse complement strand
ATTTGGGGCATTTAACACCGTCAATTTCCGGATATCATAGGCCAGCAGCAACAATTATTTAAAGGTTACAGCAAGAGGAAACCATATAGTTATTTATGAAATTTTGTACTAGGCGATGACCGCATTAGCCGACCCAGAGGGTCCCCGGCATGAGCGGTCACCTGTGGGCTCAGGGGCGCCGTGAAGCCGGGACCGTTCTACAAAATTCTTTTTCCGCTTTATTTTAGGCGCGAGTAGGGCTACCGATGGTAAGCTTTTATGGTATAATTATTTTAGATACAAATTTCTGGGAAGGTGATTCTTTATGAAGTGGAATGAAGTTAGAAATATATATCCCAACCAGTTCGTTAAGCTTGAGGTTTTAAAGTCCCATATAGAAGAAGATAAGGAATTTGTAGACGAGATAGCAATTATTGGGCCTGTTTCAGACGAGGAAGCAACTAAGGAACTCCTGAGTTCAAAGGACAATATCCTTATATATCATACCTCAAAGGATAATGTTGTTTTAAAGCTTAGGACAAGGATTGGATTGAGGAGAGTATATATAAATGAACATTGAGTATAGGGATGGTTTGCTTTTTACATCCATTGAGATTTCTTACAAAGGCAAATCCAAAATCATAGAAAACATTGTAATTGATACTGGGGCATCACAATCGTTGATATCTCAGGATTGTGTAGATGATATCGATATAAAGGTTAGTGGAGAGGATGAGATTACTACATCTTATGGTATCGGTGGTAAGGAACATGCATTTGTTAAGACTATTGATAAAGTTCAAGTTGGAGAGTTTTGTTTAGATAATTGCTCATTAGATTTTACAAGTTTCCTGTATGAAGATATAAACGGTCTTTTAGGTTTGGATATACTATTGAATGCTGGATTTATTATAGATTTAAAGACGCTAAAAATGTACCTGCAAGGATAGTTCTGCAGGTTTTTTGTTTAGGAAAATGTATCCCGAGTTCGACCGTGATGCTCTGGAGAGACTTCTAAACAGTGTTGCCAAATTCCTGGGACCCGAGGAGTTTGTCAGGCATTGCAACCGGGACAAACAGAATGTAGAGTGCCTTTCCAGCCGTCCTATGGGCGGTACATATCTGCTGGATATGCTGTGGAGAAGGCTGAACATTAAACAGGAGATCGAGGCATTGCTATTGGCCAGAAATTATAAAATACCGGTAGAACGTGCTATCTTTGCCATGGTAGCAAACAGGGTACTTGCACATGGCAGCAAACTGGCTGCAGAAGACTGGGTGAAACAGGATGTCCATATTGATGGACTGTCTGAAATACCGGTCCAGAACCTGTATCGTTCCATGGACTTCCTCCTTGAAGCCCAATGGAGGTCAAGGAAATCATCATAGGCGATGGCGAAGCCAGAAAACGCTATGTACTGGTCAGAAATCCGGCCCAGGAAAAAAGGGATAAGGAAAAACGGGAACAAACAATCAAACGCCTCCGGGAGGAACTGGATGCCATAGGAGAACTTAAAGGCCAGGCCCATACAAAGAGTATTTGCAGGCTTGTGGCACATCCAACCTACGGGAGATACATAAAGCTTCTCAGTAACGGCCAACCCCGGCTGGACAAGGCAAAAATCAAACAGGAAGAAAAACTGGACGGTAAATATCTCATACGCACATCAGATGATACCCTGGGGCCCGAGGATGTAGCATCAGGCTACAAACAGTTGATAGACATTGAAGACGCTTTCCGTACCATTAAGCAGACCCTTGAGGTCCGTCCCGTTTATCACCGTTTAAGTGACCGGATCAGAGCCCATGTATTACTTTGCTGGCTGGGATTACTGCTGATACGTATTGCTGAGAACGAAACCGGCCACACATGGCGGGAGATTGTCAACGCTGTAGATAAGATTCACCTGGTTGAATTCTTAACGGACGGCGGTTACGTAAAACAACGGACCCAAATAAATAAAATTCAAAAGAATATTTTCAAGCGTCTAAACATAGTCAGGCCCCCGGAAATACTGGCTTTCGAGGCAAAAACCCCATAGATATGCATAGAAACACGCCCAATATTTGACAGACTGCTAATGCAGTCTGCAAGCCGCACCGGGACTTTGTTTATCTAGCAACTGTCGAACTCGGGTAATATTCTTTTAGTTGAACCTATAGAAGGTCAGGTACTTTTTGAAGGGAAAATGTACTGAGTTTTGATAATACGGAATTAAAACTTTTCAGGATCCCTTTGCATCTCTAAATCCTAGAATGACTGTAGGAGATGCTTCTTGTTCACAAAATCGGGAACTCCGGGGGAAGAAAGAAAAGGGTAATAGAACTTTTGGAAATGGTAGGACTGATCAAACGTTATTTATCAAGGTTCCCGGCAGTTTATATCTTAATTGATATTATCATAATTGATAAAAACGCACTTCACTCAAAGCTGCTTCCGTTTCATAATCTCATTCACAAGATGCTCATCCGGAGTGGCAAAGAGGGTTTTATGCTCTCTGTATATTACCATACCCGGTCGGGCCCCGGAAGGCTTGCTTACGTGTTTCACACAGGTATAGTCCACCGGCACGTTAGCGGAATATCTGCCCTTACTGTGATAAGCTGCCAGGAGGGCTGCTTCACCTATGGTGGTGTCCGGGACTTCCCTGCCTTCACTCCTTATTATTACGTGGGACCCCGGTATATCCTTGGTATGCAGCCAGAGGTCATCCTTAGAGGCAAATTTAAGCGTAAGGTAATCGTTCTGGTAGTTGTTTTTTCCCACATAAATATGAAACCCGTCGGATGACAGAAAATGAAGGGGTTGGGAACGGGGGGATGTTTTGTCCCTGTCTTTTTTTCCGGCAGGCCTCAGGTAGCCTCCCTTAACCAGTTCTTCTCTGGTTTCGGCAATTTCATCGTATGAAGTGCTGTTTTCAATATTAAACATCAGGCTTTCAATATATTTTTTTTCGTCCTCAGTTTTTCTGATCTGTTCGGACAGATTCTGGACAACCCTTTTTTTCTTATTGTATATTTTGAAAAATCTCTGTGCATTTTCAGATGCAGAGAGATGGGGATTTAGCGGAATTTCAACGGGGTCTGCCCCGGGGACGAAGAAATTTTCAAGGACCACCCTATCGCTGTTTTCCTTTATCCGGAAAAGATTGGCGGTCAATAGTTCACCGTACAGCCTGTATTCTTCATAATCGGCCGCCTTCTGATATTCTTCTTGCTGGAGCAGGAGCTTGCGCCCGGACCTCTGGTGGATGGATTTCAGTGCCTTGAGCAGTACGTCTTTTGCCTGGTTTAATCTGGCAGCATTTATCCTCATACTGAAAAAACTGTCAACCATTGAATTGATACTGTCCTGGGGACGGGAGGGCAATTGAAGGTGTCTTAATGCCACAGGACTGAATTCCATCACTTTGTCACCCTTGTAGTATATGGCAGGATTAAACCGTCTTTCGGATAATATATGCTTAAAGTCCAGGACGGTGTCTGCAAGAGCGGCAGCATAATGCTCATTGACAGGCAGGTCGGGATCAACGCCTGACCTGTAGCATATTTCCCTGGCGATAGAGGGACTTATTCCTTCCAGGGAGCCAATCAGGGCCTTTTCCGCTTTTTTGTTCTGCTGCATGGCAATCCCTTCTTTCAGCAAACCGGCATCCGCGTCAAGGATATTGATTTTATTCTGACGGGGTGGCGTTTTATAGGGGACTTTGGGGATGATATGCCTGAAGGAGCTTATATCCTCGGTTATACGCTTTACTGCATCAATTACGTTCCTCTCCTGGTCGAGAAGAATAATATTGCTGTGCCGCCCCATTATCTCACAGACAAGATACCTGGTTGATAATATCCCCAGTTCATCATAGACTTTAACCCCTATCTCTATTATCCTGTCCATGCCCTGCTGCTGTAGGAGGTCAATGGTTCCGTTCTGTATATGTTTCCTGAGAAGCATGCAGAATACAGGAGGGTGCTCCGGATTCATAAATGTTTCCCGGGTAAGGTGGATCCTGGGAGCCGACGGGTCGGCGGAAAGAATCAGTCTTTCCCTGCCGGATTTTGTGCGGATATTAAGCACCAGAAGATTACCTCGGGGCTGGTATATTTTCTCTATACGGCCGTGCAGAACTTTTTCCTCCAGTTCCATAACTAGGGCCTTTAATGTATAGCCATCCATAGCCATTCCAATCACCTGCTTTTGAAATCTCTTAGAATAGTATAGCAGAAAAAGCCCGGAAACAAAATATACTATGGTTAAAGGAGAAAATTAAAGTATAATATACACATATGAAAACATGTTGTAAGGAGGGAATACCCCTGAATTTCATAAAGATGCACGGCCTGGGAAACGATTTTGTACTGGTGGACGGGAGAAAGGAGATTATCGAAAACCCGGGGTCTGTCTGCCGTAGAATATGTGACAGGCATACCGGTGTTGGTGCAGACGGGTTTATTATTGTGCTGCCTTCGGACAGGGCGGATATACGTATGCGGTATTTTAATTCTGACGGAAGCGAGGGGGAAATGTGCGGTAACGGTATAAGGTGTTTTGCAAGGTTTGTGGTGGAACAGAGAATAGTAAAGGATACCGATTTTACCGTAGAGACGCTGGGAGGGATAATGAAGCCTGCCGTTGTTATGGACAGTGACGGCAGTATTAAAAGTGTTGTTGTGGATATGGGAGAGCCTGTGTTTGACCCCGGGAGAATTCCTGTAAACCATGTAGGTGACAATTTTTTAGAAATACCTGTTGATGTTGGCGGGGAATGCACCAGGATGTCCGCTGTTTTAATGGGTGTCCCCCATACAGTAGTGTTTACTGATCATATTGACAGGGTAAATGTGGAAGGTCTGGGGATGAAGGTTGAAAGACATGCGCTGTTCCCCGCGGGAACCAACGTGGATTTTGTCCAGGTCTGGGACAGGGGAAGGATTAAGGTGAGAACCTGGGAAAGGGGGGCGGGGAAAACCCTTGCCTGCGGCACAGGTTGTTGTGCAGCGGTGGTAGTCTCCTCACTGCTGGGGAAAACCGACAGGAAAGTGAAAGTGGAACTTCCTCTGGGCAGTTTGCTGATTGAATGGCGGCAAAACGGACACGTGTACATGGAAGGACCGGCAGAGATTATTTGCAGCGGAGTATGGCATGGCACAGCAAAATAAAGCTTTGCAAAGGTGTGAAAATGTGTTAAATTATAGAATATAGCGAGGGGTGGCTCTCGCTTGTAATTTGTGGTTATTTTGTGAAGACCCTGAAAATACTAAGCTATATGGAAGGGTGAAATATTTTTATGATATGCAGCATGACCGGCTTCGGAAGAGGGCAGTACAAGACCGGAGAAGTGGAAGTTTCGGTGGAAATAAGGTCTGTCAATCACAGGTACAGCGACATATCCATAAGAATGCCTAGATATCTCTCCTTCCTTGAAGAAAAGGTCAGAGAATACATACAGCATCGGATATACCGGGGACGGGTGGACTTGTTCATTACATACGAAATACTGGAGCAGAAGATGCTGGAAGTACGTGTTGACAGCCAGCTTGCCCGAAATTACATGTCCGCCCTGTCGTCCCTCAGGGAAAGTATGGGGTTGAAGGATGATATAACCCTTTCTTTCCTGGCCTCTTTGCCGGATGTCATCAATAAAAGACAGGGAGAACTGGATGAAGAGGAGGTATGGAACCAGATTTGTCCTGCCCTTGAGCAGGCGGTTGAGGTGCTGGTGGAAATGAGAAGAAGGGAAGGGGAAAACCTGAAGATGGATGTTATGACCAGGCTGGAGACTATTGGCCGGCTGGTTTCGGAGATCGAGGGGAGGTCCCGGAATGTAATCCTGGAATACAGGGATAAACTGGAAAAGAGAGTTGGAGAACTTTCCCGGGGCATAGAACTGGACAGTGACAGGTTGTACCAGGAAGTAGTAATTTTTGCGGACAGGAGCAATATAGCCGAAGAGATAGTCAGGCTTAGAAGTCATATCTCCCAGACCCATAATACTTTGAACGGGGTTGGTGCGGTGGGAAGAAAGCTTGATTTTCTTGTCCAGGAGATGAACAGGGAGATTAATACCATAGCATCTAAAGCAAATGACAAGGATATATCCTCAAGGGTTGTGGATATAAAAAGCGAAATCGAGAAGATAAGGGAACAGGTTCAAAATATTGAATAAGGAGGAAGTGCCCATGGATATAAAACTTATAAACATAGGTTTTGGAAATATTGTATCCGCCAACAGGCTGATAGCGATTGTCAGTCCTGAGTCGGCCCCTATTAAAAGAATAATACAGGACGCAAGGGACAGGGGCATGCTGGTTGATGCAACTTATGGACGAAGGACCAGAGCGGTAATAATTACCGACAGCGACCATATAATCCTCTCAGCGGTACAGCCTGAAACAGTAGCCCATCGTCTCTATTCAAAGGAATCAGTGGAGAATGCCTCGGGCAGTGAATAAGCCATGATGGAAAGAGGTCTTTTGATAGTAGTGTCAGGCCCTTCAGGAGCGGGTAAAGGTACAATATGCAAGAGGCTGATGGAGATGAACAGGGATGTTATGCTTTCTGTTTCATGTACTACCAGGGCCCCGAGAAAAGGTGAGGTTCACGGGAAAAACTATTTTTTCATAAGCCGCGATAAATTCATTGATATGGTAGAGAACAACGGGTTTATTGAATTTGCGGAAGTGTACGGCAATTACTACGGTACGCCCAGGAAATTTGTCGAAGAAAACCTGGATAAGGGTAAAGACGTGCTGCTGGAGATTGACATACAGGGAGCGCTGAAGGTAAAGGAGAGATTTGAGGAGGGCGTGTTCGTTTTTATTCTGCCCCCTTCCATGGAAGAACTGAAAAACAGGATAATTAACCGGGGCACCGAAAGCGAGAAAGAGATACTGAGAAGGTTTGAATCTGCTTACAAAGAATTAAACTATGTTTCGCGGTACAATTACTTCATTATAAATGACCGGGTAGACGCGGCCGCAGAAAAGCTGCAAGCGGTTCTGATCGCCGAAAAGTGCAGGGTTGACAGATTTAAGATGAAACTTATAGGAGAATAGGAGGAATCAGGATGTTATATCCTTCCATGAAGGACCTGCTGAAGAAGGTTGACAGCAGGTATACTCTCGTTGTTTTGTCTGCAAAAAGGGCCAGACAGCTCACAGAGAGTAACAGGGATACGGAGGGGGAACTGTCCGGAAAACCTGTTTCGCTGGCAGTGAAGGAGATCAGTGAGGGTAAAGTGTCGTATGTGAGAAAGAAAAACGGGATCAAGTAAGGGAGGGGGAATTTGTGCTGGAAGACAAGAAGATTCTGGTAGGAGTATGCGGGGGCATTGCAGCATATAAGACAGCAGATATTGTCAGCCGGCTTAAGAAAAAAGGGGCCCAGGTAAAAGTGATAATGACAGCTTCCGCCCGGGAGTTCGTAACACCCCTTACCTTCCAGACCCTTTCACAGAATTATGTGGCAACTGGCCTCTTTTCATCACCGAAAAACTGGGAAGTGGAGCATATATCCCTTGCCAGATGGGCTGATTGTGTGCTGATAGCCCCGGCCACAGCTAATTTTATCGGAAAGATATGGGCAGGTATAGCCGATGACCTTCTTACAACTACGGTTATGGCTGTAAAGGCACCGGTGATAATGGCCCCTGCCATGAATACAAACATGTATTCAAATGAACTGGTTCAAAGGAATATAAATGCCCTGAAGAACAGAGGATACCAGTTTGTAGGCCCCGTTGAAGGCAGGCTGGCCTGTGGCGAGACCGGAGAAGGGAAGATGGAGGAACCTGAAAAAATAGTAGCATTTATTCACTCAACCCTTAACCGTGATAAAGATTTTGACGGCAGGACTGTTATGATAACAGCAGGGCCAACCAGAGAAGCGCTGGACCCTGTAAGATTTTTGACCAATGCCTCCTCCGGCAGGATGGGGTATTCCCTTGCAAAGGCAGCAGCCGGGAGAGGAGCGAGGGTAGTACTGATCAGCGGTCCCACCCAGCTGGAACCGCCGTCAGGAGTGGAACTGGTCCGGGTGGAAAGCGCCCTGGAGATGTACATGGCGGTGATGGAATATTATCCTCAATGTGACGTGGTGCTGAAGGCTGCAGCAGTTTCGGACTACCGGCCTGCCCGGAAGTCCGGTGAGAAAATCAAAAAATCTGATGACCGGTTGATTCTGGAAATGGAAAGGAACCCTGACATTCTGCTGGAACTGGGAAAATACAAAGGGAATTGCATACTGGTAGGATTTGCTGCGGAAAGCCATAATGTTGAAGAATATGCCCGGGAGAAAATAAGGAAAAAAAACCTGGATCTTATTGTGGCAAACGATATCACCCTTGAAGGGGCGGGATTCAATACCGATACCAATGTGGCGGCTATTATCGACAGTGAGGGAAAGGCGGAATACCTGCCCATGATGAGCAAGTCCGAACTGGCCCATATTATCCTGGATAAAGTTGCTGTGCTACTGAAAAGACAGTTTTAGGCTGTCTTTTTAATAGCTGTAATACCGGATATACGGGTATCCAAAAGTCCGGAGAGCGAAAGGAAGTGGTTCCTGGTGTATGCCCTTGTTATAGTTGATAATCCGGGACTGAATACCGACAAACCTTTTCATTACAGGATTCCCGACAGGCTGGCGGGAGATTTGAGGACCGGCTCCAGGGTAGCGGTACCCTTTGGGGTTTCGGACAGGGTTCTGGAGGGATATGTTGTGGGGGTATCGCCCCGGTGCCCTGTGGATGAGGATAAAACCAAAGAAGTAATAGATATTATAGACCGGGTGCCTATTTTTTCCGAGGAGCTTGTCAGTCTCGCAGGATGGATGAAAGAAAATTATCTTTCAACCTGGGCTGATGCCTTACAATGTATAATGCCGTCCCATATCAAGAAAAAAGGCAGGAGGATGGTAGCCCTCACGGGGGAAGAGACAGGCCGGAGGGAAAATAAAGCATACCGGACAATTGTAGAGGCCCTGAGAGATGCGGGAGGCAAAATGGAGTTTGACAGATTAAAGACTTTAGTTTCCATCAGAGGGCTGCGGACCATTATAAAAGAGATGATTGAGGAGGGCGTTTTGACCGAGGACTTTGTTATGGATGCTCCGGTTAATCCCAAATACCTGCTTTACGCAAAGCTTATAGCCGGTAGCGATGACTGGCAGTTGCCCCGGAATGCTGTCCGGCAGAAGTCGGTACTGTTGTATCTGGAGGAGGCAGGAGAAGATGTATCCTGCAGCGAAGTGATGGAGGCAACCGGTGCCGAAATGAGTGTATTGTACGCCCTGCAGAAAAAGAGCCTTGTTCGGATATACAAAAAACGGGTAGAGAGAATCCCCGGTATACAGACCGGTCTGGTTAATGACAGGGTGGAAAGACTTACCTCCCAGCAAAAGGATGCGGTTGCGAAAATAAAGCAGATGTATGATGCCGGTACCAGAGAAATACTGCTGCACGGCGTTACGGGCAGCGGAAAGACCGAGGTTTATATGAGACTTATCGGGGATACCGTGAAAAAAGGGAAAAAGGCCATAGTCCTCGTCCCGGAGATATCATTGACCCCCCAGATGGTGGAGTGGTACCACAGAAGGTTTCAGGACAGGGCTGCCCTTTTTCACAGCAAGCTGTCTCCCGGTGAAAGATATGACCAGTGGGAGGGAATACGCAGGGGAGAATTTGATGTGGCAATCGGCGCCCGGTCAGCGGTATTTGCCCCTTTCAAGGATATAGGACTTATCATAATTGATGAAGAACACGAGTATACATATAAATCAGAGACTTCTCCCAGATTTCATACAAGAGATGTGGCCCGGGAGCGGTGCAGGTATTATGACGGCCTGCTGGTGCTGGGCTCCGCAACGCCTTCCATGGAGACATATCACAGAGCCGCCCGAAATGAAATAGGGCTTGTGCAGTTGAGTGAGAGGGTTGAGAGCCGACCCCTGCCCCATGTGCATATAGTGGATATGAGAGAAGAACTGAGAGAAGGAAACAGGTCGGTTTTCAGCAGGCTGCTGCAGGAAGAGATGAAGAATACCCTTGACAGGGGAGAGCAGGTCATGCTGCTGCTGAACAGGAGGGGGTATTCAACATATGTTTCCTGCAGGGACTGCGGTGCAGTAATAAAGTGTCCCAGCTGCGACATATCCCTGACCTATCACAGTCAGGGAAACTGGCTTTTATGTCACTACTGCGGCTACAGGGAAAGGATGCCTGAGAACTGCAGGGAATGCGGCAGCGGTAAAATAAAATATATGGGAACAGGGACGCAGAAGCTGGAAAAGGAGGTATCCCGGATTTTTCCCGGTGTCCGCATATTAAGGATGGATGTGGATACTACAAGGAAAAAGGGAGAACATTTCAGGATTCTCAAGGCCTTCAAGAATAAAGAGGCTGAAATCCTTCTTGGCACCCAGATGATTGCAAAAGGGCTTGACTTTCCGGCCGTAACCCTTGTAGGGGTGATACTGGCGGACTTCAGTCTGAACATCCCTGACTTCAGGTCGGCTGAAAGGACCTTCCAGCTTTTGACCCAGGTTTCAGGGAGGGCGGGGAGAGGAGAAGCCCCGGGGGAAGTGGTGGTGCAGACATATTCGCCCCAGCATTACAGTATAAGGGCAGCCCAGCATCATCATTTCGCCGAATTCTATAAAAATGAAATCCAGGTCAGAGAGCAGTTCGGGTATCCCCCATTTTCGGAATTGCTGAATATCATGGTAACCGGTGCCAATGCCGAAAGGGTGGTCAAGGGATGCAGGATGATGTATGAAAAGCTGGAAAAAAGTTTGAAAAGTATGGCAGATAATAGGCTCAATATTTACGGACCGTCTCCTGCGCTGCATTCCAAAATAAAAAACAGATACAGGTGGCAAATAATAATCAAGGCCGGCAATATGGAAATAATAAAGGAAGAGGTAAAAAAGATCCGGTTTAATCTGATGCAGAAACTGCCCAAAGGTGTTAATATAATAGTGGATGTTGGCCCTTATCAGATGCTATAGAGAAAAGTGAAGGAGGTAAATCATGGCTGTACGCGGTATAAGGACTTTGGGGGACCCTATTTTAAGGAAAAAGTCCAGAAAGGTTGACCGGATAGATGACAGGATTATTGTCCTTCTGGATGACATGATGGAGACGATGAAGCAGGAGGACGGCGTCGGCCTTGCAGCTCCCCAGGTTGGAGTGCTGAGACAGGTCATAACAATAGACGTGGGGGAAGGGGCTATCGAGCTGATAAATCCGGTGTTGATCGAGGCTCATGGAGGAATAACGAGGGAGGAAGGTTGTCTCAGTATACCGGGAAAGGTAGGCTTGGTGGAACGGCCGGAGAAAGTTGTCGTAAAGGGGCTTAACAGAAAAGGTGAAGAGGTGAAGATAACCGGTGAGGGCTTGCTGGCGCGGGCACTGTGCCATGAGATAGACCACCTGAACGGGATATTGTTCATTGACAGAATTACTGATGAAGAAAGCAGGTGATCGGGTGAAGGTACTGTTTATGGGTACCCCGGAGTTTGCCGTGGAAAGCCTTGAAAAAATTGTTGACGGGGGCTGGGAGGTTGCAGGAGTCGTGACACAGCCTGACAGGCCCAAGGGAAGGGGTAAGAAAATTCAACCTCCTCCGGTAAAGGTGAAGGCGGCGGAACTGGGAATACAGGTTTATCAGCCTGTGGCGCTGCGGAATAAAGCGGTACTGGACAATATAAAAAGGATGAACCCCGATATTGTTGTGGTTGTAGCCTACGGACAGATCCTGCCCGAGGATATACTGGATTTTCCGCCGATGGGATGTATTAATGTTCATGCTTCGCTCCTGCCGAAATACAGGGGGGCTGCACCTATAAACTGGGCAATAATAAACGGGGATAAAACCACAGGGATTACGACAATGTATATGGATAAGGGGCTGGATACCGGAGATATAATATTTCAGGAGGAGACCCGTATAGGGGACCGGGAAACTGCGGGAGAACTCCATGACAGACTGGCGGTTCTTGGGGGAGAAGTACTGGTGAAAACCCTGAGGGCGGTTGAGACAGGGGTAGCCCCCCGGTTGCCCCAGGATAACTCCAAGGCCAGTTATGCCCCCCAGCTTGACAGGGATTTAGGGGAAATACACTGGGATAATGACGGGGAAAGTATAGTCAATTTAATAAGGGGCACCAGTCCATGGCCCGGGTGTTTTACCTGTTACCGCGGGAGAAGGATGAAAATATGGAAGGCCGGTATTCTGAACCGTGACAGCCGGGAACGGCCGGGTACGATAATCCATGCAGGACGGGACGGAATTCAGGTACAGACGGGAAAAGGGCTGCTGGTGATCGAGGAAATACAAATGCCTTCTTCCCGGAGGATGACTGTGGATGAATATTTGAGAGGCAATACCATGAACAATGGAGAGACATTGGGTGATAGTTGTGAAATCCGGGGAAGGAAAATTGATTGAGGAAAACAGTCTTATTATTAAAATACTGATTGGGCTGCTGGTCCTGGCAATATCGGTAATATGCATTGCAATAAATATTTTATTAAAATACAGTGAGGTAATGTATAGGATGCTGGTAACAGTTTTATTGATCTTATCTGCATTGAAGGTGGTTTTCATTGCCGTATCCCTGTTGGGTATTTTATATATAATCCGAAACAGGCGTTCGTCCAGGACAATGAGAAAGGCGGCATTAAAAGCCATAAACCTTCTGATTGTCCCGGTTATATTCCTGGGGAGGCTGGCGGGTATAGACAAAGAAAGAATACAAAGGGCTTATGCCAATCTGAACAATAGCATTGTATACTCGGCAGAATACCACCTTATGCCCCGGGACATCCTGCTGCTTCTGCCCCACTGCCTGCAGAATAATGAATGTCCCCACAGGATTATTGGTGATATCGGTAACTGCGTAAAATGCGGCAAATGTTCCATTAAAGACATACTTGAGCTGACCGGCAGATATCCTGTGAAGGTTGCGGTTGTCCCGGGAGGCACACTGGCAAGGAAGATGGTTAACAACCTGAGACCAAAGGCTGTGGTAGCGGTCGCTTGTGAGAGGGACCTGGCAAGCGGTATCCGTGATACAGGACACTTGCTTCCGGTTGCGGGTATTTTCAATGAAAGGCCAAACGGGCCATGCTTTAATACAAATGTTGATGTTGGCAAAATAGAAGAGGCAATAAACTATTTTTGTAACGGGAGGTGCAGTTAATGTATCCATACGGATTTTTCTGGGGAGACCCAACTATAATATTGCTTATTCCGGCTATAATCCTTAGCCTGTATGCCCAGTCCAAAGTCTCCGGTACTTTCAGGAGATTCTCAAGGGTAAGAAGCCGGTACGGTCATACCGGCAGCGAGGTAGCCCGGAGACTGCTTGATATGAACGGGCTTCACGATGTCAGGATAGAAAGGATCGGCGGTCACCTTACAGACCACTACGATCCCCGGACCCGTGTACTGAGACTGTCGGACAGCGTTTTCGGCAGTTCTTCCATAGCATCCATAGGGGTAGCGGCCCATGAAACCGGTCACGCTGTCCAGCATTCAACGGGATACCTGCCCCTTGTGGCAAGAAATGTCATTGCGCCCGTGGCAGGCTTTGGCTCAAGGATGGCGTGGATGTTAATTCTCGTGGGATTCATATGGCCGGCAACAGGTTTTCTTGAGATTGGCATAATTTTCTTCCTGGCGGTGGTGGTATTCCAGTTGATCACTCTACCTGTGGAATTTAATGCCAGCAGCAGGGCCATAGCCATGCTGGGTGACAGCGGACTGGTGGCCGGGGAAGAACTTGTACCGGCCAGAAAGGTTCTTAATGCGGCAGCCCTTACTTATGTGGCGGCTGCAGTAACAGGTCTGATTCAACTGCTAAGGCTTGTCTTGCTTGCCAGCAGAAGAGAATAGTACGAGGTACGCTGGGAGATGCGATGGTGAAAAAGATTATTTCCAGGGATACGGCACTGAAAATAATATACAAAACCATAGAAAAGCAGGGCTACTCAAACATTCTTCTTGATAATTCTCTGTCTTCAGGACATTTCTCGCCTGAAGACAGAGCTTTTATTACCATGCTGGTGTACGGGGTGCTGGAAAACAAGATATACCTGGACTGGGTCATTGACAGGTATTCCAGGACAAAATCCGGTAATATCTCACCATGGATAATGAATGTGCTGAGGATTTCCATCTATCAGGTTTTTTTTATGGACAGGGTACCGGATTTTGCCGCCGTAAACGAAGGGGTAGAACTGGCAAAGAAGTACGGAGGCAAGAGAGCGGCCGGCTTTGTGAACGGAATTTTGAGAAGTATTATAAGAGACCCGGGAAAAGCGGAGGTAAAGACTGGCGGTAGAGAGCCCGGCCGGTATCTAAGCCTGAAATATTCCTACCCGTTGTGGATGGTGGAAGACTGGATCAGGCATTTCGGGCAGGATTTCACTGAGGCACTGTGCAAATCCGGTAATAATCCCCCTGAGACGGTTATCCGGGCAAACACCTTGAAGGTTACGGCGGGGCAGCTGGCAGGTCTCCTGCAAAAGGAAGGAATACAGGCAAAAAGAGGCAGGTATTCTCCTGTTGCTCTTGTGCTGGACAAAGGGGCAGGTATTGATAGATTGAAAGCCTACAGGGAAGGCCTCCTGTATGTTCAGGATGAAAGCTCCATGCTCTGCGTGGAGGTGCTGGACCCGGAGCCGGGTCAATTCCTGGTGGATGTTTGCAGTGCCCCCGGGGGAAAGACAACTTATGCTGCCGAAATAATGGAGGACAAAGGCCGGATAGTTGCAAGGGATATCAGCCGGAAAAAGCTGGCCATGGTCGAGGAAAACTACCGCCGGCTGGGGATAAAGTCCATTGAAACTGCAGTATACGATGCAGAAAAATTGGACCCCTCGCTGATAGGCAGGGCGGACAGGGTGCTTGTGGATGCGCCTTGTTCCGGTCTGGGAATTATAAGGAGGAAACCGGATATAAAATGGAAGAAGGAAAGGGAGCATTATTCGGTCCTTGCAGGCAAACAGAAAAAGATACTGCATAATGCCTCCAAATATTTGAAACCGGGAGGGATGATGGTTTACAGCACCTGCACCGTTATGCCGGAAGAAAACCATGAGGTCTTTCTGGACTTTCTGCAAAATAATCCCGAATTTGCTCCATGTGATATAACCGGACTGGTTTCTCCCGCACTCAAGTCGGACAGCTGCAAAAAGGGTTTCATACAGCTTTTCCCGAACATTCACGGCACAGACGGTTTTTTTATTGGCAAAATGGTAAGAAAAGGGTAAGGACACAGGCTTCCACCCGCATCGAATGAACTGTGCAGTTGAGAGGCATATACAGACGTGTTATAATATGGATATGCGACATACAGGCATACAGCTACGGGCGGTTAAGAGGTGAATCCTTTGAGGAAGGAAAATGCACTGGATATGAATCTGGCTGACCTGGAAAAGGTAATGTTTGACCACCATCAGCCAAAATACAGAGCAGGCCAGATTTTTCAGTGGTTGCACAGGGGCGTCAGGGGCTTTCATGAAATGTCCAGCATACCACTGCAGCTCAGGGAAATGCTCTCAGAACAGTTTTATACGGGGATGCCGGAGATAGTCGAAAAACAGGTATCAAAGCTGGATGGTACCGCCAAGTATCTGCTCAGGCTGATTGACGGCAGTCTGATTGAATGCGTTATGCTGACATACTGCCACGGCAATACACTGTGCGTATCCAGTCAGGTAGGCTGCCGGATGGGATGTTTATTTTGCGCATCCACAAAGGGAGGACTTGTGCGGCATTTAACCCCGGGAGAAATGGTGGGTCAGATACTGGTGTCCCGGGAAGATACCGGTGAGAGGATATCAAACATTGTTATCATGGGCAGCGGTGAGCCCCTGGATAATTATAACAATGTGATAAAATTCATCAGGATAATAAACCAGGAGAAAGGTTTGAATATCGGCTTGAGGCATGTGACCCTGTCCACCTGCGGGCTGGTGGAAGGAATTGACCGCTTATCCGCTGAAGGGCTGCCTGTTACATTGTCTGTTTCCCTCCACGGGGCGGATGATGAGACCCGGAAAAAGTTGATGCCTGTTGCGAAAAAATATAAAATAAAAGAGGTAATCAAGGCATGTGAAAGGTATATATCCAGAACCGGGCGCAGGGTGACTATTGAATATGCGCTGGTAAAGGAAATAAATGACGGTGAGGAAGATGCTGTAAGGCTTGCTGAACTTTTGAAAGGATTGCTATGCCATGTGAATCTGATCCCGCTAAATCCCGTCCGGGGGATCGGACTTGAACGGCCGGATATGCAAAAGGTCAATAATTTTAAAGAAATGCTTGTACAAAGGGGGATTCCAGTTACTGTCAGACGGGAGATGGGAAGGGATATAAACGGGGCCTGTGGACAGTTAAGGGCAGGACATCTGGAATTAAGCGAAAAGAATGGGGGTAAGGTTTGATGCTTGTGGGTGCGGCAACCGATTCAGGTAAAATCCGGCATATGAATCAGGACTATTATTATTGCTCTGAAAACAACTCAGGGGTTCATCTCTATATTATTGCAGACGGAATGGGGGGACATAATGCCGGAGAAGTAGCCAGCAAGACTTCGGTAAATGTTGTAAAGGATTATGTAATCGAGAACTACAGTAAGGAACGGTACAAGAACGACAGGAAGGGCTTGGTTAAAGAGGCCTTTCTGAAGGGCAATCAGGAAGTATTTGGCCTGTCGGAGGGGTGCGATGAACTCAGGGGAATGGGAACAACCCTTACAATGGCGCTGATTGAAGGATACATGCTTTATACAGGCCATATAGGGGACAGCAGGATATACCTGTATAGAAAAGGCAATATGGAAAGACTGACAGAAGACCATTCTCTTGTGGAAGAACTGGTGAAAAACGGGAGCATTTCCCCCGAAGAGGCGTATAACCATCCTCAAAGGAATATAATTACACGGGCCCTGGGTACTCAGAACAATGTGGTAATTGATTTGGACTGTAGAAAACTGGAAGAGGGGGACATGCTGCTGATGTGTACCGACGGTCTTACCACCATGTTAAATGATAAGGAGATAGAGCTGATGTGCCGGGAGACCGACCAGCCCCAGCTGCTCTGCAACAAGCTGGTTTCTGAAGCCAATATCAGAGGTGGCAGGGACAATATAACAGTTATCGCAGTGAGAGTGAGGTGGGAGAATTGATAGGAAAAGTGCTGGGCAACAGGTATGAAATAGTTGAAAAAATTGGCAGTGGCGGAATGTCTTATGTATACAAAGCCAGATGCCGTCTGCTGAACAGATATGTGGCTGTGAAAGTCCTGAGACCGGAATTTACCGCCGATGAGGAGTTCGTTAAGAAATTCAGGAGAGAGTCCCGGGCGGCAGCCAGTCTTTCACACCAGAATATTGTCAGCATCTATGATGTAGGTATTGATGGAGACATATACTATATAGTGATGGAATATGTGGAAGGAAAGACTTTAAAACAGGTAATCAAAGAAAAGCAAAGACTGATGCCCGGGGAAACCGCTGAAATAGCAAAGCAGGTGTGTAAAGCCCTTGAACATGCCCATAAAAACCATATAATACACAGGGACATTAAACCGCACAATATACTGATAACAAAAGACGGTACAGCAAAGGTAACCGACTTTGGCATTGCAAGAGCTGTTACTGACTCTACGGTGACCAACACGGGTAATGTGATAGGGTCTGTGCATTATTTTTCTCCAGAACAGGCCAGGGGAGGATATATCGATGAAAAATCCGACCTGTATTCGCTGGGAATTGTAATGTATGAAATGGTAACAGGCAAAGTGCCTTTTGAAGGAGAAAGCCCCATATCAATCGCTCTCAAACATCTGCAGGAACCCTTCGTTCCACCGGGTGAACTGGCAGCAGATTTACCCCGGGGACTGGAGCAGATCATTATCAAGGCAACAAAGAAAGAAACCGCTGAACGGTATAACAGCGCCCGGGAAATGCTCCAGGACCTGAACGCATTTATAAATAATCATGCTGCAGTATTTGACTACCAGGTGCTTAATAACGATGACAGTCCCACCATCGTAATACCGGCTGTTGACCAGAACAAAATCAACAAGGATAACGGGGAAATGAAAATGGACAATATGACTGTTAAAGCAAAGAAAAAAAGACGAAAAAAGATGCTTATAGGATTGACAATTGTGGCTACTCTGGTGCTAGCGACGCTGGCAGGCATGTATTTAGTGAAGGAGCTCCTGTATGTAAAGGCTGTGGAAGTGCCTGATATTGTAGGCGATACAGTGGAAGAGGCAACAGAAAAACTGGCGTCCAGGGGCCTGGACATTGACATAAATGAGAGACGGCATCATATTGAATTTCCTGAGGGAACCATAATATCACAGTATCCCAAGGCCGGCGAAAAAAACAAGGTTACCAATCCCGTACTGGTAATTGTAAGCCGGGGGCCGGAAAAAACAGAAGTCCCGGACCTGATAAACAAAAGCTCCTATGAAGCACAGCTGCTGCTTCAGGAAGCCGGTCTTAAAGAAGGCGAAGTTGAGCTGAGATACAGCGAGCAGTTTGTTATAGGATTTATAATGGACCAAAATCCCAGGCCGGGTCTGAGTGTAGACCAGGGGACCGCCATAGACCTGGTGGTCAGTGCAGGGGAGGAGCCCGTCGAAACGAGAGTGCCGGATGTCATAGGCCTGAAGTTTGATACCGCCAAGAAACTGATAGAGAATGCAGGACTGATACTGGGGAGTCATTATTACCAGGAAAGCGCCATTGTTCCGGAAGGTTATGTGATAAGCCAGAGCATAGAGCCAGAAAGCCTGGTTGAAGAAGGCACTTCCCTTGTACTGGGTGTAAGCAGTGGAAGCGAAATCGTGGAGGAATCACCTCCCTCCCAGGTGGAAGGAAGTGAGTTGCTGAAGATTGACCTGCCTGAGAATGCGGAAAACATAAAGGTAACCGTAAAAAAATATGAGAGCGGAGTGGAGGAAACAGTCTACCAGCGCAGGCACGACGGTGATGAAGGCCCCTTATATGTGGAAGTCAGGGGAAGGGGAATAGTCAGGGTTGTGGTACTCTTCAATGATATTCCCCAAAATGAACGGACCATAGATTTCTCCAAGGAGGAATAAGATGATAAAGGGCAGGATTGTAAAAGGCATAGGAGGTTTTTATTATGTAAAAACCGAGCAGGGACTGGTTGAATGCAAGCCAAGGGGGATTTTCAGGAAAAGACAGATTACACCCTTGGTTGGTGATATGGTCAGGATATCCCTTTCCGGCAATGACCGGTCCCCGGGAGTAATTGATGAAATTCTGCCCAGGTCAACAATACTTGCAAGGCCTTCTGTTGCCAATGTGGGACAGTGCATTGTGGTTATGGCTGTTGAGCAGCCGAAACCCGACCTGTTATTTCTGGACAGACTTCTGGTACTGGCGGAAGCCAGCAATCTTGATATTGTTATATGTTTTAACAAAATTGACCTGGTTGACCCTTGTGAATATGAAGAATTTGCCCAGGGGTACGGTAAGATAGGTTATACCGTAGTGTGTACCAGTGTCTTAACAGGTGAGGGGATCGAGACTCTGAAGAGAACCCTGACGGGAAAGATTTCTGTATTATCAGGTCTTTCGGGGGTAGGTAAAAGCAGTCTTCTGAACCGTATAGAGCCACGGTTGAAGTTGAAAACCGGAGACATAAGCAGTAAGCTGAAAAGGGGGAGACATACGACCAGGCATGCGGAATTGATGGAGCTTGAGCAGGGGGGAATGGTGGTGGATACTCCCGGCTTCAGTTCAATAAAACTGGATGCTGCGGACGGTGTTGAACTGGATGAAAATGACCTTTGTTATTATTTTCCTGAATTTCAGCCGCTGGCCGGTAAGTGCCGGTTCAGTTCCTGCAGGCATATTGATGAACCGGACTGTATGATTAAGGCTGCGGTGAAGAAAGGGGACATAGCGGGATGGAGATATATGAACTATACTGCATTGATGAACGAACTTCAGAAGGGCAGGAGGAAAAGATATGATTAAACTGGCTCCGTCATTACTATCGGCTGATTTCTCCAACCTTGGAAGTGAAATAAGGAAGGCGGAAACCGGTGGAGCTGACTGGATTCATATTGATATAATGGACGGGCATTTTGTTCCCAACCTGACAATAGGACCTCCGGTGATAGAAAGTTTGAGAAGGGTTACTGCTCTGCCTTTTGACGTGCATTTGATGATTGAGGAACCGGAACGGTATATTGAGGAATTCGCAAAGGCGGGAGCTGATATAATTACGGTGCACCAGGAGGCTTCCTGCCATCTGCATAGAATAGTACAAAACATAAAAGGTTTCGGCATTAAAGCGGGGGTATCCATCAATCCTGCAACGCCGGTGGGTTTACTGGAGGATATACTGGAAGAACTGGACCTGGTCCTTGTGATGAGCGTTAATCCCGGATTTAGCGGTCAGAGGTTTATTCCCAGGTCCCTGGACAAAATAAGACAGCTGGACGGTATGAAAAGGGAGTACCGTCTGAAGTATTTAATAGAAGTGGACGGCGGAATTAATCTGGAAAATGCCGTTGAGGTCATAAGGGCAGGAGCTGATGTGCTTGTGGCAGGCTCGGCCGTATACGGTGTTCCTCCGGTGGAACAAAGAATACGGGAATTTAGAGAGCTGTTCAAACAGGAGAGTTTAATATGACTGCAGCAGTAATTTCTCATGGAAGCCTTGAAGATCTGGAATTTCACAGAAAGGTTCTGCAGACCTGTGACCTGGTGATATGTGCGGACGGGGGAGCATATCATGCGGACAGGATGGGTATAGAACCCCAGGTTATAGTAGGGGATTTTGATTCCTGTGATGAGAGCTTTCTGCAGAGGTTTAAAAATGCCGAAATCATAAAATATCCAAGCAACAAAGATAAAACCGATACCGAGCTTGCGGTGGACTATGCTGCCGGGAAAGGCCACAGTCACATAATATTGCTGGGCTCAACCGGTTCCCGGCTGGACCATACCCTGGCTAATATCGGACTTTTGAAGGCTATGCTGGACAGGGGGATATGGGGAGAGATAATCAACCATAAGAACAGGATTTTCCTGATAAAAGACAGTATAGAAGTAGAGGGCAAAGGGAATTTTATTTCACTTCTTCCCTGTTCCGGTGACGTGACAGGGATTACCTTAAGAGGATTTAAATATCCGTTAAAAGATTTTACCTTGAGATGCGGCGATTCTCGCTGTATCAGCAATGAGCTGCTGGAAGAGAAAGGCTATATAAAAATAAGCAGCGGCCTGCTGCTGGTGATAATTGCAAGGGATTAACCTTCAAGAAACAAATGTCAGCTTCCTGAATATCATAGAATCAGGGAGTTTTTTAATATGAGAAGTGGGAAGTGGGAACAGAAGAATGGATTGGTCCATGACAAATTCCAACAGGCATATTACCCTCAGTCTCACACATCCCATACTTCACCTCCCGAAACAATCGGAGGCCCCGAAGTAAAGCTTGCCGCCTTGCTGGCATAGTCTGACCTGGAGTTATAGACGGTTGCACCGGGATAATGAGGAGGGGGGCAGGGTTGAAAAGATATAAGATAATGAGGTACAAACTCCGCAAGTTAAAAACCAAAACATATAAATTCGGACGTGTCAATCTTAAAAAACCAGCTGCAGCGCTGTTGATGGCGATCGGAGCCGTGTCAGTCATACTGTTTGTTCCGATATGGTTCTGGTTAATACTGCTTGTGGTATTATTGCTGTTTTCGGGGTATATTGCATACAGAATTTATTTCTGCTAGCTGTAACATTTTTGCGGCATAATGCATATTATAAATATTGACCTGTTGCAGGGGATGTTTGGACTGGTTTCATTGATGGCATATTATGGACCGGGCGAAAGGAATAAGCTTTGGGAGGTGCGGGGATGAAAGTATATGTTTTTAAGCCGCCGAAATTCTTCAGGACTTTTTTAAGAAAGATTTTCAGAGCCAAAAAGGGTTAAAAAGTATAAAACGTGCCGAGAAATAATACTCTGCACGTTTTTTTGCTACTGGGCCCTTATCACTTTACCGGAACGCAGACAGCGGGTACACACGCTTATCCGCATGGGACGGCCGTCTACAACAGCCTTTACTTTTCTGATATTAGGCTTCCAGCTTCTTTTGCTGTGCCTGTTCGAGTGACTTACTTTACTGCCTTTTTGACGTTCCTTGTTGCATATATAACAAACGGTAGACACAAAAACACCTCCTTATACCTGTGACAGTGCAAACATCAATATTTTAACACACAAATATAGTCTTGACAATATTAGGTCCTTTTATTTTTCACCTGCAATAACTTTACACTATGCCTTTTATTTCCGGTTTATTGTAAAAAAGATTGTTATACTGTAGAATATAAATATCCTGGGGTTAAGCTGGCCTTAATGCCCATAGTTGATGCAAACACCTTAAAGAGATGCAATGAAGAAAGCATGTATATGATAACAATAAGATTTACAGGAGGGTTGTGTTTATGACAGCTAAACTGACCAACAAATTTGGGAACATATTGATCAGTGACGAGGTCCTGGCAATCATCTCGGGTATTGCCACAATGGAGTGCTACGGGCTGGTGGGAATGGCTTCAAGAAATAGTGCTGACGGTATTGTCGAGTTATTGAAGAGAGAACACCTGAGTAAAGGTGTAAAGGTATACACGGAGGAAGACAGGCTGATAATCGATCTCTATATAGTTGTTGAGTTCGGAACAAAAATTTCGGAGGTGGCCAAAAATATAATTGAAAAAGTGAAATACAGTGTGGAGACCATGACCGGGATGAAGGTTGATAAAGTAAATGTAAATGTACAGGGTGTAAGGGTTTAAGGGAGGGGGCTGCTGGTTTGGAGAAACAATACATAAAAGGTACCATGCTGAAGAATATGTTTATCGCTGCAGCAAATGTTCTGGATAGAAATAAGGCAGCGGTTGATGCACTCAATGTTTTTCCCGTACCGGACGGAGATACCGGAACAAATATGGCTCTGACCATGATATCAGCAGTGGAAGAGTTGAAAAAAGCCGGTTCCGAAACGGTAGAAGATGTTGCAGAAGCTATAGCTAACGGTTCCCTAATGGGTGCAAGGGGTAATTCCGGAGTTATTCTTTCCCAGCTTTTCAGGGGCTTCGCAAAGAGCCTGAAAGGGCAGGACAGAATTAATACTGCTGCCTTTGCCCGGGCATTAACGGGAGGAGTTGAGACTGCCTATAAAGCGGTAATGAAACCTACTGAAGGGACAATACTGACGGTGGCAAGGGAAACTGCTCTGAAGGCTGAAGAAATATGCGGCAGTACCAGAGATTTCAATATTTTTCTGGAAGAAATTCTGAAGCAATCCAGTATCACCCTGGACAAGACCCCGGAGATGCTGAAGGTGTTGGCCCAGGCAGGGGTGGTTGATGCAGGCGGGAAAGGATTTGTTTTTATACTTCAGGGATTCCTTAAAGCGTTTAGGGGAGAAGAGATACAGCCGGACACTGCAAAAAGCATTCCGGTGACCGAGAAGAAAGAAGTGGAAGGTCAGGAAAGCCTGATTTATCCGTATTGCACGCAGTTTGTCATAAAGTGTCCATCAGGGACGGCCCAGGAACTGAAGAAGGCCATTATGTCTCTGGGGGATTCCACGCTGGTAGTGGGCGATGAAAAGGCCATAAAGGTACATATACACACTGATAGACCCCATAAGATACTGGAAGAAGGGCTTAAACTGGGAGAACTGTCCAGGATTGAAATAGATAACATGAAAGAACAGCACAGGGATACAGGGTTTTTCGATAATACGGAAGAAGAAAAGGAATACGGCATTATCAGTGTTGCTATGGGTCAGGGCTTTGATAATCTTTTCAAGGACCTGGGAGTCGATATAATAATTCAGGGCGGTCAGACAATGAACCCCAGTACTCAGGATTTTCTCAAGGCCATAAATGACTTGCATGCCCGGAATATCTTTATTCTACCCAATAACAGCAATATAATAATGGCAGCCAACCAGGCAAAGGAGCTTTCAGAAAAAAATGTTTTCGTTGTTCCTACCAAAACCATGCCCCAGGGTATATCGGCAATGATAGCCTTCAACGGGATGCAAAGCGGAACTGATAATTTCAATAATATGATCAGTGCCATTGAAGAGGTCAAGACAGGTCAGGTTACATATGCCGTACGGGATTCTGTTTTTGATAATGTGCAAATCCGCCAGGGAGACATAATGGGTATAGGGGAAGGAAGAATACAAAATAAGGGAAAGGACATACAGGATGTTGCCTACGAGTTGTTAAAATCATTGATTGACGAAGACAGTGAGATAGTAACAATTTTCTATGGTGAAGAGATGAAAGAGGAGGATGCCAGGCAGCTGGCAGCCCGGTTGGAAGAAGAGAACCAGGATACTGAAATAGAGGTGCATTATGGCGGCCAGCCGGTGTACTATTATATATTTGCTGTGGAGTAACAGAGGTGGTTGGATGGATATACTTGAAATGCCGGTATCCGGTATAAAAGGGGTGGGACCCAAAAAACAGGTTTACCTCCATTCTGCCGGGATAAAAACACTAGAAGATTTACTGTATTATTTTCCCAGAAGCTATGAAGACAGGTCTCGGCTGTACCCCCTGGTTCAGATTCCCCATAAGCAGAGGGTCGGAGTGAGGGCTAGGGTTATAGGCGGTCCGGTTGAGAAAAGAATAAACCGGAGACTTACGGTTATTAAGGTTGCTATTGAGGACGACAGCGGAAGAGGTTGGGCTGTATGGTTTAATAATCCATATCCTGCCCGGCAGTTAAAAACAGGCAGTGAGTACCTTTTCTTTGGCAAAGGGGACAGGAGATTTGAAATACAACTGTTAAATCCGGACGTGCAAAAAGCGGACCAGCGGGTGGGGATTGTTCCCGTATACCCTTCCAGAGGAAGGCTGACGCCCGGGGAGTTTGAAAGGTTTATCCGAACCGCTCTGGAACTGGCTTCAGGTAAGATAAAAGATGTTTTCCCCGAGGAAATCAGGGTTCATTATGACCTGGGAGAAATAAACTACTGTCTTAAGAACATACATTACCCCGAAGATTATAACAGTCTCCGGCAGGCCAGGAGGAGACTTGTGTTTCAAGAGCTTTTCCTGTTGCAGATGGGACTTTTGCAGATAAAAAAGTCTGTTGAGGATGTTGAGAAAGGTATATTTTTTGCAGAAAAGGAAGTAGAAGAAATATTTTTGAAGAAACTGCCCTTTGACCTTACTGCTGCTCAGAAAAGGGTATATGGGGAAATAAAAAAAGACATGGAGAGCAGCAGGATCATGAACCGTCTCGTACAGGGAGATGTCGGGTCCGGGAAAACGGTAATAGCCGTTATGGCACTGCTTAAGGCGGTTGCAAACGGGTACCAGGGAGCTTTGATGGTGCCTACCGAAATACTTGCCGAACAGCATTATTCCACTCTTACAGATCTATTGAAGGGTTTTGATGTAAAAGCCCGGCTGCTGACAGGGAGTTGTTCTAAAAAGGAAAGGGAGAGAATATACAGTGATATAAGAGAAGGACATGCGGATATAATCGTGGGGACCCATTCGCTGGTACAGGGGCCCCTTGAGTTTGCGCGTCTGGGACTTGTTGTAACCGATGAACAGCACAGGTTCGGAGTAAGGCAGAGGGCTTTGCTGTTTGGCAAGGGCAAAAATCCCGATGTCCTTGTAATGACAGCCACCCCGATTCCAAGGACCCTGGCGCTTATACTGTATGGCGACCTGGATATTTCCATAATCGATGAAATGCCTCCGGGGCGAAAGACGGTTGAAACCTATGCAGTGGATAAAAAGATCAGGGACAGGGTATATAAGTTTGTAGGGCGACAGCTTTCGGAGGGAAGGCAGGCTTATATTGTCTGCCCGTTAATAGAGGAGTCGGATGTTATTGAGGCAGTTCCGGCGGCAGTCCTGTATGAGGAACTTAAAAGAAAATATTTGAAAGGCTATAGGATTGAGCTAATGCACGGGAGAATGACGGGCCTTCAGAAAGAAGAAATCATGCGGGAATTCAGGGACGGAAAAATCAATGCCCTTGTGTCCACAACTGTTGTAGAGGTCGGGGTTAACGTTGCAAATGCAAATATTATGGTGATTGAAAATGCCGAAAGATTTGGACTGGCACAGCTTCATCAGCTGAGGGGACGGGTTGGCAGGGGGAAATACCAGTCATACTGCATTCTGGTGAACCACTGCAGCAGCAGAGTTGCCGGTGAACGCATAAAGACCCTGTGTACCATCAGTGATGGTTTCAAAATAGCAGAAAAAGACCTGACATTAAGGGGGCCGGGGGATTTCTTCGGTACCAGGCAGCACGGCTTGCCTGATCTGAAAATAGCCAGACTGCCGGCGGATATGGATATTTTAAAGGATGCCCAGCAACTGGCGCTGAAAATTATAAAACAGCCTGATGCCCGTACAGATGCAAAATGGAGACAGGCCTTTGAAAAGATTGAGAAGCTGTGCAATGAGAATAATCTGCCACAGGGTACAATTTAGTAACAGCTGCGACAGTAATTGCTAGTTTAAAAAAAAACCTCTATGCGTAAACTATTATTACAATAAAACGCAGGAGGTGATATTTTTTGATTAATATTACAGGTGCCGGCGGCGGCTTCGGAGGTGTTGCCGGCGGCGAAAGTACCAATAGAAAGGTTGTACCCGAAGCAAGAGCTGCGCTGGACAAAATGAAATTTGAAGTTGCCACCCAGATCGGAGTGAATCTGAAAGAAGGATATAATGGAGATTTAACTGCCAGGGATGCAGGATACGTTGGCGGATTTATGACCAGGAAACTGATTGAAATGGCGGAGAGACAGCTTATAGGCCGTTAAGGAGACAGTTTTCGGTTTTTTGTCAGCCAGCAGATCATCTTTTTAATTTTACATGCAGAAACAATAATTACTAGTTTAAAAAAATCTTCAGTGGTTAAATTAATATTACAACAGGAAACAGGAGGTGAAAGCGAGTTGGCAAGAACCAATAAAAAGGTGGTGCCTGAGGCAAGGGCAGCCCTTGACCAGATGAAGTATGAAATAGCCAGTCAGGTGGGTGTTAACCTGAAAAAAGGTTATAATGGAGACCTTACTGCTAAAGATGCCGGCTATGTTGGCGGAAATATTACCAAGAGACTTGTTGAAATGGCGGAAAGACAGCTGAGCGGCAAATAGTTTTAATATAAATCTAAAAAAGGAAGGACCTTCTGAGGTTCTTCCTTTTTTTTTTACAGTAAAAAATATTCTAAAATATTTTGTCTAAAAATGGCTGCTGTGTTAGAATATTAACGGGCAGGTGCTGTTATAATGAGGATTATTGCAGGGCAGGCAAAGGGCAGAAAAATCAAATCTCTGGAGGGACGCAAGGTGAGACCCACCTCCGACCGGGTTAAAGAGGCTGTATTCAGCATGCTGGGGTTTGCAGTTTCCGGGGGCAGGGTACTGGACCTTTTTGCAGGCACCGGGAATCTCGGGCTGGAGGCTTTGAGCAGAGGGGCATCAATGGTTACCTTCATTGATAATAATACCGATGCCTGTAACGTTATCAAACATAATGTAAAGCTATTGGGTTTTGAAGAACAGGCAGAGGTTTATCTGACAGATGCCTTTAAGGCGGTCAAAAAATTTGGCAGTATGGACAAAAAATATGATATCATTTTCATAGATCCTCCATACGGTGATAATATTTACAACAAAATTGTGTCAGATTTGGTCAGGGAAGATATTATAGATGAGAACGGTATGGTGATTTTGGAGCATTCATCCCATTACCATCCCGAAGAAAACTTTAAAGGCATGGCTATGTTAAAAAGGAAGAAGTACGGAAACACCAGTGTAACCATATATATAAAGGAGGATGCCCGATGAAGGTTGCAGTGTATGCAGGCAGTTTTGACCCGGTTACAAATGGTCATATGGACATAATCAACAGAAGCACAAAACTCTTTGACCGCTTGATAGTTGCTGTCTTGAACAACTGTTCAAAACAATATCTTTTTACTCCCGAAGAGCGGATGGACATGCTCTGTGTCTCTACCAGAGGTTTGAAAGGGATAGAAGTGGACAGCTTTTCGGGTCTGCTTATAGATTATATGGTGAATAAGGATGCCAATATCATTGTCAAAGGGTTAAGGGCTGTATCAGATTTTGAGTACGAGCTGCAGATGGCTTCCATGAACAGAAAGTTAAATGAAGACATTGAAACGGTCTTCATGATGACCAGTGCCCAATATTCCTTTTTAAGCTCCAGTTTAGTTAAGGAAGTGGCTATGCTTGGTGGATGTGTCGATGGTCTTGTTCCGAAATACGTGGGAGAGAAACTGAAGGAAAAATTCAATTATTAAGAGGGGATTGGCCTATGGAGTTAACCGAACTGCTGATACAGCTCAAACACATTGTTGACGAAGGGGTTTCGGTACCTTTTTCTGATAAGGTACTGCTTGACAGGGATAAGGTTTTGAGAATTATTGAGCTGGCTGTTGATATTCTTCCAGAGGAAATCAAAGAGGCCCGGAGAATCAATGAAGAAAAAAACAGGATTCTTGTTGAAGCTGAAAAACAGGCCGACCTGATTATTAAAGAAGCAGAAGAACGTATTAACAGTCTGGTGGAGGATAATGAGATAACCAGGAGGGCTTACCAGCAGGCGGAAGAAATCATAGAAAACGCCAAGGAGAATGCCAGAGAGATAAGACTGGGCACAAAGGAGTATGTGGATAACCTGCTGGTGGAACTGGAGAATTTTTTAAAAAATTATCTGGGTCTTGTCGCAAAGAACAGGGAAGAAGTAAGAAACATGAGAAGCTAGGTCGCCTTAGTTTCTCTTTATTTTAAAGCCGAAGATCCTGCCAATAAGTTTACATAGCACTATTGTAAAAATCAGTATGAAAATCTGGATAAAAAAAGTTTTTGTAGAGAATATTAACCGGGAAACAAATGCAGGATATGAAAAAAGGCTGTCTTCAGGCCCGAAAACCTGCTGGGTTTGGCCGGTCAGCATGAATATGCCAAGAATGTATGATATGATGGATGCCAGTATCCCGTGTAATATTTTGGACAAAACATAAATTGACGTACTCAGGTCAGTTTTGCTTATAAAACTGGCAGCCTGCGCATGGATGGAAAATCCGCTCCAGCCGATGATAAAACTTACAGCCACAATCTTGCTTATGAATGAAGCCGGGACTAATGAAATCTGGCGACTGCCTATGGTGATTTCGAGCAGCCCGCTGATAACAGGCTTAACGAGGTCTGAGGGAAGCCGTGATATATTAAGTATCTTTACGAAAGGCCGCGACAAAAGGTCAATTATTCCCGTTATGGAGAAGATATTGATTACGACCGAGAACACGGTAATGAAGCCACCTATTACAAGCAGTGTGTTTACACTCTCGCGTACAGCATCTCCCATCAGGACTCCAAAAGGTCTTCCGTCCCGGAGCCTCCTGCGGTACATTTCCTCCAGGCCTGTTTTAATGGCCGGCATGCCCGTAAACATGCGATTTGCATTGTTTGTATCCTTCAGAAAAAAACTAAAACACACTCCTACAATAATGGAAGAAATGTAATGGGAAACCGCAATAACGGTTCCTGCCGGGGCGCTGTGCAGCATACCTACTGCTACTGCCCCAATCATAAAAAGGGGGCCTGAAGTACTGCAAAAAGCAAGCATCCTCTGGCCTTCGGTCCTGGAGCACATCTTCTCCTGTCTCATCTTGCATGTAAGTTTAACTCCAACAGGATAGCCTGAGGTTATGCTCAGTATATATACAAATGAAGCTATACCCGGCGCTTTGAATACCGGACGCATAAAAGGCTCCAGCAGGGCGCCCATGAAGTCGATGACACCCAGCCCGATCAGAAGTTCCGCGCCTATAAAAAAAGGCAGAAGGGCGGGGAAAACAGTGGTGAACCAGATGTTCACCCCGTCCGCTGCAGCATTATAACATTCTTCAGGTGACAGCAGCAGGCTTAAAACAAAAAAACTTACCAGCATCGAAGTCATAATAAGATAGAACCGGTTTTTTCTGCGCTGAGGCATAGAATTCTCTCCTTGACATGTATTTAAGGCTGCTATTTTAATATATTTTTAAGTAATATGTATTATGAATGATTCAGGAGGTAATATCATGAAAAGGAAAAAGGTGGGGCTTGCACTAGGATCCGGAGCCGCCAGGGGGTTTGCACATCTTGGGGTTCTGCAGGTGATGGAAGAGAATGGCATACCCATTGATTTTATTTCAGGATGCAGTATTGGGGCCCTTGTAGGAGCTCTTTACTGTTCTGGCATGAAGGTGGATGAGATTATTGAACTGGCTGAAGATACAGACACCTGGCAGATGATAGATTTTTCACCGCCGGGAAAGGGGCTTATATTCGGAAAGAAAATAGAGAAAATGGTCAGAATGCATACTGACGACAAAACTTTTGATGACCTGAAAATCCCTCTGTCTGTTGTGGCCACCGATTTGCATACGGGAGAAAGGTGTATTTTGGATCAAGGGTATGTCTATAAAGCGGTGAGATGCAGTATAGCTATCCCGGGTATTTTCAGGCCGGTAGAGATGGAGGGGCGCCTGCTGGCGGACGGCGGCATAGTTGATGCCGTACCCGTGGACCTGGCAAGGTATATGGGGGCTGAAATGATAATCGGCGTAAACCTGGGGGCCCATTATGCCGAGAAGAAAATTGAGAATATATATCATACAATCATTCAGAGTATAGATATAATGCAAAATGAGATTAACAGGCTGAGAGGAATAGAAGCCGATGTTGTTATTGAACCCGATCTGAAAGATATAAACCCCATTGCTTTCAACCAGGTGGGAGAATGTGTAAGGGCGGGACGTAAAGCCGCCCTGGATGCAATTGATGATATAAGAAATGTCCTCAATCCCCCACCCAGATGGGGCTTGTTAAAAAATCTTGGCCGGCGCAGGAGTACTTAGGATTTTTATAGGCCATGACATATATATCGGTGGCCAGCAGGTCTTTTTCCAGCGCCAGAAAAGGCAGTGCGCCTTCTTCCAGTCCATGTACCGCAGTCTTTGTTATAACCGGTATGGATGAATTGTGTTTCATTTTTCGCAGTATATCCCTTCCTTTATTATTGAAGGCAAGGACCCTCACGTATCCCGGAAACAGGTTGTTCCTTAAACGGCTGACCATATCCCGGCGTATATCCAGCAGAGAATAAATCATGAGGCGTTTAAGCCTGGTAAGGGTATACCTTTTGGATTTGATTTCTTTGACCAATTCAGATATGTTTACGTTATGCCTTGCAGCGTTCCAGATTTTGTATTCCAGGCCCTCCGATACATCCGGATATTCAGCAATATCCTCCGGTTTTGATTTTCTAAGGTTGCCTATAATCAGTGAACTGAACAGGTCGTCATGTACAGGACCTCTTTCGGCCATTAACTCAGCTTTCAATATTTTCATGCTGCTCTCCGGGATAACCCTGCCAAGCTTACAGGTATGTTTCCGGGTTGTCAGTAAGGCCTTTCGTATGGCAGTTGCGCTGGCGATGGTACCCCTTATGGTTGTTGAATTGTAACCGGCTTTGATTCTTTTGACAGAACAGGGGACAATGGGACTGTTCAGATGTCGGAGGGCTTTCATATATTCAAGGGCCAGGATGTTGTTGGGGCTGTTTAAAGCTGCCAGGGATGGACCCTTGAGTGCTCTGTCATATCGTTGAAGGGCTTTTGAACGGGCTGCCGGGAAAGAAAGCCCTTTATTCAGATAAAACCGGAGATACTCTTTAAAACTGTCCGGCTCTTCGAAAAGAATAGCGGATATGTAATCAAGCAGTTTCAGGTCTCCTGCCTCACTGCCAAAGGAAAGGAAGTCCACCGAGCTGGTTTTGTCCAGAATACTTATGGCACCACGGGCAAAAGTCTCCGCACTCTGACAGGAGTACACAACCGGAAGCTCAATGACCAGGTCGATGCCGGATGTTACAGCCATTTTCGCCCTTGCCCATTTGTTAAATACAGCCGGTTCGCCCCTCTGCAGGAAGCTGCCGCTCATGACGGCTACCGAATGGGTTGCTCCTGTGATTTCCAGGGATTTATTCAGATGATACAGGTGTCCGTTGTGGAAAGGATTGTATTCGGCTATTATCCCAAGCACTTTCATTTTAATCAATTCATCCCCCGAATAGATTTATTTGAAATATAGTTTATCATATATTTTAACACATTTTTTTCAAAACTAATTATACGGGAGAATAATCGCTATTTTTTTTAATTCCTGTTGAAGGATATTAATCATAAATGAAGAAATCTATATAGGTTTGTTTTTTGATATTTAATAAAATATTATATCAGGTATTGTAACCGTATACTATCTAGGAGGGATTAAGATGAAAGTACTTGTAGTGAACTGCGGAAGCTCATCGCTGAAATACCAGTTGCTGAACATGGAAAATGATACGTTGATGGCGAAAGGGCTGGCGGAAAGAATAGGAATAGAAGGTTCAAGATTAAAGCACGAGGTACCGGGAAAAGATGAAGTTGTTATTGAAAAGGAACTTCCTGACCATAAGGCGGCCTTTAAGTTGCTTTCAGATATCCTTGTTGACAAAGAGCGGGGAGTTATCGACGACATGAGCGAGATAGCAGCTGTTGGGCACAGGGTGGTTCACGGCGGTGAGAAGTTTTCAGGTTCTGTAAGGATAAATGACGAGGTTATGAAAACGTTGTATGATTGTGCTGACCTGGCACCCCTTCACAACCCACCCAATATAATGGGTATTGAAGCCTGCAGGCAGTTGATGCCCGACGTGCCAATGGTGGGAGTATTTGATACGGCCTTTCATCAGACATTGCCCGATTATGCCTATATTTATCCGTTACCCTATGAGTATTACGAGAAATATGGCATAAGAAAATATGGTTTTCACGGCACATCCCACAAGTACGTTTCTTTGAGGGCGGCACAACTGCTGGAAAAGCCCTATGAAAGCCTTAAGATTATAACCTGTCATCTGGGCAATGGTGCCAGTATTACTGCCGTAGACAGGGGTAAATCGGTAGAAACCACCATGGGCTTTACTCCCCTGGAGGGGCTGGCCATGGGAACCAGGTGCGGAAGCATAGACGCAGCCATTGTTGCATTTCTTATGGAAAAAGAGAATATGACCGCCGAGCAGGTGAATGATATACTTAATAAAAGGTCAGGGGTTTTGGGTATATCCGGAGTAAGCAGCGATTTCAGGGACCTGGAGCAAGCTGCGACGGAAGGGAATAAACGGGCTCAAATGGCTATAAATGTATTCGCCTACAGGGTTAAGTCCTATATAGGGTCTTATTCGGCAGTAATGAACGGTGTTGATGCAATAGTATTCACAGCAGGCCTGGGTGAAAATTCTGTTTCCATGAGGGAAAAAATATGCGAAGGCCTGGACTATCTTGGCGTGGAAATTGACAGGGAAGCCAATAACGTCAGGGGCAGGGAAAAAATTATCAGCAAGGCCGGTTCAAAGACACAGGTGCTGGTGGTACCCACCAATGAAGAATTGATGATTGCGAAGGAAACGGTAGATATAATCGGATAGAAATGCAGGAGGCAGAAATAATAATAATAGCCTTTTTTCTGCCTCTTTTTTGTATGTATAGTGCAGTCCTTATCTTGACAAAGGGCGGATGGGTCTATATAATAGTGCTTGTTGACTATGAGGTGGTATGCATGAAACTGAATATAAGGGAACTTGAGGGCAACCTGACAGGGAAAATGGATTTCCTGCTATCTGAGGTTTTGAAGCCTCTGCTTTTCAAAGGAGACACCCTGGAGTTTGAGGGTCCGGTGAAAGTTAAAGGGGAAGTGAAGAAGGTGGATGACAGCTATCTGGTTTCGGGAAAAGTAAAAGCTGTTTTTATAATGCAGTGTTCCAGATGTCTGTCAGATTTTCCCCATGAGATAAGAACATCGTTTAACCAGAGGTTTAAAAGGGAGCCGGACCAGGAAGATGCAATGGGCTTGAAAGGAGATATTATAGACCTTGAGAGCATAGTCCTGGAAAGTTTGATCCTGGAAATACCCATAAAGCCTCTTTGTTCGGAAGCATGCAGAGGTCTCTGCCCTGTCTGCGGAAAAGACCGGAATATTGAAGAGTGTGAATGCAGGCGGGAAATGGTTGACCCAAGGCTTGCATCACTTAAGGAATTTTTTGAAAGCCAAAATGATTAAAAGGGAGGGAAGATAGAATGGCAGTACCAAAACGGAGAATATCCAAATCCAGGAGAGATAAAAGAAGAACTCACTGGAAGCTGGAAAAACCCAACCTTATAAGCTGTCCCCAGTGCCATGAGTTAAAATTACCCCATAGGGTGTGCAAATCCTGTGGATACTATAAGGGTAAAGAAATTGTAAGCAACGAATAAATAGTAATGGTTTAACCGTTACTATTTTTTTTATCTTTTTTTGTGTTGATTTCCATGAGCGATTAATGTATACTTATTATTAGTATCAGGTACTAAATACAAGTAACAAATGAGGTGAGCCATTTGGCCAGAAGGGGAATGGCAAAAAAAGAGAGACAGAAAAGTCTGATGGACAGAATCGAAAAGGATCCTTTTGTAACGGATGAAGAGCTCTCGGAATTGTTTTCTGTCAGCATACAGACAATCAGACTGGACAGAATGGAACTGGGAATACCCGAACTTCGGGAACGAATAAAAAATGTGGCCGAGAAAAATTATTCCAGAGTGAGGTCCATTACCGGCAAAGAAATTGTAGGTGAACTGGTGGACCTTGAGCTGGGCAAGAGGGGAATTTCCATACTTGAGCCTGACAGTACCATGGTTTTTGAAAAAACAAACATCGTAAGGGGGCAGTTTATTTATGCACAGGCGGAGTCCCTGGCAATTGCAGTTATTGATGCTGATGTCGCCCTCATCGGTGTAGCCAACATAAAGTATAAAAGGCCGGTCAGGTCGGGAAACAAACTGGTGGCCAGCGCAGAAGTGGTGAGAAAGAGAGGAAATAAATTTTTCGTCTGGGTTAAGATAAAGCTGAAGCTGGAAGAAGTATTCAGAGGCAAATTTATACTGGTGGCTATGGATGAATGATGTGATTAAATTAATCCCCAGGGGGTGAGGTTGTGTTAATTGCTGTTGATGCCATGGGCGGTGATAATGCTCCCCATGAGATTGTAAAAGGCTGTATCAGCGTCATGGATAAAGATGAAAGATGTAAAATTGCACTGATAGGCCGAAAAGATGTTATACATAATCTGGCTGAAAATCATTTGGGTGACAGGCTGACAATTGTGGACGCACCCGGGGTAATCTCTAATGAAGATGAACCCGTAAAAGCAATCAGGAAAAAGAAAGATTCCTCTATGGTCGTGGGAATGGATATGGTTAAAAAGGGTGAAGCCGATGCCTTTATTTCTGCGGGTAATACCGGGGCATTAATGGCCGGGGCCCTGTTCCGTATAGGCAGAATCAAAGGGATTGACAGGCCTGCTCTGGCTCCCGTTATTCCTACCTTAAGCGGAGGAGCCATGCTAATAGATGCAGGAGCAAATGCCGACTGCAAACCAAATAATCTGCTGCAGTTCGCTCTTATGGGGTCTGCGTACATGAACAGAGTACTGGCTGTGGACAACCCGCGGGTTGCCCTTGTCAATGTAGGGACTGAACCGGGGAAAGGTAATCAGTTGACCAAGGAAACTTACAGGCTCTTGCAGACATCCCGGTTGAACTTTATCGGGAACATTGAAGCAAGGGATATACCCGAGGGAAAGGCAGACGTACTGGTTTGTGACGGTTTTGTTGGGAACATAATATTAAAGCTTACAGAAGGCCTGGCCATGTCCATATTTTCAGAGTTGAAAAGGACATTCACTGCAAACACAGGGGCGAAGATTGCTGCCGCTGTGCTTAAACCGGGATTGACAAGATTTAAAGCCAGGATGGATTACAAAGAATATGGCGGAGCTCCGCTGCTGGGAGTGGACGGAGGCTGTATTAAAGCCCATGGCAGTTCTGACGCAAAAGCCGTTCAAAACGCCGTAATGCAGGCTGTAAAGTTTATAGACATGAAAGTACTCGAAAAAATCAAGTCAGACGTGAATATGGAGGTATAAGATGAAGAACACTGCAAAATCTGTTGGCATAGTGGGAACAGGCGCATGCCTTCCTGAAAGGGTTTTGACAAATTTTGACCTGGAGAAAATAGTGGAAACCAGTGATGAATGGATAAGAAGCAGGACCGGGATAGAAGAAAGGCGTATAACAGATGATAAAACGGCAACCTCGGATATTGCCACATGTGCCGCCAGAAAGGCGCTGGAGGATGCGGGGGTGGAACCGGAAGAAATCGATATGATTATTGTCGCTACAGTTACCCCCGATATGGCATTTCCATCTACTGCCTGCATAGTGCAGAGCAATCTGGGAGCTGTAAATGCATCGGCCTTTGACATTGAGGCGGCATGTACCGGATTTTTATACGGCATATCTATTGCCGAAAAATTCATTCTGGCAGGAGGAGTAAAAACCGTTCTTGTTATCGGGGCGGATACCCTTTCAAAGATAACCAACTGGGAGGACAGAAATACCTGTGTATTATTCGGAGATGGCGCCGGAGCGGCAGTACTGAAAGAAGTGGATGAAGGTAGTGGAATATTGTCGGTCGCAATTGGAGCCGAAGGCTGGAAAGGGCATGTTCTAACGCAGCCCGCCGGGGGTTCGAGAATGCCTGCAACCGTTGAGACTGTTAAAAACAAAAAGCATTTTATATATATGGATGGTCAGGAGGTATATAAGTTTGCAGTAAATATTATGGTTGAAGCTACAGAAAAAGTCCTCGGGAATACGGGCATGTCCACCGGCGATATAGATTATCTGATACCGCACCAGGCCAATATAAGGATTGTCAAGGCAGCATCCAAAAGATTGAAAGTGGATATGGATAAAGTATATGTTAATCTTCAGAAATACGGTAATATGTCAGCTGCTTCAATACCGGTCGCTCTGGATGAAGCAGTCCGAGAGGGCAAGGTTAAAAAAGACGATGTACTTGTACTGGTTGGATTCGGAGGAGGTCTCACCTGGGGCTCATGTGTAATGAAATGGAACAAGGCAACAACATAAAGAAGTGAGGTGCTGTTAATGCTGCATACCAGAGTGTGCGATATACTGGGAATAAAATACCCTATCATACAGGGCGGTATGGCCTGGGTGGCAACAGCCGAACTGGCTGCCGCTGTTTCCAATGCGGGTGGATTGGGACTTATAGGGGCAGGCAATGCTCCGGCAGAGGTCGTTGAAAAGGAGATCAAGAAGGCAAAACAGATGACCGACAAGCCTTTTGGCGTAAATGTAATGCTGCTTTCTCCCTTTGTGGAAGAAGTGATGGATGTTATATGCAGTAGCAGGGTACCTGTAGTTACCACCGGTGCGGGAAACCCGGGTAAATATATTTCAAGACTAAAAGGAATAAACTCTAAGATTATCCCTGTGGTTCCCAGCGTGGCCCTTGCCAGGAGAATGGAAACCCTTGGAGTGGATGCACTGGTGGTTGAAGGTACCGAAGCCGGCGGGCACATTGGGGAGCTTACAACCATGGTCCTTGTTCCCCAGATAGCGGATGCGGTGAGCATTCCCGTGATTGCAGCCGGGGGCATAGCGGACGCCAGGGGGATAGTGGCGGCTTTTGCCCTGGGGGCGGAAGGGGTTCAACTGGGAACCCGTTTTGTGTGTACAGAGGAATGCACAGCCCACCCTGAATATAAGAGGGCAATAGTGGAAGCAAAGGACAGGGATGCTGTGGTTACCGGCAGGAGTACCGGCCATCCGGTAAGATGCCTCAAGAATAAACTGACAAGGGATTTTGAAAAACTGGAACAAAAAGGCGCCTCTGTAGAAGAAATTGAAAAACTGGGGGCCGGCAAGTTACGAGAAGCTGTTGTGGAAGGCAACACAAAAGGTGGTTCGGTAATGGCCGGACAGGTGGCAGGCATGATTAAGGATATAAAGCCTGTTAAAAGTATAATGGAGGAACTGATAAGTGAAACAGTTCCGGTGGTAGAGATGATGAAGAAGCTGGTATCTGACCGGAATAACGGGTCTGTGTATGCCAATATCTGGTCAGGTTACGAATAAGAAGAACCACAGTATCCATAGGGAGGTTTGAACATGACAAATATTGCATTTGTTTTTCCGGGACAGGGGGCCCAGTACGTTGGCATGGGGAAAGAGATGTACGATAATCTGCCTGTAGTAGCGGAAACATTTGACACGGCCGACCGTGCCCTGGGTTTCAGTATTAAAGAGCTCTGCTTCCAAGGGCCGGAAGATAGGCTGAAAGAAACCGAGAATACCCAGCCGGCAATCCTGACTTTCAGTGTTGCAGTTATGCGGGAATTGGTTGCAAGGGGTATAAAGCCTTGTGTGACTGCGGGACTAAGTCTCGGTGAGTATGCTTCCCTGGTTACTGCCGGGGTAATGGAATTTGAAGATGCGGTAAGGCTGGTGAAAAAAAGGGGCAAATACATGCAGGAGACAGTTCCGATGGGGGTTGGCACCATGGCGGCAGTAATGGGTCTGGAAAGGGATAAGGTGCTGGAATGCTGTCGGCTGGCTTCAGATCTGGGCGTGGTGGAAGCTGCCAATTATAACTGTCCGGGACAGATTGTCATATCCGGCGAAGTGGCGGCTGTGGAAAAGGCAGTGGAGATTGCCCGGGAAAAAGGTGCAAAAAAGGCCGTTATATTGCCGGTAAGTGCTCCTTTCCACTGTAGCCTTCTCAAACCTGCAGGAGAGAGGCTGTCCCGGGACCTGGCAGAAATAGAAGTAAAAAATGCCAGTATACCGGTTATAGCAAATGTGAATGCTATGGAAGAACTGTGCAGCGACCACATTGTAAATAATCTGGTGGAGCAGGTAAGCAGTCCTGTATTATGGGAAGACAGCATGAGAAAGATGCTTGACATGGGAGCGGACACCTTTATCGAACTGGGGCCTGGCAGGGCGCTGACTGCTTTCCTGAAGAAAATGGACAGGAATGTCAATGTATACAATATAGAAGATATGCAAAGCCTTGAAAAAACTTTATACAGGCTGGAGGGTGTGAAATGTTCGATTTAAAAGGAAAGGTTGCCCTGGTAACGGGGGGTTCAAGAGGTATTGGCAAGGCTATTGCCCTGACCCTCGGGCAACTGGGAGCCAATATAGTGATCAACTATTCCCGGAATATGGATGCAGCTCAGAAAGTAGCCCGCGAAATCGAAAAGACGGGGGTGAAAGCTGCGGTCTTTCAGGGCGATGTAGCAGACCCTGACCAGGCAAAAGAATTAGTGAACAGGGCAGTGGAAAAATTCGGGACAGTTCATATACTTGTTAATAATGCCGGGATAACAAGGGACACACTGATCATGAGGATGAAGGACAGCGACTGGCAGGAGGTTATAGATACCAATCTGTCGGGAGTGTTCAACTGTACCAGGGCGGTTACCCGAATAATGATGAAACAGAAATGGGGAAGGATTATAAACATGTCTTCGGTGGTGGGCATTACGGGCAACGCAGGCCAGGTCAATTACTGTGCGTCAAAGGCAGGGGTTATAGGTCTTACAAAGGCGGCGGCCCGGGAACTGGGCAGCAGAGGGATAACCGTTAATGCCGTTGCCCCCGGATTTATTGAAACGGACATGACTGATGTGCTGCCGGCTGAAATTCGGGAATCCATGCTTGGGAGCATACCCGTCGGAAGGGCGGGGAAGCCGGAGGATGTGGCTGCTGCTGTGGCGTTCCTGTGCAGTGATGCAGCTGCATATATTACAGGTCAAACAATTAACGTTGACGGTGGAATGGTTATGTAATATATTTAATATATATTTTAGTAGTAAGTCCCTGGAAGGAGGTGACAAAATGCCGCTGAATAAAGTAAAGGAAATAGTTGCCGAACAGTTAGGCGTTGATGAGGATGAAGTTGTTCCTGAGGCTTCTTTCATAGATGACCTGGGAGCCGATTCTCTGGATATAGTTGAGCTTATAATGGCCCTGGAAGAGGAATTCGATATGGAGATTCCCGATGAGGACGCCGAAAAAATTGTTACTGTCGGAGATGTTGTTGACTACATAAAGAATAACAAGTAAACCGGAAAGTCCCGATACATATCGGGGCTTTCATGAAGTATGCATCAAATCACATATCGCATGGATTTGATAATATATACAGCTCATATATATCAGGGGAGGGATACCATTTGAAGAGACGAGTTGTGGTCACAGGATTGGGAGCGGTCACCCCGGTGGGAATGGGAAAGAACAAATTCTGGGATGCGATAAAGAACGGAGTGTGTGGAGTTGACAGAATAACAAAATTCGATGCTCAGAATTTTACAACCCAGATTGCCGCTGAGGTTAACGACTTTAATCCCGTTGATTTTATAGACAAAAAAGAGGCCAGGAGAATGGATACGTTTACCCAGTATGCTATTGCAGCTACAAGAATGGCCTTTGAAGACGGGCGGATAAATATGGACCAGATTGACAGGAACAGGCTTGGTGTGGTCCTGGGTTCCGGAATAGGCGGCATTGAAACACTGGAAAATCAATTTGCCGTAATGTTTGACAAAGGCCCGTCCAGGATAAGTCCTTTCTTTATTCCCATGATGATTTCAAATATGGCTGCCGGTCAGATTTCCATAATATTTGGCGCCGAAGGTCCCAACGAAACGGTGGTTTCCGCATGCGCCTCCGGTACCAATGCGATTGGTGATGCCTTCAAGGTAATCCAGAGAGGGGACGCCGACATGATGATTACCGGTGGTTCAGAGGCAGCGGTTACCCCTATAGCCATCGGAGGATTCTGTTCCATGAAGGCCCTGTCAACACGGAACCACGACCCGAAAGGGGCCAGCAGGCCCTTTGATAAGGACAGGGACGGATTTATCCTGGGAGAAGGCGCCGGGGTGCTGATCCTGGAAGAACTGGAACACGCACTGAAAAGAGGAGCAGTCATATACGGAGAAATAGCCGGATACGGGATGACCGCCGATGCCTATCACATAACCGCGCCGGCTCCCGGAGGAACAGGGGCAGCCCGAGCAATGAGAATGGCCCTGGATGATGCCGGAGTTTCACCTGAGGAAGTGGATTATATCAATGCCCACGGCACTTCAACAGAGCTTAATGATAAATTTGAAACTGCAGCCATAAAATCCGTTTTCGGAGCCCATGCTCCCAAACTGGCTGTCAGTTCCACCAAATCCATGACCGGCCACCTGCTGGGGGCGGCAGGAGCCATAGAGGCAATAGCTTCAATACTGGCATTATACGATGGATTTATACCACCAACAATAAATTACACAACCCCGGACCCTGAATGTGACCTTTACTATGTTCCCAATGAAGGGATTAAAAAGGAGATAGATATAGCTATCTCCAATTCCCTGGGCTTCGGCGGACATAACGCAACCCTCTGTTTCAGGAAATTTGTGTAGAGAATAGGGCACTGTCCCTATTCTCTACATTTTGGGGCGGAATGGGCGAAAGGTATTTCAGGTGTTGAAAATAAGTTGCTGAACAGTTAAACTATATAGTGTTATGTTATACTATTCCTTGGTTAAAGAAAAAGATGTACTATAATCACTGTGTTTTGTGCAGGATAATGTCAACAGCATTGTTTTGCAGAGGACATAAGGAAAGGAAAGGATCACTTTTGGCTATGAAGGATGAAAGATTGGCTGAACTGGCAGAATTTCAGGACAGGATAGGTTATTCTTTCGGAAATGTCCATTTGCTGAATTATGCTCTTACTCACAGTTCTTTTGCAAACGAAAAAGAGCTGTCGGTCCAGGAGTACAATGAAAGACTGGAGTTTCTGGGAGATGCAGTATTGGAAATGATTGCCAGCGAATATCTTTACTACCGTTTTCCGCATTATTCCGAAGGCAGTCTCACAAAGATGAGGGCTTCGGCGGTGAGGGGACAAGCCCTTGCCGTGTATGCACAAAGAATCGGACTGGGTCGCTTCCTGCTGCTGGGCAAAGGCGAAGATGCCACGGGAGGCAGGAAAAGGCCGTCCATACTAGCCGATGCCTTTGAGGCAGTCATAGGTGCCATATACCTTGACGGCGGATATGAGAAGGCAAAGGAATTTGCCATCAAGCATATTAAAGACGGGACAATAGACATTGTGAATGGTGACGTTCATTATGACTTCAAAACCTGTCTGCAGGAAAAAATACAGTCCGAGACCGGCAAACCGATAGAATACAGGCTGGTCCGCCAGACAGGTCCCGACCATGACAAGACATTTTATGTCAAAGTATGGATAGGAAATGAAATATGGGGTGAAGGCACAGGCAAAAGCAAGAAAGAAGCGGAGCAGGATGCCGCCCGCGAAGCCCTGGACAAGCTGGTGAAGTAAATGTCAAAATCTTATTATATCATACCGTTTTTTATTCCCCATACAGGGTGCCCCTTTGACTGCGTATTCTGTAATCAGAACCGGATAACCGGTCAGGATGAGGGTGTCACCCCGGACGAGATAATGCCAACCATAGAGCAGTATGTGGCCACGTTTAAATCGGTACCTGAACGGGTGGAAGCGGCTTTTTTCGGAGGCAGTTTCACAGGGATTCCCCTGGAGCTTCAGCAAAAGCTGCTGGAGCAGGCAAAGACCGCCCTTGACAGGGGACTGATTGATGCCATAAGGCTGTCCACAAGACCGGACTATATAAACAGCGATATACTTGAAATGCTCAGATGCTATAGAGTGGAGACCATAGAAATCGGGGTCCAGTCCATGGATGACCATGTATTAGAAAAAAGCTGCAGGGGACATACTTCCGAAGATGTAAGGAGAGCCGCCGGCATGATTCATGACCGGGGATTCAGGCTGGGGCTCCAGATGATGATTGGACTACCGGGGGACAGACGGGAGAAGGATGTAAAAACAGCCGTAGAGATAGCCCGCCTTAAACCTGACTTTGTAAGAATATATCCCACCCTTGTTATTAAAGATACCCGACTGGAGAACATGTATAAAAAGGGGGAGTACGTACCCCTTGATATAGAGGAAGCAGTAGATATTTGCCGGGATCTCATGGAGATTTTCTTAAGGGAAGATATTGCTGTCATACGGATAGGACTGCAGCCCACAGACCGGATAACTTCGGGCGGAGACATAGTGGCAGGGCCCTTTCATCCTGCCTTCCGCCAGCTGGTAGAGTCGGCCCTCCTGCGAAAGATTATACTGAAAGTTCTAAAACAGGAAAAGGATTTGTGTTCGGGTGAAATGCGGCTGGAGGTACATCCTTCAATGGTGTCAACTGTGATAGGAATTGGCAGGGAGAGTATTGACAAGCTGAACAGCCTTTATCCTCACATGAGATTCAAAGTAACGGCCAACACGGACCTGGATAAAACCAGTATAAGATTCAGCCATGGCGGTAATAGTATGGATATCAACTATAGGGCATTGTTGAGAGATAAAAAGGATTCTTAACTTCAGGCGGGGGTTTTACCCCTTCTGAAGCTCAGAATCCGTTATCCAGGGGCGTAGCGCCGCTTATCGCCCGCCTGAGAGGACGGGAGTATTAGCGGCGGTAGCCATCGGGTAAACAACCTGAAAGTTGTGACCGGGGGGTCTGACATGTATCTTAAGAGAGCAGAAATAAAAGGGTTTAAATCCTTTGCGGATAAAATAGAAATGGATTTCGGGCCGGGGATTACTGCCGTAGTAGGACCTAACGGCAGCGGGAAAAGCAATATTGCCGATGCGGTGAGATGGGTCCTTGGGGAACAAAGTGCAAAGTCCCTGAGAGGCAGCAGGATGGAAGACGTAATCTTTGCCGGAACAGAGAACAGGAAGGCCCTGGGTTTTGCCGAAGTATCCCTGACCATTGATAACAGGGACAATATCCTTCCCATTGATTATTCGGAGGTAATGGTTACCCGTCGGGTCTTCAGGTCGGGAGAAAGCGAGTACTATCTCAATAAAACAGGATGCAGACTGAAGGATATTGTCGAATTGTTCATGGATACGGGAGTGGGCAAAGAAGGATATTCTATTATCGGGCAGGGACGAATAGATGAGATACTCAGTTCGAAATCCGAGGACCGGAGACAGATTTTTGAAGAAGCGGCCGGTATAGTCAAATACAAATCCAGAAAAGAAGAAGCGGAGAAGAAGCTGGAAAAAACCAAGGAAAACCTCATAAGGCTTAATGATATAATTGACGAACTGCAAAAGCAGCTGGACCCCCTGGAGAGACAAAGCAGGGAAGCCAGGCAGTATCTGGAACTGAAGGAGAGGCTGAGCGAACTGGAGATAAACATCCTGGTCAGACATATTGAGAGGTTAAGCCGCCAGAAAAATCTCCTGTCAGAGAATATAAAAGAATACCGTCAGTCTGTATATGAAAAAAACAATATGAAAGCCGCCCAGGATGAAGCCTTCAATATCCTTAAAAACAGAACAGGGCAGATAGAGGAAGAACTGAAGAATATCCGGGAAAAGCTGTATTCAAGGCTGAATCTGGTTGAGAAGAAAGAAGGCGAAATAAAAGTAATCAACCAGAAAATAGAAAGCCTGAATGAAAAGAACAGTTTACATATGAACGAAATAGCCGGCCTTAAGGAAGAGATTGAATTGCTTGAAAGGGAAAAGGAAGATAAGGGCAAGGCAATTGCATTCTTAAAAAACGATATTGACGAAAAGAAAGAGATACTGGCGGCTTTTCAGGAAAATTTCGACAGCATAGGCGTGCAGGTGGGGGAGGACGACCAGAATATAGAGATGCACAAGTCACAGATTATTGATAACCTGAACCGGGTTTCCTCTCTGAACAGTAAGGCAAACAGCCTGAAAACCCTCAACGAGAGTATGTACAAACGCAAGATGCAGATTATGGATGAAATACAGCAGACGGAAGGACAGATTTCCGGAATAAAAAAAGAGATAGATACATTCAGCAGCAGAATTGACAGCATCACAACCCAGTATAAAAGTCATGAAAAGAACATGCATGGACTGAGAAAGAAAATAGAGCAATTAAGTCAACGGGAAAAGACACTGCGGGAAACCGTTGAAAGCATAAAGAACAAATTAAGGTCCGCAGTCTCGAGACATCAGGTGCTGCAGGACATGGAAAGCAGCTTCGAAGGCTATACGAAAAGCGTAAAAGCGCTGCTGTCGGCCAGAAAAAACGACAGAAAACTGCATGACAGTATAGTCGGAACTGTGGCTCAGTTGATCCATGTACCGCAGAACCTGGAGAAAGCCATAGAGGTAGCCCTGGGATACAGCGTGCAGAATCTGGTAACACACACGGAAGAGGACGCAAAACGGGCCATTGAATTTTTGAAAAGAAATAAACTGGGAAGGGCTACTTTCCTGCCCATTTCTTCAATAAGACCCAGACGCCTGTCGGATAAGGAAACGGCAGCCCTCAGCATGAAAGGGTGTATCGGGAATGCAAGCGGACTGGTGCAATGTCCTGAAAAGATAAGGGATATAATCGACAACCTGCTGGGAAGGGTAGTAATAGTTGATAACATGGACAACGGAATTGCAATGGCCAGGTCCTTCGGATACAGTTTCAAAATTGTAACAGTCGAAGGGGATGTGCTTAATACCGGCGGTTCTATATCGGGGGGCAGCAGCCTGTCCGGTGACAGTGGATTGCTGCAGCGCAAGCGGGAGATTGAATTGATGGAGAGCAGGATATCCGGCCTGGAAGAAAGAGTGGGGGAAGAGGAGAAATCCCTGGCTCTGGTCATGGCAGAGATGCAGAATACTCTAAGCACTCTGGAAAAAGTGAAACAGCAGATGCACAGCCTTGACCTGGAGCAAACCAGGATAAAGGAAGGGCTGGAAGGTAAGAAGAAAGATATTGCCGACAGGGAGGAGAAAGTAGGCCAGCTTCTGAGAGAAAAGGAGCAACTGGAGTCGGATTACCAGGAGACATTGTGTACTATTGACAGGATACAGGAGGAGATCAGCGAGATAGAAAAGCAGAACAGGGAATACCAGGAAAACATAAAGGCTCTGCAGAAGAAAACAAGTGAAAAGAAGCAGGACAGAGAGAATATCCTTCAGCAGATAACCTCAAACCGTGTTGAGATAGCGCGGCTGTCCCAGAGACTGGAAGACCTGCAGGATACACTCCAGCAGTCGTTGACATCCATCCAGAAGTATCAGCAGACCATTCTGGAAAAGGAAAAGGACATGGAACTCAATAAGAAGAATATACTGCATCTGGAACATCAGAAGGAGGCTGTTTTAGAGGAAATTCAGCAGCTTAAGGAGGAAGACGCAAGGGACAATCAGGAAATAATAAGGCTTCAACAGTTGAAAGACAGCTGTCAGCAAAGACTTATAGAAAAAGAAGAAGCCACAAAGGCGGTTGACAGCGAAATAGACCGTCTGGAGGAAAAATGCCATAAGAGCGAGCTCAAACTGGCAAGGGTGGAAACCGAACTGAACAACCTTCATGACAAAATATGGGAAGAATATGAGATAACATACATTGAAGCCCTGGATTATAAAAAGGATATAGATGATTACGATAAGGCCGAAAAAGAGGTAATATTCCTCAAAAATAAGATTAAATCCTTTGGAAATGTCAATATTAACGCCATTGAAGACTATGACAGGGTTAAAACCAGGTACGAATTCCTGAACACGCAGAAGGATGACCTGGTGGAGGCCAGGAATTCCCTCACAAAGGTAATAGACGAGCTGACTGCCAGCATGAAAAAACAGTTCAGTTCACAGTTCAGGATAATAAATGAAAAGTTCAACGAGGTGTTTGGCGAACTGTTCGGCGGGGGTAAGGCACAGCTGGTTTTACTGGAGGAAGACAATGTCCTTGAATCAGGGATTGACATTGTGGCCCAGCCTCCAGGCAAAAAACTGCAGCATCTCACATTGCTCTCGGGTGGTGAAAAGGCCCTGACAGCTATAGCGCTGTTGTTTGCCATACTGATGGTGAAGCCCACTCCTTTTTGCATACTGGACGAGATTGAGGCCGCCCTGGATGATGCGAACGTTGACAGATTTTGTAATTTTCTCAGAAACCTGTCAAAGGCTACCCAGTTTATTGTGATTACCCACAGGAAAAGAACCATGGAGATTTCGGACACTCTCTACGGCATTACCATGGAAGAGAAGGGCATTTCCAAGATGGTTTCCATAAGGCTGGAGGACAAAGTAAGCTGAGAAAGGGGTTGCTGATTTGGGTTTGCTGGATAAATTTAAAGACGGCTTAAGAAAAAGCAGGGAAAACATGTCCATTAAGATTGACCGGGTTCTGGCTATCAGGGGCAGGATTGACGAAGATACCCTGGAAGAGCTGGAAGAAATACTTATCACATCGGATGTAGGAGTAAATACTACCTTTGAAATAATAGACAGACTGAGAGATGAAGTAAAGGCGCAAAAACTCACAAATCCAACGGAGTTCAAGGATGTCCTGAAAAGTATATTATGCGGGATACTTCCCGATGAAGAAACTGAAGTGATTTCAGGACCTGGGCCGGTACCCATCCTTATAATAGGGGTGAACGGAACGGGGAAAACCACTACTGTGGGAAAACTTGCCGCCATGTTCAAAAAAGAGGGCAAAAGGGTACTGATGGCAGCGGGAGACACCTTCAGGGCCGCCGCAACAGAGCAGCTGGAAGAGTGGAGCCGCAGGGTGGGGGTGGAGATTGTGAAAAACTATTCGGGTTCCGACCCTGCCGCTGTTATATACGATGCCATCCAGGCGGCCAAAGCCCGGAAGGTTGATGTTGTACTCTGTGATACGGCCGGAAGACTTCATAACAAGAAGAACCTGATGGAAGAGTTGAGAAAGATTCAGCGGGTCATCAACAGGGAACTGGAAGACAGCAACAGGCAGACTTATCTCGTACTGGACGCAACAACCGGTCAGAATGCGCTGGCCCAGGCGAGGATGTTCAAAGAGGCGGTGGACCTGACCGGTATTATTCTTACCAAACTTGACGGTACGGCAAAAGGCGGCATAGTCTTTGCCATTGGAAAGGAACTGGGCATACCTGTTAAGTATGTAGGGATGGGAGAAGGGGTGGAAGACCTCCAGCCCTTCGACAGAAACAGTTTCGTTGAGGCAATCCTGGGTTAGCCTGATTTACTCCAATACTATTTTTTTATCTTTTACATATTTATGGTTGTACTTAATCTCAGCATTATCAAAGAGCTCCTGTTTATAATTCTGTATATACTTGGAGAAAGCACTCTCAAGCTGTTCCTGAGTTTCATAATCATGCCGGGATTTAAACTGCTGTCTTAAGTGATGCTGTAATTTATCTCTTGTTAAAAGCCTGTAATATACTTTTTGAACGAGATTCCAGTATTCGTCTTCGGTTATATCCAAACCATCAATAAAGGCGTCAATAGCATTTTTCTCATCAATATTCTCGTTCATGTTTATATATTTTTTTGCCTTTTCAACTGCCTCCACTACTTCAGTCTGACTAACACCCATACCTTTCTTTTCAGCCTCTTGCAGCATCAGTTCATTAATATATTTCTTCCTGCAGCTCTTCATAGCTTTCCTCGGGGCTGAAGGAGGCTTTTTTAGTAGCTTCTTCAAGGATTAGATGTTGTTTAAATTCTTTAACCAGTATCGATTTGCCGTTTACAGTAGTAATATAGTCATCTTCAATATTGATACTTTTAACTTTACTACCGGCCTGTTTGAATATTTTGAAAGCCTCATCACCAAATATTGTTGTACTCAGGCAAAGGCCTGCCAGCAATAACATAACAACGGCAATTATTAACTTAGGTTTATTATTCATTCCATAACCTCCCTGTGAAGGTAGTCTCTCCTGTTCAATCCCCTTATACATTATCGCATAGATTTTGTATATTTTTAATGGTTTTTCCGTGAAAAGAAACTTTTATTATGTGAATGGGAACTTAAGATGGGTGAACAGGAATTTTTGTTGATCAGAAGAAATATATTTTCAGACTCCACTGACTATTTTTTTGTAGTAATTATAACATATATGTTATATAATAATAGTATAAATTGAGGTGATAGCCTTGTATGAAATACGATATTATACTCTAAAAGGCAGAACTCCTGTGGTGGAGTTTATTAAAGCACAAACTCCCAAAATTCAGGCTAAAATATTACGGGAAATTGATCTGCTTCAAGAATTCGGTCTTTCTCTTGGTACACCTCATATTAAAAAGATAAAGGGCACAAAGAACTTATGGGAGTTACGAATAAAACATAGTACAGATAACTTTAGGATATTCTATTTTTGCTTTACAGGAAGTCAGTTTGTTCTGCTGCATGCCATAAGGAAAACTACCGGTAAAATTCCTATGAAAGAAGTAGATATTGCTTTAAAAAGATTACATAATTTTTTAAAAGGATGTGACAATTATGAAGCACGATGAAGTTAAAAAGTTACTGCTGCAAAATCCTGATACCAGAAAAGAATATGATGAATTGGAACTTTTGTATAAAATTCAAAAAGAGATTATAAGACTTCGGATAGAACAAGGTATAAGCCAGAAAGAATTGGCGGAACGGATTGGCACTAAACAATCTGCTATATCCCGTCTTGAAAATGGTACTTATAATCCCAGCATAGTATTCTTGAATAAAATTGCCCTTGCTCTGGGTAAAGAAGTTGAGATAAAGTTCAATTAGCATCTCTGCGGTTAACTTTACTTAACCGTATTTATTGATTTTTGGAAGACTATCCCAAAGTTTGTGTAGTGCGGCCGGGCAAGGTCGTTAATTCTAGTGGGTGTAAGCCCCACCAGGGTAATGCTTAACCAGCAGCCCTGTAGCCAGTTCTTGGAGGCTTTCAGGTAACTGAAAGTTTTAAGCGTAGAACGGCAAAATAGCGGGCCGAAAGCGTAAGCTGAAGTGATTGAGCCTCGAAATGTTAGTCGAGAATGGCCGATGTGGTTACACACACAGAAGGCAATATCAGTGCAGACGATATGGTGAGTCTTTACTGACGCTCCGGGGTCTAAGAGCTCGGCACGCTAACATCGAGAATTGGCGGTAACCCGGGAGACCCTGTCTTTTCCTGATAACGGGTATGCCCTACAAGCGATAATCAAGCAAGGAAGGCAAAAGAGAGGCAGGGAGTCGGATGGCTGAATAGTATCGATGAAGCGGCGTAATGGCTGTGGAGAAAAGGCAGTCACACAAGGAGACCTTTGCAAAGGACACAATTACCATACACAGAGGTGGAAGCTAATTGGAAACAAAACTTGCAAGGATAGCACAAGTAGCAAAAGAACGACCCGGGGAAAAGTTTACAAGTCTGGTCCATTTAATTGATGTGGATATGCTGCTGAAATGCCATCATGAGCTTAATGGGAACAAAGCATCCGGCATAGACGAAGTAACTAAAGCCGAATACGAGGAAAACCTTTTAGAGAATATCAAAATGCTACATGCATCCCTAAAGAAGATGGCATATAAACACCCGAAACGCCAGGAGAAGAGGAAAGAGTAATCCGGAAACATTTGACTTTCTTGGCTTTACCCATTACTGCAGCCAAAGTCGTAACGGTAAGTTCAGAGTAAAACGAAAGACCAGCAGTAAGAAATTCAGGGTTGCGATATACAGAATGAAGCAATGGATAAAAGCCAATCGTACTACCCCCGTTAGCCAACTCATAGAAGAAATCGGAGCCAAACTTATAGGTCATTACAGGTATTATGGCATTACAGATAACGGGCCAATGCTGTCCCGATACTGGTACGAGGTAACGAAACTGCTGTTCAAATGGCTCAATAGAAGGAGCCAGCGTAACAGCTACACCTGGGAAAAATTTCTCTTGTTACTCAAAGTCAAGCCACTGCCCACACCGAAAATATACGTCAGTATATTTTACGGTCAGCAGTGACCGGCATAAGTGTGAAACTCCAAGTGAGGAGCCGTGTGCGTGAATAGCGCAAGCACGGTTCTGAGAGGGTTGTGTGTTCAATTTAGCCATGGAGCAAATATTGTGGCACTCCCAGAGGAAACGGGGAGAAACGGTGAAAACAAACCTGTTCCTAAAGTTAGAGAGGCGCACTTCTACTCGACAATGGCTTTTCCCTCATGTAAATTTTAAGGGGCTTTTGTATTAGTTTACCAATTGTTGGATAAACTATACATGGCTCTTACTTACCAGGAGGATAAGGCTCTGCTGGAGAGCATCCTGAGCGCCTGGTAAAGTTCTGCCGAGGATGAGGGGCAGCTCTTTCGAAGTTGCCTCTTTTCTTTTTTTACATCCTCGAGGAGAACAAAAGCGGAAAACTCCTGGGGCGAAGCCCCAGCCCGTTATATTGCCAGTTCCCCATCCAGCCTATCCCCAAAGTATATAGCTAGCTGGGAGATGCACTTTTTCCACTCCCTGACCGGCATGGTCCATTTCTTTGATATATCCATTGTTGCAAGGTAAATTATCTTAAGCAGTGCTTCATCCGTTGGATAGGCGGTCTTTGTCTTAGTCACCTTGCGCAGCTGCCTATGGTACCCTTCAATGGTATTTGTGGTGTATATTATCTTTCGCAGTTCATACGGATATTTGAAATATGCTGTTAGCTCCACCCAGTTTTTCTCCCAGGACCGGATTACGATGGGGTATTTACTCTCCCACTTTTCCTTAAACTGTTCAAAGGCAAGTTCTGCTTCTTCCAGGGTCAATGCCTGGTACACTTTCTTTAAATCCTTCATAAACTCTTTCCTGGCCTTGTATGATACATATTTAAGGGAATTCCTTATCTGGTGTATTACACAAAGCTGTATCTCTGTTGTTGCTGCTGGCCTATGATATCCGGAAATTGACGGTGTTAAATGCCCCAAA
>JAENYD010000016.1 GCA_016842005.1 Clostridium thermobutyricum | reverse complement strand
TTACACTGCATTAGGAGTGGAACCACCCTCGTTATAAATTCCGGGAATGTAGGCTTCAAGTCGCCCACTTCCAGGCAATAAGTACCCAGTCCTCCTTTCATAGCCCTGTTCATGCCAAAGATTTTACCAACTGTAGCACCCGTTCCTGCACCTACATTTCCTTCGGTATAATCTTTGCAGAATGCATTTACACATGCCTCATATCCCATTTTTTTGTCCGGTCTTACCTTATGATTCCCAATCGCAAGGTCAAACAGAACTGCACTGCAAACTATCGGGACCTTTGTAACATGCACGTCGTATCCCTTGCCCCTTTCTTCCAGAAACTGCATTACGCCTGATGCAGCCTCCAATCCGAAGGCACTTCCACCTGCTATGGCAACGGCATGAATTTTATCCACCTGGTTTACCGGGTTCAGAAGGTCGGTTTCCCGCGTGCCAGGGGAACCTCCCCTTACATCAACACCTGCCGTTGCTCCCTCCTCGCAAATTACTACCGTACAGCCTGTAGCGGCGTTGTAGTCCTGGGCATGCCCTACCTTTATCCCCCTGATTTCAGTAAGTCTTATTTCCCTCATAAAGCACCACTCCCGAACATATTATAATGCGCAGCAAAACAATACTGAATCCATAATAAACTGTTTGTTATCAAATTATTCTCATGATAAGGGTTTATCTCAGTCTGGGTTAAGCTAAATTTTGAGCCTGTTTGTCCATGCCCACAGAAGGATAATTGTTTTTCATTATTTAATAAATATTTGAAATAATTCTATGTATAGCAGGATAATACCTTTATAATTATAGTGTCATGGCATTTTTTAATAAAAAATTTCAGGTTAAAGAAGGATTTTAAAGGCATACGAAGAACAGAATATATACATAGCGGAACAATGTTGTGTAATGCGGAATAAAATGAGGGGGGATAAGTATGCTGGGTAAAAGCGATATTGAAATTGCTCAGCAGGCCAGCATGGAACCTGTTGCAAAAATAGCGTGTAAGTCGGTATAGAAAGGCGGTTTATCGAAACATACGGAGATTACAAGGCTAAAGCTGCTGAAAGAAAGGGCAAATTCGGACAATCCCAGGCTTCTGGGAAGGCCTGAAAATTTTGTCCTGCCGGTCAAGGATATCAGAATATCAGCCGGGGCAGGGTTTATAGTGGCATTGACGGGCAGTATTATGACAATGCCCGGTCTGCCTAAATCACCGGCGCTGAAGCTATAGATATCGATGACAATGGAAAGATTACAGGATTGTTTTGAGTATAACATTAGGAGAGGGGAATAAAATGGCTGAAATTTTGGACGGCAGAAAAGTAGCTAATTTTAAAAAGGCTGCAATAGTCAGAGATGTGGAGCGGATGAAAGCGGAAGGGATTAACCCCAGACTGGAAATAATGCTGGCGGGGAAAAAAGAAGACGCTGTAGCGTATGTAAGGAGCGCAGAGAAGGCTTTGGCAGGATGCGGCATAGAATGCGGGGTAAACAGCTATCCTGAAAATATTTCTCAGCAGGAATTTATAGAGAGTATGAATGAATTAAATAAGGCACCCCGGGTGCACGGAATATTGATAATGAGACCTCTGCCCCCGCATATTGACTGGAAGACTGTGGAGAATAGCATTGCTCCGGAGAAAGATGTAGACGGTATTTCTCCGGAAAATCTTGCAGGGGTATTTCAGGGTAGAAAGGACGTTTTTCACCCCTGCACTGCTCAGGCTGTTATGGACGTGCTGGACTATTATCAGGTGGTCACAGGAGGCAGGAGGGCGGTAGTATTAGGCAGGAGCCTTGTAGTGGGGAAGCCGGTATCCATGATGCTGTTGGGTGAAAATGCCACTGTTACGATATGTCATTCAAAGACTGTTGACCTGCCCGCAGAGACAGCACAGGCCGACATACTGGTGGCTGCTGCCGGGATTCCCCGGCTTGTGAAACAATTTCACGTGAAAGATGGTGCAGTAGTGGTTGATGTAGGTATTAACCTTGTTGACGGGAAGCTGGTAGGGGATGTGGATTTTGACAGTGTAGCCCCAAAAGCAGGCATGATAACCCCTGTACCGGGGGGCGTCGGGACTGTTACGACCACTATATTGATGGAGCATGTGGTTGCTGCAGCAAAAAAATTAAACAAATTTAAATTGTAGAAGGATTCTGAAGATTTGTGCAGAATAATTGCAAAACAACATAATGAACGCAATGCGGAAACAGGTAACGCAATACGGAAAACCGGAAATTGTTTGCGTAAGGCCAAAAGGCAAAAAATCTGGAAAGCGAGGAGATAAACAGCACAATAATCTTTAAAGGAGCCGGGATTAGGCAACAGTACCGGGTATGGATTTTCCATTTACAGTATGCTTTTGAAAGGAAAGGAGTCGATTATAATGTCAAAGGTAACCATACAGAAATTACAAAAGATGAAGGGGCAGGGTGAAAGGATAAGTATGACAACCGCTTATGATTATCCCACTGCCTATTTTGTGGATAAAGCGGGAATAGAAATCATTCTGGTGGGGGATTCCCTGGCAATGACAGTACTGGGACTTGATACTACCGTGCCCGTTACAATGGAGCAGATGATACATCACATAAAACCCGTGGTAAAGGGAGCACCTAATCCCATGATAGTAGGGGATATGCCTTTCGGGTCTTACAACGTGTCAAAGGAACAGGCGGTGGCAAATGCAACACGGCTTATGAAAGAAGGAGGCTGTGATGCGGTAAAGCTGGAAGGCGGGAAAGAGATTGCCGGTGTTGTTAAGGCTGTTGTAGATGCAGGGATACCTGTTATGGGGCATATAGGTCTTACCCCTCAGACCATATCCAAGCTGGGAGGTTTTAAGGTACAGGGCAAGAGTACTGAAGCTGCGGAGAAACTGCTGGCAGATGCCAGGGCCCTGGATGAAGCAGGCGCATTTTCAATAGTACTGGAATGTGTTCCTGAAGAGGTAGGAAGGCTGATTACTGCAAAGGTGGGTATTCCAACCATAGGTATTGGTGGTGGCAGGTATTGTGATGGACAGGTCCTGGTGTTCCATGACATGGTAGGGCTTTTCGAGAAGTTTATACCAAAATTTGTGAAGCGATATGTTAACCTGGGAGAAGAGGTAGTAAAGGCATTGGAAGAGTTTAAAAGGGAAGTGAAAGAAGGAAAATTTCCGTTGGAAGAGCACGTCTTCGGAGGTGTGGATGAAGAAGAACTTAAAAGGCTTTACTAATCTATATAACGGGAGGGTGCTGCTGTGAAGATTGCGGTTTTGGGAGCCGGTGCCATGGGTAGTCTTTATGGAGGACTGCTGGCAGAGAGCGGTAACGAAGTATGGCTTTTGGACATCTGGAAGGAGCATGTTGATAGAATCAATGAAAAGGGTCTGCGAATTGAGGGAATAACCGGAGACAGGATTATTAAAAATATAAAGGCTGCTACAGATCATGCACAGATTGGAACAGCAGACCTTCTGATAGTGTTTGTCAAGTCTACGGTTACAGACATGGCTGTTAAAAATGCAAGACCGGTTATAGGCAGTAATACCGTGATTCTGACGCTGCAAAACGGGCTTGGAAATGTGGAAAAGATTGAAAAGGTAGCAGGGAAGGGCAGGGTTTTGGCAGGAGTTACGTCACACGGCTCAACCCTGATAGGCCCCGGACATATCATACATGCAGGTCAGGGTGATACGTATATTGGTGAGACAGACGGAAGCATTACCGGCAGGCTGGAGAAGGTTGTAGATATGCTGAACAGTGCAGGGATAAAGTGCAGCCCTGCAGACAATATATCAAGCCTTATATGGAGCAAATTGATTGTTAATGTAGGGATAAATGCTCTGACGGCTATTACCGGATTAAAAAATGGTCAGATTATTGAATATGAGGGTACCAGCGATATACTGGAACTGGCCGTATCCGAGGCTGTGAAGGTTGCACGGGCCAGGGGAATAAAACTGCAGTATGAGGACCCTGTGGCCCATGTAAAGGACGTATGCAGACTTACAGCCCAGAATAAGGCATCAATGCTGCAGGACGTACTTAACAAACGAAGGACAGAAATTGACATGATAAATGGTGCTGTTGTACGAGAAGGAGAAAAAGAAGGCATTCCCACTCCCGTCAACAGAGTGCTGACCGGTCTGGTTTCGGTGATACAGGAGACATATGACGTCAGGGACTAATGTGTTTGCTGTGCCGGTATCATTGTTATATTTGAATTAGCGGCTCATATCAGGTACTATATATAATATTCCGGTAGTATACCGGCACAGCAGGTTATTAAATATAAAAAGGGGGAATAAAAGTGAACAAAAGCAGGGTTCTAGTTTCATTGCTGATCGTTATTATGATAATAGGCCTTGCAGCAGGGTGCAGTCAGGATACTGGAAAAGACACCCCGGGCGATACAGAAAAGTTTGTCTTTAAACTGGGACATGCCGTAAATGAGCAGCATCCCTATCATGCCGGTGCCGTAAAGTTTAAGGAGATAGTTGAAGAGAGAACAGGTGGAAATGTTGAAATAAAACTGTATCCTAACAACCAGCTCGGTTCCGGCGAGAGAGACATGGTAGAGGGATTACAGCTTGGTACCGTTGACCTGGTGGTAACTTCCACCGGCCCTTTAAGCGGGTTTGAGAAGAAATTCATGTTGTTCGATTTTCCGTTCCTGTTCAGGGACAAGGAACACGCATATAAAGTATTGGACGGGGAAATAGGTCAGTATGTGCTGGGCCTTCTGGAAAAACAGGGAATAAAGGGACTGGCCTGGTATGAAAATGGTTTCAGACATTTTACCAATTCCAAAAAAGAAGTTTTGACCCCTGAAGATGTAAAAGGCATGAAGCTGAGAACAATGGAGAACAAGGTGCATATGGGCATATGGAAAGCCCTTGACGCTATTCCCACTCCGATGGCATGGGGGGAAGTATTTACTGCCCTGCAGCAGGGGACGGTTGATGGACAGGAAAACCCCATTCCCATTATCTATACTCAGAAAGTGTATGAGGTTCAAAAATATCTTTCCCTGACGGGGCATGTATATTCGCCCGCTGTATTGCTGATGAGCAAGGCGCAATTTGACAAACTTCCCGCAGAGTACCAGGAGATATTTATTGAAGCGGCCCAGGAATCCGGTGCCCTGGAGCGACAGATGATCACACAGATGGAAAACGAGCAGGTGGATAAACTGAAAGCTGAAGGCATGATTGTTTCCAACCCGGATAAAGCTGCTTTTCTCCAGGCGACCATGTCTGTATACGATGAGTTTAAAGGTGAACTGGGAGACGATGCAAAGCTGCTGGACGATATTATCAATACCAAGTAGCGGATGGCTGGGGTTGGCAGTATAGCTGCCAACCCCAGCTACATAGCAGGGAAGTTATGCAGAAGGGGTGAGAAATCATGAATATTTTTGGAAGAATTTTGGACAGGGTGAACAGGGCTGTAGAGTACGCAGTAACAGCTATGCTCATAGTAATGGTGATTGTGGTATTTTTACAGGTGATATTCAGGTTTATAGTAAAATCAGCCATACCCTGGTCAGAAGAACTGGCCAGGTATCTGCTGGTGTGGATTTCTTTCCTGGGAGCAAGTATTGGCGTTAAGAGAAAAGGACATATAGGTATTGCCGCTGTTGTCAATGTGCTCCCCGGCAGGGTAAAAATCATCGTATCCCTTATTGCCAATGCATTATCCATGGGCTTTTTTGTTATTATTGTTATCTGGGGACATAAAATACTGGGAGTGGTGGCTTCCCAGCTATCTCCTGCCATGGAGATTTCCATGGCCCTTCCTTATGCAGCTATATTGACCGGAGGCATATTGATGCTGATTTATTCGTCATACCACTTCATGACAATTATTAAGGGATCAGGGGAGGAGATATAATTGATTGCTGCTCTGTTCATCAGTTTGCTGTTTTTCTTTATAATAAATATACCCATAGGGATAGCCATTGCACTGTCATCCATAGTTGCAATAATGATTCAGGGGGATATACCCTTTATAATTGTTGTCCAGAAAATGTTTACCGCTACCGATTCTTTTCCTCTGATGGCAGTGCCGTTTTTTATTCTCAGCGGTTCATTGATGGAGTATGGCGGCATATCCCGCAGGCTTGTGGATTTTGCCTATTCTATTGTGGGTAATGCCTCAGGAGGGCTTGCCCTGGTTGCCATAATTGCCAGCCTGTTCTTCGGAGCTATTTCCGGGTCGGCTGCAGCCACAGTGGCGGCCATTGGAGGCATCCTGATCCCTGCAATGATAAAAAGAGGATATGATACCAATTATTCCACTGCTGTATCGGCATCTGCAGGTACACTGGGGGTAATGATCCCTCCCAGTATTCCCCTTGTTATATATGGGGTTTTAACCGGGGTATCGGTTGGTGCCCTTTTTATAGGCGGCATAGTACCGGGGATACTGGTCGGCATCACTTTGATGGTGGTTGGATACAGGATAGCCCGGGAAAGAGGATACAAGGGGGATGAAAAGCCCGACATAAGAAAAATACTAAAGGCATTTAAGGAAGCTGTGTTTGCATTGCTGATGCCTGTCATAATACTTGGAGGGATATACGGGGCCGTTTTCACCCCCACAGAGGCTTCTGTCGTCGCAGTGGTTTACGGATTTATAGTAGGGTTTTTCGTATACAGAGAGCTTAAATTAAAAGATATCAAGGATATAATGGTGGACTCGGTTGTCAGCACAGCAGTTATCATGTTCATCATAGCAACCGCATCGGTTTTCGGCTGGGTGCTGGCGTCTGAACAAATTCCCCAGGTTATTGCCGGTGGGATACTGTCCATTTCTATAAATCCCGTAGTGATACTGGCATTGATAAATATACTGCTGCTCTTTATCGGGACATTTATGGAGACCATTGCTGCTATCATAATAGTGGTACCGGTGCTCCTGCCCATTGTTACGCAGATAGGGGTGGACCCCCTGCATTTTGGGCTGATAGTTGTGGTGAATCTTGCTGTAGGTATGATAACTCCTCCGCTGGGGGTATGTCTGTTTGTGGGGTGCAGTATAGCCAAAATCACCCTTGAAGACATCTCAAAGGCCATTTTGCCATTTCTCGTTGCCATGATAGTGGATATACTGATAATAACCTATATACCTGCTGTATCTACTTTCCTGCCAAAGGCGTTAGGCATGTAGTGTTATAGGAAAACATCAAATATTTTGAGTTTTGTACAAAAAACAAGTAATATATAGGGAGAAGGATATTGTATACTTTAAAATTTTGTCCAATCTGTTTCGGCTATGAGGGGAGAGAATGGGGTTGACCAAACGGAGCAATCTGATACAGTCTTTGATTAAAGCCCTTGATATTATTGAACTCCTGGATAGTAAAGGCGAGATGGGTATAAGCGATATCGGACAGGAACTCGGATTGCAGAAGAGTACCGTTTACAGGCTGATATCCACTTTGAAACATAAAGGATATGTAGTACAGAATGCAGCCAATTCAAAATACTCAAACAGCTTCAAACTGTTTGAAATGGGCAATAATGTTGTGGAGGGGCTGGGCCTGAGGCGCCAGGCGCAGCCGTTCATGGAAAAACTTGCCGAGAGAAGTCATGAAGCGGTAAACCTGGCTATCATGGATGGTAAACATATGCTTTATATAGACAAGATTGAAAGTTCCGAGACCATAAAGGTAGACCTGAGGGTGGGCAAGCGACTGCCTGCTTACTGTACAGGCCTCGGCAAAGCTATGCTGGCATATATGCCGCCAGAGAAAACCATAGAATTTTTTGCCCATGAAAATTTAGTTAAATACACAAAAAATACCATCATTGAATTGCCGAAACTTTTAGAAGAACTGGAAAAGGTCAGAGAAAAGGGATATTGCATAGATAATGAAGAATATGTGCAGGGACTTGTATGTGTGGCTGCGCCCGTGATGAGTTTCAAAGGGGAAGTTGTCGCTGCCCTCAGCATTGCAGTTCCCAAGTACAGGCTGGACGGCGGAGATAAAGATTTGAATGAAATGATTAAACTTGTAAAAGAAGCTGCAGACGGGTTATCCGTCCAGTTGGGATATGGACGCTGATAAACAGGATTCTAAGCTTCAGCAGGTGTGTCCCCTGGCTTCTGACAGGACGGGAGTATTAGCGGTGACAGCCATCGGATAAAGGAGGACGGGGCTGGCGGTGCGGATATACGCTAATCTTTGTATTTGTCCCGGATGAAGCGAAAGAATTGGTGGGGGCAGCTGCTGGCCAACCGATATATGCCAAACTGGTTATATAAAGACCCGTTGCTGTAAAAATATCGGTCAGGAAGAGGGGATTTACAGTGGATAATATGAAAATGATTCAGAGGGACCGCCAGCCCAGGATCTCCGGCCTGAAGGCTTTTATATTCATAACGGGAGTGATTGTTGCAATAAACGTTATTGTCGCTGCTGCAAACAGGTTCCAGCCCGGTATTGCTGCTGCAGCAAGTGTAGCGTTAATGCTGGGTACCATGTGGTTAACCTACAGGGTTATAGACAGAAAAGTAGTGGAATACAATTATATTCTTACGGATAAGAATATGGTCTTCCAGAAAGTGACCGGCCGCCGGGAGAAAACCGTACTCGAGGTCCCCTATGAGGCTATCGAAGGCATACAGCCTGCAGATGACAGGATAAAGGCTGTCAGGACTTATTATTTTTTGTGTGACAGGAAAGCACCCGGCCGGTATATCATGACATTTGTGCATAAAGGTAAAATTTATGGTGCGGTTTTTCGGCCGGAGGAAAAGCTGGTTGACGCTGCCAAAAAAAGAATGGGTTAAAACCTGCCCGTTCTTTTTTTGCTCCTGCGGATTCTTTCTGCCCACAGTTCTTTATTTAGCTGGTTTTTAATCTTTTGTATTTCCTGAAGGGTGACACCCGTTGCCATGGCGATTTCTTCGTCAGTCTGGAATTTCCCGAACAGTCTTATATATTCCTTTACGTTATCCATTTTCATCCCTCCATACTATACTGCCCTTAAAAAATTTTTATATACGGTAGAGGAGTGAATGTCTTTACATAGAAAACTATAGATAAACAATCTCAAAACTAAATTTACCGATGACCATAGCCACTGATACTCCACTTCTCTCAGAGAGAAGATAAGCGATGCCGCGTTTCTGGATAATGATTTTTGGCCTTTGGATGGAGTTAAAATCCACCTGAAGGATAAACCTGGGACCAAGATTTTGAATAAAATCAAGGCACATCCCATTCGGGAAAACTAATGTTTTGTAAGGGGCATTAATTCACGGTCTGGATTGAGAAAGGAGAAGGCTGGTGCAGAATAAGAAACCCGTATTCGATGCGCTTTATAATTACAGTAAAGCCCGGCATGTGAGTTTCCATGTCCCGGGTCATAAAAACGGGGTTTTTTACAATACCCTGGGTACTGCCGTATGGGAAAATATCCTGCATATTGACCTGACCGAGATACCCGGGATGGATAACCTCCATAGCCCTGCAGGGATTATAAAAGAGGCCCAGGACCTTGCGGCCCGGGCCTACGGCGTTGACAGCACTTATTTTCTGGTCAACGGCAGTACGGCCGGGATTCTCGCCGGTATCCTGGGCACTGCCCGGCCGGGGGATAAAGTTATAATAGACAGGGGATGTCATTCTTCGGTATTGAACGGTGTTATGCTGGGAAGGCTGGAACCCGTATATTTTGGCAGAAAGATAGACAGCGCCACAGGTATACCCCTTTCAATAGACCATGAAGAAGTCCGGGAAATTATAGAAAATAGCGGGGCAAAAGCCATAATAGTCACCAATCCCAATTATTATGGAATATGTTCCGACCTGGAACCAATCGCCCGGCTGGCCCATAAACACGGGATGGTCCTTATTGTTGACGAGGCTCACGGGGCGCATCTCAAATTCAATAACTGGCTGCCCCAAAGCGCCGTTGACACGGGGGCAGACCTGGTGGTGCAGAGTGCCCATAAGACCCTTCCGGCCATGACCCAGGGTGCATGGCTCCATGTAAAGGGTGCCAGGGTCGACAGGGACAGACTGGAGAGAATGCTGGGAGTTTTCCAGACAACCAGTCCGTCATACCCTCTTATGGCTTCACTGGATATGGCCAGGTATGTAATGGTAAAGGAAGGGAAAGAGATGCTGGAGACCCTGATACGACATACCAGGTATACCCGGGAAAGTATAAACCTCCTGAATAACGGATTATTCGCCCCTGACAGTGATTATTTTAAAGAAAAAGGCTGCTTCGGCTTTGACGAGACCAGGCTCATAATACACTGCAGGGATGCAGGCATGAATGGTTACCAGCTGGATTACAGGTTCAGGAAGGAAAAGGGCATATACGGGGAATTGTACGACCTGGTCAACTGGCTGGGGGTAACCACTCCCGGCAACAGCCCTGAGGACTTCGATCAGTTGGTGAAGGCATGCAGGGATATAGAGCCGGCCGGTAGGAGGATGGGCCTTCCGGATATGGGTTTGCCGGTTCAGAAGCCCCGGATGAAATTATGGGAAGTAATGGAAATGGAACGGCAGAGGGTCCCTCTGGAAGACGCCCGGGGACTGACGGCCGCTGCGAGCATAACGCCTTATCCTCCAGGAGTGCCGCTTGTATGCCCCGGAGAAGAGATTTCCCCGCAGATAATAAATATGATAAAATTATATGCACAGCTGCATATCAGTATTAAAGGATATGCGGACGGGATGGTGGAGACGGTAAAGTGAAACTTCATTCAGGCAGAGTTTTTACTCCGGCTGAATGGTAGTTGAACCAATCGGGGTGTTAGCGTCCGTTGACCTCAGGCTGAGGCAGGGGGCTTACGGACGGTTGCACTGCGATAAACAGGTTTCCGGGCCGCAGGAGGGGGGCTAATCCCATCCGAAGCGCAGGGGCGTAGCTCCGCTTATCTTTAGTTGGGGACATTCCGATGGGGACATTCCTGTCCACAGAAGAATACCGGGACTTCAGCAGGTGTGTTCCCTGACCTCTACAGGCCGGGAGTATTAGCGGTGGCAGCTACCGGATAAAATACTAAAGGGGAATGCTGTATGACAGGGAAGCTTATTATAATAGAATCCGGAACCGATGCCAGCGGCAAGGCCACTCAGACAGGACTGCTTTTTGACAGGCTGGCCGGAGAAGGGTATAGTGTCCGTAAAATTGAATATCCCAACTATGATAGTCCCTCTTCTTCACTGATTAAAATGTACCTGAAGGGTGAATTCGGCCTTGCGCCGGAGGATGTAAATCCCTATGCGGCTTCGGCTTTTTATGCCGTTGACAGGTATGCCTCTTTTCACAAGGAATGGAAAGACTTCTACCAGAGCGGAGGTATTGTTATAGCCGACAGGTATACCACGTCCAATATGGTCTACCAGGCCTCAAAGATTGAAGATACCGTAGAAAGAAGCAGGTACCTTGAGTGGCTGTGGGACCTTGAGTTTAACAAATTCGGTCTCCCTGTCCCGGATTGTGTGATTTTTCTGGATATGCACCCGGAGATAAGCCGGGAATTAATGAAAGACAGGAAAAATAAGTTTACCGGCGGCGCAGAAAAGGATATCCATGAAGGTAATTATGAATATCTGCTGAAATCCTATAACAACGCATGTCAGGTTGCTGCCAGATATCACTGGGACAGGATAAAATGTTTCCATGAAGGACGGTTGAAAACTATTGAAGACGTTCACCGTGAAATTTACCGGATAATAATGAGAATACTTTAATGGAAGGGATTACCCGAGAAGATCCCGCTTCTGAGCGATAGCGCAGGTGGCGGGAGTATGTCACACGGTATGGTTAAGGGAGAGTATTATGATGGACTGCAAATATCTTCTGGAATCACTTTTGACATACCTGAATGAAGGTATTCTGGTTGTGGATACCGATGCCAATGTAATTTTTTTTAACGAGCCCGCCTCAAATATAGCCGGCATAGACAGTGAAAAGGCTATCGGCAAAAATATTCTTGAGATCTTTCCCGACCTGACCCCTGAAACCAGCACCTTCTATTACGTCCTTAGAACCAAAAAGCCATTGGTTGACTATATTATGACATATACCAATTTTCAGGGGAATAAGGTTTCAACCGTAACATCCACCATCCCTTTAATCAGGAACGGGGAGATTGTGGGCGCCCTGGAGATATACAGGGACCTGACCGACGTAAAGGAACTGTCCGAAAAGGTTGTTTCCCTGCAGAAGGAGCTGTTCAAGAAGACATGCGGGGCAAAAACTTACAGGGGCAACGGTACCATATATACATTTGATGATATAATAGGTCAGAGCAGCGCTATAAAGCATTTAAAAGAAAGGGCAAACAAAATAGCAGACAGCGATTCCCCCGTCCTGGTTTATGGTGAGACAGGAACAGGGAAAGAATTGCTTGTGCAGGCCATTCACAATGCGGGTTCCAAAAGACGGAGCAAACCGTTTATTGCCCAGAACTGTGCTGCGTTGCCCAGAACACTGCTGGAAGGTATACTTTTTGGCACCTCCTCGGGCAGTTTTACAGGGGCAAAAGACAAGCCGGGTCTTTTCGAACTGGCTGACGGGGGTACTCTTTTTCTGGATGAAATAAATTCCATGGATATTGACCTCCAGACCAAATTGCTGCGGGTTCTCCAGGACGGTATAATCCGGAGGATTGGGGGAGCCAAAACAGTGGTAGTGGATGTACGGGTTATGGCTTCCACCAACCAGTTACCCATGGAAGCGGTTCAAAGAAAACAGTTAAGGGAAGACCTGTATTACAGGTTAAATGTTATTTCCCTCAATATACCTCCCTTGCGGGAAAGAAAAGAGGATATACCTCTACTGGTGGATTATTTTATAAATATATACAGCAAGAAGCTGCGCAAAAACACCAGGAATGTCTCACCCCGGGTAATGAGCGCTTTTCTCGAATATCACTGGCCCGGCAACGTCAGGGAGCTTAAATACACCATTGAGAGCATCATGAATTTTATTGAAGGGGATATTATACGCATGGATGACCTGCCGCCCAACATATCAAATCATTTTTCCGGTTCAGGGGACGGCAGCCGCAGGGAGAGAGCCGGGGAGGACCTTCCCCCCCTTGTTAATGCCCTCAGGGATTATGAAAAAGCGCTGATTGAAAAGGCCATAGAAAGGGCCAACGGCAACTGTGCCATGGCAGCAAGGCTCCTGAAAGTACCCAGGCAAACCCTTTTTAACAAGATAAAAAAATATAATATCCGATGGGAAACACGAGTAGAATAATACATTATCATTCATCTGTACGGGATTTTTGTTGTGAAAGGTATGTGATATAATGGTAGAGATGATAGCAGAGAGATGCATCGGTAATATATAAAGAAAGCGGTGGATGCCGCTGCTCAAGGGCAAAAAAACGGAGGTAATCCGGGATGAAGATAAGAGATGTGGCAGGCAGACCTGCTGAGAGGGTAAGTGAAAATATAAAAGGCGACAAGGCCAGCAGGCCGGATACCGGCTATATCAGCTTCAGAGATACCCTGAACAAGTCCCGGCTGACCAACGTTGAAGAGAGAATGGCCGGTATACTGCAGGAAATAGAAGAGCAGGGGCAGAGACTGACAGACACCCTCAATCTTAAAGACCTTTTGATATTCAGGGAAAGGGTAAGGGAATTCATTGATGAAGCTGTTCACGGTATGCTCAAATATTCCAAAGAATCCGTTTTGGACAGGAGAGGGCGGCACAAGATATATGCCCTTGTCAAAAAGGTTAACAGGGAACTGGAAGAATTGACTGCTCAGATGATGGAAGAGCAGAAAGACAGGATAAAAATCCTGGAGAAGGTAGACAGCATAAGAGGACTTTTGATTGATTTATATACCTGATTGGAGGCAAACCGGGTGGATCTGAAGGAAAAAATATCACAGGCGGCGGAAAGGAGAAAACTCTCCCATGCTTACATTATAGCAGGCCGGGAAGATGATGCCCTGGATATGGCTTTGTATATCGCCAGGGCCGGAAACTGCATGTCTGAAACCCGTAAACCCTGCGATCAGTGTATTCCGTGCAGGAAGATTAAAAACAGCAATCATCCCGATGTATCCGTAATCAGGACCGGGGGAGCATCCGTAGGGATAGACGTGATAAGGGGTTTACAGGAAGACATACATGTGAAACCATATGAGGGCATCAGAAAAGTATATATAATCGCAGAAGGGGAAAAAATGACCGTGCAGGCCCAGAACTGCCTGTTGAAGGTCCTGGAGGACCCGCCGGGGGCAGGGACCATTATTATAATATCTTCCAATCATCACAACCTTTTACCCACTATTATCTCCAGATGTCAGGTAATAAAGCTGTCTGCCCGGAACAGAAACATGAACCCTGATTTGTATGAGGACTTCATGGGTTGTTTGATGGAAGGAGATTTTGTAAAGACCTCATCAAAAATTGAACAGCTGTCCAAAGAAACAAATCAATGGGCAGCAGAATTTCTTGATTTACTGCTAACCGAACTAAGGGATATTCTGGTATTGAAAGCTACAGGACGGAACGATTTACTGTGCCTGAGAGAATATGACCACATAACCATGAGAGCAGCGTCCGATATAAGCTATGATAGATTGGACAAACTTATAAATGCTGTTTCCGGTGCATCCGAAGCGCTGAGAGGCAACGCAAATGTGCAGTTAACGATGGAAGTATTGTCCTTAGAAATGCAGGAGGTATTCATATGATAAAAGTGGTAGGAATACGGTTCAAAAGAGCCGGTAAGGTATATTATTTTAATCCCGGCGATATTGATATACAGATTGGTCAGAAAATAATAGTTGAGACTGTAAGAGGGATAGAGATGGGAGAAGTGGCGGTGGGGCCCAAAATGGTGGATGAAAATGAAGTGGTCGCCCCGCTGAAACAGGTGATAAGGGTGGCGACACCCGGGGATTGTGACCATGACAGGCAAAACAAGGAAAAAGAAAAAGACGCCTTCCAGATATGTCTTCAAAAGATTGAGGAACACAACCTGGAAATGAAGCTGGTAGATGTTGAATATACCTTTGACAACAAAAAAATAATATTCTATTTTACCGCTGACGGGAGAGTGGATTTCAGGGAACTGGTGAAGGACCTTGCCGCAATCTTTAAAACAAGGATAGAACTCAGGCAGATAGGAGTCAGGGATGAAGCCAAGATGCTGGGAGGGCTGGGACCCTGCGGCAGGCCCCTGTGCTGTGCTACTTTCCTGGGGGATTTTGAACCTGTATCCATAAAGATGGCCAAAGAACAGAACCTTTCCTTAAATCCAACCAAGATTTCCGGGATCTGTGGACGTCTTATGTGTTGTTTGAAATACGAAGAGGAAATTTATGAAGACATCAGACGGGAAATGTTTCCGATAGGCACAAAAGTGAAGACCCCTGACGGAGAAGGTATAATAGTTGACATCAACCTCCTCCGTCAGACTGCCAGGGTAAAACTGGTTCTGGAGGAAGAGACCGACTTCAAAGACTATCCCGTGGGTCAGTTGCAAAAAATAATCGATAATGGAACAGAAAAACAGGACCTTTAAAGAAAAATATTTTTTACTTTGAAAATGATAGTGCTAATGTTAAAATATTAAAGGAACCTTAGGGTATATTTGGTTAAGGAGGTGACTTTGAATGGCATATGTAATTACTGATGAGTGCATCAGCTGTGGCGCTTGTGAACCGGAATGCCCCGTAGGGGTGATAAGTGAAGGAGACGATAAGTACGTAATAGATCCTGATGGTTGTATAGAATGCGGTGCATGTGCGGACGTGTGTCCTGTGGATGCCCCCAAACCGGAATCCGAAGCTTAACAAAAGATAAAGACCCTGCCGAGGGTCTTTTATCGTATGAAGGAGGAGGCCCCCAATGGAAGGAATAACAGTTTATATAGTATTCCTGGAGGGAGTTGCTACATTTCTTTCTCCCTGTATACTGCCTTTAATTCCTGTATATGTAAGCTATATAACAGGGTATTCCCTCGAAGAACTGGAAAGCGGCATGGAGGTCAGGAAACAGACTGTCGTACTGAATGCCCTGTTTTTCGTACTGGGCTTCGGCATTATTTTTATTTTACTGGGGGCAACCGCCAGTGCTCTGGGACGGTTTATGTTTTCCAACAGGGCTCTACTCAGAAAAATCAGTGGTATACTTATAGCTGTAATGGGAATGTATATTTCAGGCATTATAAAAATACCTTTTCTAAAGGCGGACAGAAGAATTAGAGTGAAAGCCATAAGAAACAGGGCGGTGACTTCCTTTGCCATGGGAACTGCCTTTGGTCTGGGCTGGACTCCATGTGTGGGGCCTGTTCTCGGTTCGGTGCTGATACTGGCAGGCACTTCCGGGACCGTATTCGCCGGCATAGGTTTTCTTGCGGTATATTCCCTGGGTCTGGGACTGCCCTTTATGGCATCGGCCTTACTGATAAGTTGCTTCACAAGGGGCCTGAACAGGATTGCCCCTTATCTGAACATCATAAAGGCAGTGAGCGGAATACTTTTGATTGTGATGGGCATTATGATATATACAGGATATACTTCAACTGGAGGTATCTATTAATGAAAAGATTAACGGCGGTATTAATAATAATTATAATGATGGGAATGACTGCAGGATGTATACCGAGGCAGCAGACCACCCCCGGAACAGACTCCCAGGACCAAAATGCCGGACAATCCGGTGGGGCTGATGTGGAACAAAAGGGCGGTCAGGAAGGAGAAGTCCACTATGGGGTATACCCGGGGGACAAAGCCTATGACTTTGAGCTGGAGGACCTGGAGGGGAATCTGGTGAAGCTGTCCGACTTTCGGGAAAAGGTGGTGCTCCTGAATTTCTGGCAGACCGGCTGCTCGTGGTGCAGGAAGGAGTTACCCCTGGCTAACCAGTTATATGAAGCTTACAAGGACGGCGACCTGGCAGTTCTGGCAGTCAATATAGGGGAGTCCTCCACGGAAGTCTCTGCCATGGCAGAAGAAGAAGGATTCCTTTTCCGGATACTCCTTGACCGAAAAACGGATGTTGCCAAGCGGTATCTTATTTCCGGTCTGCCTACCAGCTTTATAATCACCAGAAGCGGTATAATAAGCGCTGTTCATGTGGGTTATATGGATTACCGGCAGATGGAGGCATATGTGCAGACTGCCTTCAGAGAGCGGTAGGGATGGGAGAAATGCCATGGAAGATTACCTGAAAGCGGATGAGAGGATTGACGACCTGCAGCTGGGCGGTCTAAAAATCATCCAGCATCCCAGGAAGTTTTGCTTCGGTATAGACGCTGTGCTGCTGGCCAATTTTGCCACTGTGAAAAAAGGGGATACTGTAGTGGATTTCGGAACGGGCACCGGTATTATTCCTATAATTATTGCCGGTAAAACCGCTGCTTCCAGTATTACAGGCATTGAGATCCAGGAAGATATGGCGGAGATGGCAGCCAGGAGCGTCCTCATGAACGGTATACAGAACAGGGTAAGGATTGTCCACGGTGATATAAAAAGGATTGACCGGTATTTCAAAGACAATTCCATTGACCTGGTAACAACCAACCCTCCCTATATGAACAGCGGAAAGGGCCTGGTAAATCCCGACAGCAGCAAGGCAGTGTCCCGTCACGAGATACTGTGCAGTCTTGAGGACGTAGTTTCTTCGGCAGCCAGGATATTGAGAAACGGGGGACGCCTGGCCATGATTCACCGGAGCAACCGCCTGGTGGATGTGCTGTACACCATGCGGATTAAGGGTATTGAGCCCAAAGTGCTGAGAATGATATATCCTGCAGCCCATAAGGCATCAAACCTTTTTTTAGTGGAAGGACAGAAATCCGGAGGTGCGTTTTTGAAGGTCTTAAAACCCCTTGTATTGTATGACGGGGATGGCAATTATACCCAGGAAGTATATGATATATACTACAGAGGGAAGAGGATGTAAAGACTATGATAAAAACCGGGATACTTTATATATGCCCGACGCCCATAGGCAATCTGGAGGATATAACCCTGAGGGCATTAAGGGTTCTGCAAGAGGCCGACCTTATTGCGGCCGAAGATACCAGGAGGACTTTGAAACTGCTGAATCATTATAACATAAAAACACCTATGACAAGCTATTATGAACACAACAAACAGCAGAAAAGTACGTATTTGATTGAACAGCTTAAAGCAGGGAAAAACATAGCCCTGGTATCTGATGCAGGGACACCGGGGATATCCGACCCCGGTGAAGAGCTGGTAAAAAAGGCCCTTGAGGAGGGAATACAGGTTGTTTCACTTCCCGGCCCCACAGCCATAACAACTGCCCTGGTAGCATCGGGGCTGCCTGCCGGGAATTTTTTTTTCAGGGGATTTCTGCCCAGGAATGCAAAGGAAAGAAGGCTGTGCCTGGAGGACTTGAAAGGTTTGAAAGATACAATAGTGTTATATGTTGCCCCTCACAGGGTACTGGATGTACTGGAAGATTGCAGAGGAATACTGGGCAACCGGAAGATAGTACTGGCCCGGGAGCTTACAAAAAAATATGAGGAGTTTATAAGGGGACAGCTGTCGGATGTGATAACCCTCCTGTCAAACAGAGAGATAAAAGGCGAGATGGTATTGTTAATCGAAGGGAATTCGTCGGTACAGGGGGAAGAAAATCAGCCATGGCAGTCCATGGATATAAAAAGTCATATACTCTGGAACATGAAAAAAGGGCTTTCAAAGAAAGACGCTGTCCGGGTAACCGCCAGGGAAAGGGGGATACCCAAAAGACAGGTATATGCAGAAAGCCTTGATATATAGGGAGGACAAACAAAAGCAGCCGATTTTCATCGACTGCTTCAGTCTGACTAATAAGTCCTTAATTGTTTTATCTCCTCAAAACACTTCGGGCAGATGTTTTTCCCCTTATAATTCACGACATCCCTTGCGTTTCCGCAAAAGATACAGGCAGGCTCGTACTTTTTCAGAATAATATGTTCCCCATCAACATATATTTCTAAAGCGTCTTTCTCTGCAATGTTAAGGGTTCTCCTTAACTCAATGGGGATTACAACCCTGCCCAGCTCATCCACCTTCCTCACAATACCTGTAGACTTCATCATTTTCCCCCTTTCATAATCCATAAATTTCGACATATTTTTTTAATTAAAGCATACCAAAAATACCAATTAAAGTCAACAATAAAATTTTAATTTTTTACAATTGATACAAATTATCCGGAAACCTTTAATTAAATCCTATATACCCTTCCCTGGCCGTCAAAAAATTAATATACTTAATAGTAGATTGCGCAGGGTCAATCTGTTGATATTCAGGAAATATGTCCCTATTAATACGCATGGGATAATTGGGTTTCGGTATAAAAGTATCTTTCATCAAAAGGGTGATTGGATGATTAAGCCACAGAGACTGTGCAAAGGAGATGTAATAGGGTTGGTATCCCCTGCGGGACCTGTGAAGGAAAGATACCTGCACAGAGGTATACGTACACTGGAGGATATGGGGCTTCGGGTAAAACCGGGTAAACATGTCATGGACAAAAGATATTATATGGCGGGAGTCGATGAGGACAGGGCGGAAGATCTGAACAGGATGTTTGCAGACCCCGGTATTAAGGGCATTTTTTGTGCCAGGGGAGGTTATGGTTCCACCAGAATCCTGGATATGGTAGATTACGGCTTGATAGCCCGAAATCCAAAAGTTTTCATTGGTTACAGCGATATTACCGCCCTTCACCTGGCCATTGGGGAAAAAACGGGACTGGTTACATTCCACGGCCCTATGGTGGCGGAGATGACCGAAGTTTTTCCCGGGTACAATAGATACTATTTGGAGAAAGTGCTGTTTCACCCCTCTCCTCCCGGAGAAATAAAGGAGCCTCCCGGGGAAGGGTCTCTGGAAGTCCTTGTGCCCGGTGATGCGGAAGGGCTGCTGAAAGGAGGAAACCTGTCCCTGTTGTGTGCTACACTGGGGACCGAATACGAAATAGATACCAGGGACAGTATATTTTTCATAGAAGAAATAGGGGAGCCTCCTCACAAGATTGACAGGATGCTGAACCATCTCAGGATGGCCGGCAAGTTCAGGGATGCAGCTGCCGTTGTATTCGGCCAGTGGACCGATTGCAGGGATGAAAGGCATCCCGAGTATTCGGTGAGCAGGATTCTGGAGGATGTGGCCTCTAAGGAGAAAAAGCCCTGTCTTGCCAACCTTATGACAGGCCACAGCAGGTACAATATTACGCTGCCACTGGGATGCAGAGCGGTGATTGAGGGCGGCAGAATATTTATTGCAGAAAGCGGGGTAGTGTAGATGAATATTGTTTTCCTTGTTGATTTCGATGGTACTGTAACCCTAAAGGATACGTGCGTGCAGATGACAGAAGAATTCTTCAAGGGGGACTGTGACGACAGGGGCGAACTCCTCTTCGAAGGCAGCTGTCGGGGCATTAATGAGCTGTGGGAGAAAGGGGAGCTTACCACTCAGGAATGCAGCGAATATATTCTTGGGAAAATGTCCTTTACACAGGAAGACCTTGAGGATATGCTGGACAGAACAGAAGTGGACCCTTACTTTGGCCGGTTCCTGCTAAAATGCCGGGAAAGGAACATTACAGTTAAGATTGTCAGTGACGGGTATGATTTCAACATCAGATACATACTGGACAAGTACGGCTGGAAGGATATAGAATTTTACAGCAACAGCCTTCATTTTTCAGGCAGTGGGGCGGTGGCATCTTTTCCCTTGCAGGATAAGGTATGCAAAAAATGCGGAAATTGCAAGCTCAATATTCTCAAAAAGGAAAAAGAAAAGGGAAACAGGGTGGCTTATGTAGGGGACGGGCATTCGGATATATGCCCGGCACCCCAGGCCCGGTGGGTTTTCGCCAAGGGCGGATTGCTGGAATACTGCCGGGACAAGGATATTTCATGTATTCCCTTTGAAAGTTTTAAGGATATTATCCAATGGATGGAGGAATTAACCGATGATTAAAATAGATATCCCGGGCAGGGGTCCTGTGAACATTCACAATGTCATATTTGACTATAACGGTACCCTGGCGTTGGACGGCAAACCGGCTGAAGGGCTGAAGGAGGCCTTTGAAGTTCTGGCCGGAAGAGTGAACCTGTACATAGTCACTGCGGATACTTTCGGTACGGTAAAAAACTACTTTAAGGACATACCCGTGAAAGTAGTGATTATTAACAGTGACTGTGGCAAGACCTTCAAAAAAAATTTTCTTACCAAACTTGGCAGTGAAAAAACGGTTGCAGTGGGCAACGGCAGGAATGATGCCGGGATGCTGAAGGAAAGCTGCCTGGGCATAGGTATAATAGGTCCGGAAGGTTGTTTTGCAGGTATTGTGAATGCCTGCGATATCCTTGTAACATCACCGGTTCATGCTATTGGCCTCTTGTTAAATCCCGATCGTATTAAAGCAACACTGAGATATTGAATAATACCGGCCGTTACACCCACATATAATTAATTGTACCGGGCAAACAGTATGCTTGGCTTCGGGCGGGACCGTAACCCCGCAGGAAGGTCAGAAACCGCTATCCCGGGGTGTAGCACTGTTTGGCTGCCGTCTGAGAGGGCGGGAGCATCTGCGGCGCTAGTCATGGGACAAAAAGTCCTGGCAGTCTAATATGATGGGGTGAGGGGTAGGTAAAATGATAAATGTTGTATGGCTGGTATTGATTGTGGCGGGGATAATAGTTTCCGTGATAACCGGCAGGGTTGAAGAGGTTACCGCCGGGATGATGAACAGTGTATCTTATTCTGTGGAGCTTGTTATCGGACTGGTGGGTATGATGGCACTGTGGGTGGGGGTCATGCGGGTGGCAGAGGAATCGGGGCTTGTCAGGCGGATTTCTCTGGTCATAAGACCGGTGCTGAGCAGGATATTTCCTGAGATTCCACCCCGGCATCCGGCTATGGGAGCCATGGTGATGAACATTACTGCAAATATGCTGGGCCTGGGTAACGCAGCCACACCCCTGGGCATAAATGCCATGCGGGAACTCCAGCATCTTAATCCTTGTCCCCGTACGGCTACCAATGCCATGTGCACTTTTCTGGTAATCAATACATCATCGGTGCAGCTTGTTCCTGCAACAGTAATAGGATTAAGGGCAGCGGCGGGTTCAGCCAATCCCACTGAAATCGTGGGAACGGCTCTTATTGCTACAGCCTGCTCTACGCTGGCAGGTCTTGCTGCAGTAAAGATACTGCAGAGATTCTATTAGGAGAGAAGGATATGTATTCAATAATAGAGACTGTATCAACCCTGGCTATTCCTTTCATAGTGCTGATGGTCCTGTTGTACGGTTATTATAAAGGGGTAAGGGTATACGAGGTTTTTGTGGAAGGTGCCGGTGAAGGGATCAAAATATCAGTCAGAATACTGCCCTATCTTCTGGCCATGCTCCTGGCCATCGGCGTATTCAGGTACTCGGGGGCAATGGAGATCTTCATATATGTTATTAAGTATCCCGCCAGACTCATGGGTATACCACCGGAGATTATACCCCTGGTATTGATGCGTCCCCTTTCGGGGAGCGGGGCCCTGGGGGTACTTTCAGAGACGCTTAAAGTATACGGCCCGGATTCATTTGTAGGCAGGGTGGCCAGCACAATGATGGGCTCCACCGAGACTATCTTTTATACCATTGCTGTCTACTTCGGGGCAGTAGGTATCCGGAATATCCGCCATGTACTGCCGGCGGCCCTGCTGGCGGACCTGGCCGGCGTTATAGCTTCGGTTCTCGTGTGCCGTCTGGTATTTGGTGGTTGACAAAAGGATAAAATTTATGTATATTATGACATAAATAAGCTAATATAAGTAATACGCAGAATAATATTCGCTCAAAAGTTATGATGGGAAGAGTAGGTGTGCTTACCCCTGTCCCAGAGAGCCGGAAAAGGTGAGAGCCGGTACCGGGGAATACGCTGAAGATGGCCCCTGAACCATGCCGCTGAAATTTCTGAGTAGGCGGCAGCGGACGCCTCCGTTAAAAGGGCTAGGCAATCGCTGGGTTGCCGATAATGAGGTTGTCCTGATGGATGACGAAATAGGGTGGTACCGTGACCAAAAGTCGCCCCTGCCGGTTTGGTAGGGGCTTATTTATTTACTGAGCTGATAGAAGTTTCACTTTAACAATTTTGAGGAGGAGATGATAAAACATGTCAGACAAAACCTTTTATATTACCACACCCATCTATTACCCCAGCGATAAGCTGCATATAGGCCATTCCTACACAACGGTGGCGGCTGATGCAATGGCCAGGTTTAAAAGGCTGACAGGGTATGATGTAATGTTTCTTACCGGTACCGATGAACACGGGCAGAAAATTCAGAGAGTAGCTGCTGACAGCGGAGTGACACCCATAGAATATGTGGATAAGATTGTAGCGGGGATAAAAAAGCTGTGGAAGCTTTTGGACATATCCTACGATGATTTTATAAGGACCACCGAACCCCGTCACATTAAAGCAGTGCAGAAGATTTTTGAGAAGCTTTACAATCAGGGAGATATCTACAAAAGTCATTATGAAGGCTGGTACTGCACCCCCTGCGAATCCTTCTGGACAGAGCACCAGCTGGTGGAGGGCAAATGTCCCGACTGTGGAAGGGATGTGGAGCTGACCAGGGAAGAGGCTTATTTCTTCAAGCTGTCCAAATACCAGGACAAACTTATGAAATTCATTGAAGAAAGCGATTTCATTCAACCGGCATCCAGGAAAAACGAGATGATAAACAATTTCCTGAAACCCGGCCTTGAGGACCTCTGTGTTTCAAGGACATCTTTTGACTGGGGCGTACCTGTGACCTTCGACCCGGGACACGTGGTTTATGTATGGATTGATGCCCTGTCCAATTATATAACGGCTCTGGGCTACCTTTCGGACGACCAGTCCGGTTATAAAAAATACTGGCCGGCAGATGTGCATCTGGTAGGGAAAGAAATAGTAAGATTCCATACTATAATATGGCCCATTATGCTGATGGCCCTGGGTGAAGAACTGCCCAGGAAGGTATTCGGACATGGATGGCTTATCCTGGAAGGGGGCAAGATGTCAAAGTCCAAGGGAAATGTTGTGGACCCGGTGATACTGGTGGATAAGTATGGAGTGGATGCTGTAAGATATTTCCTGTTGAGGGAGGTGCCCTTTGGCGCAGACGGCGTATTTTCCACCGAGGCCCTTGAGAACAGGATAAATGCGGACCTTGCCAATGACCTGGGCAATCTGATAAACAGAACTGTCACCATGATCGAGAAATATTTCGGCGGAATAATTCCCTCACCGGGAGAAACAGCCGACCCCGACGGCGAACTGAAGGATGTGGCCGCCGCTATCCCGGGCAAAGTGGAAGAATATATGAACAATCTTCAGTTCAGTGATGCCCTTGCAGAAATCTGGAAGCTGGTTGGCAGAGCAAACAAATATATAGACCAGACCATGCCGTGGGTTCTGGGAAAAGACCCTGCCAGGAAGGACAGGCTGGCGACCGTGCTATACAATCTGGCAGACTGCATCAGGATAATATCAGTCCTTATCAGCCCTTTTATGCCCAACACTCCTGCCAGGATATGGAATCAGCTGGGAATGGACCATGGCCAGGGTACCGGGTGGGAGGATGCCCTGCAGCCCGGCAGGCTGCCCGCAGGGTTGAAGGTGAGAAAAGGCGAGATAATCTTCCCCAGAATAGAGAAAGACAAGCAGACCACGGGAGATAATGAAAGAAAAAAAGGAGAGACAGGTTCAATGGATAATAATCATATAACCATAGATGACTTTGCAAAGATTAATCTGCGGGTTGCCGATGTGCTAAAGTGTGAAAAGGTTGAAAAATCCAACAAACTCCTGAAACTTCAGGTCAAAATCGGGGAGGAGACCAGGCAGATTGTTTCGGGCATCTCCAAATTTTACGGTCCGGAAGAACTGGTAGGGAAGAAGGTTGTGGTGGTGGAAAACCTGAAACCGGTGAAGCTAATGGGGGTTGAATCCCGCGGCATGATTTTGGCGGCTTCTACAGAGAATGATGGGGAGCTTTCAATAGTCACCCTTGACAGAGATATTCCTGCCGGTTCAAAAGTAAGGTAAACAGGAGATGAGGATATGCTGATTGATACCCATGCACACCTGGATGACAGGCGGTTTGACAGGGACAGGAAACAGATTATTGAGCAGTGCAGGGAAGAAGGGGTCCTTTGTATTATCAATGCGGGGGTCAATGTCTCTTCCAGTATAAAATCCATAAATCTGGCATCCAGATATCCGTTCATATATGCCGCCGTAGGGATACATCCCCATGATGCCAGGACCATGGACGGGAACTCTGTAGAAATACTCGGTTCCCTGGCCCGAAAGGACAAAGTGGTGGCAATCGGGGAGATAGGCCTGGATTATCATTATGACTTTTCACCGCGGGACCGGCAGAAGGCTGCCTTCAGACAGCAACTGAACCTCGCCAGGGACATGAAACTGCCCGTAGTGATCCATGACAGGGAAGCCCACGGGGATATTATAAAAATCCTGAAGGAGGAAAAGGCTTCTGAAATAGGAGGGGTTATGCATTGTTTTTCCGGTAGCCGGGAAACCGCCAGAGAATGTATGGATATGAATTTCTTTATATCCTTTGCAGGCCCCGTTACCTTTCACAATGCAAGAAAGGCCAGAGAAGCAGTGGCATATGTCCCTCTGGACAGGATGCTCCTGGAAACTGACTGTCCTTACCTTACCCCCGTTCCTTACAGGGGTAAAAGAAATTATCCCGGAAACGTAAAATATGTGGCGGAAGAAATCAGCAGGATTAAAGGAATAAGTACCGAGGAACTGATGGATGCCGTAGCCGCCAATACGGGGAAATTGTTTGGAATAGATTTTGGACAGTAGGAAAGGACAGGCCAGATAGTAACTTCCTCTTTTATCCATCATATAATAGTATTGAAGTGAAGCCGGATAGGAGGGGAGTATGAATTGGAAAAAAAACCTGAAAAACCTTGCATGCCAGAAATGCCCGAGATGCCTGCAATGCCCCCTGAGATGGGTCCCACAATGCCTATGATGCCAATGATGGCAATGCTATGCTATCCTGTAATGTGCTATCCTGTTATGCCCATGATGGGACCGGGACCCTGCATGCCGGGGATGGACCCGGGATATGGAATGGGATATGGCCCGTTCATGCCGGGAATGGGAATGGGGCCAGGACCGGGAATGGGTTACTGCCCGTATATGCCGGGTATGGGACCGGGGCCTTATATGCCCACTATGCCCATGGATGACGGCAGGTAGCATAATGTTAAATGAAAACCTTGAAGCGCATGCGACGTTTCAAGGTTTTTATTGTTTTGCAAATAATACCAGGAAATAAGAGCCGGTATTTTTGGTATAATTAGAGGCAGGAAGAAAGGAAGCGGTCCTTCTGTTTGCCTTGCGAACCGCAGGGTTATCTCCTGCCGGGGTTAAGGGTATTATAGGGGGTTCCCCCGGAGCGGGCTTTATATTATTGCTAATAAACGGGAAGTGTGGAAACCGTTATTCAGGGATGCAGTACCGCTTGGCTGCCGCCAGAAAGAACGGGAGTATTACCGGGGGCAGTCAGAATTGAATATTTTTGCCGCCTGTGGTTACACTAAAATTTGCTAAAGGAGCAGATGTTATTGTGAATAAAAACAATTTTATTACCTTAACGTTACTGGTGCTCATAATGGCACTGGCAACGGGTTTTAGTGTTATGGCCAGGGGGGTTACTATTGTAGACGGAAAAGATGTAACAAAGCTGGTAACCTTCAAAAAAAATGTTAAAGACCTTGTGGAGCAGAGAGGGATATCACTGGGAGACAGTGACAGGCTGATACCGGGCCCTGACACGACCCTGAGGGATAATATGGAGATTGTGATAAAAAGGGCGGTGCCCGTAACTATTACTACAAAAGACGGAGAAAAGGAGTACCTGTCTGCTGCCGACACGGTGGGCCAGGCGCTGGAAGAGCTGGAGATAGAAATAGGGGAAAAGGATATTGTTGACCCTGGCCTTTCCACAGCGGTGAGCAGGGGGATGGGCATAAAAGTGGTCAGAGTAACAGAAGAGATAAAAGTCTGTGAGAGGGAGATACCTTTTGAAAGAATTGTTCAGACCACTGACCGGATGGACAAAGGGATTGAAAAAGTCACACAAAAGGGTTATAATGGCAAAGTGAGAGAGGAAATCAAAATAGTTCGTCATGACGGGGAAGAAACGGAAAGGGCGGTTATAAGCAGTAAGATTATTGAAGAGCCCCGTAAAGAGATAGTCGCCCTGGGAACAAGGGATCTGCTTCAGACTTCCAGAGGCGCTGTGAGGTTTGAGAAGGCTGTCTATATGACCGCTACCGCTTATGATGCCACCTATGAGAGTACCGGTAAGAGGCCGGGGGATAAGGGCTACGGTATAACCCGGAGCGGTACTCGTGTGAGGCCGGGAGTTGTGGCGGTGGATCCCGGGGTTATACCCCTGGGGACCAAACTATACGTCAAATCCCTGGACGGGCGTCCGGACTACGGCTTCGCCAGCGCTGAGGATACAGGAGGAGCCATAAAGGGAAACAAAATAGACCTGTATTACGAATCCCCCGAAGATGTCAGGAAATTCGGAAAGCGAAAAGTCTTAGTGTATATACTGGATTGACAGCCCACCCCGAGGTGGGCTGTTTTGTCACGGTCCTACCGCCCGTAGCTCTGTCCAGGCCGGTCTATGCCAGCAGACAGTCAAATTCCACTCCGGGTCCCCGTTTCAATTAACCGTGGATATTCTGCAGAAAGGGATGCAGTTATGATTAAAGAGATAATAGTGGTAGAAGGCCCCAAGGATATCAGTGCTGTAAAAAAGGATATACGCAGGCCTCTTGACAGAGCCAGGACTGAAAGACTGGAGGGACATAGGCCGGTTTTCACCATGGCGGACCTGCTAAAGACGGGGCTGGCAGGTACCGGCAGCGCCGGTGTCCGCAGAAATATGCCGGGCGAAGTTCTGGGCATAGGCCGGTGTAGTGCCAGGAAAATGCTGCAACGGTTAAACGGGTATCAGATAACGCGGGAAGCATTTAAAAAAAGTCTTAATACCATTGAAGAGAGCGGGTAAAAGCATTATGGATGAAGGATTTACAATAAAGGAAACGGTGGATATCCTGAAAAAGTACCGTTTAACACTTAATAAAAAGCTGGGGCAGAATTTTCTGGCCGACAAAAATATACTGAAGAAGATTGTGGACAGCGCCGAACTGAAACCGGACGACAGGGTACTGGAAATCGGTCCGGGAATCGGGACCTTGACCCGGGAACTGGCAGCCAGGGCGGGGAAGCTTGTGGCCGTTGAGATAGACAGCAGGCTAATGCCTGTGCTGGAAGAAACCACTTCATGCTTATCTAATGTCAAGCTGATAAACCGGGATATACTTAAAATTGACCTGAGAAGATTGTGGGAAGAAGTTTTTTCACCCGGAAGGGTGAAAGTTGTGGCCAATCTGCCCTATTACATAACCTCTCCGGTTATTATGAAACTCCTGGAAGAAGATTTTCCCCTGGAATCGGTTGTAGTTATGGTACAGAAGGAAGTAGCCCTGAGGATGACGGCAGCCCCGGGGACAAAAGATTATGGAGCTATTACTGTGGGAGTGCAGTATTATTCGAGGCCCCATTTGATAGCCACTGTACCTCCTGCTGTGTTTATACCCCCTCCCAAGGTCAGTTCAGCAATAGTAAAGATGGATATAAGAAAAGAGCAGGTATTTGATGTAAAGGACGAAAAGCTCCTGTTCTTACTGGTAAAAAAGGCCTTCGGCCATAGAAGGAAAACCCTTCTTAATGCATTAAAAGGGATATCCGGCATTAATGACAAGGAATACGTGAGAAGGGCCCTTGAAAGTGCAGGCATAGACGGGAACAGGAGGGGTGAAAGCCTTTCTGTAGAGGAATTCTGCAAGCTGGCAAACTGCATGAGTAAAATCAGGTAACCATTGGCCTATCCCTTCATATATTGGTAGTGTAGCATTTTGTAAAAAGGGAGGGAAGGGAATGGGCTCGGGCAGAAATTTCAGCAGACGTATGATTATGCTGCAGGAATCAGACCCCGGTTACAGGGCTGATGCAGGAAAGCGTCCCGCAGGGTTTGCAAGGTTAGAGATAAGAGGCGGAAAAGGAGTACTTACTCTTTATGTCCAGAATTTGAAATATTTTGAGAAGGGTGAATGGATATACAAGGGCTTTCTGGCGCAGAGCGATAACAGCAACCACCTGATTAATACCGGTGTCCTGGTTATAGATAAGAAAGGCAAAGGAGAAAACGTCTGGAGGTTTGATCCCGGGGATGTGAAAGATACGGGAGAAGGTATAGACAGCTTTGATGTGGTAGGGGTAACGGCGCAGAGAAAAAACAGCCATAAACATGACATATACTGTCCTCTCATAGGATATACAGGGGAAGAGCCTAAAGACTGGAAAGAAAAAATCTTCCATGAGACACACTATGGAGAGGAGTCTTTGCAGAATGATGAGGCTGAAATTCCGGAAGAAGTACATACGGATGATAAGCCTGCGGATGAACAGATGATGGGAAACCCGGTTGCTGAAGAAACCGAGGAGGGCGGAACAGATCGCAAGGGTGAAAGGGCAGAGGTTGAAACAGAAGAAGAAAAGAATGAAACAGACCGGCTGAAAGAAATGGAACAGGGATACCGGCAAATAAGCGAACAACTGGCCGGCCGGAAAATTGAAAATTACATTGAGGATGCGCTCAAGTACTACTGCAAAGTACAGCCCTTTGAGCATCCCATAGAGGGGTGCAACTGGTGGTATATAAACAATTATAATTACCTGTTCGGCATCAAATATGATGATAATAAAAGGATAAAGTATTATATATACGGGGTTCCGGGGGGATACAGAGAGCAAATGGAAAGGCAAATGGACGCCTGGGGATTCTATAACTGGCATCCTGCCAGGGGAAAGGGAAAAAGGCCGGGAGTTTTCGGATACTGGCTCGCATATGTCGATGCAAATACCGGTATACTGGTGAAACCGGAATAGGGAAACAAATAAGCCCGCATAATGCGGGTTTGTTTTCTATACGCCCAGGTTCAGGTCTCCTACCAGTATTCCCTTTATATTGTTCCTGCTGTCCCTGACGGGCATGGATATGGTAATACAGAATTCCTGAGTGACAGAAGAGACGTAGGGTTGGGACCGGTAGGTTTTGCCTTTCATGGCCTCGATGAAGAAAGGCCTGTGCCGCGCATTGGTATTTTCGATATCCTGGGACCCTATGACCAGTTCACCGGTATTATCAACATATGCCAGGAATTCCAGGCCGGTACTCTGGGATATACTCTCTTTGAACAGTTTTAATATGTCATCAGGGCGGTCTTTTTTAAATTCCTCCCTTTCCACCATGGCAGCCATAACAGAAGTCGCCCTGCGGGCTCTGTTCTCTTCTTTTTCCCCCAGGGCGAGGCCCCTTCTATATTCATTAAAGGCCTCATCCAGTTCCCCGGCGATTTCATTGAGGTTTCTAACCGACTGGAATACCTGCTCCATGGAGGCCGACTGCTGTTCCGCCGCTGCCGCTGACTGCTGTGTTCCCGCCGAAGCCTGCTGGGCGGATGCCACTATGTCCTCCATCAGTGCATCGATTTCCCTTACACTGGCCACCTGCTTTTCAGCCAGTTGCAGTATTCTTTGTACCGATTGTGAAGTCGAACGGGTTACCTGGCTTATCCGTCTGAATTCTTCCCTGGAGCTGTCAGCCAGGTTTGCGTCTTCCCGGGCTCTGTCAGCCTGGGACTTCATGGTTCCTACCACCAGCTCAATCTGATTGATTATGGAATTAACCAGGTTTTGGATCTTACTGGCGGATATGGCTGACTGTTCCGCAAGTTTTCTCACTTCCTCGGCAACAACGGCAAAACCCCTTCCCTGTTCACCCGCCCGGGCAGCTTCAATAGCGGCGTTAAGGGCCAGTAAGTTGGTCTGCTCGCTGATATCTGTCACTTCAACAATGATACTGGATATTTGTCCCGCATGTTTTTCAAGGACAGCCACCTCTTCAGCCAGGCGGTTATTTGTCAGGGAGCTCTCCCGGATTCTTTCAATCAGGCTTTCCAGATTACCCATACTTTCGGATATAGTCTTTTCCATTTTCAGGGTTTCCTCCATGGTGGCGTCGGCAAATTGAGCAATGCTTTCCGAGGACCTGACCATTTCGGAGGTATTGTTCCTTGTTCTGGTTGCAGCAGCGGAGCCCTGTTCTATGCCCTGGGCTATTTCAGAAATGGTTATTGCGATTTCTTCTGCGGAGCGATTGGTTTCTTCGGCATTGGTTAACAGCTCTTCAGCATAGATTTTGGTTTTCTCGGCAACCGTCAGTATTTCCCCCATCGTCCTTTTTGTATTCATCAGGATTTTATTGGTTGTACGGGCTATTTTGCCAATGGATGACCTGAGGTCTTCCGGCAGTTTCCTGAGCATATCTCCCTTTTCTATTTCTTCCAGGTCTTTCTCAAGACTTGATATGGGCGTTATATAAATGCATCTGATTATAGCATAGAATAAAACATTGAAGACCACAGTAACGGCGACTGCCACCAGCCAGTACTTCAAGGCAGCCTGGCTGATAAGGGGCATAATACTGTCAGGGATATCGGCGGACGGACTGTCAGCCAGTAAGTCTACAAGCTTCCGGGGCATCAGTCTTACCATCAAAACATATACTGCTACTGTTAACATAAACTGAAATACTGACATTATTGCAATGATTTTGGCTTTCATTTTCACCCCTCCTGTTTTTCGTAAGATTTATAATACAATTCTGCTTGCTTAACCAAATTCCTTTATCAGTAGTATATTTTTCATATGCTTTACTCCAGCATTCCCCTGTGTTATAGTAAGAACGTCAGATTGTACAATGGAGGTATAGTGTTGATTATAGTTAGAATTTTTACAGGCATAGTATGCATTATTATTGGAATAACGGGACTGCTGCTTCCGGTGCTTCCCGGCTGGGTCCTCATATTTACCGGCATGTATCTGGTCCTGCCCAAACAATACAAAAAGTTGAAGCAGAGGATCCGGGAACTGTTAAAGTCGCGGCGAGAGGTCAAATCAGGCAAGGCCGAAGGCCCGCCCAAGTATAATGCGCGCTATATTAAAATACATGATGAGAGTTAATGCATCTACTATAGTGCTGATCATGGGAGCGGCAATTATAGCCGGGTCTACCTTTACAGCCTTGGCTATTATGGGAAGCATTGCCCCTGTAAGCTTTGCAAGCATTACCGTTACCATGATGGTCAGAGATACCGTAAGGGCAATGCCCGTGTCCAGGTTTTCAAACAGGATGATTCTGATGTAGTTGACTGTTGCAAGGGCCAGTCCCACAAGAAAAGATACTCTCAGTTCCTTTGATATTACCTTTATGGCGTCCTTGCTGTCCAGCTCTCCAACCGCCATTCCCCTTATTACCAGTGTTGCCGACTGGGACCCGGCATTTCCTCCTGTACCCATCAGCATGGGTATGAAATATGCCAGGCTTACAACCGACTGCAGCACCATATCAAAATGTTGAACGATCTTGGCGGTGAGGGTGGCTGAGATCATAAGTGCCATGAGCCATAATATTCTCTTTCGGGCAAGGGTTACTATCCCTGTCTTCAGGTAGGATACTTCATTGGCCTCCATGGCTGCCATTTTGTGAAAGTCTTCCGTATCCTCCTCTTCTATAACATCGATTATGTCGTCAATGGTAATTATGCCAACAAGCCTGTTCTCCCTGTCAATAACGGGAACGGACAGAAGGTCGTATTTTTTGAACAGGGCTGCTACTTCCTCCTGGTCATCGGTGGTCTGTACGGCCACGACCCGGTTGTCCATAAGCTCACCGATTTCACTGTCTTCTTTCGCCATAATAATGTCCTTGAGAGATATTGTTCCTTCAAGATGTCGGCTGCTGTCGATCACATAGCAGGTGTAAATGGTTTCCTTGTTGACACCGGTTTTTTTTATGTGTTCCAGGGCGTCTTTCACCGTAAAATATTTCTTCAGGTCGACGTATTCTATAGTCATGATAGAACCGGCCGAATCCTCGGGGAAATTAAGAAAATGATTGATTATTTTCCTTTCGTCTTTTGTAACGTGCTGCAATATTTTTTTTACCACTTTTGCAGGCATTTCTTCCAGCAGGTCAATTTTATCGTCAAAGGCCATATTCTCCATCAGTTCCTTCAGCCTTGCCTCGGTTATGGAATCAATCAAATCCAGCTGTTCTTCGGTATCCATGTAGGAGAAAACCTCCGCCGCGTTGTCTTTTTTAAGCAGCCTGAAAAATATTATCTTTTGGTTCTTATCCAGTTCTTTCAGATATTCAGCCAGGTCTACCTCGTTCATATCATTCAGGTATTCCATTAATTCCCGGAATCTTTTTTCTTCAAACAGATCTTTAAACTTTTCCATTTTTCTCAGCTCCTTTCCGGTCCCGGATATAATCTGTTTCTATCATTATATGAATTCGAAAAAAAGGCGGGTAATATAGCCTGACAAATTAAAAAGGCTTCCTCAACAAAGAAGAAGCTTAATTCCTGCATTAACCCTCCACTCGTTGAGTTTTGGCACTATATAGCTTTGGACAAAATCCAGCTACATTAAGTAAAACCTTATTCCGGTAATACTTGCTAACCCATTGGCGTCTCTCGACATTTCTGGGCAGTAGCGTATATCTATATAGGAACCTCACCTAACGAAATATAGTATTTATTTTATATAACTTATTATATCACATTATATGACCTATTTTAACCGTTACTACAGTGAAAAATTTTTGTCGATGCCGTACCTGCGGTTATTCCGATTACAACTATGATTCAAACCGGGTATGCCGGGGACGAATGCACACCCTCCTCTTTCACTTCATAATATATATTAATCAATCATATTGAAAGGTTATCCAGGAGGGATGGAAGTGACCGGAATTAGAATTGGAGACTTGGTAGCCAGGAAATCATACGATTGTGATATATTGTTTAAAGTGGTTGAAGTAATAGACCACTCCGCCAAGGAGAGGGTTTTTATATTAAAGGGGGTCAATCTGAGGATTCTGGCAGACGCTCCTGAAACCGACCTGGTCAGGATGACAGGTAAAGATACAAGCTCTTATAAGAAAACCTATAATGAAATCATTTCCAAGCGCATCTCCAGTGTTATGAGCGAAAGGAAAAACAGGAGCAACTCAAGGGGTATCAAGAATGCCTTTCTGTACAGGAGCAAGAATTCTTTCGGCAGGTCGGGAAAAGTCCTTCACCTGGATGGAGATAAAGAATACCTTGATATGTGCATGGAGACATACTATAAACTGGATATAAAGGTGATAGGCCATTATGTCCCCGAAAGTGAACAGCCCTCAGTGGTTGGGGAGCTATTAAGGGAAGAACTGCCGGATATACTGGTTTTAACAGGTCATGACAGCCTTATTAAAGGATATGATGATATTAAGGATATAAACTATTATAGAAATTCAAAGTACTTTACTGCGGCTGTAAAAGAGGCCAGGAAGTTTGACCCCTCCTATGACGACCTGGTTATTTTTGCCGGGGCCTGCCAGTCTCATTTTGAGGCTATTCTAGGGGCGGGGGCCAATTTTGCCAGTTCTCCCAACAGGGTTCTGATTCACGCACTGGACCCGGTTTTTATTTGTGAAAAAATATCCTATTCCGGAATTGACAAAATAGTATCGGTGGAAGAGCTTATTGCCAGCACAATAACAGGGCTGGAAGGTATAGGCGGCCTTCAGACCAGGGGTAAATACAGGGAAGGGCTGCCAAAATCCCCCTATATTTAGCATAGGAGGAGGTAAAATGATTTGACGTGCGGAGAAAATGTAATTATCAAAGTTTATTATAATAATATGAATGGTATGGTCAAAATGCCCCTGGACGAACTGGTGGCGGAGCTTCTGGCTTCCCGGATGTCTCCGTGCTTCAACATGGAAGCACTCAAGGCCCAGGCTCTTCTTATAAGGACAGGCATAGTAAGACAGCTTCCCGTATACGATGGTGAAGGGTGCAGGGCTTATGCAGGAGCAGATATATGCAACAGCGGGCACTGTGAGAAATGGTTGTCCAGGGAGGAGTTGAAAGAGCTCTGGGGGGGCAGTTATCAGGAAAAATGGGACAGGATAATGGAGGCAGCCCTGTCAACCCGGGGAGAAATAGTAACGGTTAACAGTAAGCCCATTCATCCCTATTATCATCCCTGCTGCGGAGGGGCTACCGAAAATTCGGAAGACGTAATAGGGAATAAGGTATTATATCTACGGAAAGTATTGTGCGATTACTGCAGAGAATCCCTGTACTGGGAGAATACCAGGGACGTGACCATAGAAGAAGTGGAAGAAAAACTTGGGGTAAGGATAAAAAGGGCCAGTGCCGTTGAAGCGCCTTCGGTGAAAGGCATAATTGATGAAATCGAAAGGGACCGGGAAGGCAGAGTAAGAAATATAAAAATTGGCGGCAAGTGTTTCAGGGGTAGCGATGTAAAGCAGCTTCTCGGGCTGAACTCCACCCGTTTCGGCTGGGATCCGCTGATTTTCAGGATTTACAGCGGAGGAAAAGGTCATGGGCTGGGAATGTGCCAGCATGGCGCCAATGCCATGGCAGCTAAGGGATATGGATATAGAGAGATAATCCATTACTACTTTACAGGGGTAGAGATAACCGGCATAAGGAGTTTTGAAAAAGATAAGCCCTTGAAGGGCAAAGTATTTGTCCTGGACCCCGGTCATGGAGGAGATGACAGTGATAACAGGGGAATAGGAGGGCTGAAAGAAAAAGACATTAACCTGGAAATATCCAAAATGCTTGCAGAAACTCTGAGGGGAGCGGGAGCAGTTGTTTACCTGACCAGGGAAGACGACAGCAAAGTACTGATGTCCAGGAGGGCGGAAATAGGCAATGATTTGAGACCGCATTTTTTTATAAGCATACACCACAATGCCATTGAAAATCCCACAGTATCCGGTACTGAGATCTATTACTTTAAGGGGGATGCTGAAGGAGAAAAACTGGGCGGGGCAATCATGAAACACATGGTGGACCAGGCGGGTGTTATAAACCGGGGAGTAAGGATAGCCAATTTTTACATTTTAAGGGAAGTAAAAGTAAGCTCATTGATTCTGGAAATAGGCTATATATCAAACCCCATGGAAGAAAAAAAGCTGGAAAGGGATACGTATAAAAAACAGATTGCTACAGGGATATATAAAGGAATAATGGAGTATTACGGTGGTATATGAAAATAAATCTTCGTATTTGGGAAATATTATATTTGACAATCACCCCTGCCCATTGGTACAATATTTGTTTGATTTTATAATGAGTTTATGGTAAAATATTATAGATACAGAGCTCTGAGAGAGGTGATCGGGTATGCGGGTGAATACAACTCTTGACAGAATAAAAAAAGATGTGGAAAGCTATGTTGGAGAGAAGGTCAGACTGAAAGCCAACAAAGGCAGGAAGAAAACCTTTGTGAAAGAAGGTGTCCTGGAACAGACATATCCCAGCATATTTGTCGTTAAGTTTGACGGGAATCAAGATGCTGTCAGAAGAGTTTCGTATAGCTATTCGGATATACTGACCGAGACTGTGGAACTGACGGTGTGCAGGGAAAACAGAAAAATAAAATGCAGTTGACAATATGAAGCGGTGAAAGCCGCTTTTTAAATTTAAATTAATGCCAAGGGGATTGTCAAGGGGACGGTTCTTCGATTGTCAAGGGGACGGTTCTTCTGACAACATTGGTTTTTCTGAACACGTCAGTCATTTCGATGACTTAAGAGATGAGTCATACAATGAAAGTGAAAGGATTTGTTTCAGGCAATTCGAGAACAATTGCTGTCGAGACGTTTGCAGGTTAAGAATTTCATAAGCTCTCGTGGTATTGGAAGATTGAGGCAAGAGGCATATTTCATTCTTAATCAAAGGGATTATGCAGAGGAGAAATTGTATTACGCAAAAAAACTTTCGAAACTATAGCGACAAGGTTTGTGAGTATAATGGCTAATAATATGAAAAGGCCGGTTAGAGGGGGACAGGTATGAGTGTTGATAACGGGAAGCAGAGAAAAATCTTAGGCCTTGAACGGAATATATTTTTTACGGGCTTAACCAGCTTTTTTACTGATACGACTACAAAGATGATATATGCTGTTATGCCTCTTTTTTTAATGTCTATAGGGGCATCAAAGACAGAACTGTCTCTTATTGAAGGAGTTGCAGAAAGCACGGCATCGCTTCTCAAGGCCTTGTCAGGCTGGTGGAGTGACAGGATCGGCAAAAACAAACCTCTCATGGTGGCGGGTTATGCAATTACGGCTGTTCTGTCTCCATTATTTTCAATAGTGACTTCACCCCTGCAGGTCCTGATAATCAGATTTTCCGAAAGGGTGGGAAAGGGAATAAGAACTGCGCCCAGGGACAGCCTTATAGCCGGATCATCCGGTGAGGGTAAAAAAGGAAGAAGCTTTGGCTTTCATAAAGCCATGGATAACAGCGGTGCAATAGCAGGGCCGTTGCTGGCCTTTGCAGTTCTGGCGGTTTTTCCGGGGGATTACCGCAAGGTATTCCTGCTTTCAGCGGTACCGGGCATGCTGGGGGTCATTAATATAGTTCTTTTTGTCAGGGAGGCTAAAAAAAGCAAGGCGGAGCTTCCCGGGAAGATTGTGTTCAGGGACTTCCCGATGAGATATTATATGTTCCTGGGTATTTCCTTTATATTTACCCTTGGCAATTCAACCAATGCCTTGTTACTGGTCAAAGCCGGCGATGTCGGTATACAAGCCTTGTTCATACCTCTTGTTTACCTGATATTCAATTCGGTCTCGGTTATTTTCGCTGTTCCTGCCGGCATACTTTCGGACAGAATTGGCCGGGAGAGACTAATTGTTTTCGGGTATTTACTTTACTCCATCGTATACTTCGGTTTTGGGAGGACAAATGATAAAGCGGCAGTTGTTCTGCTGTTTGCCTTATACGGACTTTACAGTGCGGTGACAGACGGTGTGCAGAAGGCGCTGGTCTCCGATCTTACAGATAAAAACAAGAGGGGTACGGGGCTTGGAATATACAATTCCCTTATCGGGATTACGCTGCTCCCGGCGAGTGTTATAGCCGGTATACTGTATGACAAAGTTGACAACAGCGCTCCTTTTTATTTTGGTTCGGCGATGGCGTTAATTGCTGCAATGCTAATGGTCGGCTTTTACAGGAAAAGGGGTTGGAGAGAAGTCAGATAAGGCAAAAGGTAAAAGAATTGAAGAAATCGTTAAAAGGAAGAATTTAAAGGATACATATATGAAATATATCATATTATTCTATTGATACTGTGCTTGAACTAAGTGCTTGAAAAGCGCCGGTATTACTGCTATTATAATATAAACTGAAGAAATTTCTGTTCTGATGCTAGAAAAACCATAATTACATTTCATATGTAAAATACCGGGGCGTTTCGGATGAAACCCTGAAACTGCTTCCGGACAGTTTTCATAGAGGCTTATATATTGTATTTTGGGGAGTACAATATATGTTTTATTAAACAGCGGGGAAAATCATCTGCAATATGAATAGTGCATCATGACAACCTGGACAACCGCTTACCTGTCTATGATTTATTTGTATGTCAAGGGGGACAAACATCATGAAAGTGCTTATAACGGGGGGGTATGGTTTCATTGGTTCCCATACTGCCGAGAGATTCTATAAAGAAGGTTATAAGGTATATATTATAGACAATCTTTCGTCAGGCCACAAAGAAAATGTTAACATCAAGCACAAGTTCTATCAGATGAATGTTGAAGATAGAAAATGCGAAGAAATCTTTGCGAACAATGAATTTGACGTAGTCGTGCATTTGGCCGCGCATATTGATGCTGCGGCTTCTGTGGAAGACCCCTATTCTGACGCCCGGTACAATATCCTGGGCCTTATCAATATGCTGTACTTATCATGCAAATACAATGTAAGGAAATTTGTTTTTGCCTCTTCTGCTGCAGTGTACGGGAATTCCAGCGAGGCAGCCGTTGCAGAAGAAGATGAATGCAATCCGGTATCTCCCTATGGCGTCAGCAAGCTGACCGGAGAATATTATTGCAAGCTGTGGAAGGAAATATATGGTCTTGATACAATATGTCTCCGTTTTTCAAACGTATACGGTCCAAGGCAATCAACTAAAGGAGAGGGCGGCGTTGTTGTCACTTTCATGAATAACATTTTCAACAATAAAGCATTACTGGTTCACGGCAGCGGTGAACAGACGAGAGATTTTATTTATGTGGAAGATGTTGTTGATGCCATATATAAGGCCGCAGAGTTTTGTTCGTGTGATATACTCAATATATCTGCCAATGTCTCAAATAGCATACAGGACCTGGCCAAACTGGTCCAAAAAATATATTCTCCTGTGAAAATAGAATATACGAAGGCCAGGAAAGGTGATATATTACATTCCAGGCTGGTGAACGACAAGGCGGTAAAAGAGCTCAACTGGACACCCATGTACAGCCTGGAGCAGGGCATTAAAAAAACATACATGTGGTATAGAAGCTATACAAGAGAAAATATAATTGGAATTCTCGCTCCAAAAAAGATTAAAGAAAAGAAGAAAAACAATAACTTATTTAAAAAACTGGTGCCATATATCGAAAATTTACTGACATTTCTTATCGTATATTTCCTGTCTCGGTATTCCAAAGGATTTGGGTTGCAAGATATAGTTGACTTTAAACTCGTCTATATAATTATTTTCGGTATCCTTTACGGATTAAAACAATCGTCAATTGCAGCCTTTTTTTCCTGTATCCTGTTCATCTGGGAAATTCGAGAAACAGGCCACGATATAATATCCCTCGTTTACAATGTTAACACATTGCTTCATTTCAGCCTGTACATTTTTGTCGGGGCTGTCCTGGGCTATTCCATGGACAGCAAGAAGTACCAGGTGGAAGACAGAGAAGAACAGATTAAAGAAATAAAAGAAAAATTTGACTTTCTTTATGATATGTATAATGAAGGGAAGATTGTAAGGAAAGAGCTCCAGGACCAGATTACCAACGCTGAAGACAGTTTCGGCAAAATATACAGCATTACAAGTGCCCTTGATACCCTGGAACCGGGGAAGGTATTTGACGGGACTGTAGGGGTAATAGAAGAAGTCATGAAATCAAAAGATGTATATATTTTCTCTGTTTCAAAGGACCAGAACTATTTAAGACTGATTTCCAGGTCCAAAGGAAGCAGTATAAATGTTGACAAGTCCATCAGAGTGAGCGATATTCCTGAGATAGAAAATCTGATACGCAACAAATCCATATTTGTCAACAGGGATTTGAAAAAATCATTACCCATGATGATGTCACCTATTATTGTTGGCGACAAGGTGCTGGCCATAATTGCTGTCTATACGCTGGAGTTTGAAACCATGTCCCTGTACAAACAAAACCTTCTCCAGGTGGTTTCAAACCTTGTAACATCGGCTCTGGCACGGGCTTATCGATATGAACAGGCCATCTATGACGAGAAATATATCAAAGGCACATGCGTACTGAAAAGCGGGTATTTCAGGCAACTCCTTCAGAGCAAGATTGAATCAAAACAAAAGAATAATACCCATTTCATATTGCTGAAAATCCGTGATGCGGATGAATGGGAGAAGAAGGGGATTGCATATCAAATTGAAAAAGGCATCCGGGAATCCGACCACCTTGGTATTGATGAAAACAATGAACTGCTCATGCTATTGTCAAATACCAGTGCTGAAGAAGCTCAGTATGTAATCAGGAGATTGAATGATATGGGTATAAGCGTAGAAATGGTGGAAGAAGGCGGATACTATGAAGCTCCTTATAACAGCACATTTAGCGCTTAGCTGCCTGATTGCCTTTTTGGGGTCCGGCAGGGCAAACAATCAGGAAAGATTTTCCAATTTCATAATATCCCTGTTTTTCCCCGTAGGGGGATATATTATCGTATTGGTTCTATATTTGCTAAGAAACAAGGGGAATAAAGAAATTGAGGACCAGCCTGGCATAAAAGGCATTGTAGAATTATTTGCTGATCGTATTAATATTGAAAAGGAAACAAACCTTGTACCCCTTGAAGAAACATTGATCATCAATGATACAAAAACCAAAAGACAACAGCTTATTGATACCCTGAAGAAAGATTCTAGCAAATATATTGATATGCTAAAAATTGCCCTCAGGGATGATGATGTTGAAACGGCCCATTATGCAGCTTCAGCCGTGTCCGAAATAAAGCGGAACCTGGACCTGAAAATCCAGGCATTTTCGGTACAATATGAGAAAAATAAAGCTGACGGGGAACTGGCAAAAGAATATGCCAGCGTGCTGGAAGAATATTTAGAGAGCGGTCTGCTGGATCAGTACAATAGTAAAAAAATATTGCACATATATATCCAGATGCTGGAAAATATGCTAAAAAGCCGTAAAAGCGATGAAAGATATTACAGTAAACTGATTAATGCCTTGTTTGAAGCGGGGGAACTGGACAGGGCAGGCAATTACTGCAAGGTATTTCTGGAAAACAACCAAACCGAAGCGGCCTATCTGGTTAACTTGAAGTATTATTATTTAATCAAAGACAAAAAAAGCTTTTATGCTGTTCTGGAAGGATTGAGGAAATCACCGGTGAAACTTTCCGGTAAAGGTCTGGATATAGTCAGATTCTGGTTGGAAGGTGCCTAAATGAAATGGAAAAAGCAAATCACCGTGGTTCTGTTGCTTGTTGTCCTGATGGCATTATTTATTGAAATCACCCGTTCAGAATTCATTATAAAGCTGAACAGGAATGAAAATGTGCCTCTCATTGACTTTAATGAAAAATCGGGCAAGGGGATCGATAAAACGTTACTTAACGATATACCTGCTGACAGATATCTTATGATTTATGACGATAAGGAAGAATTTTTAAAAATAAAAGAGAACTTTGAAAAGATGCTAGACTATATAAAAATCGGGTATGATGCTGTTGACGTTGACAGTGTTCGTAATATTAACGATGAATACGATACAGTTATACTGATTCTGGAGGACATTGACAGATTTTACGACCCAGATGACTTGATGGCATATGTATTCGAGGGCGGGAATTTGTTCATCGCTTTCAGACTGGCCCCTTCAGGGAATTTTCAGGCCATTTACAGGAAACTGGGTATTTATGAATTCGGAGATTTTGTCAACTGCCAGGGCATCCGGCTTCTGGATAATGTGCTTATAAAAGGCGAGGGGCTTGAAATAACTGAAGAAGAGTTAATGACCAATTCATCAATCAGTTTAAGACTTACAGGAGATTGTGAGAAATATGCCGAGGCAATAGACGGGACACCGCTATTATGGAAGAGGAGGTATGGACTGGGGAATATAATGTACTTCAACGGGACGGTGCTGGCGGATAAAAGGAACAGAGGCTTCATTACAGGCGCCCTTGGCCTGCTGGAAGAAGACTTTATATATCCGGTCATTGATGCCAAAGTGAGTTTTATCGATGACTTTCCGGCCCCCATCCCGGAAGGAACCTATGGGAAGATAACCGAAGAATATGGTATGACCATCTCGCGGTTTTACAAAGATGTCTGGTGGCCGGATATGGCGGAACTGGCAGCAAAGTATAATATTAAATATACCGGCGTTGTGATAGGAACATACAATGATGAAACCCAAAAAATTGTACCGGGGTCAACCGACCTGAGCATAAAGGATTATATTTTTTATGGCCGGGAACTTATCGCCCATGGCGGGGAAATTGGTATACACGGATACAACCACCAGCCGTTTTCCACCAAAGAGCTGTCAGATAAAGAACTCGGGTATAAACCGTGGAAAGATACCGATACAATGATTGATGCGATTGAAGAAATAAACAGGTTGTCCAAGAAAGCTTTTCCCAATTATACCTTCAGGGTATATGTACCGCCGTCAAACATAATATATCCTGAAGGGAGGGAAGCTATTTTGGCTGCAAAATCAGATATCAGAATAATATGTTCCCTGTATGCATTAACCGAAGGCAAAGATACCTATGACCAGGAATTTGAAATATCTCCGGATGGCATTGTTGAATTTCCCAGACTGACAGCAGGATATAGCGATTCCGAGGAAAATGTTTGGCTGGCATTAAATGGCATAACTTCCCACGGCGTTTTTTCACATTTTGTTCACCCTGATGATATTCTGGATTACCAGCGTACCGGCAACAAGGGATGGTCCCGGCTTTACAGGGAATATGACCGGTTCAACAAATTTATTTTTGATAATTACAGATGGCTAAGGGGCATGACAGCCTCTGAAGGCGCGAACGAAATGATTAAATACCTTATATGTGACCCCGTATACGAAAAAAAGGATACTTATATCAGGATATACTCTGACAATCTTTTTGATAAGTCATATTTTGTTCTGAGAAGCAAGAAAAAAATCCAAAATGCGGAAAACTGCAGAGTTAAAGAAATAGACAGGGATGTTTACCTGATAGAAAGCCATGACCCCGTATGTCAAATAAATTTTAAAAGGTGATTTTATGCGCATTTGCATGTTTGCTGAAGGAAGCTATCCGTATACATTAGGTGGAGTATCCGGCTGGATTAATACATTGATTGCATCCTGCCCCGAACACGAGTTTATTATTTATGCCATTGGAGCGGATTCCGGCTGTGCGGGAGAGTATAAATATAAACTCCCTGCCAATGTAATAAAAATTTCAGACGTTTTTCTGGATAATATAGAGTTTGCGGGAGGGACAAAAGGCAAAAGATATAAGCTCCGTAAAGATGAAAGGGAAGCTTTGAAAGGACTGCTGGCGGGGGAGAGCTTTTCCTGGAATGCAGTATTTGAAATATTCAGGGGCAACCGGTTCAAACATGTGACCGATTTTTTCATGAGCAAGGATTTTTATGACCTCGTAATAGAAACGTACAGAAACCAGTATCCGTATACGCCCTTTACCGAATTTATCTGGACTATACGGTCAATGTATATTTTTTTGTTTTATCTTCTTATGCAGGATATGCCCCGGGCAGACCTGTACCACAGCGTTTCTACCGGATATGCCGGGGTCCTGGCCAGTTATGCCAAGTTTTTATATAACAAGCCTTTTATATTGTCTGAACATGGTATCTATACAAGAGAACGGGAGGAAGAGGTCATAAAAGCTGACTGGGTTAAGGGGCATTACAAGGAAGTCTGGATCAACTATTTTTATAATCTTTCCCGCTGCGCATACAATGCAGCAGACAAGGTGGTATCTCTGTTTGATACCAACAAAGAACTGCAGGTTGAGCTGGGATGTCCGGAAGAAAAGATAACCATTATTCCGAATGGCATTGAAGTATCAGAGTTCAGGGATATTCCTGAAAAGGAAGACGAATACAGTATAAATATCGGAGCGATTATCAGAGTGGTGCCGATTAAAGATATAAAGACCATGCTGCTCAGCTTTAACATAGTCAAAGAAGAGATTAAAAATGCGAAATTTTTTGTCATGGGTCCTACGGATGATAATCCTGAATATTATAACGAATGTCTGGAGCTTGTAAGGCAGCTAGACCTGCAGGATGTCCATTTCACAGGTGAGGTAAATACAACTGATTATATTGGGAAAATGGATATACTGGTCCTAACCAGCATAAGCGAAGGGCAGCCCCTGGCCGTCATGGAGGGTATGGCAGCCCGGAAACCCCATGTGTGTACAAATGTCGGGGCCTGCAGGGACCTCCTCTATGGGAAACATGACCACTACGGACAAGCCGGTTTTGTCGAACATATAATGGATTATAACGGGATAGCGCAGTCCATAATCAAGCTGTGTAAAGACGAGGGTTTGCGGAAAGAAATGGGACAGAATGCCTGTAATAGAATTGCCCATTTATACAGGAAGGAAGATTTTGTTTTCAAATATAAAAAAATATATGAACAGTTTGGAAGTGAACGAAAATGGCAGGCATTGGCTTTGAGTTAAAAAAGCTTTATAAAGACAGAGGATTGATGGCTAACGCCAGAGCCTATCTTTATTCAATATTCGTCACGGTTGGGCCGGTAGTGATCAGTGTCACGGCAATAACCTTTATGCAGTTCATGTTGAAGTATATAGGGGTGGAAAGATATGAAAGGGATATTCTGCAGGCTACCATTATGTACTCTTTCATATTTTCGGTAATTATATCAAGCGGTTATTGCATGATGCTGTCCAGATATTTATCGGACAGGTTATATCTGGGGGAAAAAGAAGATATCCTGCCGTCATTATACGGTTCCCTCGCGATAATACTGATGGTTGCGGGACTGGCAGCCTGTATATTCTACTATATGTCACCCCTGGATACGGCATATAGATTTTCTGCCTATTTGCTGTTTATTGAACTGGTTATTGAGACAGTATTGAGCGTGTATGTATCGGCAGTCAAGAACTTTAAAAAAGTTGCCTACAGTTTTTTTTACGGTACTGTTCTGGGATTGATAACCGGATATATATTGATCAAATACACCATTCTGGAGGAAATTTTGTCCGTAATAATTGCCTTTGACCTGTGCATCCTTGTTGTAATCGTCTCCCTGGCCTGTGAGGTTCAACGCTATTTTAAAGGCAAAAGCACTTTATATTTTAATTTTATCCGATATTACGACCATTTTTACCTGATTTTTTTCACAAATATATTTTTTACCGTTGGGCTGTATGGGCATAACTTTGTTTTCTGGGGATTCTCCGGTATGCATCGTGTCCTGGAAAACACTTATGTTTACGCCCCGTCATATGATATTCCTGCATTTTATGCCTTTTTGAGCGTAATTCCCACCCTGGTAATGTTTATTGTAAAAGTTGAAACCGAATTTTATGAAAAATACAGTAAATATTTTTATCTGGTCAATAACGGCGCCTGTTACGAAGATATTGCAACAGCAAAAAAGGAAATGAAAAGAACCATTTATAAGGAACTTATCTATATAATGGAAGTACAGCTGTTTTTCACGATCGCTTCTATTATTTTGGGGATGAAATTGTTGCCATTAGCAGGATTTACTGCCGGCATGGTCGACATGTACAATATCCTGGCGCTGGGATATTATTGTGTAATAATCATGTTTGTCATCATGACAATACTGCTGTATTTTGACAACGAGAAAAGCGCCTGCAAAACAGCTTTGCATTTTATGGCAACAAGTTTTCTTTTTACTTTTGCCACGATTTATCTTGGCGTGACCTACTATGGTTTGGGATTTTTTATGGCCGGTCTGATGTCTTTAATATTTTCCATTATTCAGCTGGTAATGCACCTTAATAATATCGATTATTATGTCTTCTGTATACAGGTCTCGTGGAAGGAAAAGGAAAGAGGCCTGCTGGCAGGTCTTGCCGACAGGCTGAACAGAATAGGGGGCTAGTATCATATGAATAGTGTCCGTCAGGGTTTGGGCCTTGGGTTTTTCATATTGCTGTTAATCATCATACTGGTGAGCACATCCACAGGAGAGAGAAAGGCAGCATCGGATGTCGCGGAGGAAATCACCGGTGATGAAAACCGGGACGTCCCGGAAAACTGGGAAAACCCGCTGAATACGGCTAAACTTGTGGATAACAAGGGGATATACAAAGAAGACCAGGATGCCCGTGTGGACAATTTATATGTGACCGTGCTGCCTCCGGCAAGTGCAGACGCTGTCACTTTTGAACAGCTGAACAATATGGCGTATAATATTGATGAGGGGTATGTCAGCGATGCCGTTGACCCGGTGGTTGAAGTCTTATTCGAGGCGGGCGAGCCCGGCGAAAGAGACGTGTCTCCTCCTGTCCCTAATGCGACTATGGAGGTAAGAGGGCAATCTGCCCGGTTAGCATCTCAGAAGTCCTATAAAATAAAGCTGTTTGACGGTACGGAAAAATGGCTGGACTTTCAAATTATAAATTTAAATAAACATTTTTATGATCCATTAAGGATAAGAAATAAATTGTCCTTTGATTATTTTGAAATGCTTCCCGATTTTGTGAGTTTGCGCACGCGTTTTGTAAGGCTTTATATAAAGGACCTGTCATCCAGAACACCGGATAAAGAGTTCCAATATTACGGGTTATATACTTTTATTGAACAGCCCAACAAAAGGTTCCTGGAAAGGCATAATCTCGATAAAAACGGTCATCTGTACAAAGCCGAATATTTCGAGTTCTTCAGGTATGAGGACGCTATAAAGGTAAAAGAGGACCTAACCTATGACAGCAATAAATTTGAAGAAATTCTCGAAGTGTGCGGCAGCAATGACCATAAAAAGCTGACAGAGATGCTGGAGGCAGTCAATGATTATAGCAGAGATATAAATGAGGTGGTTGACAAATACTTTGATAGGGACAACTTACTGACGTGGCTGGCAGTAAATATTCTGTTTGACAATTACGATACCAGCAGCAGGAATTTTCTGCTGTACAGCCCGTTGAATTCCGATAAATGGTTTTTCATCCCCTGGGATTATGATGGAACGTGGGAGGGAGCAACACAAAGAGGTAAATGGCAAAAAGGCCTCTCAAATTACTGGGGGATGGCGCTGTTCAACAGGTTTTTTAAAGATATCGATAATGTTGAGGCGCTGAACAGAAAAATTGAGGCCCTGTCAGACATCATCAACGGGGAAAATACACGGAAGCTGCTGGACAGCTATTACAGTGCCGTAAAAGATAATATTTACAGGATGCCTGATGCGAAATACCTGGAAATACCCGAAAGCGAATATAAAGAACAGTTATACTCTCTGGTCGGGCTTACAGAGCAGAACAGGAAAGACTACTTTGCTTCCCTGGAAAATCCCATGCCGTTTTTTCTGGGGGAACCCGTACTACAAAACGGCAGTTATGTATTTGCGTGGGATGCCTCCTATGACCTCCAGGGCGATGACCTGACGTATAACTTCATGTTAAGTAAGGACCCTGAATTCAAAAACATTATAGCTTCATACAAGGGTTTAAAAAAGACCGGCTGCAGCGTGGGAGATTTGAAGCCAGGCCGGTATTACTGGAAAGCGACTGCCCATGATGGGAAGGGGAACTGGCAGGAAGCGTTTGACCAATATGATGGAGAGGGGCATAGTTATTATGGGGTTAGAAAAATTACTATCGAATGAAAAGGGTAACGTTACTAACTATGAGGAGAGAAAATGAGGTACGGTGATAATTTATTGAGGCATGAACTGAAGTATTTTATTAATCTCCACGAATACACGCATTTAAAAAGACGGCTTGACGCAGTCCTGGAGAAGGACAGGCACGCAGCTGTTAACGACGGATATCATGTAAGGAGTCTGTATTTTGACGATATCTACAATAGTGCACTGTATGAAAAAAAGTCAGGCATATTTGAGAGGAAGAAATACAGGATACGCATATACAATCTGGCGGATACAGTGATCAGGCTGGAGAAGAAAAGCAAATACGACAAATATATCAGCAAAAAAACGGCGGACCTCACCAAAGACTGGTTCTACGCAATCCTGCAAGGGGACTGTCAGTTTTTGCTGAATGCCGGTTGCAGCCTGTTTCGCGAATTCTACATTGAAATCAGGAACAATTTGCTTAAACCCGCGGTAATAGTGGATTATGAAAGGGAAGCCTATACACTGGGAGCCGGCAATGTAAGAATTACTTTCGACAAGGACCTGAGGGCAGGCATTAATTCTTTTGACATATTTGACGATACAATTGCCACTAAAGCAATCTTTGACAAGCCGGTAATGATTCTGGAAATCAAATATGGAGCATTCTTACCGACATATGTCCACAACCTGCTTCAAATATGCAGTCATAATATTTCTGCGGCATCCAAATATGCGCTGTGCATGGAGGCTGTTAACAGCCTGAAATAAATCATTCTCACTGCTGGAGGTTCTCATGAAAGGTCCACTGAGTTTTCAAGATATCATAAAAAAAAGCATACTTGAACTGCCAAACTTTGCAGACCCGTCCCTGGTTAATATTTTAATAGCACTTTTTATCTCCCTGGCTGTAGCACTGTTTATATTCTGTATATACAAAATCACCTTCCAGGGTGTGGTTTACAGTCACAGCTTCAATACATCGCTGGTGTTGCTCAGTCTGGTTACTTCTCTGGTCATTATGACAATCAGCTCTAATATAGTGCTGTCATTGGGCATGGTGGGCGCATTGAGTATTGTAAGGTTCAGGGCTGCCATAAAAGACCCGAAGGATATTTCATTCATGTTCTGGGCAATTGCGGCGGGAATAGCGTCGGGAGCCGGGATATATCCTGTTGCAATCGGCGGTTCACTGTTTATTGGCATAGTAATGATAATTATGTCCCGCAAAAAGCTGAAGATTACAACATATCTTTTAATTGTGAAATATGATGAGGCCGCCCAAAAAGATGTGTTATTCATACTGAACAAACTGAAGCATGTTTTGAAATCCAAAACGGTTGCCAATGGAAAAACTGAATTAACGCTGGAACTGAGAAAAGTAGGGGATAATACCTCATTCGTAGAAAACCTGTCAAATATAGAAGGGGTAGACAGTGCAGTACTGGTGAAATATAACGGTGATTATGCAGAATAAGTGCTATATCATTAAAACGGGGGTATACGCATTATGAGGGGCTGGATGAAGCTCAGTATTATTTTTGTCCTTTTATGTATTACCATATATTATGGCCTTTATTTTTTTGTCCTATATGATAGCCGGAAACAAACATACTCTGCATTCGATGAAGAAAACTGGGTCAATCCTCTTGACAATGCCCGTATAACTGATAACCGGGATATCTATAAAGATGATGTACAAACAAAACCGGATGAAATATATGTTACTGTCCTGAAACCGAAAGAATATAGCGGTGAACAGACTTGCAGCTTTCAGGACCTTTTAGCATACAGTGAAGATAATGAGGAGACTAAACCTGAAATCGAAGTGTATTTCCAGGATGGCAATAACAGTATTATCAATAACGGCATTTTTATCAGGGAACCCAATGCAGTGATGGGGCTGAAAGGAAAGTCTCAGGGAAAAGACATCCAAAAGTCGTTTAAAATAAGGTTATATGACAGAGAAGGATTATGGCACAATCAAAATATTATCAACCTTAACAAGGATTACTCTGACCCCCTTAGAATACGTAACAAGCTGTCTTTTGACTATTTTGCCATTATTCCGGACATAACCAGTCTCAGGACCAGGTTTGTCACATTGTTCATAAAAGATTTGTCTGCCGAACCTCCGGATGAGAAATTTGAAAATTACGGCCTCTTCACTCAGGTTGAGCAGCCAAACAAGCTGTTTCTGACAAATCACAGGCTGGATTCGAACGGGCATCTGTATGAAGCGGAAAATTTCAAGTTTTTACGGTATCCTCAAAACATAAAAAATAAGGGAGACAGCGGCTATTCCAAAAAAGATTTTGAAGAGATACTGGAGATACAGGGCAATGAAGACCATCAGAAGCTGATAGATATGCTGGAGGCTGTTAATGATTGCAGTATTGATATCGACCAGATTATAGAGACATATTTTGACAGAGAAAACTATTTAACGTGGCTGGCTGCAAATATCCTGTTTGACAACTACGGGATATCTGATACAAATTTCTTGCTTTACAGCCCATTGAATTCTAATAAATGGTATTTTATGCCGTATGATTATGATGAAGCATGGGGTCTTGGTGAAGACCGGCCCAAATGGCAGAAGGGCATATCCATGTGCTGGGATAACGTGCTGCATAGAAGGTTTCTCCTGGAGCCTGAAAATGTTGAGGCATTAAGCGAAAAGATTGAAGAGTTGAGCACCATTGTCAATGAAGAACAGACAAGGGCTTTTCTGGATGCCTATTACGATATCATTTTATCAAGCATAACCGCCCTTCCTGACCTCAAGTATCTACCCGTCACACTGGAAGAATACAGGAGACAGTATGAAGATATGCCCCGGCTGACTGAAAGAAACCGCCTTTATTATTACGAGTTGCTGGAAAATCCCATGCCCTTTTACTTAATGGGGCCGGAGCAAAAGGGGAATAAATATCTGTTCACCTGGACCGGGTCCTATGATATTCAGGGAGACAGCTTGTCCTACGATTTTGAGCTGAGCAGGGATAAGGATTTTTCTTCTGTTGTGACTGCATTTAAAGATATAGTGCATACCGGGATTGAAATTCAAAATCTTAAACCAGGCGTATACTACTGGCGGGTAACCGCAAAGGACGCAAAAGGAAACTCTCAGATAGCCTTCAATATTTATCGGGACCCATTCGGAGACAGGTATTATGGTATAAAAAAATTTGAGATAGACAGGACAAAAGCTTTGAATATATCTGATGAGGAGGATGTATGGCCCGTCATATTGGACGATGCAGAAGAGAATACCGATGCAGCCGGCGGGAATACCTCTTCAGGAGCATCGAATAGCAGCGGCAATAAATCAGAGGAAGGAAGAGACACAAATTCAGAACATTATCCGAAGGACACTTCTTTACCCCAGGGAAATACACAGAGTAACCAGGGCTTAAATGATACGTATGATTATTATATAGTGAAAGCAGGGGACACCCTTTATTCAATCAGCATGAAATTTTACGGTACCAAGAGAATGATAGAAGTGATTCGGGAGTTAAACGACATAGAAGACATATATGATATTCCCGTGGGGACAGTGTTAAAACTCCCATAACGGATTGTCAGGGGGATTGTCAGGGGGACGGTTCTCCTGACAATATTATAAAGAGATAGGGCGATCCGCGGTTTCTCCTTCACAAAACAATAGTCTTAAGGGGTAAGGGATATTATCTTGAATGGGCTGATGCAAATTATTCTTGATAATATCCTATTGTTTAAATAGACTTATAACCGATATTCCGCAGGTATAAAATGCCATCAAAACAATTATGTAAACCGCTCCTCC
>JAENYD010000015.1 GCA_016842005.1 Clostridium thermobutyricum | reverse complement strand
CTGCTTGATTCAATTGTGTTGGTAATTTATTGGAACACTAAATGTGAAAAGAGACGCTACACCCCGGGATAGTTGAAATGTATTTATCATCATGTTATAATACAATGCGTAAATGGGGGTAGATGGGCGCTGGTGTGCCTCCTGGTCTTCAAAACCAGTCGCTGGGCGTTGGTAGCGTCCGGGGTGAGTTCGATTCTCACATACTCCCGCCATAGAGAATAAAAGGGTTTCCGAGATTTCGGGGGCCTTTTTTAATTTGCGATTTGCTGTGTTACAAGGAAGATAATAATAAATGCCCAATGGTAATATGTAAAATGTAAATCTTAATACTCTAATTGCGCTATGTTAAACTCCGGAAATGGCTTTCGGGCCAGAAAGGACAAATAAATCAGATTATATCTGTGCGGGGTGCGTTGGACAACCAGCGCGTCTACCGGCTTTGCGTCGCATAGGGCATCAGCGTTACATGTGGGAGCCTGTAGGGTTTTGACGGAGCAGCAAATATTATTTCGATTTACAAAGAAGGGGAGTAATAGTAAATTCCAAAGCTATACGACAACGCCGGAATTAAGAAAAGTTTTAGGATCACGTAATGAGTTTATTTAGGGGGAAAAACTTCTTCGTATCTTCCTATGACATAGAGTGTGTTCATTTGATTATTATCTGCGGACTTGTCAACTTCAATAATAATCCTTACTGACATGTTAACTGATATTTCAAAAAAGTTATTTGTGCCTTGTATTCTTTTAAACCTAAGGGAAGGGTGGGTAGGGTTTTTAATAAACAATTCAATAGCTTTAGCAGCCTGTTGCTGGGTTTTCTTATCAAGAGATTTAAACTGTTTGTCAAACTTACGGGTAGATCTAAACTGCCTAGTCATCTTCTAAACCATCCAGAAATTCATCTAAATTTGAGAACTCACGAACCCTACCATTTTTAACGTCTTTCTTGGCTTCCAGCATATCTTCCTGGGTCTTTTTACTCCAGAAATATGCCTGGCTTGAGGGAACCAATTTATATGGTTCAATGATGATTTTGTTATTATCTATGTGTATATTAAGCATATCTCCTTCCGAAATATTGAGTTTTTGCCTTATTTCCTTTGGCAGTGTGATTAAGTTTCTTCTTTGCACAGAGACCTTGTAAGACTTAGCCATACCCATTATTTTTTACACCTCCTCAGTGTTTGTGTATTTACAGTATATACGTAAAAACGTAAAAACGCAATTACTATAACAAAATAATTTAGTGAACACTATATAGAAAAGTTCCACAAAGATATTTGAAGGGTTTCCGAGGTTTCGGGGGCCTTTTTTTATTACCGGATATGGTTTGTGAGGGCTCTCAAGGCCTTCGTAAGAACAATACTATTTATTTTAAGTTTCCTTCCACTCACAATACTCACAATATAAGAGCCTTTCTGAATTGAATTTGCTGATATTATTATAGTTTAAAGCCGGTCGCTTCACTATGGCATATTTTTTGCTCCTGAAATAATAAAACAAACCTTTTATTCACACAAATTTTGCAATTGTCCTGTTAATGTCACAATCAATATTATACGGGGAACAGTGCCTGCAGGGAAGACGGGTATTTAAATATGCCCAAGCATTCTTTTGAGCGACACGTGTATAAAAAATCGACAACATTTCTCCTTGAGTTATATATTGAGCTTGTGATAGCGGGCCTATTTGCAGATAAATTGACAAGAAGGAGAGGATACAAAAAATGTCTGTTCAATTTCTCGTAATAGTAGCATATCTTCTGATAACAGTAATAATAGGTGTAGTTGCAAAGAGAAAGTCCAGAGGGTCCAGTGCATTCCATGGGGCCGGCCTGGGAGTGTTAATGTGTGTCGCCGCAGGCACCGGTGAGTGGCTTGGAGGGACATCCACCACCGGAGTTTCAGAATACGGGTACGTTTATGGTATTTCAGGGGCGTGGTATACAATAGCCAATGCTATCGGGGTAATGGTGCTTGCATTGTTTTTTGCAAAGCTTTATAGGAGTTTGGATTCGGTTACAGTACCGGGAATAGTGGAAAGGTTTATAGGTGTAAATGCAAGGATAGTAGCCAGCGCGTTGCTTATATTTGTTATGATAGCTGTTGGTACGGCACAGGTTATTGCCGCAGGCACCCTGGGGGTAACTGTGCTGGGATTGGATTATAAGCTATCCGTTATGGCACTGGGTATTGTTTTTATATTGTACACACTGGCAGGAGGGATGACATCGGTAGGATACACAAATATTATGCACATTATAACTATGTACGGAGGAAGCATCATGGCACTTATAATGGTTAGTTCGGATATGGGGGGGCTGCAGGCTCTCAGAATAGCCCTGCCGGCTAACCCGTTTTTTGCATGGTTTGGTATTGGAATGCCAAAGGTTTCTTCCTGGATAATAGCTTCCATACTGGGGGCCTGTACTGCCCAGGCGGGAATACAACCTATACTTGCTGCACGAGATGTTAATGTTGCAAAAAAGTCCGCTGTTATAACCGCGTTTGTAGTAGCACCTTTCGGTATTCTTACAGCATTGCTGGGTATGGCTGCCAGGGTTAATTTCCCCAACATTGCCAATGCCAAACTGGCTTTGCCTACTCTTATGATGAATCTGCAACCCGTTGCAGGGGGGATAGTACTGGCCTCTATAATGGCAGCTATTCTTTCAACTATATCCCCGATAATACTTGCTTCGGGTACTATGTTTACCAAGGACATGTATCAGCGCGTATTTAAACCGGATGCTACCGACGGGCAGTTGTTGTTGGTTTCAAGAGTGACCACGGGCCTGTCCGGTGTGTTGTGTATAGTGATTGCAATATTAATGTACGGCAGTACAAGGGTGCTTGATATAGTTTACTTCGCATACACCCTCAGGGGGTCACTGTTTGTGGTGATATTGCTGGCCATATACTGGAAAGGTATATCTTCCAAAGGTGCGGTGTGGGCGATGCTTACCACCAGCCTGGTGGGTCTTTTCTGGGTGGTTTACAAAGCGGTATACGGGTACTACCCGATCAGCCCCATGCTAACCGAAACATACGCTTCTGTCATAGTGGCACTGGTTTCTACCGTTATTTATAGCAGCATTTTCAGGAGAAGGGATGCGAAGGTTAGGGGTCTGGATATTTAAGGGGGACCGGTGCAATGCCTAGAATCAGATTCCTGTTGTTTTTTTTGATAACGGCAGTGATAATTACTGTGGTATGTGGATGCAGGATTGAGGAGTATGGGAACCTCAAGTCTAACGTTATAAGCATCAATGAATATAATGATGTAGTTGCAAGCTATAACAAGCTGGTTACGAGTTTTACCGGGCTGGCCAGGCTGGTGGATAAAAATATCGGGCAGCAAGATGAAGCGGACAATAATTTTTGGGACAAATTTGAATCCGGGAAGCAGGAAGTGTTTTCATGTGTCGCAGAAATGAACGAGTGCAAGCTACAGGACAAAGGGCTGGATAGTATTAATGAGAAAATAAAATTACTTGTAAGCAAAATAGAAGAGTACATATCTATGATAGAAATCAATAAAAGTTATATGCAGAATGCATCCCGACGGTCTTTATCAGACATGCACAGAGCTTTTTACAATGAGATACTTGAGTTAAGTTCCGATATAGTTTTTGAATTTGACAGTGTTTATGAGCAAATGGTATCAGAATGATAATCTTGCAATAAATAAATTGCATGTCCAGTAAATGCGGTGTTTATCCGATGGCTGGCGCCGCTGATACTCCCGTCCTGTCAGAGGTCAGGGGACACGCCTGCTGAAGTCCCGGTATTCCTCTGCGGACAGGAATGTCCCCATCGGAATGTCCCCAGCTAAACATAAGCGGTGCTACGTCCCTGGACAAGGGTTTTTAAGCTTCAGATGGGATTGAAAGTCCCACTTGAAGTGTTGCCGTATTTTTAGGCAGCATTTATTGAATATAGTCTAAAAATTATACAGTCATCCGAAACGATTGTAATCGCTTTTATCTTCTGACCGTGTTATTAGTCGTGTTGTTATTTTGGCATGGAATATGCTTATGTATTATGGCGAGACATTTAATAATTACTATAAACTGTTTAAGGAGGCAATGTTTATGCAGAAGAAAACGCTGAGGATTCACTGCTCCAACGGCCATCTGGGGTTTGCCCCGACAAAGGAGGAAAGCTTCTGGATTGGCGCCAGGACAAAGCCGGATTATTACTGCTGCGATTCGGGCAGTGATGATATCGGGCCTGTTCCTTTGGGAGCAGACAAATGTGCCAGCCATCATGAATGGCAGAAACACGACCTGGAGCTTATGCTGCTTGCATCCCGCCAGCAGGGGGTCCCCATGATTATCGGTTCTGCGGGAGATACCGGCAGCAACAGCCGGGTGGATATGTATGTCGATTTTATCAGGGAAATTGCCCAAAAGCATAAAATGAAAAAGTTCAAACTGGCTTATTTCTATTCAGAAGTGGATAAGGCATATCTCTACAAAAAGATGGAAGCCGGTGAGGTCATAGAAGGGCTGGACGGCAGAAACAACCTAACTATAGAGGAACTGGACAAAACCGACCGTATTGTGGCGGTAGCAGGCGTACATCCTTTTATAAAGGCGCTGGAAATGGGTGCTGACGTTATCATCGGTGGACGTTCCAGTGATGCCTGCGTGTTTGCAGCACCGGCTATATACGAGGGTTTCCCGGAGAACATAGCCTACTACTGCGGGAAGGTGCTGGAGTGCGCCTCCTTTTGTGCAGAGCCCTATGGAGCAAAAGAGACGGTAATAGGCACCATTACCAGGGATGATGTAAAGGTTACAGCCATGCATCCAGATCAGAGATGTACCGTTGCTTCGGTGGCAGGGCACGCCATGTATGAAAGGTCAAATCCCTACTACGAACATGTTGCCGGCGGTATGCTGGATATGAGGGATTGTGTGTATGAGCAGTACGATGAGAAGACCTGTCGTATAACCGGTGCCAGATTTATCCCCATACAAGGAAAAATGAAAATCAAGCTGGAAGGCTCGGGCAAAGTCGGAGAGCGTTATCTGGGTATGGCCGGTATACGTGACCCGTATACCATCAAACATATCGATGAGGTCATCCAATGGGCCAGGGACCAGGTGGAAGAGAGGTTTGCCGGCAAAGAATATCAACTCAGTTATAGAATTTTCGGTAAAAACGGTGTTATGGGTGACCTGGAGCCCGTTAAGGAAATCAAATCCCATGAGCTTATGATTATCGTTGAAGGTGTTGCACCCACAAAGGAAGTGGCCGAAGAGGTTACCATGATTGGTATGCGACAGATATTCTATGCCAGGCTGCCTGAAGTTAAAGGTACCGCCGGCACAGCGGCCTTTGTACTTGATGAGGTGCTGGAAGCGTCCCCTGCTTATCAATGGACTATGAATCATACGGTGACTGTGGATGACCCGATGGAACTGTTCCAGGTTCATATTACAGAAATCGGCGAATAGGAGGAGGAGAGCAAAATGAAAACAGTTAAGCTGGTTGATCTGGCAAAAACCATTCGCAGTAAAAACGCCGGTACTGACAGAATAACCTTTGACATTATATTCAGAGAAAAAGAGAACTATGAACTGGTCAGAAAGAGCGGAGCATTGAGCAGGGAAAAGGTTGCAAAGCTTTTTAACATTCCCGAATCCAGAATAGTCGATTTCGTTGAGTTTGATCCGGCGTTTGCCATTAAGTTCACTATAAACAGGCTGGTTCCTAGCGGTTCCTTTGGTGAAGGTGATATTTTCGGATGCCAGCAGTATCCACCCCTTCTTGATGTAGAAATACCGGTGGAGGATTAGGCAGGATGTTTATGCAGGCTGTCCCAGTTTATTAAACCTTATTTGTTCAATAACCTATGAAACAAACGAAATATCTACATCAGTATGTGGCAATAATGATAAATTGACAGGGTATTTAGTATCTCTGCAAGTATTATACAACCCTCTTTACCGGGGGTAGTCTGAAAGGAGATGAACACCTTTGCCTGTTGAAATGATTTACCTGGGTATTCTGCTTGTGGCTATTTGTGTTGTATTTGTAGTGTTTAAGCGTCCAATCTATGAGGCAATGATCGTAGGATATCTGGTAATGGTTGCAATTACCAACGAATGGGGAAATATATTCACATACCTCCTGAAAACCTCTACCAACACATTGTTTTACGCTATTCTGGCTTTTATAGCCGTAGCGCAGATATTTGGTGGAACCAGGGTGATTGATGCAGTTATTGACGTTATACTATCCGTATTCGGACGTTTCAGAGGCGGTGCCGGATATATATCGCTAATTGCCAGTACTTTCATGGGGTCCCTTTCGGGCTCGGGTGCAGGTAATGTAGCTGCCACCGGCGTATTCACCATCCCGGCAATGAAACGTACCGGCTTTCCGAGCCATTTGGCGGCCAATGTTGAGATGTCGGCCAGTACAATGGGCAATATGATTCCTCCCGCCGGTAGCATCGTTGCAGCTTTCGGTTGCCTGGAGATTTTATATCCCGACAAGTACAATATGTCCGACTTCTGGATATTGATGTGGGGTATTGCAATCTGGTTCATTATTCAGAGAGCAATAACCCTATATTTCTTCTCCCGTTACTACAAGGTTGAACCGATGGCCAAGGAAGATATCCCCAAGTTGGCTGATACGCTGAAAAAGGGTTGGAAGGCTTTGCTTATTCCTGTTATAATATTCCTCCCCTTCTATCTGGACTCCAAACTCAAAACTACATTCTTTACAGCTCGACTTGGTAGCGGTGCAGGTAGCATGTCCAGTTGTATCCTTATATTTACTCCCGGCCTTGCGGCTCTTTATGGGATGTTCATTTCGAGGAAACATACCGATGTAAGGCCAAAGGCTGTTGCCGGCTTATTTGCAGAAAAGGTAAAATCCATTGTTCCAGTATGTGCTACCATCTTCTTTGCTTATTCAATCAGTAATCTATTTGCCTCAATGGGGGCTGGCTCGGTTATAGGCGAATATATTGCATCCCTGGGCATGAGCAAGGTGGTACTGGCTATGTTCATTCCGCTGTTCTGTGCACTGTTGGGAATGATCTTGCCCGGTTCCTCTCAAACAGCCATATTCGGCAGTGCAATTATCTCCATTATGGTAGCTGCAGGAGCTAATCCTTTCCTCGTGGCTGGTATGCTTCCTGTCATGACTGGTGCTATGGAGGGTATGACACCTCCTTTGGCCCTTTGTATGTATACTGCTATGGGTATTGCGGATTCCGGATTAAAAGAGACTACCCAGAACTGTTTGATTTGGGTAGGTTTGCATTACGTAATGACTGTAATAGTAATGCTTGGGCTCCTGCCCATCTGGGGACTGATGTAGGGAGGTGGATATAATGAATAGAACCGAAACGGCAGCTTTATTCAATAAGATATTCGGCTGGGGCGTTTTTATATGCTTGATTGCCGGAGGACTGGCTTTCTTCGGTTTTCTGGCAGGAATCATCATAGGAGGTCCCGGTGCCGAGGCCCTGGCAGTATTTATCCGTAAACAGTATTTTCCGGTTGTTATCAGAGTCACTTCCATAGTTATTGGTATCGGTCTTATCGGTATGTATTTGGGTAAGATGCATGCTTTGTCACTGACTGCCGATAAGAAAGAGGCCGAAGAGAACCTGAGTCAGATAAAGGATAAAAACTAGAAAACACTAACCTGATATTTCAGTATTAACGTAAAAATACCCTGTCAATATTATTGCCGTACCCATGTATAGGGTGCGGCAATGTTATATTAAATTGATCGGAGTCCGTATACATGCGTTCACCTATCATCTGTACAATACTATATGCAGTTAGTCATGGAATGGCTTTATACGCAGCCAGACCGTATATTGCTCTGTTGGTGACAGAAAGTGGAGGGGACAGTATGGCAGTTGGATTGATTGCGGCGGCGTACAGTGTGGCGCAGGTGATGCTGGCCCTTCCAGCGGGCAAATGGATTGATAAACTGGGAGCCCACTGTCCTGCAATATACGGGGCTATTGTTTTTATCCTGGGTGTTATAGGTCTGGCTAACACAAAAAATCTCTATGCTATGGCCGTATATTATTTCTTTCTAGGGGCATCCCATATGCTGGCTCTATTGAGTGTTCAGCATGTGGTTACAGGACTATACAGCAGTTTGCGAAACAAAGTTTTGGGGATATATGTTTTTGCCAACTCGGTTGGAATGTTTGCAGGCCCATATATTGGAGGACATTTTCAAAATTGGCTAGGTACCGGCAGAGGCTTTTATGGCGCAGCGGTAATCGGCGTTGTATGCTGGTTTTGTTCATTATTTATGCCAAAGAGGACTCAAACAAAAGATGGAGTAGAAAAGGGTACGATAATACAACTGCTTGGTAGGGGTCCCATTATCCGAACCTTGATAATAGGCAGTACTGTTCAGTTTTCATTCGAAATGACAATCAGCTATCTACCGTTGTATGGCAGGGAAATGGGTCTTTCAAATGCAGCAATTGGGACAATTTTTAGCGTGAATGGTTTTGCCATAATGCTTGTAAGGCCGTTGTTAAACAGCATTATCAGTTTTTATGAAAAAAATAAGATAATGAAAATTTGTTTGGTCTTGGGTGGATTTAGTCTCGCGGGATACAGTCTGGTCAGAGAATATACTTTATTAATCATAATGTCCGGCATCTCAGGAATGGCCATGGGTTTTATGTCCCCTTTGACACTTATGGCAGTAACAGATGCTGCTCCACAAAACCGGAGGAGTCAAGTACTTGCCCTACGTCTTATGGGCAACTACATAGCACAAACCATAAGTCCTTTAATCTTTGGACTTATGGCTTCTATGATAGGGGTTCTCCCTGTATTCTGGATTAGTGGTGCCAGCCTGACTGCATGTGCAACGTTAGTGGATAAAAAGAACACAGCATCAGTGAATAATATGCCAAATAGAGAATAAATATTGTATGGTATGAGCACAGAGATATTCTTTAAAACTATTATTTTGGGGTCAACAACGAATTTTGTGGCCAAGAGATTTTTAGAAGTAATTATTGTCAGTGACTTTTGTGAGAATTAATACATAAATTCATATGGTATAATTTACATATTAAAATTCACTGATAAATCTTATTTTTTAAAGGAAAATCAAAGCTTTTGAAGAAATATGATGTTAACCCATGGGCAATTCCGTATGCAGGGGGAGGGCTTTTATGGACCAGTACAGCAGTGTTGTGCAATTGACTTCGTTGTTTCAAGCCATAGACAGCATCAGCAAATCAAAAAGTCTGGAGGATATGTCCAGTGAGCTTTTCGATTTTATTGAGAAAGTAATAGAGTTCAATATGGCAATCATATATGTCATCAATTATGAAAAAGAACAACTGGAGGTATTGTCTGCCAGAGGGTCCAACTTAAGCAATCTCAGAAAAAGGGTTAAATTCAGAATAGGGGAAGGGGCAGTGGGCTGGGTTGCAAAGGAAAAAAAAGCGGTTATGCTGGAAAACGCCATGTATAATCAGGAGATAAGAGTAAGGCAGTATTCTCATGAGGACCCTGTTATACGTTCGTATATGGCAGTACCACTGATTGTCTCGGACCATGTGATTGGAATACTAAGTATATCCAACTCAAGACCCGGTATGTTCAGCCAGAGAGATGTACAGATGATAAGCATTATCGGATCACAGATAGCTGCACTTCTGGAAGCAAACAGGGCTCTTAACGAAACACAGCAGTTCAGCAATCATATTCTGCAAAATGTCAACAGCGGCATAATAGTTATTGATAAGATGCACAGGGTTATTAGATTTAACAAACAGGCTGAAAAGATAACCGGGTATAGCAGGGATGAGGTCATAAGCAAAGATATTAAAAGCATTAAGCTTAAGGAAAGCTCTGAGGACTGGTTTATCCTTGATACATTCATAACGGGAAAATCTTATAACGAGGTGGAAACATATTTTATAACCAAAAAGGGAGAGAAAAAACCTATTAGTCTCAGTACTTCGCTGCTCAGGGATGATAAGAATGAAAAAATAGGTGCTACATGTGTGTTTCGCGATATCTCCAGAATTAAAATGCTGCAGGAGAAGGTAAGGAGGGTGGACCGGCTGGCTATGATGGGACAGTGCACTGCAGGTCTTGCCCATGAGATTAGAAATCCACTGCTGCCAATAAGGACAGCAGCATCAATTCTTTCAAAGAAAGAGTATCTTGAAGAAGAAGAAAAGAACCTGATAAATATTATCTATAAAGAGGCGGAGAGATTAAACAATTCCCTCAACAATTTTGTGAAACTGGCCAAGCCCTATGACGAAAAGCCGGAACGTATCAATCTATTGGATATTCTCAACGAGACAAACCAGTTACTGAAGTACAGATGCCAAAGCAAAGGCATATCCGTAAATCTACAATATGACCAAACTGACTTATATGTCTATATGTCTCCATCCAGTCTAAAAGAAGTTTTTTTGAACCTTTACCTGAACTCCATAGACGCTATAGAAGGAGGCGGGATGATAGAGGTCTCAATAGATGAAAAGGACGAGAAAGTAATAATAGATTTCCGCGATACGGGTTGTGGTATTCCGGAGAATAATCTATATAAGGTATTCGATCCGTTTTTCACCACCAAGGAGGAAGGAACCGGTCTCGGCCTGTCTATGGTTTACAATATTGTCAGCAACGCGGGTGGCGATATAAATGTATACAATTGTGAAGATAAAGGTGTCAGGTTCCAGATAAGCGTACCTTCCGCCAGGTGACCATCCGTTTCAATCCTTTATTACATGGAGTGGTGCAAATGAAGGACAAAGCCTTTTTGTTGATTGTGGATGATGAACCTTCAATCAGGGATACTCTTAAAATTGCCCTCGAACGGGAAGGATACAGGGTGGTGTGTGCATGCAATGGCCCGGAAGCACTTCAAATTGCAAAAGAAACGAATATTGATATCCTGCTGACCGATTTAAGGATGGCCGGTATGGATGGTATTGAACTTATGGAGGCCATGAGAGATGTGCAGAGCAATTTTGAGACCATCGTAATATCAGCATACACAGATATCAAGAAGGCTGTTGAATCTATTAAGTTAGGGGCCTTTGACTATCTGCAAAAAAATTTTACAATTGATGAATTGGTTATTACCATCAAAAAAGCAGTTGAGAGGAAACAGCTTTTGGAGGAGAACAGGCTCTTAAAGCAAAGGCTGACCAATCGTTACAGGTTTGAAGATATTGTTGGCAAGAGCGGGTGCATTGTGGCTTTATATAAGCTGATTGAGAAGGTTGCACCGGGTAAAGCCAATGTGCTTATTACGGGTGAAAGCGGTACGGGTAAGGAAATATTTGCAAAAGCTATACATAAAAAGAGCAACAGGCGGTTTAAACCCTTTATTACTATAAACTGTGCAGCACTGCCCGAGAACCTGCTGGAGAGTGAACTTTTTGGTCATGAGAAAGGTGCGTTTACCGGCGCGGTTACACAAAAGATTGGGAAGTTTGAACAAGCAGACGGGGGCACCATATTCCTTGATGAAATTGGAGAGCTAAGTCCGGTGCTCCAGGCCAAACTTTTGAGATTTCTCCAGGAAAGAGAGTTTGAAAGGGTTGGAGGATTGAATAAGATCAGGGTAAATGTGAGGATAATATCCGCTACAAACAAGGACCTGGAAAAGGCTATGGAAAATGGTGAATTCAGGGACGATTTATATTACAGGCTTAATGTGGTTAGTTTCAAAATACCTCCTTTAAGGGAAAGGAAGGAAGACATTCCACTGCTGTCGCAGTACTTTCTCAATCAATATAATACCGAATATAATAAAGACATTACCCTTATTTCGGTGGATACTCTTGAATATCTAACGGCCTATAACTGGCCGGGCAATGTAAGGGAACTCAAAAATGTCATAGAAAGGGCCGTTGCCATAGCGGATGACAGGGACGGCACAATTTTGCCCAGGCATTTACCGGTGAACATACTGGGCAGTGACAGCAGCTGTAAAGAGAAGGAGAAAGAGATTCTCACCCTTATGGAATGTGAGAGACACCATATAATTAATACCCTGAAAAAGGTGGACGGGAACAAAACCACGGCGGCAAAAATACTGAACATTAACCGGCAAACGCTGTACAATAAGATAAAACAATATAATATTGACGCATAACCCAGGCATCCAGACAGGGACCCCAGACAGGGGGACAGGGACCTGTCCGGTAGCATGGCAACATAAATCAGGCATCAAGGACAGGTTGCCCTGATTATATTTTTTAGAGATCCTCGATGCAGCGCAGCGGATAGCAAAAGGCCCCTTCCTCCAGGGGTGATTGCAGAAAGCAAAAAAGGCTTCCATGATTTGGGAGTTTTTTTATTTGCCGTATTTTGGACTGATTTTCGGATATCGCAAATTTTAAAAAGAAAAAAATGCGATAGCTTGACAATACCTTTATATAATATATAATATATAATATAAAATATATTATATATTAATACATGGGCAAGGGGTGGGCGAATGGTTAACAACGGTTTTACCACTAAATCGGATTATGTGTGCGATATATTGAAAAAGCGTATTACTGAAGGGAAATACCAGCAGGGAGAAAGTCTGAACATCAGTAAAATTGCTGATGAATTTGATATGTCAATAATCCCCGTGAGGGAAGCCCTCAAGAGGCTGGAGATGGAAGGGCTGGTGAATATCATACCACATAAGGGGGCGCAGGTAACTACATTTGATAAAGAAACAATATCCGAAATCATTGAAATAAGAGCTGTGCTGGAAGGATATGCTGCACGTACCGCAATACCAAACTTTGATGATGAAAAAATACAGCATCTGGAATCAATGATTGGAAAGATGGATGAGTATATCCTGAAAAATGATGATGAAAGTTATGCGAATGCCAATAAAGAGTTTCACAAATATTTATACAAACAATCCCCTCTAAGCAGATTGTATGACATGATTGTCAATCTCTGGGACGGCGGCAGGCCGACAAGCGCAATTTTTGCTTTTATTCCCGGAAGGATGGAAGAATCACAGAAAGAACATTATCAGATACTTAAGGCCCTTAAAGACAAGGACGGGGAAAAGCTGGAAAGGATAATCAGGGACCACAAGACGAGAAATATTCACTTATGGGAAAAAATAAACAAAAAGTAGGGTGGGACAATGAATAAAGATAAAACTATAATTAACATATTAGTTCAGATTCTAGCCTTTACCATCGGTATTATTCATATATTGAATATAAATGGCGTAGTAGCCTTTTCGGCAATGACATTAAGAGCAACCCATTTACTTTTTATGATACTCATAGCTTTGCTAATGGGTATGGACCGGGATACAAGCAGCAGGATGACAACTAAAATACTGGATGTAATCAGTATGATGATTACAATTGTTTCAAGCACCTATATTTTATACAGATGGAGGCAGATCACCCTGACAGGCGGGATTACCAATTCCACCGATGCAATTATGGGCAGTATTTTTGTCCTGGCCTTAATATATTTGACTTCAGAGCGTATTGGAAAAATCCTGGCCGGTATTGTTGTAATATTTCTGATTTATCCATTTGTTGGGCAATACTTACCCGGACTGTTGCACAGCCGCGCCTATAATTTTCAAAGGGTGTTCAACTTCCTGTTTACCGGTACCCAGGGGGTATACGGCATCCCCATCAGTGTATCGGCAAGCTATATTATCATGTTCAGTATATACGGTGCTTTTCTAAATAATTTTGGTATTGGTGATTTTTTATTCAAACTTTCATCCAGTATAACTGAAAGGCTGATAGGCGGCACCGCAAAGACCGCTGTAATATTCAGCGGGCTGATAGGCATGATTTCGGGTACTGCTGCGGGTAATGTGGCAGTTACAGGGTCCATTACCATTCCAATGATGAAAAAGGCAGGTTATAAGCCGAATATTGCAGCGGCTATTGAAGCCATTGCTTCAACCGGCGGGCAGATAATGCCACCCATTATGGGTGCTGCAGCCTTTATAATGGCAGAGTTGACCAACACGCCTTATACGCAGATTATGAAGGCGGCATTAATACCTGCGTTGCTTTATTTCGCTTCTATATATGCAGTGATTCATCTGATAGCCCACAGAGACCAGATTGACAGCAGAGAGGAAAAGGCATCGGCCCGTACAGAAAAAATAGGAACTTTTATCAAGAAAGACTGGTATTTGATACTACCTGTGATTTCACTGATTGTTTTACTGGTAATAGGGATGTCTCCCCTGAAATCGGCCTATTATTCAATAATCGTAATGCTAATCAACTATCTTATCGTCAAGAGAGACTTTTCCAGGAATTTTATTGTCAAAGTAGTGAATTCAATTATCGATGGGGTTAAAAACACCGTGCTTATAGCGATTGCCTGCGGAGTTTCAGGAGTCATTGTCGGGGTTGTTTCATTAACCGGTATCGGAGCAAAACTGTCAAATTCCATAATCAGTGTTTCGGGGGGAGAAGCCATTATTGCATTGCTCCTCACAATGACTATTTCAATCATTCTGGGTATGGGACTGCCCACAACTGCAGCCTATTTAATTCCCGTTTCCATATTAACGCCTGCCCTTGTGAAAATGGGAATTCCATTATTGACAGCCCATCTGTTTATCTTTGTATTTGCATGCATTTCTACTATAACACCTCCTGTAGCGCTGGCGTCATATGTTGCTGCGGGAATATCCGGAGCTGATATAAGCAAAGTGGGATGGACAGGCTTCCGCCTTGGGATTGCCAGCTTTATACTACCCTATATGCTGGTCTATAATCCGGGGATAATGATCAGTGGAACCGGTTTTGATATTGCACTGGCAATAATCAGGTCGTTGATTGGAGTATTTGTAATTGCTGTCAGTGCAACGGGATACTATAAGGCTTCTCTCAAAATACCCACCAGAGTATTGTTGTTTATAGCCGGGGTGCTGATGACCATCCAAGACAATCTATATAACCTGATTGGAATATTGATTATAGCTATATGTGCGGTTTTAATCAACAGAACAAAAAAGGAGGACTCATATGAGCATTCAAAGTAAATGGAAGAATGAAAACTGGTGGACAAGTCCATACAATTTTGAAGAGGATGTAAAGAAAAAACATAAGTTCAGCAATAATATCAAAATTCATGATGCAACCTTACGTGACGGAGAGCAGACCCCTGGTGTTGTTTTTTCAAAAGAGGAAAAAATAAAGATTGCAAAAATGCTAAGCGAAGCCGGCGTCCACAGGATAGAAGCCGGAATGCCGGCAGTTTCCGAAGATGATAAGCAGGCAATCATGGAAATCAAAAAACTGGGGTTAAAAGCTGAGATATTCAGTTTTGTCCGTGCCAAGGATGAAGATATTCTGATGAGCAAAGAGTGTGGAGTGGACGGTGTAATCATTGAAGTCCCGATTGGCAGGCCCAAGCTTGAATTGCAGTTCAAGTGGGATGTTGAAAAGGTTATCAGCTCAAGTATTCAATCAATAAATAAAGCCAAGGAACTGGGACTGTATACCGTATTTTTCCCGTATGATACCACCCGGGCCGACAAGGACGACCTGTTCAAACTATTCCATGCATTGAAGGAAGAGGCATTGCCTGATGCTATCGGGCTGGTGGATACCATGGGATGCGCTACCCCGGATACGGTTGAATACCTGGTTAAGCATTTCAGCGATTCCCTGGGCATACCGGTAGAGATTCATACCCACAATGATTTTGGCATGGCACTCGCAAACACCATCAAGGCTTTGTCTTCCGGAGCTCAGGTTGCACACTGCTGCATCAACGGGATGGGTGAGCGCACCGGGAACTGTTCTCTGGAAGAAATAGTTGTCTCCCTTGAAATGCTGTATGGTGTGGAGACCGGTATTGATATCAAAAAAATAATCGAGATATCCAAATATGTGGAGGAAGTGAGCGGGTTCAAACTGGCACAGAACAAACCGGTCGTCGGGATCGCAAATTTCACCAGAGAATCCGGTATAGGGGTGGACTGCCTCTTCAATGACCCTCTGGCCATGTTTGCCACCAATCCCGCTTATTATGGGAAAGAAGCCTCATTAGTATTGGGCAAGAAGAGCGGACTAACTTCTATCAATGTGAAATTGGCGCAGCATAATATTTCTATGAGCGAAGACGGCAAAAAACAGCTTTTGAAGGAAATAAAGCAGATGGGAATAGACAGAAAGGCGTTAATACCCGATGATGAATTCGTCCAACTGGCAAAAAAATATAAATAGGAACAGTAAAGGGGAAGGATAAATGTTTATCAATAAAGAGTTTCTGCATGATGCGATTGACCTGCATATTCATGCCGGACCGGATTACATGCCCAGGTACGGTAGCGCCATAACCCTTGCGAAAGAAGCTGCAGAGGCAGGGATGAAGGCGATACTGATAAAGGGACATTTGTTGTCAACGGTTAATGCAGCCTATGAAGCGGACAGTGTGGTTGAAAATATCCGCGTTTTCGGCGGAGTTGCATTGAATGAAGCCAACGGCGCCTTCAATCCAAGGAATGTTGAAGCGGCGGCGCGGGCCGGCGGCAAAATGGTCTGGCTGCCAACGGTGGATGCCGAATACGCCATAAGAAAAGCCGGCCAGGGGCATTGGATCAGTCACTATGTAAATACGTCAACCTTTGGTTATCCAAGGGAAGGCCTGGAGATACTGGACGATGATGGAAAGCTCCTGGATGATGTGAATGAGATACTGAGGATATGCAAATCCCACGATATTATCCTCGGAACCGGCCATATTTCACCTGTTGAAGCGCTGATACTGGCGAAAGAAAGTCATGCCATCGGCTATAAAAAGCTGGAAGTCACCCATCCCAACGCCTGGCTGGAGGACTTCAACTACGATGTGCTTAAACAGCTGGTGGATTACGGAGGCACTTTGACATTGTCCTACGGGGTATGCTCGGTCCAGAACGGCGGGCAGCACCCGATGGAAATTGTAAAGCTGATTAAAGAGATAGGCTATGAACACTGCTGTCTAATCACCGATTATGGCCAGACCGTACACCCCGCACCAACGGAAGGATTGAGGGTTTATGCCCATATGCTTCAGAGTCTGGGTCTGAGTAAAGATAAGATAGATGTCATGCTTAAGGACAATCCTGCAAGATTATTGTCAGTATAGGGAAGACACGGGGAAGGTACTACGGAGGAGGTGGCTTTTTTGAAGGGAAGAATTGCGAGAGTAAACCTTTCACAAAACCAGGTGACAATTGAAGAGAGTCCGGAATTCTATCAATGGCTGGGCGGAAGAGGATTTGGCATTTATGAGCTGTCAAAAGACATGCACAGGAATTATGATGCCCTGGATCCGGAAAGTAAAATCATATTTGCTTCCGGATGTTTTACAGGCACTCCACTGCCCGGTTCGTCAAGGATAGAGATAGTCAGCAGGAATGCACAAAATGACGGGATAAATTATTCCAGTGGAGGGGGGGATTTTTCACCGGCATTAAGAAGCGCCGGTATTGATGCAATCGTTATCGAGGGAAAAGCTGTCAGACCGGTCTACCTGCACGTAAAAGACAAAAATGTCCGGATTGAAGACGCTGCTGATTTATGGGGAAAGACAACCTGGGAAACCGAAGACTTGCTCAGGGGAAAAATCAAAGGGAAAATCAGAGTTGCGACCATTGGTCCCGCAGGAGAGAACCTTTCCAGAATTGCGTGCGTAATAATTGATAAGGCCCATGCACTGGCATGGGGAGGGAATGGCGCTATTCTGGGGTCAAAAAACCTGAAAGCCATAGTGGCTGAATATGGGCCCCATCTCAGCAATAAGATTAACGACAAACAAGCCTTTGAGAAAGAGGTCAGAAAATACAACAGGATTTTGCTTTCATCGGTAACATCCGCCCGGTTGAAAATCGGCGGCACCCATGGTACCGCTGCATCCGGCGGGTGGAGTGGCAAAGCCCCAACCGCTGTCAGGAACCTTCAAGATGGTCATTGGGACCCTGAAAAGACAAAGAAAACAACTGAAAAGGAAATGCGCAAATATGAGGTTAAACGCACCGGCTGTTACAACTGCCCGTTAAAATGCCTTCACTATTACGAGATAGAAGAAAAGGGAAGGAAGCTGGAAGGGGAAGGCATGCATGCCAATTCTGTTCGCGGTTTCGGCTCAAACTGGGATATTGATAATCCGGTGGATATCTTTGAAGCGCATACGCTGTGCAACCAGATGGGAATTGACGTGGACGGGGCATCGTCATCTATTGCCTGGGCAATTGAGTGTTTTGAAAGAGGGCTGCTGACCGAAGAAGATACTGACGGTCTGCGGCTGGGGTGGGGACGGCCCAAAGAGAACTTTGCCCTGTTGAAAAAGATTGCTTTTGCTGACGGTTTCGGCAAGATACTGGGGCAAGGGGTTTACAGAGCTTCAAGGGTCATTGGCCGGGGTACCGAGAAGTATGCCATGACAGTCAAGAAGACAGGTATTAATGAACAGAGCCTGCGTACCCATAAGGCATGGGCTCTGGGAATAGCTGTAAGTTCAAGGGGGAGCGGGCATGTCAGCTGTTCACCCCAAACAGAAAAGCGGCTGATTGACGAGAGTACCGGGGAATGGCTGTTTGGAGCTCCAGAAGCAGGAAATCCGAGGTCCTACAGGGACAAAGGGCGACTGGTAGCTTATTTTGAAATCTATAAGGCTATCATAGATTCTATCGGTATCTGTTATTTTGATGCGGGATGGTATGAACTGGCCCTGGCAAGTACTGAATTCTATGTTGACTTATATAATGCTTATACAGGCGGGGACATGACAAACGAGGAAATGTGGACCATAGGACGTCGTATCGTGAACCTGGAGAAAATGTACAATGTAATTAATACAGATTTTACAAAGGATGACGATTTTCTGCCTGACAGGATAATGGAAGTGCCTGTCAGCGGAGGCCTATATCAGGGCGAAGTGCTTGACAGAAAACTGTTCGAAGATATGCTGACCGAGTATTATACCAGTCATGAATGGGACCCGGCCACCGGCCGTCCGACAGAAAAGCTGCTTAAAGAACTGGGGATAGAACATTTGGTCAAACAATAGGAAAGTTACTACTGTAATAATTATATGGGAGGGAATAAGATGTTAAGAAAAGGTATTGTGTTTTTAATGGTTTTAACTGTATTTTCACTGGCTTTGGCGGGATGTGCCACTACTGAAGAAGATACTGTATCGCAGTACGGAGTTGCAACCGCAACAGTAGGGGGCGCCTTTTATCCAATGGGACAGGCAGTTGCCACGGTGGTCAATGAAAACAGCGAAAAGGTAGAATTAACCGCAGAGGTTACAAACGGTGCCGTGGAGAATCCAAGATTACTGCATGACCATGAATCCGATATTGGTATAACCAACTCTCATACCGCATATTTCGCTTATTCGGGACAGGCACCTTATGAAAAGAAGCTGGATGTGTTAGCGATTGGAAACCTTCATCCCAGTGTATTCCACATTGTTGTCAAAGCAAGCTCGGATATTAAAACAATAGAAGATTTGAAAGGGAAACGGATTGCTGTGGGAACCGCCGGGGGGGCGTCGGTAAACTTCCTGTCGTTGGTACTGGAGCAGTACGGGATTTCCATTGATGAAATCAAACCCAGCTATCTGCCGTATTCCGATGGATTTTCCCAATTGGGAGACGGCAATGTAGATGCTGCAGTTGCACTGAGTGGATACCCGGCTGCTGCTGTTCTGGAAGCATCAACCTTGAATGAGCTGAGATTTCTGGAAATGGATAAGGAAACCTTTGACGGATTATTAGAACAATATCCATATTATTCCAGAATATATATTCCTGCTGGCACATATGGGAATGATGAAAAAATTGCAGTCTTAGGCGTCAGAAATATGCTTATTTGCAGAGCTGATATGGATGAAGACGATGTATATGAAATCACCAAGGCCCTTTATGACAATCTGGACAAGCTTAAGGAGATCAATACAACGGCGCAGCAGATTGACGAGGAGACTGTTTCGGAGACATCCGTGCCTCTGCATCCGGGCGCACAGAAGTACTTTGACGAAGCAGGCAAATAATCGCGCCACTTCAACAGAATTTCATTTGATGACCAAATAAACCAGGCAATAGGATATCACATTTTGAGTGATATCCTATTGCTTTGTCATGTCAAGGGGAACACTTGCATTGCCACGCAGAACACAGTTAACAGCAGGAAACAAAACACCATAGATTATCAGGAAAAAGAAGAAGGACATCAGCAGAATAGAAAAATTATCCCACGAAAGCAGAAGGGAATGTAAGTCCGGAAGCAGAATAATAATCAAATACAATCCTATGGTGTTGGAGCAAATCGGCTTGCCCGGGAGGAAATGATATGAGAATAGTGCAGGTAAAAGGAAAGGATAACAATATTGAACATATAAAAAGCCTATTCAGAGAATATGCGGCTTCACTGGGATTTGACCTGTCCTTTCAAAATTTTGAAAAAGAACTGAGCAGTCTGCCGGGGGATTACTCTCCTCCGAGGGGCTGCCTGCTTTTAGCCCTGCATAATGACACGATAAGCGGGTGTGTTGCACTAAGACCGCTGGATGACCATATATGCGAGATGAAAAGACTGTATGTGAAACCGGAATTCAGGGGCCTTGGCATCGGGAAAAAACTTGCCCGGGCAATTATTGAGAAAGGGAAAGAATTGAATTATAAACATATGAGACTGGATACCATAGAATTTATGAAAGAGGCGATAAAACTGTATGAAAGCCTGGGTTTTTATGATATAGAAGCATACAGGTACAACCCGATAGAAGGAACAAGATATATGGAACTGGATTTAATGAAAGATTGACCTGTTCAATTCAATATGTCCATTCATAAAAATATCTCCCCGGACGTTGGCAGTGCCCGGGGCGAGGCGATTGTCACATACTCTCACATAGCGAATAAAAAGGGTTCCGGGGTTTCGGAGGCCTTTTTTGTATTATTGAGTAAAAACTCTGTACAACATGAAATATTTTGGTATAATGGATTTGGCAGAATTTTCACATAAGTTAAGAGCTAACTAAGATTTGGTCATCGCTTTAAGGCCGGGGGACGCCGGCAATACGGTAACGATAAGCGGGCATAGCTTGCTGCACTCGTTCGTCCGATTATCGGACGTCGGGTGTCCTGCTCAATAGGCTCCTAGCTCGCAGTTAACCGCTTGCGATGCCGCATATCAAACGGGTTTGCGGGAATCCCTTCACCAAGTGTGAGCACCAGGGTTCAGGGATGCCGCAAACCCGCCGCCCGTTATGTGACATGCGTATATTCAGAGATGGGTTTAAGGTAAAAAAGAAGAGACCTTAATGTCTCTCTTTAATTCCTAGTTGTTCTTTCAGAGCTTTTTGAAGAACTTGTGAAAAATTAATATTATTATCTATTGCTAGTTTATTTAACCATTGAGGTATAGATAGGGTTTTTTTAACTGAATAATTTTCAATAGCCTCGCGCATTATTGGCATTATTACCTCAACAAGTACAACTGCTTGATTTTTGTCAAGTGGTAGCTGATTTACGGGTGTTGGTTCAGGGATTATATCATTATCTTCTTCCATGCTATATAAGTGAAGTCCCAATGCTTCTTTAGCCATATAGAGAGCTTCTTCATCTGTATCAGCACAAGAAAAACAACCTGGTAAGTCAGGGAATGAAATTGAAATACCATCAGTTTCATAGTCAAATATGGCTGGATAGATATAGTGGTCTTTTTTCATTGTACATGCTCCTTTTTTAGAAAATTTATGGAGGGGTATTGTCTATAGTTTTATGTTTGCTTGTTTAAGGATACTTTTTACTGTTTTATCGGGTATATCTTTTCTAGGATGAGGGATAGTGACTTTACCATTTTCGTAGGGTGCTTATAATGATGGTGGCTTCCATTTGCCTTATAAAAGTACCAGCCGTGTGCTTTGAGTATTTTAGCTAACTCAAAAGAAGAATAAGATTTCATATAGTTTCCCTCCGTGTATATATTATAATACGTATTATAATACGGGTCAATGAGTTTCTATAAATATCATTTATATCGTGTACGGCACATAACACATTAGCGATTTGTGATGTTGTCGTAGATAAAACAAATATGACTGTGAAACCTATAACCAGCAGTTCCCCTTTGTCTTGGCAAAATGATGCAATTTATCATGGATAAAATGTACAGGTACGAATTTATGAAATTTTCTACCAGTATTCATTGGTGTGCACACCGAAGAGATAAACAGGTATGGCGTCATTCAGGGGTCCCTTTTCCCGGGAACCCTTTAAATATTGCCGGTTTCCCTATATACTGTTATAGAGAGGGTAACCTTATTCAGGCGGCGGTTGGTCGTCGAATAAAAAAGACTAAAGATGGAGGTATCGCAATGAGCAAAGTATGGTTCAGTTCCCTTGAAGACAATGCAGGAGCCGTCGAGATATCCGAAAAGCTGGTCAGGTTGTATGATGCCGCAGGTTTTGAAAAGATATTCGGGGAGGACGAGTTTACGGCGGTTAAGATCCATTTCGGAGAGAAAAACAATACGGGGCATATCAAACCGCAGTGGATAAAACCCCTGCTGGATACCCTGAAAGAGAAGAAATGCAAGCCTTTTCTGACCGATACAAACACCCTGTACAGGGGTGAACGCCAGAACTCCATAGACCATCTGATGCAGGCCTATGAGCACGGGTTCAGCATAGAAACATTGGGCGTGCCGGTGATTATAGCCGATGGCCTGCTTTCCAAGAATTTTTCCGAGGTAGCGGTTCCGGGAGAGCATTTCCAGTCGGTCAGGATAGCCAATGATATCCTGCACAGTCATTCCCTCATGGTTTTGAGCCATGTGACCGGTCACATCCTGAGCGGTATGGGGGCGGCAATTAAGAACCTTGCGATGGGTGCCGCGCCGAGGAGCGGCAAACAGGTTCAGCATGCGGATGTGCGGCCGGAGGTGAATGCTGAGAAATGCAGGGGCTGCAGGTTGTGCATGGAGTGGTGTCCCAGGGATGCCATACAGATATATGACGGGGTGGCCCGGATAGATATTGAGAAATGCTACGGCTGTGGAGAGTGTATCGCCACCTGCCGTTACCAGGCAATCAAGTACTCCTTCAATGATACAAGCAGGGCATTGCAGGAAAAGATGGCCGAATACGCCTTCGGGGCCGTAAAGAACAAGGAGGGGAAATGCTGTTATTTTAACTTCCTCACCCACATCACAAAAGAATGCGACTGCATGGACAAGGTCCAGGATAAAATAACCGGTGACATAGGCATCCTGGCATCCTATGACCCGGTTGCCATAGACCAGGCGTCGGTGGACCTTCTGAAGCAAAACAGCGGTGGGGATATACTGAGAAGGCTGTGGCCCAAGAACGATTACAGTGTTCAGATCATCCATGCCGGCAGGCTGGGGATGGGATCCATCGACTATGAACTGGTGGATGTGGATGTATCATAGGCCGGAGCAAAAAAGTTTTCATTACTGTAAGGGTGAAGGGCGGTTCTCATGCTGCCCTTTGATAATATTAAAGGTTACTGACACTCCTATAATGATAAATCCTGCAATCAACCCGGCAAACAAGGGTTCAAAGTCCCAGGGGGAGATGTTTTTCCACACCAGTACGAGAACTGGCGGAACGGTTACCGCAAGGGTCCCTGCCGTTTTTGACAGGTACTTGTTGAAGAACAGCGCCCCTATCAGGGGGAAGAAAATGGTGGCACCTCTGATACCCATTGACAGGAAACTCCATTTCATTATCAGTGTCTTAAGATTACCGCTGACAAAAAGAAGGGTAAATACTGCAATGCAGAGGGTAATAGCCCTGTGATAAAAAAGGGTTTTTCTGTCATCCATGTTTTTAAACAGCGGATGAAGCACATCATTGTTTATCATGGTGCTGATGCCCAGGCAAAGTCCGGCACCTGCCGCAACTATGGTGATGATCAGTATCCCCAGTGCAGAACCGGCGATCCATGGATTAAGATATTTTATTACGAACAGGGGCAGGGCTACTGCAGATGAAATATCGGGATGGTGCATGCGCATGAATAAACCTATCAGGATACCCGCCACGCCGATAGGCGGTATGAGGACCGCACTTAAAAGTGCGCCTTTTCTGGCGGCAGGGACGCTTCTGGCGGAGAAAACAGCCTGCAGGTAAGTCTGTGTGGAAGCTACACCCACCAGCATGGCAAAAGCGGCCCCCAGGTCGGTTCTTGCCCCCCTGCCCAGCAGGTTGAACCAGGGGTTTGCAGGAAAGGAGCCGTATATACCGGAGGGTCCTCCCGTGAAGCCCAGAACCAGTATCCCCGACAGCAGCATAAGGGAATACAGCATAAGTAGTTTGATTATCCCTACCAGGCCTGTACCCCAGATCCCGCCGAAGAATACGTAAGTGGATATAAGGACAACCGCAATCACGGCTGCCGTAAGGCTGTTCAGCGGCAGCAGGGCTGTTATCAAAGCTACCGCCGACAGTACCTGTGCAACAACGCTCATAAAGGTTGCCACCGATGAAAAGACGGCGGACAGGGTACGGGCCTTTGAACCGTAAATATTACCCAGTATCCGGGTTACCGTGTCCACTTCCAGGTTCCGCAGGGGAGCGGCAAGGAAAAGTCCCAGCATCAGACAGGCAATACCGCTGCCCAGGGTGAACCACCATGCGCTCAGCCCGTATTCGAAGGCCAGTTGTGCCGTACCTATTGTGGAGGCGCCCCCCACCAGGGTGCCTATAATTGCGCCGGCTATCAGCATTGGTCCGCTGCTTTGCCCCCCAACCGTGAAATCTCTGCTGGTTTTTACCCTTTTACCCGAATAAACGCCCACAGCCGTTACTGAAAGAAGGGTAACGGTAAAGCTGGTTATGTGCATCCAGTTGAGAGTAAGTATGATAATTACCTCCTTGCAAAAGCATGTAAAAGATTTTTGTTATATCTGGTTCTGTAAATCTTTAAATAATATGCATGAGGAAAAAGGTTACGTCATCTCCTAGCTTTTCATCAAGCACAAAGCAGGAAATTCTGTCAAATATCTCATAAAACATTTCTTCCGCGGAAGCCGAAGGGTTTCCGGTCAGAATATGCCTAAGCCTGTCCACGGTGAAGGCGATTCCCTGTCTGTTTTTTGCTTCGGCAAGGCCGTCCGAATAGAAGAGTATCTTGTCACCGGGTTTAAGAACAATGCTTTTATCCTTGTATGCCGGGCTGTAGTACTCTCCCATCTTGCATATGGGGAATACCGTTTCGGTTTTCAGGGCAACCGCTTCAGAGCCGGATATAAAATAGGGTTCGGTGTTAAGACCCGCGGATGAATAGACAAATTCCCCGGTTTTCCGGTTATATACCCCGTAGAACATCAGCAGGTACATTTCGGAGGGGAAATTGCTCTCATTATAAATACTGAACAGGTCCTCCAGTATTTTGGAGGGAGAGAGAAGCAACTGCTGCTTGTACGTGACCAGCCTGTTGCTGAGGATGGTCCTGTCTGTAAATATTGTCATTATGGATGGCGATATGCCATGACCGGATACATCCACAAGGTACATGCCGATATGGTCATCATCAATCTGGAAGATATTGAAGAAATCACCGCTCAGGTCTTCACAGGGTATTAAGGCGGAAAAGAATTCAACCCCGTCAAGCTTCAGATACCTTTCAGGCAGCATGGATTGCTGAAGTATCCTGGCATGCTCAATATCCCTGTAAATTTTTCTGGTTGAATACAGTATTTGCTGTCTGGCCTTTTCCACTTCCGTCTTCAGCTCTTCCGAATGGTTCCTCAGCTGAAGCTCCGCTTCTTTCAGCTTCTGATAGGGAAGCCGTACATTGTATACAAACAGTATGTTGAACATTATCATATAGGCCAGGATTTTGAATACGTGACCCGTAAAATTGTAAAGGTCGTAAACGCTGACATAAAGGGTAAAATGCAGTTCACTGAAGATACTTATTATCAAGGCGGTGGAGAACAGTATGGAGGCCCTGTGACCGGTTCTCCCGTATTCCCGGGCATACAGCAATGCTGTGATACCCTGCAGGACAATTATCAAATACTCGGTCCGGACCTTCAGCGGCGTAAGTCCTTTGCCCTCTATATAATAGACGGGTATTACATGGGGGAAATAGGTAACCAAATAAAAAACCAGTAATGAAATAATACTGGACCAAAAAATAACAAAGTATCGGGACAGCCTGGTGGTCTTATCCTTGGGGGACAGGGCCGACAGCAGGAAACCCGCCGACATGACCAGCCGGGCGATAATCCAGAAGGCGGTTGCCTTGGGGGCGGAACTGGCGGTAAAAAAGACAGGCATGCCGTTGTAAGATAGGGTATGAAATATATCCACCCACCCGCTTATATAAAAGGTGGCGGCCAGTATGGTAAACCTTGTATTGCTGTTTTCCCTGTAGATATAAAAAATCAGGGTAAATATTGAAAAAGCAAAGATTATGCTGAGCAGTTCCAGTAAAATATGGATTGAAAGAAAATGGGTATTTTCAATGGTTGTCAGCATAAGGGGCTTTAATAACCACAGGATGCTGAAAGTCAGCAGAGACAGTACTAAGGCAGCTGCAGGATAAATATAGTTTTTGTCCGTGCTGAAATTATTTTTATAGTCCACGCAGTTTCACCCGGTTTTCTAATCTTTTGTCGTCATCCATACCTATTCTACAAAAGACGGCTTTTTCCTCCCGGAAAATGAAAAAGAGGGGTCAGAAGAAAGTGCTGAAGTTATGTATTTATTCTCTGTAACTCTGGGATATCATTTTCTTGTACTTCTTCCCCATCCTTTTCTTCTTCCTTTCCGCTCCTTATTTTTTCCACCGATTTCATGATGGAAATCATTTCAAGGGCCTTGCATGCAGCTTCTATTCTTTGCCTTTCCCCCTCATCAAGGTGAGGGGATACTGCTCTCAGCATCCCGAGGGACAGCTCTTCCACGGGTTGCTCGTGGTAAGATGAAGTCCGGATCCTGGAGGTATACAGGGGGGAATTAACGATATTGGTTATTTCCAGGAATTTTGCCGTAAGATGTACATACTTCTGGATTTCAGGATGCAGAAAAGGAATGGAGGCCTTTATTATTTTTATTCTCTTGTCCTGTATCAGGCTGTCGTAGTCCAAAATCTCCTGAGAGCTTCCGGACTGCAGGGCGGTTTCGGCAGCAGAAGCAGGTGCAGCAGAAGGTGACTGTCTTGAGGCAGCGCCCTGTCCAAACATCTTTGATACCATCATGGCCAGTTTGATCATTTCCCCCAGGTCGGGGGTTCTGCTTTTCTCTGCCGCCTCCCTGTATTTGCAGTTTCTGCATATATCATACATGTTATCTTCCATAATCTGCCCTCCCCAAAAAAGGTATCAATACATTATATGCAGGGAAAGACAAATGGTTATAGGTAATCAATCTAAAACAATTTACACACCCAAAAATAAATGGTTTATCAATAAAGGATATTAACTTCATAATGAAACGGAGCAGGACAGTTTATACCGTCCTGCTCCGTCTGAGGTGTTATTCAAACATTTTAAGTAATTGTTCCAGCTGTTCAAGTTCCTTTTCTGACAGAAAAGCCGATACGCTTTCAAAAAGTTTATCCTTTTCCTCCTGGGTTATTTCTTTTCTCCCGGTAAGCTGCTTTATCTTTTGCACTTCTGCTATCAATTCCTCCTGACTCATATGGGAGTATTTCTCTGCTACCTGGCCGATAAACTCCGGGCTAAAATGGTTCAAACCTATCCCTCCTATTCTTTCGATATTATTATATATACGCCGTAGGGTCTAATGTGTTTCAAGTAAAATTATGAGAAAGGCAAAAATTATTATAAGGATCACCTTATTGGAGTGCATCAGACTGTTCCCCAGGCCCATAGCTGTGCTGCCGCCGTCTGCACCCCTATCTCCGTCGGAACTGACAGAAACACCGTCCCTGCTGTGGGATGCATCCGCGGAATTAGTCCCGGTGACCTGCGCCTGCAGTATATCATCGGTGATTGCATTGGCTACTGTTGCAACCTGGTAGGAGGACACGACTTTATCAATAACCCTGCAGCACTTATCGTTCACAAAGGGTTTAAATGCATTGAGCAGATTTATCTCCGGTGAGGGATTATTCTTCAGGTCAGCATCTTTACTTCTTACCACTTCTTCAAAAGGTGCCACGTATTTTTCTCTGAGTTTATCAATTACCACCTCAAGAATTTCTCTGAGGTCTTCTTCAAAGTTATTGCTAATTGCCTTCACCCCCCTGCAGATTGTCATAAATCCGCTGCATGTTTATCAGTCCTTTTCCCTGAACATATGCAGCATATCTCAACTTATCGGTAGTAGACATCATCAGTTTCTTGACTTCCGCATTACTCATGGAAGGTTTCATCTGGTGAATCAGTGCCGCACATCCGGAAACAACGGGGGTTGCCATGGATGTGCCTGACAGAGACCGGTAAAGCTCTCCATTGTTTTCTTCATCCGAGGGTACTGCCAGGGATATAATATCAACCCCCGGTGCAATTATATCAGGCTTGAGGACACGTCCGGGAGCCGGGCCCCTGCTGGAAAAATCGGCAATCCTGTCATCTTTATGGGATGCAGTATTCCTGTCGTCCAGGGCCCCCACCGTAATAACATCCGGGCATACTCCCGGAGAAGTGATGGTATATCTTTTGGGACCACTGTTCCCGGCTGCTGTTACCACTGTAATACCGCTTTCCCATGCAGCCATGACAGCTTTATCCAGAGGTGAGTAAGAACGGGATGCTTCGGATCCCAGAGATACATTCAGCACTTTTATGTTATACTTTTTCCTGTTGTCCACCACCCATTGAACGCCTGCAACAACATCCGAGGTGTTGCCGCTGCCATCGTCTTTAAGGACCTTTACAGCTACTATATTTGCTTCAGGTGCAATTCCCCTGTATTTGCCATCGGATGCATAGCCGTTACCGGCGATACAACCTGCTACGTGGGTGCCGTGACCGTTGTCGTCATAAGGGCGTGTCTTATTATTGACAAAATCTTTAAATGCAATTATTCTGTTTCGCGGTATGGTAAGGTCGGGATGGGGTGCCACGCCTGTATCCATAACAGCCACTGTTATGTTCCTTCCCGTAAGCCAGGAGTCATGGAATTTGGGCAGTCGTATCGTTTCCCTGGCAATATCCATCCGGATGAATACCTGGGAGTCTTCGCAAATATAGCTGACTTCCTTCATGAATGCCAGGTGTTTTAACTGTTCAGCGGGTATCTCCACCGCCAGCGCATTTATTATGGGCAGATGGTATTTTATATTAACAGAAAAGTTTTCTGAAATACATTTTCCCAGGCGGGACAGGGGACAGTCTTTCAAATAGATAATAACAGGGATTTTTTCCCCTCCGGTTTTTTTCACTTTGACTGCCAGTCTGGGATCTATGAAACTAGTATAGAGCGGCACATCTATCATCTTTTTTAGCATTAAAAGAAAAAACAGGTTATACAGATAAATCATGCTGTTCCACCTCTCTAAGATTTCCTACAATATCTTATGGGAGTAATGATAAAAGTGTTATTGAGGATGGTAGATTAGCATGAAAAATCATCCATGGACTAACTGTCCTGGAAAGGGTATAATATTGTTATGACATTATGTAAACCAAAGGGTGATGTGGTTGAGAATCCGGATGAATAAAAAACGCTGCATTATTTTTGCTATAGTGTTGCTTCTAGTGGCAATAGCTGTTTCTGCATACATGTATGGAAAAAATTCCGGGACAATTGAAGAGCTTACTTATAAAAAGTTTCTGGATATGGCCCAGAAGAATCAAGTGGACATAGTATACCTGGATAACGGTTCAGAAATTACCGGCCGCCTGAAAGACGGCACATCTTTTGTTACCCAGAATCCAAGGAGTGAAAATTTTAAAGAGAATATGCTTATGCTGGGGGTTGATGTGCGGGAAGGAAGCCGGAATGAGGAAGTTATGGCAGTCCTGAGAAGCATATTTGTTTTGGCACTGCTGGTGCTGTTTGTATGGATGATCTCAAGGGGCATGAAAAAGAATTCCCTTTCTGTAAAGAATGACCCCGCAGACCAGCTGTCCTCCCTGGAATGCGAAACCCTCAGAAATGTGGGTATTACCTTCGATGATGTGGCAGGCAGCGAGGAGGCCAAGGAAAGTGTCAAGGATATAGTGGATTTCCTGAAGAACCCCGACAGGTACGTAAAAATGGGGGCCAGGATGCCCAGAGGAATAATATTCTACGGCGCTCCCGGAACCGGTAAAACCCTGCTGGCAAAAGCTGTGGCCGGAGAGGCTGGGGTACCTTATTTCGCCTTCTCAGGGTCTGATTTTGTGCAGATTTACGTAGGAGTTGGTGCGGCGAGGGTGCGCCATGTCTTCAAAAAGGCCAGGGAAACAGGAAAATGTGTTATATTCATTGATGAGATAGATGCCCTGGGGAAGAAAAGGGACGGGTTTGGTTCGGGAGGAAATGACGAGAGGAGTCAGACACTGAACGCCCTGCTTACCGAGATGTCGGGATTCAATGCCAATGAAGGCGTGGTGGTTATTGCAGCCACCAACAGACTGGATATACTGGACGAGGCACTGCTCAGGCCGGGAAGGTTTGACCGGCAGGTTGAAATAGGACTTCCGGATGTGAACGGGAGATTTGAAATATTGAAGATACACGGCAGAAACAAACCCCTGTCCGGGGATATTGACCTGAAGAAAGTATCCAGGCAGACAGTGTATTTCAGCGGTGCACAGCTTGAAAACCTCCTCAATGAAGCGGCCATCTTTGCTGCTAAAAGAGGTTCAAAACTTATCGAAAACGAGGATATAGACAAGGCTTTCTATACGGTTATAGCCGGTGCCGAGAAGAAGGACAGGAGTGCAATCTCACGGAAGGATCGCCAGATTACTGCCTATCACGAGGCGGGACATGCCCTTGCCACCAAACTGCTGGCTCCTGAGAACAGGGTCTCAAGGGTTACCATAATACCAAGTACCCGGGGAGCGGGAGGGTTCAGCATATCCCTTCCTCCCGACAGGATGTATCACAGCAGGGTTGATATGGAAAACAGTATAAAAATCGCCATTGCCGGCCGGATCGCCGAAGAAATAATTTTCGGGCAGGATAATGTAACTACCGGGGCTTCCAATGATATAGAGAAGGCAACAAGGATAGTTATGGACCTCATAAAACGGTTCGGCATGGGAGAAAAAACAGGGCTGCTCAATTACGATATAGCTTTGCGCAATATTGAAGGCGCCCATAAGGAGATAATCGAAGAAGGTAGAAAGGCCATGGAGAAGTATTATAATCAGGTAAAGGGCCTTCTTATAGAGAACAAGTATTTCCTGGACAAGATAGCCAAAACTTTGCTTGAGGAAGAGACAATCGACGAAGAGCAGCTTGATGCCATCATGGGCGGAGAAGATATAGCTTCACCGGCCGGGGAAAACAGTCAGTCTCCGGTCCGGGACAGTGGGAAATCGCCTGTGGTGGCTTGACACCTATACTTCCTGCAGGGTAAGTATATGATCCCGGAAATACTGAATGGTTGACCTGGCCAGAGCCCTTTCGCTGAAGTTATCCGATTCCGGCGACAGTTTTCCGGGGTCCTTTGAGAAAAGTACAGGGAAAAAAGGGCTGATGCGCTCGCCGTATATTTCCATACATCTCACCGGAGTTATTCCGGGCCATGCATTGCAGCTTACCACAGTTCTCCTGTTGCAGGTACTTATGTACCTGCTCAATTCTACATATATTTCATCCCGGGGATAAAAAACATACTGATCAAGATTTCCGGTGGGGATGCCTTCTATCCCTTTGACCTGTATGGGTGAAAGGCTGAAATCGTAGGGGTCCGCCGTAAGGTCCAGTATCACGGCGTGTTCGGGCAGTAACCCTATCAGGTCATTGGTTACTATCGGTAGGGTGGGGTCGTATCTCTTGCTGGCATCTGCCAGAATGTCGGTATTTTCCATCAGACCGGCCAATATATTCTTATCCCGGGTTATGCTGCGGGGGAAGAACTGCACCAGCACTCCGGGTGTTTTTTTATGTTCCATTGAGTTGTACAGGTTTACATCACCGAACTTCCGGGCAGCCTTTGCCCCGTGCATACCTACCGCCCCCATGCCTATAATGGAGACGGTTAAATAATCTCTTTTTTTATTATGAAAACCGGGCAGATTTTTTCCAAGTTCTTGAAAGGCGATTTTCATGCCGTTCCAGGAAGTACCGGCTATGTTTTCCACTATTCTTTCATTGTTGTCGTCAGTTATACTGTCCAGGGCAAGGCCTGTTATATTTTTCTCTTCAAGTTTGCTGATCCTGAGAGGCCTTGTCTCATAATGAAGCATGGACATAAGGACGGTACCGTCTCTCATCAAATCAATCCCATCATCCGGGGCCCGCAGTACTATTACCAGGTCCTGGGCAAAGGCTTCTTCCATTTTTCCGAAGCGGGCCCCTGGGTTGGTGTCCAGGTATTCCTGGGGAGAATAATCCATGTCACTGCCGTATCCTTCTTCCAGTACAACTTCCACAGGGTAATTTGCAAGTTTTTTTAAAAAACCGGGAAGAAAATCCCTTTTTTCGCCTTTCTCCTTGTGCATCCTGGGCAATCCTACAGTTTTTATAATCATGAGGCATACTCCTCCTGTATCGTATGATGGCAGCCTGTGATTAGTATGTACTTTTTTCTTGTTTCTTATGGCGGGATTTTTTGAACTGGTTATATTTCTTCAGTATATCAGGGTATTGTTCAAAAAACTCATTCAGCATTTCAATATTTCTCAGGGTATTTATACTGATATGGTGTTCAATCATTTCGGTTTCCCGCAGGGCTGTTTTTCCTCCTCCAATGCTCAATAAAAAGGTCTCTATTGTTTTGTGCCTGTGCAGGAGAAATTCGCCCACCCTTTCCCCTTCTCCGGTTAACTGGATAATGCCGTATTTTTCATATTTGAGCAGTCCGTAGGATGAGAGCTTCTGGACAATTTTTGACACCGAAGAGGCCCTGACATTCAACTGTTTTGCAAGGCTGCTGATGCGTACGTATCCTTCGTCCAGGCAATTTCTGAATATCATTTCCATGTAATCTTCCATGCTTGGAGTTAACTGTTCTTTCTCCTGTACAAGCATCTGATATCCCCGGAAGGTGTGGAACTCCCAGTTGTTTCCCATATGTCATTCAACCCCTCTAAAATCATCATTAACACAAATGAGGAACCCATCATATATTAGGCGTAGGCAAGAAGTTTTCTCACTACTAACTTTATGAAAGAGATAATATAAAATGACGACTTTGGGGGGTTTTTATATGGAAGAATGTCTTATACCTTTGAACATGGTGCCTGTGGGCTGCGGGGCGAGAGTGAAAAGACTGACCGCCAGGGGCAATGGAAGGAGACGGATGCTGGACCTGGGGCTTATTTATGATACACGGGTGGAGGCCGTCGGGAAAAGTCCTTCCGGCGACCCTACCGCCTATAATATAAGAGGTGCTGTTATAGCCCTCCGCTCGGAGGAAGCTTCACAGATACTGGTTGAACCGGTTTAGATACTGTAAGGGGGGAATTGTTTTGGGTTTAACGCGTCAGTCAACCGGAGCAGGTGCTCTCAGGGATATGTTTGAGATAGAGGGGGATGCTGCCGGCCATATGGTTATCGCTCTGGCGGGGAATCCCAATACGGGAAAGAGTACGGTATTCAACAGTCTTACGGGATTGAAACAGCACACCGGAAACTGGCCGGGTAAAACTGTAACCAATGCCCAGGGGAGATTTAAATATAAAGGAAGAGAATTCATACTGGTGGACCTGCCCGGCACCTATTCACTGCTGGTCAACTCTGTTGAAGAGGAGGTGGCCAGGGATTTTATCTGTTTTGGCAAACCGGATGCCACTGTGGTGGTTACTGATGCCACATGCCTGGAAAGAAACCTGAATCTGGTGCTGCAGATACTCGAAATAACAGACAAGGTTGTGTTATGTGTCAATCTGATGGATGAGGCCCGGAGAAAGAAAATCCGGGTGGACCTGTCAAGGCTTTCCGAAATCCTGGGCATACCGGTAATCGGGACCAATGCCCGGACTGGCGATGGCCTGGAACAGTTAAAGGAGACCATATGGCATTTGGCTGCCAATACAGGGTCAGGGCATACTGTGGCTGTAAAATATGACAGTGTGATTGAGAAGGCAGTAGAAACAATCGGTTCCTATATAGACAGCATCACAGGAGGAAGGGTAAAGGGACGGTGGACCGCATTAAGGCTGCTGGAAGGGGACAATACTTTGACGGAGGCCCTGGCCGGGTATCTGGGATTTGACCTTCTGCAGGATGAGAAACTGTCAGAGCGACTGAACTCGGCAAAACAGTTGCTCCTGGAAGAAAAGGTGGATGCAGAGGGGTTGGAGGACAGGATTGTATCTGCCATTGTGAAGCTGGCGGAAGATATTGCAGGACAGGTTGTAACGCTGGAGAACAAGGGCTATAACCAGATTGACAGGAAGATAGATGCAGTATTGACCTCAAAGGTCTTCGGAATACCCATAATGATAGGGCTTTTGGGCATGGTATTCTGGATTACCATTATAGGGGCGAATTACCCGTCTCAGTTGCTGGCGGAGGGACTTTTCTGGGTGGAGGAGAGGCTGACAGACCTGTTCATGAGAATAGGCGCTCCCGGCTGGTTTCACGGCATCCTGGTGCTGGGTGCATACCGTACCCTGGCATGGGTAATGTCGGTTATGCTTCCCCCCATGGCAATATTCTTTCCTCTCTTTACACTGCTGGAGGACCTGGGATATTTGCCCAGGGTGGCATTCAATCTGGATAACTTCTTTAAGAAAGCCTGTGCCCATGGGAAACAGGCCCTAACAATGTGCATGGGGTTTGGATGTAATGCCGCCGGGGTAATATCCTGCAGGATTATTGATTCACCAAGGGAGCGGCTGATTGCCACCATCACAAACAATTTTGTTCCCTGTAACGGGCGTTTTCCCACATTGATTGCACTGGCCACAATATTTATAGCCGGGGCAGCAGGGACGGGAAAGTCGTTCATCGCAGCATTGGCGGTACTGGTTATGATTGTACTGGGGGTTATTATTACCCTGGCAGTTTCCAGGATGCTGTCAAAGACCATACTGAAGGGGTTGTCTTCATCTTTTGTCCTGGAACTGCCCCCGTACAGGAAGCCCCAGGCAGGCAGGATACTGGTGAGGTCATTGATTGACAGGACACTGTTTGTTCTTGCCCGGGCTATAATGGTGGCGGCACCCGCCGGCCTTGTAATATGGCTCATGGCCAATCTGAGCCTGGACGGGGCAAGTTTGCTGCACCACTGCACCGGATTTCTGGAACCGGTCGGCAGACTGCTGGGGATGGACGGTACCATTCTGATGGCTTTTATACTGGGTCTGCCGGCAAACGAAATAGTAATACCCATAATAATTATGAGCTATATGTCTGAGGGAGCCATGCTGGAACTGGACAGTCTCACCGCTTTAAGGGACCTGCTGGTGGCCAATGGCTGGACATGGCTCACGGCGGTGTGCACAATGCTGTTTTCTCTTAACCACTTTCCCTGCGGAACAACCCTGCTGACCATACGAAAAGAAACACAGAGCAACAAATGGACAGTGGTGGCTTTTCTTATACCCACAATAGTCGGGATAGCAATATGTTTTACAGTGGCACAGACAGTCAGACTCCTGGGATTCATACGGTAACTACCGACGTTGAAGCTTCCTGTTCTTTCAGAAGACAGATAAGTGATGCTATATCCCTGGATAATGGATTCTTGGTTTCAAATGGGATTTAAATCCCACCTGAAACCAGGAATCCTGTTCATTTAAATTGAGACATATAACAGGTAACAGGCAGCAGACATGTACAGTGCCTGCTGCCTGTGCTGTATAATCCGGGGCTCTTGAAGAACTTATGTCAATGGTATCAGTTCATCGGTGACCCGCTTGAGAACAATATCTTCCAGACCGTTGGATTTCAGATGCTGGACCAGGTTCTTCATGAGCAGTTCCGAGCGGTCTTTGTTGCTTCCATAGTCCTTCATAATTTTGTTATGAAGCCCATTGATTTCTTTTTTGGACACCGGCATTACACAATATTCCTTTATGGAATCTGAAAAGTGGGCACCGTCCATGGCTTCCAGGTATTCATCCAGTGTATAGCTGCCATCGGCATTTTTGGTGTAGGTGATTGCCGCCGGTACAATACTGCCTCCCGTTTCTGAGAGGGTTTTGTCATAAAGCCTGTATCTCATGCTGAAAACGGTTACGAAAATTCTCAGCTTGTTTTCTTCCTCGTAGCTGCCGAATATTGTAGGCGCAACGACAGTGAATCCCCTGTCTGGCCGGGAGTACTGTTTGACCGCTGCATCGTAAACAAGCTGTTCTACGGGGTCGGAGACATTGGCCCTGAAATCGGGCAGCTTTGTTTCCTCATAGGGTGCCAGCCGGGAGAACCATTCCTGCGGGGACAAGCTTTCATCCGTTACATTGTTTCTGTCGCCCAGAAGGTCCTTGCAAAGGGCCATCATGATGTGCCCCCGCAGACCGGCCGCATTGCCCGCTTCAAACTGCGAAAGCATGTATTGCAGGGCATCATCTCCGCCAATTTTCTTTATATTTTCATAGGCGTCCGGGTGCGCGTCAATATAGTCCTGGGGATTGGAAGAGGTTTTTGGGGAGGACATAATTATCTCCAGATATTCCTCAATCTGAGCATCCTTTGGCGTCTGCACGGCTTTAAAGGATATATTGTCCAGCAGGGCAATAAGGTCTTTGAGAGTACCGGCGCTGTCCGCATAGGAACGGACATCTCCACCTGCCAGTTTTTCAGCCATTTCCCTTGTAAAGGTGAGGCTGGGGTAAGTACCGTGGTAATTATTGCTATTATCAGGGATATTCCAGTTTATGGTATCTGCATTATCAATCAGACTGAAGAGCAGTATGGAATTTTTATAGAAGGTATCTTTGTCCATGGTGCGGACTTTTGAAGTACCGTCCATTATCAGATTAATTGTTATTCCATAGGGGGGACTGGCGGTGTGAAGCTCTACCGTATCCCGTACGATACCTGCCGGCAGCGGCATGGCATCAATGAGAGAGATAACCTTGCTGTTATTGCCCACATAGGGGGTTTTGCCGACAATCAAGGCTTCGGCATCGTATTCGGAGGTATTTGGTGCAGTTAACGGCTGGTCTTTGGGGTTTGCCGTAAAGGATACCATCAGGGCGACAGTTATAATCGCTGCAACCGCAATAACCCAGAACTCTGGTCTTTTATAGGTCAGGATATTCTTTATCCTTGACTTGATACTACTCTCTCCAAAGGCAAGGGGGCTGCCCATAAGAAGGCCGCTTCTTCTGACCGAGAGAGAGAGCAGAGAATGTGAGTAACTGCCTTTAATATCATTCCCCATTTTTTTAAGTACATTTTCGTCGCAGGACATCTCCATATCCCTGCCCATTAGTGCAAAGGACAGCCACATCAGAGGATTGAACCAATGGACAATCAGCACCAGGAATGCAAAGGGCTTCACAAGATAATCCAGTCTCCTTATGTGGGTCTGTTCATGGGTCAGGATGTAGGACAGTTCATCTTCATTCATTCCGGCAGGAATGATTATTCTGGGTTTGATAAATCCCCATACAAAGGGCGTAGTGATGCTGTCGGTCTCGTAAATATTGTCTCTTACGAGGGTGGCGGTTTTTACCTTATTCATTACTTTCAGGCAGGAAACAATGCTGTAGATAAGCAATAACGCCATGCCGGCAATCCAGACAACCCCGGCAAATTCCATGACCATCTGCATGGGATTTACACTGGCTGTGGGTGTGGCAGACGGGAGGTAGGAATTGACAGCATTATTTATCCCGCCAATCCCTACATCGGCCGCAGGGTTTTGCATGAAACCGATGTTGTAGGGGACATATTCCATTGTCCCTGTGCCTGTCTGGGGTTTATGCTGCAGAAAATTCAAAAAGCTGAAGGCGGAACTGAAACTAAAGGGGCAGACCAGCCTTATCAACACCGGCAGCCACAGTACATAGGAAAAGATTTTGGGCAATTTTATCAGGAGAAACCTTGCGGCGATAACTGCCAGGGCCACATAACTGGCAGTGATGCTCATATTGAGTATGATGGTGAACAGGTTTGTCATTTTGTCGCCTCCTCTATAATACGTTTCAGCTCCCGGGCTTCCTTTTCGGTAATCTTCCTGTCATCCAGAAATGCCGTCAGAAATTGCGGAAGGGAACCGTCAAAGATTTTTTCTATTACAGTTTCACTTTCGTATTTTTGGGCATCTTCTTTCTTGACAATGGCTGAAACGGTTGCATTTTCATTTTTAAGTATTCCACGCTGGCAGAGCTTTCTTAAAACCGTGTATGTGGTGGATTTTTTCCAGCCAAGTCTGTCACGGCTGAGCCTTACAAGCTCGGTTGAATTAATGGGTTCATTTTCCCATACCAGGCTTGCAAATTTATATTCTGCGTCAAACAGTTTGTATTGGTCCATAGCAGCCAACCTCCGTAAGTTTATTGGAATAAACCTTCCACATTAAGTTTATTCCAATAAACCTGTTTTGTCAATAGGAAAACCGGTACAGAAGGATAGCCATCAGAAAAGAGCATCCCAATATTTAACTGGCGGAACAGGAAAACGTGACAAAAAGAACCGTCCTCAATGACATACCCTGATTTTATTGTTTTTATAAAAGCGGGAAATAATAATGTAATAATACTATAGGAGTTGATGCCCATGTCCAAGGTAAAATATACAAACAGGCTGGCAAAGGAGAAGTCTCCCTATCTGCTCCAGCATGCCCATAATCCCGTTGACTGGTATCCCTGGTCGGAAGAAGCTTTTGTTAAGGCAAAGAAGGAGGACAGGCCAATATTCCTGTCCATAGGTTACTCAACCTGCCACTGGTGTCATGTCATGGAGAGGGAGTCCTTTGAAGACCGAGAAGTGGCGGACATACTGAACAAATATTTTGTCTCCATAAAGGTGGACAGGGAAGAACGGCCGGACATTGACAGTATCTACATGTCGGTATGTCAGGCATTGACAGGGCAGGGAGGATGGCCTCTGACAATAATAATGAGTCCCGATAAAAAGCCTTTCTTTGCAGGAACATATTTCCCCAAAGATAACAGGCATGGTATTCCCGGACTGGTACATGTGCTTAACAGAATCCGTGAAGCCTGGGCTTCCCGGAGGAATGATCTGATTACGTCGGGTGACAAGATAATCTCTGCCCTGCAGGATATGAAGTCGTCCCATGACGGAGTGGAAATAGGCAGAAAGACAGTACATGATACTTACAGGAGTCTGGAGAACCTTTTTGACTCTGTCTACGGAGGCTTCGGCATCGCTCCCAAGTTTCCCACGCCCCATAACCTGTCTCTGCTGCTCAGGTACTTCCATGTGAGAGGCAACGAAAGGGCCCTGGAGATGGTGGAGAATACCCTTGAGCACATGTACAGGGGGGGTATTTTCGACCATATCGGTTTCGGGTTTTCCCGGTATTCTACAGACCGCAAATGGCTGGTGCCCCACTTTGAGAAGATGCTTTACGACAACGCCCTGATGGCAATGGTTTATGTGGAGGCCTTCCAGATTACAGGAGATCTGTTCTATAAAGAGGTAGCCGAGAAGATATTTACCTATGTGTTGAGGGATATGACTTCGCCTGAGGGGGGATTTTATTCGGCGGAGGATGCGGATTCCGAGGGGGAGGAAGGGAAATTCTATGTATGGACGGTAGACGAGATAGCATCGGTTGCAGGGAAAGAAGACGGAGAGCTTTTCTGCAGGTATTACAGTATCACCCCTGAGGGCAACTTTGAAGGGAAGAACATACCAAATCTGATAGGTCAGGACCTGGAGGAAATAGACACCGACCATGCGTTGAGGAATAAACTGGATGCCATAAGGCAGACACTGTTTGAGCACAGGGAAAAAAGGGTGCATCCGCACAAGGACGACAAAATCCTGACGGCATGGAACGGGCTGATGATTGCTGCCCTTTCCTGTGGAGGCCGGGTGTTTGGCAGACAGGAATATATTGATGCGGCCGGGAAGGCGGCCCGGTTCATAGCAGACAACCTTATGAGAGAAGACGGCAGGCTGCTGGCCAGGTACAGGGACGGGGAAGCGGCACTGCCGGCATACCTGGATGACTATGCCTTTCTGATATGGGGGCTGATAGAGTTGTACGAGGCCACCTTTGAACCGGATTACCTTGACAGGGCCTTGTACCTGAACCGGGATATGCTGGAATACTTTGAAGACCCGGCGGGAGGGCTGTTCCTGTACGGGGAGGACAGTGAACAGCTTATCATAAGGCCCAAGGATGTATATGACGGGGCCATGCCTTCAGGCAATTCGGTGGCAGCCCTGAATATGCTCAGACTGGCCCGAATGACAGGGAATAAGGGACTGGAGGAGAAGGTGGGAAAACAGTTCAAGGTATTCGGGGGAAGCATAAAAAACAGTCCGGTTTCCCATACCCATTTCATAATGGCCCTTCTGTTCAACCAAATACCCACAAGAGAGATTGTAATCGCGGGCCAGAAAGGAGAAAGGGAAACGGATGCCATGATAAGGGAAATAAACAAAAGATTTTTGCCTTACTCCACCGTTGTATTGAATAACGGATCAGGGATCCGGCAATTAATACCCTTTATCGGAGACCAGAAGAGGGAAAAGGATACAACCACTGTATACGTATGTGAGAATTATGCCTGCCATCCTCCTGTGACCGATATAAATAAATTGGTTGAACTGCTTGACAACAACCAGCGATTGTAATCATCAGTGTCAGGGGGACAGTGTCAGGGGGACGGTTCTGCTGACAAGATTGTCAGCAGAACCGTCCCCCTGACACTGTTTGCAGCTGGGACTTCAATTCCTTATAAGCATAAATTGAGAAACAGGCAGCTGCAATAGAAATGCGGCTTCCTGGCATGATAACTTGCGTTAAGTCATCCTTTACAATTTTTGTTACATTATTAAACACTTCCATAAAAAATACCCCCAACGGTGCAATTCATTATTTAACAATTCAAGTCTTGGACTATCCATATTCAACAACCTTCCAATTTGCTTAAGCTTGACTGTTGACGTTTATCTTGTGTTGAAATTACCCAATTGCCATCTTGTCCAAATCTATCAATGCTCTTGAAGCTCTTAAAAAATTATATCCGATAATACCATCCATCTCAAAACCATAATTCATGTCTCCAATTTGGATTTTAAAGTTTTCCAAATACTTTGAGCCCAGTTGTATTTTCCCGATGTGTTTTTCATAGACATACTCCGTTCCACCAATACCCCGTATTCCCCTTATTACATCGTTTGGCTCAGGTCCTAAACCTAACTGGACAGCAATTTCAGCAGCGATAAGAGTAGATGCAGAGCCTGTATCTATAAGAAAGTTTTCAAAACGGAATGTTTTGCCATTATGCAGCAACTCCACCGCAACAAAAGGTAATCCGTACCGTGTTCTTATATTCATATATCTGCCCTCACACCAATCCATTTTTGCTCAATAATATCCAGCTCCGGCCTGGAAGTATGGACAACATACATTTCTCTTTCCCGGTGCTTCCGGTGCAGCTTAACATATTCAAGTAACGCTTTGTTATTATCCTCCTGGAATGTGTTAACAACAGTTATATTTTCGATAATTCTTCTGTCCCCTTCGGTATGAGCTTCAATAGCTTCAATTATTACCCACTGATTGGGATAAGCCTTTTTTATATCGTCCCAATTCACGCATATCCCTCCCTCGTATATTTTTCAATTTACTGACATCACTGTGTCCTATTCGGTCAGTTCCTCCTGTATCCATTTTCCAACCTGCTCCACCAGGGGCCGGCATATGGTATCACGGGTATGCTGTTTGCGCTTTTGTATCTCTTCTTCACTCATTCCTTCCAGCCCAATTATTTCGATGCAGTTCAGGGTGCCGTATTCTTCTTTGAACCTGTCAATCAGGCTTACGGCCTTTTTAAAGGCAACTGAACGGTCACCGGTACTGGTATTCCTGCCGTACTTAAGACCTATGGCCATCATGGCGCCGGACAGCGCCCCGCATACGCCGTGACCCTTTCTACTGACTCCTCCTGCGAAAGGAGTGGCAATCCCGGGAATTATATTGTTGTGAATGTCCAGGTACCGGCTAGCGCCAATTAAAACGGCTTCCGAACAACTGAAACCGCTGTTGAAATACTGCAGACAGGTCTCCGGCAGACCATTACCATCCTTATGATTACTGTCCATATTTCCACCCCCATATTTACCGGAAAATTTCCTCAACAAGATAATATCACAAAGGCAGCGAACGGGGAATTTTTTTAATGGGATACTGAGATTAAAATACCAATGGACATCATTTTCTGATATAATTCTGACAGGGGTTCTCCTGGATAGTATTACAGAGTATAGAGATGGGGGAGTGTAATGTATACTAAAGAGGCCATCAAACATTTTCTTTGCCCTCAGAATGCGGGTGTGATTGAAGATGCCGATGTTGTGGGGGAGGCGGGCAGTACTGACTGCGGGGATTTTCTGCAGATATTTGTCAAGGTTGGCGAGGACGAGGTTATTGAAGACATCAAATTCCAGGTTTATGGCTGCTGCGGGGCAATTGCCACCAGCAGTATGACAACGGTTCTGGCAAAAGGAAAAACTTTAGATGAGGCGTACAGAATAAAGGAGGAAGACATAATAGTCGCCCTGGGAGGCCTTCCGGAAGACAAGGAGCACTGCTCCCTCCTGGGAGTGGATGCCCTGAGAGATGCGATAAAGAAATACAGGAGCATGCAGAAATAAAGACTTGACCGGTGAAAGCCGGTTTTTTTATTTTTCGCCTGATGTTGTAATTCAGATTATTTACCATTACGCCAGTTCCGTCACGAATTTTTTCAATAAATCAGGGCTGCTGATGGTTGATTTTTTTATCTGAAAGTAGTAAAATAAAAAGTGAGTGAGTACTCACTTTAAGGAGGCGGATAAATGGCAGCGCGAAAATCGGATGAAACCAGGGAAAGGATACTTGAAGCCGCGATAATCATATTTTCACAGAAGGGGTTCTCTGCTTCAACCACCAGTGAGATAGCCAGAGAGGCGGAAGTGGCCGAAGGCACTATTTTCAAGTATTTTCCCAGGAAGAAAGACCTGCTTCACGGGGTGATTCTAAAGGCGGTGGATATATTCGGGGAGATTATGGTATTCGGTTCTCTGCAGCAGGTAATACAGGATAGCAAGGACAAACCGCTGGAAGAGTTCTTGAAGGCAATAGCCCTGGACAGGGCCAGGCTCTTCCGGAAGTATTCACATATGGCGAGGATAGTCCTCAATGAAATGCTTTTTCACGAAGACATCAGGCAGTTGTTCTATAACAAAATTGCCATGAAGGCAATAGAACTGGGTACGGATGTTTTTGAGGAACTGAAGAACCAGAATAAGCTAAGGGATGTAAACTCCCTGGTAGCTGTCAGGTCGTTTATGGGCATGCTTTTTTTAATGCTGGTTCAGAGGTCTTTGATGCCTTCTGTAAATGTAGCCGATAATCTGGAAGAGGAACTGGATATGGTGATAGATGTATTCTTAAACGGCGCCAGGATGAAAGATGCGTGAGGAATATTTAATGAGATTGCTGTTGTTATGTATTGAGATTAGGACTATAAAGGTTGCGGGGGGTGTCATGGGTGAAATACAGGTTAATACTGGCAGCGGTTGTAATACTGCTCCTCTCCGGCTGCACGGGAAGGAATGCTTCCAAAGACCTGACCTATACGGGTACGATAGAAGCCAGGGAAATAGATGTCAGCACACAGGTGGGAGGAACCATTGAAGAGATTGGTGTGGAAGAGGGACAGCCTGTTGTTCAGGGGGATGTGGTATGCAGGATTGATACCGAGAGTCTGAAACTGCAGCTCATGGAGGCGGAAGCGGGATTCAGGGCCTCACAGGCCGCCCTGGATGAATTGAACAGCGGTACCAGGAGCGAAGAAGTCAGAAAGGCGGAAGCCAATGTTGCCAACATTGAAGCGCTGCTGGAAGGAGCAAAAAAAGACTATGAATACTGTCTTCAAAATCTGACCGATATGGAGCAGCTTTTTCAGGAAGGGGCGGTGTCCCTGCAGCGGCTGGATGAAACAAGATTGCTGGCTGACAAGGCTTACTCAAATGTGAGAAGCCTGGAAAAACAGTATGAATCTGCGAAAGCCCAGCTGGATCTAGTGCTGAACGGTCCCACCGGACAGAAAATTTCAATGGCGGAGGCGGAAGTGGAAAGGGCACAGGCCAGGGTAGAGCTTCTCAGGTACCAGTTGTCAAAAGGGAAGGTATTGGCGCCTATCAGCGGTATAGTCCAAAAGGTGTTTTATGAACAGGGGGAGTTTATACCGACCGGAGGAGTCACCGTTTCCATTATTGATCCTGACGACCTGTGGGTGAAGATATATGTACCCGAAAAACACCTCCACAGGATTGCCCTGGGAGATGAAGTAAGGTTGTATGCGGATGCTTTCGAAGATAAGGAGGTCACGGGCGAGGTTATATATATATCCACTGAAGCGGAATTCACCCCCAATAATGTTGAATCCAAGGAGAGCAAAGAGGAGATGGTCTTTGCCGTTAAGGTAAGGGTGAATCTTGGTGAAGAGCCTCTGGCCCTCAAGCCCGGGATGATTGTGGATGTAAGACTGGATGGTGGTAAATGATGGGGGAAGGCATGGCTATAGTAACAACAAATCTTACCAAGCGGTTTAAAGATTTTACCGCGGTGAGCGGGATTGACCTGGAGGTATCCCGGGGGCAAATCTACGGGTTGCTGGGGCCAAACGGGGCGGGCAAGTCCACTACCATAAGAATGATCTGCGGGGTCCTTACCCCGTCGGAAGGAGAGGGGAAGGTACTGGGGTATGATATCTACACCCAGACCGAAAACATAAAGCAGAGTATAGGATATATGTCCCAGAGGTTCAGCCTGTACGAAGACCTGACAGTATGGGAGAACCTGGACTTTTATGCCAGCATATATTCCCTTGCCAATACTGTCAAAAAGGACAGAATGACCGAGCTTGTCAGGATGGCCGGTCTTGAAAGGAAAGAAAGAGTTCTGGCGGCGCACCTATCGGGAGGATGGAAGCAGAGACTGGCTTTGGGCTGTGCCCTGGTTCACAAACCCCGCCTGCTGATACTGGATGAACCCACGGCAGGGGTTGACCCGGTATCCCGGAGGATATTCTGGGAACTTATTTTCAGACTTGCGGAGCAGGGGGTTACCATCCTGGTTACAACGCATTATATGGATGAAGCGGAAAGCTGTGACAGGGTAGCCTTTATCTTCGGGGGCAAAGTCCTGGCAGTGGGGACGCCGTCTGAGCTGATTGAAAGAAGAAGGGGGAAGAATCTCGAGGATGTATTTATCAGTTATGTGGAGGAGCAGACGGGGCAGAAGGTGAGTTCTTCCTTTAACGAGATGAAATTCATCCGGGAAGGGCAGGAAGGTGAGAACGCATGAACCGGAGGCTGAGCTTCCAGAGGCTTAAGACAATAATAAGGAAAGAGTTTCTTCACGTAATCAGGGACAGGGCCAGTTTTGGCATTGCGGTGGTAATGCCGGTGATGCTCATGCTGATATTCGGATACGCGGTGAACACCGAAGTGGATAATATCGATATGGCGGTACTGGACCAGGATAAGACGCCGGAGAGCAGGGAATTCATAGACAAGTTTGTCTATTCGGATTATTATAAGCCCTATGAGTATGTGAACGGCATCGGTGAGATAGAACGGCTGATTGACGAAGGCAAGGTAAAGACCGCCCTTATCATACCGTCCGGTTTCTCCAGGGAGCTCGTCAGGGGGAAAAGTCCCCAGGTGCAGCTTATAGTGGATGGCACTGATCCTACCGTGGCCAGGACAGCCCTGCAGAGCGGGATTTTGATCTCCAGGATGTATTCTGTAAGGCGGCAGCAGGAGGAACTGCGGAAAAACGGGGCGGCGTTATTGGCTTCGGGGGGAGTGGATATGAGGACCAGGGTGTGGTATAACCCCAACCTGGAGAGCACTATGTTTACCATACCCGGTCTTATCGGTCTTATAATGCAGAATGTGACTGTCATGCTCACAGCCTTTGCCCTTGTCCGGGAGAAGGAAAAGGGGACCCTGGAACAGCTTATTGTCACCCCCATAAAGTCGGGGGAATTGATAATCGGGAAAATGGTACCCTATATCCTTATAGGCTCGGTGGATTTTCTGATTGCCTTACTCATCGGGACATGGTGGTTTAATGTGCCTGTTGCAGGGAATGTACTGCTGCTGATAGTCCTGGGCCTGGGATTTGTCATATGCGCCCTGGCTATGGGGATGCTTATTTCTACAATAGCCCAGAACCAGCTTCAGGCAATGCAGGTGACCATATTGGTCCTGCTGCCCAGTGTACTGCTGTCCGGATTTATTTTTCCCAGGGAGGCAATGCCGGCAGTTATAAGGGCTGCAGGTTATCTGCTACCCCTTACTTACTTCCTGACGATATTGAGGGGTATCATACTCAAGGGGGTAGGTATTGGCTATCTGTGGCCGGAAGTAGCTGTTCTGTTTTCTGTGGGAACGGTTCTGCTGGTGGTAGCGTCCCTAAGGTTCAGAAAGAGACTGGACTAGGGTTTGAGTATCCGGTTACACATATGATAAAGCAGCCGTTGAGGCTGCTTTTAAGTCTCCGCCCGCAGGCAAGGGTGTCTGCCCTTCTACTACAGTTTTTCAAGGAGGTCTGACAATATTGCCGGTCCCGGGCCCTCCATGTCTGCCAGACTGCTTCTTATTGCGGTAAGCTGTTCCTGATCTCCCGTTACTTTAAGAATAAGCCCCTTAATGAACAGGTCATGCGGCTTGTCAGATGCCAGGGATTTGAGGGCGCCTTCCAGGTCTCCCTTTTCAATAAGGCTCAGTGTATCTGTATCTACCCTGAATCCCTGCTGCCGGTATGAGGTAAGGTTCTCATAGTACTCGGTCCCGCCGTCTACCATCCGGGCATAGTCCAAGGCCTTATCGGTCTTGCCCAGCAGGACAGATAGTATTACGGGATAGCTTCTCATATATTTTCCATTTTCAAGACTTGAAGCCCTGTCAAACCAGGCAAAAGCTTCATCGGTCCGGCCGCTTCTGAACAGGCACTGGCCTATCCTGTAACTGTGGAGCCATTGATCGCTGCCCTCCTGCACCAGTTTCTCGTATTCCCTGCATGCTTCATCAAATCTCTCCTGCTTCATGAGTACATCTGCCAGGGATTCTCTCATATCAGGAGCATCGACCAGTGCCAAAACCTGTCTGTAGTAATGTTCCGCATTTCTGTAGTCTTCCATGTCCTTATTCATGCCGTAATGGTTCAGTTTGGCCAGTACGGACAGGCTGTGAATGTCTGCCGGGTCTTTTTCAACAGCCTCCTCATACGCAGCTACAGCCTCTTCATATTTTTTCTGAATCAGGAGACGGTCGCCCTTGCTGTGAAGTTCCCCCGGAATCTTGAATATGGGGAGTTCTTTCTCATGCATAGCTAAACCATATCCACTGCTGCTGGTAATCTGCATATTATTTTCATCATAGGCAATGACACCCCATGTAAATTCCCCTCCCTGATAAACGGGGCCCAGTATACTTGAAGGAGATACTCCTTCCTCATCATACGACAGGGTCGTGGGCTTTTTCAGGTCAAGGACATGGGGGTTGTAAACTGCACTGTTTTCTTCTATATGGTTCATCAGACCATAGGACATGACAGATTTTATTGTACCATCTTCTCCTCTTGTAACCGCTCCAATAGAAAGGGAGTACCTGTAAGCGCCTTCAACTTCTTTCCATTGGAACCGGATACCGTCCAAGCTGACTTCCTTACCACCTACAGGGGATATGAGTTTGATATTTTCCATGAAATTGAGCTGGATGGTATCCTCATTATTTTGGGCTGACAGGTTCAGGGAGGACATCTTCTCGGTCTTCCTCAGGCTGTATCCTTCAAGGGCATCATATGGAACACCCAGGCCTATACGATATTCCCCTGGAGGCAGTCCTTCAAATACGAACTGCCCGGTCCCGTCTGTCATTGTCTTAAATTCGTAGTTGGGGGGGCTTACATCATTGCTACTCATGGCCTTATCCTGGAGAAATACATATACATTGGCTAAAGGTTTTCCGCCCTTCAGCACCCTTCCTGTGATGCGACCGGCGAAGTCAGGGTTTTCCTTCTTTTTCTCTATTATTGCAATAAGTCTCCGGGCCCGCTCTTCCCATTCATTCCTATTCATCAGATATGTGTCTTCATCACTGCGTTCCTTAAGGCCGGTATATATCTTCGCAGCCATATCCGGAAGCATCCGTGCCGTATCGGCAGCCTCATCATACATACCCTGTTCCATCAGTATCTCTGCCTTCAAATGGGTCATTTCCAGTTCAAGGCCTCCGGGGTGTTTGTGCAGGGAAGTTTCCACAGCTTCCAGCGCCTCTTGCAGCATCCCCTGTTCCCTGTATATTTCTGCCAGCATCCTGTATCCTTCACTTGCAAAAGAAGTCTTTTCCATATATTCTTTTATATATCTTTCAGCCTCCTCATATTCCCTCATATGATAATGGATGGCAGCCAGTTTTTTCAGTGCATGCCCTGCCCAGGGGGATTCCGGATAGTTCTCTATAAGCCGGTTATATTTTTCCACTGCTGCTTCGGGGTTATTTTTTACCCCGTCAAAGCTCCAGGAGGTGAAATCAGGGAATATATATACAAGACCTGAGCTTCTATGGCCTATATAATAGGCCGGGGCATCATATCCCGCCGAAAGATACAGAGCCATCGGGGCCTTGGAAGAGAGAGGGAACCAATTGGCTATTCTCTCATATATTTTGCGGGCCTGTGCAGATTTTCCCGGCCCGCTGTAATTATGCGCCTGTCTCATGAGTATTTCGGGTACCGCTGCATATATAACAGCAGTTATCAGGAATACAGCCAGTAATGCCAGTATTATCAGCCTGCCTTTCAGTCTAATTGTCTTCATCCTTTGACACCTCACCGTCTATTGGTATGAATACAATGCTGTAGCAGTCCGGGGACTGTATGGCTGTTTGTATATACATGCATTTTTTGTTTTGCTGACCTGCTGTCATACCGGGATAATAGTATATTGAAGATGTAGCCGTGAGCAGCACCAGACAGATGGCTGCAACTATGGGGACAACCGATATCTCATAGGTGGAATGCCAGAAGTCCATGACCCTGTCGGCCAGGCGTTCCGCCAGGCTTTTATTTCTAGAGGAAAGGGTATCCATCATCAGGGTCTTTATCTCTTTCTTCCGTTGTTCCCGAAAATGTATATGTTCCGTATGGCGTATCAGCATATCCCTTAAGACGCTTTCCCTATCTTTCATATTCGGTCCACCTTTCTTTCATGAGACTGCCCAGCCTGTTCCGTGCCCTTGCAAGCCTGCTTTTTATGGTCCCTTCGGACACCCCGAGGAGACGGGCCATATCCGATATCTTGAATTCCTGAATATAATAAAGGTCTACAACCTGTCTGTAAATCAGCGGCAAATCCCGGAGCAGGGCAGTTATTTCCCGGGTATTCTCTTCAGCAATAACGCTGTCTTCCGGGGTTAAACCCTCGGAAGGGTTGCCGTACTTTATGGGGTCTTCCTGTACATATACCTTCCTGAACCATCTGCTTCTGGTCCTGTTTTTCGCCAGATTAACGGTTATCCTGTACATCCATGTATACAGAGAGGATGTACCCCTGAAAGAATCTATCTTCCGGCATACCGTAAGCAGTGCATCCTGAACAACCTCTTCTGCGGTATGCCTGTCTCCGGTTATGGAGAAAGCGGATTTCAGCAGCCTGTCACTGTAGGTTTCCAGCACCGCCTCTACCGCCCACTCTTCAGATTTTTTCAGCCCCTTGATAATAATCAGGTCATCCATTACGGTTCCTCCGTCTTTGTCTACTAATTTGACACAGTTTGTGAGCATATGGTTGCATTCCCCAGGTATTTTCATCTTTATTTTATAGAATAAAAATTAAAAAGATAAGCACCCGGTCATATGAAATTGAATTTTACGATATGGTTATTTACACCCTGAACAGTGTTATTGATGGAAGGGATACGGAAATGCAAATACAGGATATATAGTATAATGGCAGGTAGTAAGAGTAATAGAAAACAGACATCCCTGTCAATGTACAAGCCTTTACCGGGACCAGCCATCAACAGGGATCAACCCTTTACCTGTCAGAGACAGGCGGGAGTTATTTTTATTTTATTTCTATATGCACTTCTTTGCCGAGGCCCTTTGCCACTTTTATAATGAAGTCAAGGGAAGGATTGTATGTCCCGCTTTCCAATCTGCTGATGTTGGATTTTTGAGTGCCTACACGCAAGGCAAGCTCTTCCTGTGTGATGTTTTGCTCTGCTCTTGCGGCAATAATTTGGGATATAAAATCATAGCGAGGTTTCAATTTTTCATATTCGGTTTTGAACTCTTCATCTTTCATAAGCTGTTCTCTGATTTCGGAAAACTTGATACCTGCTTTACTCATCATTCACACCTCATTTCATAATCATCTTTGTACCGTTTGGCTCTATTAAGCTCCCGCTGTGGGGTATTATATGATTTTTTAATAAATCCGTTAAGTAATACAAAGGTATTTTTCCTAAACACAAAATAGAATATTCGTGTTATATCAGATGCAAACTTTACCCTCAGTTCAAACATTCCTTTGTATTCCTCACCCCTGATTGGTTTTACATATGGTTCGCGCAGATGCGGACCATGCCGCTGGAGCAACTCAATTTCACTGTATGCTTTTGCTCGCATTTTTGGATTCAGGGTTAGTAAAAAATCTAACACCGGAATATCTCCGTTTTCTTTTTGATAGTATTCAACCTCCCAACTCATTTCGCACCTCCCTATAGCAGGATATGCCTCTCTTTCCCTAATGTTATCATATGCGATAACATATAACAATCCCTGTTTTTTAAGATTCATCATTAAATTTTCGGGTTATGAGAAGGAATTTGAAAAAATTGTTAGAATTATATTATGGAATAAAATACTATACATTATAGACGAGATGAAATTGTGGGGATAATTGGGGCATATAAGCCGGGGAAATTTTTGTACGGGAGGGCTTATTTTGCATTCAATTTTTTGTTATTATACCAATGTTCATGAAGCGTTAGGGATTGATGCGGATGGTTAAGGTCTTAATCTTGGAAGACGAGTATCTTATCAGGGAAAGTTTAAAGAAAATAGCTTACGGGAATCACCTGGTAGACATGGTCATTGATACTCACCATGCCAAAGAAGCAATCAGACTCGCTAAAGAACACAAACCTGACATTATATTACTCGACATAGGCCTTGAAGGAGAAGGATTAAATGGGATTGAGGCGGCTAAAAGAATTGACGAATTAAATCCAGGCACATATTTTGTTTTTATTACAGGGCATTCGGAATATGTATTTGAATCTTTCCAGGTGCATCCGTATGAGTACATTCTAAAGCCTTTTACTGAAGAGAGAGTGAAGAAAGTTATAAGTAGCCTTGCAGACAGGATCGCAAAAGGGAATAATTATATAACAAACCAGGAAAACATAGTAATCAAGACGAAAGACGAGATATGCTTTATTCGGCAAGACGACGTAATATTTGCTGAAAAGCAGGACAAATACACTCTCATCCATACAAAGGACAATATCTTAAAAACAGACAAAACCTTGAACGAATTTGAGGAAAGGCTGGGAAAAAACTTCTTCAGAGTGCATAAATCTTTCATAGTAAACTTTAATAAAGTAAAAATGATTAAAGAGGTAAGCACCCGCTCATATGAGATTGAATTTTACGGTTATGATAAAAATGCTCTAATGAGCAGGTATAAATTTGAAAAATATAAGGATATTTTTATCCCCTCTTAAAAGATGGGGTATTTTTTATGATTCAACAATAAATGTTGTGGTTGATGGTAATGGCATCAAGTCAACATAATTGG
>JAENYD010000050.1 GCA_016842005.1 Clostridium thermobutyricum | reverse complement strand
CCAAGCCCATAGCGGACTTTCACCGCCGAGTTACTGCCCATGTCGGGCGAACTAGTTAAAGGGCTGCACCTTAACAAGTGCAGCCCTTTAATATCCTCCGTACTACGCCTCTCCGCAAAGTTTGAGAAGCTTTTCCCATCTTCTGTCGACTTCCTCCTGAATTTCCTTGATGAGTTTTTCATTCCCATCTCTGAACAGGTGCCTGAACCTGCCCTGGGGCTTAAGCCATTCTTCAACGGGCAGCTTATTCTTGGGTTTGTATGAAAGCTTCCATTCTCCATCTATAACTTCGAACAGCGGCCATACACATGTATCTACAGCAATTTTGGAGATCTCCAGGAGTTTGGGAGTGTCATATCTCCATCCCCTTGGACATGGCGCCAGTGCGTTTATAAATGCGGGGCCGGGAGTATATATAGCCTTTTCCGCTTTTTCATACATGTCCTTCATGTTCTGGGTAATGGCAGTCTGGGCTACATACGGAATGCCATGGGCCGCCATAACTGCAGCCAGATCTTTCCTGTACTGCATTTTGCCGGGCAGTACGCTTCCCGCAGGGGAAGTGGTGGTATTTGCGTATTTAGGAGTTGCCGAGGACCTTTGGATCCCGGTATTCATATAAGCACCATTGTCATAACAGACATATACCATGTCGTGTCCTCTCTCCATAGCGCCGGACAGGGATTGTAACCCAATATCGTAAGTTCCTCCATCGCCTCCAAAGGCTATGAATTTGTATGTTTCATCCAGTTCACCTTTTTTCTTCAGTGCTCTGTATGCGGCTTCCACGCCGCTGACAGTAGCGCCGGCATTTTCAAAGGCGTTATGGATAAAAGAATCTCTCCAGGCACTGAAGGGATAAATGGTTGTAGAAACTTCAAGGCACCCGGTAGCACATCCCACAACCGCTTTATCTTCCGGCTTGAGGGCCCTAAGGATTCCCCTGACAACGGTGGGAGCTCCACAACCGGCACACATCCTATGTCCTCCTGAAAGTCTTTCGGGTTTTTGCACAACTTCTTTCAGTTTATATGCCAATTATTACACCTCCTATTCCCTGACTCCGAGATAATTGAATACTTCTCCTGCTTTTCCGGTTTCAGCAATCCTACTGAGGTTATTATAAACCGCTTCAATATCGTCTGTTCTCACGTCTCTTCCGCCTAGTCCGTAAATATAGCTTATTATGTTCGGGCCGTTATTAACCCCGTACATGGCACTTCTTACTTCTGTAAACACCGGACCTCCTGCAGCAGAAAAACTGTCCGCCTTGTCCATAACTGCCACTGCTTTCAGCCCGGATAAGGCTTTAGCAATCTCTTCCGCCGGGAAAGGCCTGAACACCCTCAGTTTCAGCAATCCAGCCTTAACCCCTTGTTCTCTCAGCCTGTCTACAACTTCTTTGGCGGTTCCGGCCGTTGAATTCAGTACAACAATACCTATCTCAGCGTCGTCAAGCCTGTATTCTTCAAAAAAGCTGTATTTTCTGCCGGTAAGCTTCTCATATTCCCTGGCAATATCCAGGATAACTTTTTTTGCTTCCCTCATAGCCTCCGCCTGCTGTCTCTTGTGCTCAAAATAGAAGGGAGGCAAATCCAGAGGCCCAACAGCTATGGAGTGCTTTGGATTCAAAAGATACTCGTCCGGATGGTATTTCCCGACGAACTCCCGAATTTTTTCGGTTTCCAGAAGTTCAATATTCTCCACCGAGTGACTCACTATAAAACCGTCCATGCATACCATTACCGGCAGCAATACATCTTTATGCTCAGCAATTCTTACAGCCTGGATTATATTGTCATAGGCTTCCTGGTTATCTTCCGAATAGAGCTGTATCCACCCGGAGTCCCTTGCACCCATGGAGTCGCTGTGGTCATTATGTATATTTATAGGCCCGGACAGGGCTCTGTTGATAACAGGCATGACTATAGGAAGCCTGCAAGAAGCGGCTATATATAGTATTTCCCACATTAAAGCCAGGCCGTTGGCAGAAGTCGCCGTCATTGCTCTTACCCCTGCGGCACTGGCCCCTACACAGGCACTCATGGCGCTATGTTCTGATTCAACAGCAACAAATTCTGTATCAACCTCTCCATCTGCTACAAACTGCGAGAAGTACTGGGGTACTTCTGTGGACGGAGTGATGGGAAAAGCCGCAACAACATCAGGATTTATCTGTTTCATAGCAGTAGCAACTGCTTCATTTCCACTCAATCTTTCACGAATGGCCATTTATTTCCCTCCTTACTACTCTTCTTTTACAAAATCGAAAACATCAAAAGGACATGCATCCACGCATACGCCGCAACCTTTACAGTGTCCATAATCTATACCGGTTACTTTTCCGTCTTCCGCCAGAATTGAAGCATCAGGACACATAAACCAACACACCATACACTGTTTGCACTTTTCCGGATGGTAAACAGGTTTCATGCTTCTCCAGGACCCCGTCTCGAAATCCTCTGCGTTCCCTGCATCATATATTATTCCGGCCCGGGTAACTTCCTTCCAGTTCTGGTCAGGCGACACTACTTTTCTTCTTTGCGCCATCCTTATTTCACCTCCTGGAATGCCATTTTTATGGCTTTCATGTTGCCTTCTATCACTTCAGGCTTAGAAGCGAACTTATGTTCAAAGGATCCTCTCATGCTTTTTACAAACTCATCTTCGGTCATCACGCCGCTTACTTTAACTATTGCACCCAACATCGGAGTATTGGGAAAATATTTTCCCAGGCATTCCATAGATACTTTCATGGCATCGATGGTGTAAACCCTTCCCTTGTAGCCGTTAAGCTGTTTTCTTATTTCCTCAGTACCTTTCTGGGAATTGACAATAATCGCCCCGTCTTCTTTAAGCCCTGCACAAACATCAACATCCTTTATCAAAGACTCGTCTACAACAACTACATAATCAGGCTCATATATATTGCTGTGAAATCTGATCTTCCTGTCGGATATTCTGTTATAAGCAGTAATTGGGGCCCCCATCCTTTCAGGTCCGTATTCGGGGAATCCTTGAATAAATTTGCCGGTATTGAATGCAGCTTCTGCCAGAAGCAATGAGCCGGTTTTTGCTCCCTGGCCGCCCCGGCCGTGCCATCTTATTTCTATAGTTTTGCTCATTTTTGGTCCTCCTTTCATTTTTTGTTGTATAACAATATTACAAAATTATAACTGTTATACTATAGCTTTTAATATGCGTATAACAGTCAAAAAATATTAACTACTATGCAGCTTTTAGAGTTGTAACAGCTATTTGTTTTCAGTATAACAGAAGGGTCGGCCACTGTCAATGGCTGCAAAGTCCTTGCGGAATTCCTCCATCAAACAGACTGAATACACGTATGCAGGGGAGCATCTAAAATTCCGACAATTTAGTATTTCTTCTATTATATATTTTCTAAAGAAAAAATCAAAAAAATCCAAAAAAAAAAAGAAGCCTTACATAAAGAAGACTTGCATATCGATATACACAATAGTCCCCTCCCGGGATAAAAAAGTCATAATACGTACTGCAATACTACAATCAGGATAACTCCCGGAATACCCAGAAAACCTGCTATTAATGCGGTAACGGGATTAATTGCCACATGAAATTCGAGAAAACTGCCGGCAAGGTTGAGCACCCACAGCATCAAGCCTCCGATAATACCGTTGTAAAGCAGTTTTACAATAAATTTTACGGGCATTACCAGCAGCCATCCTATTATATATAAAAGTAAAAGACCAAAAGCATAAGCAAGTATGATATTTAAATCTATACCCACACCCATTCTATCACCTCTTCTATCACAGCAAGTCCAACTATCATTATTATAGATATATTATTGTTCCTAAAATATTATTCATAAAAAAGCAAACCGGAGGTTAACACTCTCCGGTTTTACTGAATTTCTATTTTTATTCCCATATCCCTGGCCTTTTTAAGCAAATATGTGTACTTCTTCTTGGAGGCCTCAAGGCTGTATACCGCATAATCCACCAGTTCCGGGTCGCTTACACTGTCAAAATACTGCTGGGCTATATTCCATTCCCTCATGGCTTCATATAGGCTTTGTATCAATTCCTGATTTCCCACTCCGTCAGACTCTTTTTTTTCACTGTCCGACACCGTCTTACCCTGTCTTGCGAAAGTATCTGCTATCCTGGACAAATATCCCGTAATAGTCCTGTCCATAATCTTTCCCCCAGACTTAACAATTATTTCTTTTTTATATTATTCACTATTTTCCAATTTGTATACATATTACAGCAGGCCTACATTTCTTTCTTAGAGTATAATTTTAGTTGGCAATAGCAACAAAAAAACAGGAAGAAGGTAAAAACCCTCTTCCCTACATGCAAGTTAACCTGTAG
>JAENYD010000049.1 GCA_016842005.1 Clostridium thermobutyricum | reverse complement strand
TGAAATGACAGGATTGCAATTAATTGTACAAGGGAGGTATTAATTATGGAGAGAAAAATCAATATTTTTGATACTACCCTCAGAGATGGAGAACAGTCCGCCGGCGTGAATCTTAACATTTCGGAAAAGCTGAAGATCGCACAGCAACTGGCAAAACTCAGGGTAGATGTTATTGAAGCGGGTTTTCCCATTGCCTCGGAAGGGGACTTTGAGGCTGTAAAGACAATTTCCCGGGAGGTAAGGGATGTATCCGTTGCCGCACTGGCCAGAGCAGAAACAAAAGACATTGACAGGGCCTGGGAGGCGCTAAAGACGGGCCAGAACCCCAGGATACACACCTTTATAGCAACATCGGACATTCATATGCGATATAAGCTGGGACTGTCACCGGAGGAAGTGCTGGAAAAAGCTGTTATGGCAGTAAAGTATGCGGCCGGTTTTACAAAAAATGTAGAATTTTCCGCTGAAGACGCTTTCAGGAGCGACCCCGATTTTCTGGTGAGGATATTCGATGAAGCAGTAAAAGCAGGAGCTTCTATCATAAACATACCCGATACGGTAGGATATGCAACACCGGAAGAATTCGGCGCATTGGTCCGTTATATCATTGACAGGGTGCAAAATACCGGTCAGGTAGAGGTCAGCGTTCATTGTCACAATGACCTGGGGATGGCGGTGGCCAATTCCCTGGCAGCAGTACAGGCCGGTGCAACCCAGGTGGAATGTACCGTTAACGGTCTGGGGGAAAGGGCCGGCAATGCTGCCCTTGAAGAAATAGTCATGGCCCTAAATACAAGGAAAGACCATTTTTCAGCATATACCGCAATAAATACCCGGCAGATTTACCGCACCAGCCGTCTGGTGAGCTCTTTAACCGGTTTCCCCGTACAGCCCAATAAAGCTGTGGTGGGAATAAACGCCTTTGCCCATGAGTCGGGCATACACCAGCATGGCGTCCTTCAGGAAAAGACCACCTATGAGATTATGACCCCGGAGTCCATAGGACTTACTGTGAACAGTATAGTACTGGGCAAACACTCGGGACGGCACGCCTTTGAAGATAAGTTGAAAAAAATGGGGTATCAGATGACACGGGAAGAGATCAACAGCCTTTTTACCAAGTTCAAGGCACTGGCGGACAGGAAGAAAAATATCTATGATGAAGATATTGAAGCACTGATTGACGCAGGTCTTGACACAGAAAAAAGGCCGCTGCATCTGGATTATTTCCAGGTATCCTGCGGCAATAATAGTCATCCCACATCTGCAGTGGGACTGGTTTACAAGGGGGAACCGATTCATGAAGCCTGTATAGGCAACGGCCCTGTGGATGCATCCTTTAAGGCCATCGAAAAGGCCCTGGGTATTTCAGTTATCCTTGAGGATTATCAGATCAAATCGATTACAGAAGGCAAAGATGCCATGGGCGAAGTTATTGTGCGCATTTCAGAGGGAAACAGGGTATTCACCGGCAGGGCGGTTTCAATAGATGTTATTGAGGCAAGCATTAAAGCATATATTGAGGCCCTTAACAAGATGTTTATGAGACCCGGGGGGCACATAATGCCCTCGCTGGAAACTCGAAAGGAGGCAATATAGCATGGCAATGACAATGACACAAAAAATAATGGCAGCTCACAGCGACCTGGATATGGTAAAACCTGGACAGCTTATCATGACGGAAGTGGATCTGGTGCTGGGCAATGATATTACTGCCCCTGTGGCAATTGAGCAGTTTAAAACCCTGGGGTATGAAAAAGTGTTCGACAATGAAAAGATTGCCCTTGTATCCGATCACTTCACTCCCAACAAGGATATAAAATCTGCTCATCTGTGCAAGGAAATGAGGGAATTTGCCTTTGAGCAGGATATAGAGCATTACTACGAAACAGGTAAAGGCGGCATAGAACACGTTATTCTTCCGGAAAAAGGGCTGGTATTACCCGGTGACCTGGTAATCGGTGCCGATTCCCATACCTGTACTTACGGGGCCCTGGGAGCCTTCTCTACGGGTATTGGCAGTACCGACATGGCTGTGGCAATGGCTACAGGCAAATGCTGGATGAAGGTTCCCGATGCCCTCGGCATTGAAATAAAGGGGGAGATGGGAAAATGGGTGTCCGGTAAAGATGTCATTCTGTATATAATAGGCAAAATCGGAGTGGACGGTGCACTGTACCAGTCCATGGAGTTTTACGGCAGCGGCATAAAGAATATTTCCATGGACGGAAGGCTGACCATTGCCAATATGGCTGTGGAAGCAGGGGCAAAAAACGGCATATTTCCTGTGGACAGCATAACGGAAGAATATGTGAAGGGCAGGACGAATAGAGGCTATAGTATAATTACCCCTGATAAGGATGCCTGTTACAACAGCAGCATAACTGTACGCCTGGATGATATCCGTCCCCAGGTGGCCTTCCCTTCACTGCCCGAAAATACCAGGGCTGTCGATGACGTTGGTGATATTAAAATAGACCAGGTTGTTATAGGCTCCTGTACCAACGGTAGGCTGGAAGACATGAAAACAGCCGCCGGAATACTGAGGGGCAGAAAGGTTCACAGAAATGTGCGGCTGATAATATTCCCCGGCAGCCAGCAGATCTATAAAGAGTGTCTCCGTGCCGGATATATTGAGGACTTTATCAATGCCGGAGCCGCCGTCAGCACTCCCACCTGCGGTCCCTGCCTGGGAGGGCATATGGGAGTTCTTGCCGCAGGAGAGAAAGCCGTAGCCACTACCAACAGGAACTTTGTAGGAAGAATGGGACACCCCGAAAGCCAGGTGTACCTTACAGGACCTGCGATAGCGGCGGCTTCCGCCATAACCGGAAAAATAAGCAGTCCCGAGGAGGTTGAATAAATGATACTGGAAGGCAAAACATGGAAATTCGGAGATAATGTTGACACGGACGTAATTATCCCTGCCCGTTATCTGAATACCACCAATCCCGAGGAACTGGGAAGATGCTGCATGTCGGATATAGATGCAGGTTTTACAGACAGGATAAACAAAGGCGACATGATTGTGGCAGGCAGAAACTTCGGATGCGGTTCATCCAGAGAACATGCCCCCGTAGCCATAAAAGCTGCCGGAATATCCTGCGTCATAGCGGTTTCCTTCGCCCGCATATTCTACAGGAACGCCATAAATATCGGTCTGCCCATCCTTGAATGTCCCGAACTTGTAAATAAAACCGGTGAACAGGATATCATCAGGGTGAATCTTTCTGATGGAACAATAACCAACCTGACTACCGGCACAAGTTACTCTTCCACAGGCTATCCCCCTTTTTTAAGAGACATAATTGATGCGGGGGGACTTCTCAATTATGCAAGGAGGTCCGGTTGATATGTCCAGGATTGCAGTTCTGTCAGGTGACGGTGTTGGTCCTGAAATATGTTCCAGGGCTGTTGAAGTATTGAGCAGTGTGTGCAGGGACTTTGTTTTTACCGAAGGCCTGATTGGCGGCGCTGCCATTGACGCATACGGATGCCCTCTGCCGGAGGAGACAATCAGGCTGTGCAGGGAAAGCGACGGTATTCTGCTGGGAGCTGTGGGAGGACCCCGGTGGGACAGAGAACCTTCCCACCGGCGGCCGGAGAAAGCCTTGCTGGGGCTGAGGAAAGAGTTTGAACTGTTCGCCAATCTGAGACCCATTGTAACCCATGCCCCGCTAATAAGCAGCTCCCCCCTCAGAAAGGAAATTGTGGCTGAGGGGATAGATATCCTTATAATAAGGGAATTGAACGGCGGTATATATTACGGACCCAGGGAAAGAAAGGAAGATCCCTCCGGCTGCGTAGCCACCGATACCGAAATATACACTACAGGGGAGATTGAAAGAATAGCCCATACCGCCTTTCGCATGGCCCGGAAAAGGAAGGGCAAAGTAACCTCGGTTGACAAGGCCAATGTACTGGAAAGCTCCAGACTGTGGAGGGAAACGTTGGAAAGCATTGCCGGCGAGTATCCCGATGTAATCCTGGAACACATGTATGTTGACAACTGCGCCATGCAGATTATACAGGACCCTTCGAGATTTGACGTAATAGTTACAAACAATATGTTCGGGGATATACTGAGTGACGAGGCGTCAGTAATAACTGGTTCCATTGGAATGCTCCCCTCAGCCAGCATTGGAACCGGGACCTTCGGTCTCTATGAACCTGTCCACGGCTCGGCCCCGGATATTGCGGGAAAAGATACAGCCAACCCCATAGCCGCCATATTGTCAGCTGCTATGATGCTGCGAGTCTCCTTCGGTATGATGAAAGAGGCCCGTGCCATCGAAGAGGCCGTCAGACTGGTGCTGGAAAAAGGATACAGGACCCGCGACATCATGTCGGACGGGTGCATCCAAGTGGGGACAGAAGAAATGGGAGACCTTATCCGCAGGAATATAGTCGCAGACTGATCTAAAATAAACAGGCCCTTTCAAGGGCCTGTTTATTTTA
>JAENYD010000048.1 GCA_016842005.1 Clostridium thermobutyricum | reverse complement strand
CTGCAGGCAATTTCCACAGACAGGATAAGTATTTCCGTAGCAGTCTTTCTTCTAAAAAGCAATTTATCTATATTGTGTATTTGTCTGTTCTGCCGCATCGCACCTTATTATCCACTGGTATAATTCTTCATAATTTGCGGCATCATCATAATATCCTTTTTCATATAACTTCTGCAGTTCGCAGGGATTCCTTTCAATACGATTTATTCTTACAGGCTCTTGGGGGCGAAGGATAAAGAGTTTTCCTTCCTTTTTAAGTTTCTCTATATAATTCAATGTTATATTATACTATATTCCGCTGAATGAAGATGGAAAATCAGGAAATAAAAAATCCAATATTAACCAAAAAGGATTTTTAAAATTTGCATCGAATACCAATATAAGAACATCATCATTCAAGGAAGATTTCTTATGTTGGTTGATCCAAATATTGTTGAAACATACAACACCGGGAAAGAAGGCTTCATCGTTGCGTTGTGCGAAGCCATGGGCATTCCGGCACTGATTGACAGATCCCTTGCGAGTCCGGCTGGTAGACCACCGGAAATTCCATATGGCGTATTGACCATGATGATGGTGAACATGTGCGATGATCATCATCCACTGTACCGGTTAAACGAATATTACCGCGATACGGATCTGGAAGCCATCTTTCACCATCCAATCAGGCTGAATCAGATCAACGACGATCGGTTCGGTGGTTTTCTAGACCTGTTTTACGAAGCGGATTGCCGAAAAATCTATTCGTAGGCTGCGGCCAATGCACTGGGCGTCTACGGCATTCAAATAAACAACATCAACTTTGATACCACATCCAAGGTCATGTGGAGAACTTACGAAACGCCGGAAGGAACAATCGGTGCCATTCGAATCGATTTTGGTCACAGCAAAGACAAACGCCCGGATAAAAAGCAAATCAAGTACGGCATCGGCTGTGCCGAGGGAATCGTCGTTGACGCGATGGTCCTTTCGGGCAACAAGGATGATAAGGCGTACAACACAGATACCTTGAAGCGACTGGATACTCTCCTTGCCAATCTGAAAGTGGACAAGGTGGGTTTCTATTACATCGCAGACAGCGCGCTGTTCTCCAAGACAAACCTGGATATGGCACGAAAGCGGGCAATCAAGCTGATTACCCGAATGCCAGACCATGTGCTGTTCGCGAAATCCGGCATTCAGGAAGTTGTGGAGCGTTTGGATGAACTCGACGTGATTACGTTTCGAAACGCCAAAGGCAAGGAACTGGAGTACAGGGTTCTCTAACAAACCTGCGAATATCAAGGTCACCCTTTGAAACTGGCGGTGTATCACTCGGATACACAAAAGGAAAAGAAGGAAAAGACAATTCGCAAAGCCGTTCAGAAAGAAGCTGCTACAATCGCCAGATAGATTACTATACTCTCAGATATTTATTCCAGGGAAACGCTTGCATAAAACAGTTCCTTACCGAAGAAGTGGAAAGCTGAACCCTTCGCAGCATTTCGTTTGTCTCTGAAATAGAAACAGGACTATACGTCGGTGGTATAATCCTGTTTACAAAATTATACGAGTAAGTCTATAAGCTCTTATTCCGTTCTGCTTTTCATGGCTTGGCTATTCGATATACACAGAAAAGAGCCCATTATTTCATTATTTCCCTTCGATCACAGAATCCTATGCTGTCTCCGATTTTCTTTTTTACATAGCCTGATGTCCAATTGACACGGCCTTTAGGATAGGATGGTCTTTATTTCCTCTACAGATGGTACCTTGCCCATTACCTTCACCTGTTCATCAATCACAAGGGCAGGTGTCCTCATTACACCGTAATCCAGTATATCCTTAATATCCTGTACTTTTTCTATTGCAGCTTCAATACCTAATTGCCCAATTGCTTCCTTTACATTCGCCTCCAGCTTTTTACAATTTGCGCAGCCTGAACCTAAAACCTTGATTACCATAAGAATATCCTCCTTTTCTCATATTTGTCGGGTTAGTGAAATTAAATGCTATTAATCACAACAGGTACATTCGTATGAAACGCCTGTGTCTCCTACATATTCAATCGCTTCTGCCGGGCATTTGTTTTGACAGCCACGGCAGCCATGAATACAGTTTTCAGGTTCTATAACAACGGGTTTGTTTTCAAGCAGTACGTATACACCATGGGAACACTTTTTGAAGCAGGCTCCGCACTCAGTACATTTTTCATAGTCAATTACAGGATACCATCCCTTCGACATCAAGACTACCTCCCTTGCATACTAAATAAAATTTAAAAAATAATGTTTATTTGACTATATTACTATTTTATCAAATTGTTGCGGGTATATGTCAATAGAGAAACAATATTTTTTGACACATTTTATAGGGAGTGGTTAAGAGTTAGCATAATGGGAAATTTATTTATATAGCGTTGTTGATTATGAAATTAGGCATGTAATAGGATTAGCAAAAGAATTGACAGAAGACGATTTTAGGGAAAAAGTATAATTGCATGAAAAATTAAAAGAGGGAGAGTTTTGAAATGAAAAGAAAAGTGGCCTTTGTCTGTGTGCATAATTCTTGCAGGTCCCAAATGGCTGAGGGATGGGCAAAACTTCTCGGTTCGGATGTTTTGGAAGCATATTCGGCAGGTACTGAAGAATACCCGGAAGTAAAACCTTTGGCAGTCCGGGTAATGGAAGAAGCCAATGTAGATATGAGTGGTCAATATCCCAAACTTTTAACAGACATTCCACATGAATTGGATATCCTTGTGACAATGGGCTGCGGAGTTGCATGCCCTTTTGTACCATGCGAACATGAAGAAGACTGGGGGATTGAAGACCCTTCAGGGGGACCGGTGGAAGATTACAGAAGAACAAGGGACTTGATAAAGGAAAAGGTAGAAGATTTGATAGAACGAATTAAAAGAGGAGAGTTGTAGATATAGCCGTATTTCCAGCCCGCTTCTGCCATGCAACATCATTATTGACAGGGACCAATGAATGTGTTATATTACTATATAGTAATATAACACATTCAACCGGAGAAGGTGATAATATGATGAATAACAGCCAAATACAGCTATATAAATTTAGAGCGCATGTGCTTAAAGCTCTGAGCCATCATATACGCGTTGCCATTGTCGAGTTTTTGGAAGAAAGGGAAAGGTGCGTCTGCGAGATTGTCGAGTATCTGGGTGAAAAGCAGTCCAGTGTATCACGACATCTTGCCACCCTTAGAAGTGCGGGAATTGTTGAAACCAGGAAAGAGGGACTACAGGTATTTTACAGTTTAAAAACTCCGTGTGTTAAAATGTTTTTTAGCTGTGTTGACAACATTCTTAAAGAGCAGCAAGAAGAAAGAAATGAGTTGCTAAAGCATCTATAATTGGAGAAGGATTATTTTTTTTGAAAATTATATTACTAATTTGTAATATAATAATATGAAATAAACTTATAGTATTGTTATGAGGGAGGAGTTTTTGTGAACGAATTGAAAAAGTTCTGGTTAATATTTGGTGTTTTCCTGGCAGCATATTTTATGCCCATAGGCAGTCCGAGGCTGCAGGGGGCTTTGCTGGAATCCTTTGCAATGCTTCATGAATATGCAAGAGAACATGTTCTGCTTTGCCTTGTACCGGCATTTTTTATAGCAGGGGGCATAGCGGTATTTGTTTCACAGGATTCAGTTATTAAGTACTTTGGGCCTAACGCAAAGAAATGGGTGTCGTATTCGGTAGCTTCCGTATCCGGCTCTATCCTTGCCGTATGCTCATGTACAGTGCTGCCACTGTTTTCAGGTATATATAAGAGAGGTGCGGGTCTTGGCCCGGCTACTGCCTTTCTATACTCGGGACCTGCTATAAACGTTTTGGCAATAATAATTACGGCCAGGGTCCTTGGGCCCGAGATAGGTATAGCAAGGGCTGTTGGCGCAGTGCTGTTCAGTATAATAATAGGGTTGTTAATGCATCTGATTTTCATCAAGGAAGAAAGGGAGAAAACCGAAAAAGACGAAGGGATGTTTGCAGCTGCGGAACAACAAACCCGTCCCATATGGAAGGATATAATATATTTTGTCTCAATGATAGGTATTCTTGTATTTGCAAACTGGGCAAGACCCATTGAGCAAACAGGGATATGGGCGGCGGTATTCAGCGTAAAATGGGTTATTGCCGGTATATTCCTTGCAGTGCTTCTGTATTCTGCTTCCCAGTGGTATAAAGCGGAAGAAAGGAATGAGTGGTACAAATCGACATGGGGATTTGCAAAACAAATACTTCCCCTTCTTTTTGGCGGAGTACTTGTAGCTGGTTTTCTCCTGGGCAGGCCTGGGAATGAAGGAATTATACCTTCCCAATGGGTAAGTTCCCTCGTAGGAGGCAACTCTCTGGGTGCAAACCTCTTTGCATCTGTGGCAGGCGCGTTCATGTATTTTGCGACCCTGACCGAAGTACCAATACTCCAAGGGCTTTTGGGAGCCGGGATGGGTAAAGGTCCGGCACTGGCCCTGCTGCTCGCAGGTCCTGCACTATCACTTCCAAATATGCTTGTAATACGCAGTGCCATAGGCACCAAGAAGACGGTGGTGTACGTATCGCTGGTTGTTGTCATGGCAACCATAGCAGGGATGATTTTCGGTGTTTTTCTAGGTTAAAACTATAATTAAAACTGTTGCAGGCAATGGCTAGGGAAGTTAATATTTCATGGCCATTGCCGCTTGAATTTATGCTGTTCTCTAATAATATGTTTGCCTGCATAACAACAGGAGGAGCTATTCCTGTAATGAACTAAAGTATGTGTCAAGTAACCGTTGGCAATTTATTTATCTTTTCTATATTCCAGTATTAACCTGTAGTTTTCTTCAATTGTTCTGTCAGTCCGGGAACACCAATACCCATTTTATGGAAATCACACAGCTTGATAGCGCCTATTTATTCCACGGTCCGGGCCCCAAAGCGAGCCTCTGGCCGCATGGGT
>JAENYD010000014.1 GCA_016842005.1 Clostridium thermobutyricum | reverse complement strand
ACATATCTTTTCATGTTCCAATACCTCCCTCATTTAAATCAAAAATCCCGCCCCTACAACCAATGTAGGGACGGGATAAAGCATCCACGCGTTACCACCCTAATTGTTCCCGCCTCACGACGGAAACCGCTCTCCAGGTTCCATCAAACCCTTGCCTGTAACGGGGCTTACCGTTTATCCTCTACTGGATTTCGAAGAAACTGCTCGGGAGGGATCTGTATTTCACTACAGCACCGGTTCACACCAACCACCGGCTCTCTGAAGCTGAACACGCAAAACACCTGACTCCTTCATAGCATTTGTTCAAATATATAATTGTCCAATATTATAACAGCAGCCTCATATGTTGTCAATACGTTTTTTCATTATGTGTGATTATCGTGTGATAATGTCACCTTGTTAATTATCTTGATAAAATGTCAGTATGAAAATGCATCTTATGAACGCTGATATATAAAATAGCTGCAGCCCATATACATATGGGCTGCAGCTATTTTATATATTGTATACCTTTGCCATGTGACTTACCACGGGGGAATTGACCTTCTCTCTTATAAGACTTACTGCTTCAAATATCCCGTCCATGTCTACTCCTGTTTTTACTCCCATAGAATGAAACATGTTTAACATATCCTCGGTGGCAATATTACCGGCTGCTCCAGGTGCAAAAGGGCACCCTCCAAGACCTCCCGCAGCCGACTCGAAATACCTGATACCTTCCGTGACTGCCACATAAGTATTTGCCAGCCCCATACCTCGGGTATCATGCAGGTGTACCCCAAGCATATCAATATTGATTTTTTTGCTGACTTTAGTGATTATAGACCTTACCTGAACCGGATTGGCAATTCCTATAGTGTCGGCAAGTACGATTTTACCCGCTCCCAGTTCCAATCCCCTCTTCGCCATGTCGATTACTCTTTCCACCGGCACCTCTTCGCCAAAAGGACATCCGAAGGCGGTGGCTATGGCAAGCCGTATCCTGGTATCCGTCTTCTCTCTGCAAATCTCTTCCAGCTCTGCAAATGACTGCTCTATGGTCCTGTTGATGTTCTTCATGTTGTGGCTTTCACTCGCTGAAACCACATAGGTTACCCAATCCAGTCCGGCTTCGAATGCCTTCAGGGCTCCAAACTTATTCGGTACCAGTGCTATAAGCTCCGCTTCTTTGCCCTTAGCATAACCCTTGACCTCATCCACAACATCGCCTGCGTCAGCCATCTGGGGTACCCACTTGGGGTGTACATATGACGTTATCTCTATATATTTAACGCCGGCATCGATTACTTTTTTGATAATCTCTATCTTATCTTCTGTTCTGATAAAGTCCTTTACTATCTGGAAACCGTCCCTTGGGCACACCTCAACAACATCTACCTTATCCGGTAAATTCATTATTACACCTTCTTTTTCTATATGATTGCTTGTTCTTTAAGCCGTTCAAGTTTTTCCTTGCTGTATCCCAGCCAGCCGCAGTAAACTTCTTCATTATGCTGTCCGAGTAGCGGGGCAGGGGTTTTTATTTCCGGTTTTGTATCGTAGAGCTTGATATGACACCCTGTCAGGGTTGTATCTCCGGCTTTGGGGTGCTTGACATCCACAAACATCTCCCTTGCCTTTGCGATATGGGGGTCCTTGACCAGCTGATCGATCCCGTATATTGGAGCTGCAGGTACACCTGCGTCGAGGAGCATATCTACCAACTCGTCCACTGACTTATCCTTTGTCCATTCCTCAATTATCTCCTTGAGTTCAACGTGCCTTTGTTTTCTCTTGGGAATTGTATTGAACCTGTCGTCGTAGGCTAATTCCGGTGCGCCCATCACCTTGCAGAGGCTCCTGTACAATTTTTCATTTCCCGCCCCGATAACAAGGCTACCGTCCTTTGCCTTGAAGGAGTCATAGGGATATATCGTTTCATACCTGTTCCCAATTCTCTCAGGTATTCTACCCTCTGCCAGATAAATCTGGGTTATAATTTCCATGCTGGCCACCACGGCATCCACCAGGGCAACGTCTACTTTCTGACCTTTACCGGTAGCGTCTTTACTCTTTAATGCTGCCAGTATACCTACAGTCACCGAAAGCCCTCCCAGTACATCTCCCATGGCCGTTCCGGTACGGGTGGGCTCTCCTCCGGGCCACCCGGTTGTACTCATAAGTCCGCCCATCGCCTGAGCTATAATATCATACCCGGGCCTCTTCATGTAGGGTCCGTAATGTCCAAAACCCGATACAGAAGCATATACTATTCCCTCATTTACTTCCTTGAGTTTATCATAGCCTAAACCCAACTTTTCCATAGTTCCCGGTCTGTAGTTTTCAACAACAACATCTGCTTTCTTCACCATCTTGAGAAAGATTTCCTTACCTTCGGAACTCTTCAGGTCCAGCGTGACACCCTTCTTATTCCTGTTAAGATTCATGTAATAGGCACTCTCTCCGTTTATAAACGGACCGAAGGCTCTGCTGTCGTCCCCCCTGTCTGGTATTTCAATCTTTATTACCTCTGCTCCCATATCTGCCATCATCATGGTTGCAAAGGGTCCGGCCAATACCCTGGTCAGGTCGAGCACCCTTACTCCTTCCAGCGCACCTGATCGTTTATCGCACATTTTATGTCCCTCCTATAATTCTTTAGCAATTATCTGTCTGGTGTATGGTATAATACCACCGGCCGATATGATTTTTTTCATCTCATCGGATATCGGTTTAAAACTGAAAACCTTAGCGCTGCCTCTCTTTTGTATTGCCCCCTTTTCAAGGTCAACTGAGATCACATCCCCCTGGGAAATAACCTCCAGAGTTTCTTTTGACACCTCAAGGGCATAGAGGCCCCTGTTGATACAGTTCCTGTAGAATATCCTGGCAAAATTCTCCGCAAGGACAACCTTGACACCACATCCCATTATAGCCAGGACAGCCTGCTCCCTTGAACTGCCGCATCCGAAATTTGAACCTCCTACAATAATGTCTCCTTCCCTCACTTCCGATGCAAAGGTGGCCGAAACATCCTCCATACAGTGTTCCGCCAACGCCTTAGGGTCAGTGGTTACAAGATATCTTGCAGGAATTATCACATCCGTATCTATATTGTCCCCGAATTTAAACACTCTTCCAGATAGCACCATTACTACACCTCCCTGGGGTCAGTGATACAACCGCTTATTGCAGTTACTGCCGCTACTGCAGGAGAAGCAAGGTATACCATGCCTTCATTGCTCCCCATTCTACCCCTGAAATTCCTGTTGGTCGTAGACAGACACACTTCGCCTCCCGCAATCACGCCAAAATGTCCACCAAAGCAGGCCCCGCATGAAGGTGTGTTAAACGCAGCCCCGGCTTCTACAAAAATTTCAGCCAGCCCTTCCCTTACGGCCTGGAGGTAAACCTCCTGACTCGCAGGAGTCACAATCAGCCGGACATCCGGGTGAACCGTTTTGCCTTTCAACAATCTTGCTGCTACCCTTAAATCGGAGATCCTTCCATTTGTACAGGACCCGATGTATACCTGGTTTACCTTTACACCCCTGACCTCCGAAACAGGACGTACATTATCCGGGCTATGGGGACAGGCAATTTGCGGTTCCATATCAGTACAGTCAATCTCAATAGTATCTTCGTATACCGCATCCGCATCGCTCCGGGTGATTTCATAGGGTTTTTTGCATACCTTCTCAAGATAGTCAAGGGTCTTATCATCAGGCTCTATTATGGCATTCTTTGCCCCACCCTCAACTCCCATATTGCAGATTGTAAACCTGTCTTCCATACCAAGCTGTTTAACTGCTTCTCCCGAGAACTCAAGGGTCTTATACCTCGCCCCGTCAGCCCCGATCTCGCCAAGCAGTCTAAGGATTAAATCCTTCCCCATAATCAGTTCAGGCAATTTCCCGGTAAAATTCACCTTTATTGTGGGAGGAACCCTGAACCACAGTTTCCCGAGGGTCAGCGCCACCGCTATGTCGGTGCTCCCGAGGCCGGTGGAGAATGCCCCTACAGCCCCGTAGGTGGTTGTATGGGAATCGCTGCCAACTACCACTTCTCCCGGTGCCACAAAACCCATATCGGGTATTATGGTATGACATACCCCGCCTCTGCCAATGTCTATCAGATTATCAATGCCAAACCTCTTGCAGTTTTCCCTTATATCCCGGGCCTGACCTGCGGCTTTAATGTTAGGTGCAGGTGCAAAGTGGTCAAGCACAACAACAACCTTATCCCTGTCAAAAATCCTCTCGGCTCCTATTTCCCCCATTATCTCAAAGGATAAAGGCATCATGACATCGGTACCCATAACCAGATCAATTTCCGCTTCGATAATCTCGCCCACTTCTACGCTTTTCCTGCCCGCAGCCCTGGCCAGTATCTTCTCTGTGATTGTCTTTCCCATTCATGTCCCTCCTTTTTGGAAAAATGGACATTATTCGTATTACTGGTGGAGGGAGATAACTCCTCTCCCTCCACTCTTTTAATAAAAGGGGACACACTTCTTATCAATTGTCAGAGTATAGTTACCAGTTAGCATATGGCAGACATCAGGGTAAGGCTAGCAGGTTAAAAACCCAAAGATCTAACTCTGAAAGCTGGAATCCAGGATTTAATAACTGTGAACTGTGCTAAGCGGCCAGTACCTTGAAGGAATGTCCCCAAATTTAAGCCCGGTTTGCCTTTCAGGCATTCAGGCTGATAACCTTTTCAGCCTTTTCCTCCTCAGCCTTAGAGCTAGGTACTGCCAGGCTTATCAGTATACAGATCGCCATGTTAACTGCCAGGCCTATAACCCCGCCGTGGATACCATACAGGGTTTTTACGCCTGCAAAGGTCATACCCGAAGCTACTATGGCACCGGCAATCATGCCAAGAAGTACTCCGGTCTTGTTCAGCTTCTTCCAGTACAGTCCGAGCAGGAATGCCGGGGCAACCTGTATAAGTATCTCAAACTTGAGTACAAAGATTTCGTATAATGTTGCCGGCGGCTTCCAGGCGATGATAAGCAGGACCAGAACAATACAGATACCCACAACCTTGCCCCATAAAACCTTGTCCTTCTCCTTTGCGTCCGGTTTAACGAATCTGCCGTAGATATCATTGGAGATCAAGGATGACAGTGCAAGGATAACAGAATCGGTAGTAGACATTATTGCCCCGATTATGCCGGTATACAGAATCATCATCATCCAGTAGTTCAACGCCGACCTTGAAGCGATAACATTCGCAACCATACCAATAAGTTTTTCAGATTCAGCCTTTTCCAGTCCGGGGAATGCCTTAATGCCTAATATCCCTATGATGAACACCATGCCCGACGTGATAAAAGGCATCCATGCCATCCTGCTCAGAGATTTCTTGAGCACTCTCTCACTCTTGGCAGCATATATCCTCTGGATGGCATGGGGGTAAACCGCCGCTCCAACACCTACGAGGATATATATGCTGATCCAGTTTATACTTGTTGACATCGGCGGTACGCCAATCTTGGCAGGTACCGTCTCAGCTATATACCGGGCTGTCTCCCCCAGGTTCCCAAAATACTTGAGCGACAGGAACATAAGGCTTATTACACCTATCATCAACGCTATACCGTTTATGGTATCCGCAATGGCAACCGCCTTCATGCCACCCATCCACTCATATATGAACATGATTATAACGAGAAATATTATACCGTAGAAATACGGTATTACCCCGGCTGTAAGCCCTGAAATCGCATGGCCCATCGCTACCAGCTGCTCGAGAAGATAGTTGCTGAGCCCATATGCCATAAGAAGGGTTCCCAGAAGGGTTACCGCCTTTGAATCGAACCTCTTTTGCAGCCAGTCGGCAGGTGTTACAAAGCTGTGTTTTTTAGCCAGCACATGCAATCTCGGCGCAAAAAGCAGGTAACCGACTATGACCATTATAAAGAATGGTATGGATTGAAAGTATGAATATCCTGCGCGGTAAGCCTTGGGTGCATAACCCACAACCGTATTACCACTGTACTGCGTAGCATAAAGGGTAAAAAACAGTAAAAGGGTCCCCAGTCCCCCTCCGCCCAGATAGAAGCTTTTCAGGTTGTCTTTTCTTGTCTGCCTTGCGGAAAGGTATATGCAAGTACCCATTATAAAAACCGCATATAAAACAAGTACAATTATACCGTGCCAGCCGATAAATTTTACTTCGTTCATTTATTCTGCCCTCCTTCTTCATCCTTTTCCACAAGGGATTCCATATCCCAGTAGTTGTTAATTACATAATTCATAAATATCGCCAGTACAACCGTTGATACTACTGAAATAAACGCCCAGTACGGGAAGCCCAGGATAATCGGGTAGATGGTCCCCTGCGGCAGATACCACGGTACCCCGGCAAGGGTTATGACTGCCAGTACTACCCATATCCACTTGAACCGGATTGGTTCCTTAAAGCTTTTTCCCATTTCTTTCTCTCCTTTCGTGATTTTGATTTCTGTTTTACCCACTAATACCCCTTACTGCCTGCATTAAGAACATCTGGCTATGATAATTAGCAATCCTTATGCCAACTTTTTGAGCATATTGTCATGCATTGATTCTACTGGATTCCGGTTGCCCGGCTATCTTTTTGTCGATGGACATGTTTCATATTATGTTTCATATTATGTTTCATTGATTGTTTCAAGGTTCATATGAAACATCAGGCGCAAACAGGATCCCAAGCTTCAGGTGGGGTTTTAACTCCATCTAAAGCTTAGAATCCGTTATCCAGGGGCGTAGCGCCGCTTATCTTCAGCCGGGACATTCCGATGGGGACATTCCTGCCCACAGAGAAGGAATACCGGAACTTCAGCAGGTGTGTCCCCTGACCGCTGACAAGACGGGAGTATCAGTAGCAGTAACCATCGAATAAATTTTTTATTCCTTCCCCGGTATACAAATCCGGACGGAATAAAAAAAAGACACCTTTAAGTGCCTATCCCGTACTTTTTCATTTTTCTCCACAATGTGGCCCTGCTTATACCAAGCCTTTCGGCCGCTTCAGTTCTGTTCCAGCCGCTTTCTACCAGGGCCCTGTATACTTCCTCTCTTTCATCTGTATCGTTGTTCCTGATTTTCTCCTGTGGAGCGGGATTATAGCCCAGAACCTCCCGGACAAACAATGAGTAGTTGGACTGGTTTATTATACCCCTTTCAAGAATAACAGCCAGCCTCTCTATAACATTCTCAAGCTCCCTAATGTTGCCATACCAGGGATGTTCCCTCAAGTCAGCCAGAATATTAACCCAGAGTTCCCGGTTCTTAGAAAAGATTCTATTGTATTTCCTTTTTAAAAAACAAGAACCAATTTCTATAATATCGTTCTTTCTTTCTCTTAGAGGAGGCAAACTTAATTTTAATACGTTAATCCTGTAAAACAAGTCTTCCCTGAATCTGCCTTCCTTGAGTTCCTTCTCCAGGTTCTTGTTTGTGGCTGCAATAACCCTTACATCTATGGGAATAATAGTATCACTGCCCAGCCTCCGTATCTCCTTCTCCTGCAGCACTCTCAGCATCTGGGCCTGCAGGCTGAGCGGCATTTCCGCAATCTCATCAAGAAATATAGTTCCTCCGTGGGCAGCTTCAAACAGCCCCATCTTCCCACCCTTTCGAGCTCCGGTGAAGGTCCCGTCCTCATACCCGAATAATTCTGACTCTAGCAGGTCTTTTGGTAACACGGCGCAATTGAGAGCTACAAAAGGTTTAGCCCTTCTATCGCTGTAATTGTGCATACTCTGGGCAAACAGTTCCTTGCCGGTTCCCGTCTCCCCTTGAATCAAAACCGTTGAATCGGTCCTGGCATAACTCTTGGCAATCTCAATCACCTGTTTAATTGTGGTACTATTACCGTGGATATCCGAAAAACTGTATTTTGCAATAAGTCCTTTATTGTGCAGTCTTCTCCTGATTTCATATTCATTTTCCTGGATTTTTTTCACGTCTTCAAAGGTTGCCACTGCGCCCCTGACCTTGTCGTTTATACATATAGGTACCCTGTTTGTATAAATAATCCTGTTATTTACCTTCATAATCTGGTTCAGCTCAGCCTTCCCTGTATCCAGTACATTAACCAGTTTGGTCCCGGGTAAGAACTCCCTGATATCCCTTCCCACAGCCTGCTCCGCCTGTATATCAAGGAGATGCTCTGCTATAGGGTTGAAGGTTTTAATTATGCAGTTTTCATCAATAGCGATTATTCCGCTATAGGAAAAATTCAGAATGGCCCTGTAGTTCTCCATCTGGATTTTGTAGTTTTCCGCCTTTCTGTTCTCTTCCATCTGGACCTGTAATAGTTGTTTTGCCATATTTATAGCGTTGACTATGGAAGACCGGGAACTGTCAATTACGAAATAATCCATGCCCATATTCTGGGCAATCTTACCCGTAACGATACCCCCTATACCCAATACTACGCCGTCCTTGGTTGCATCCCTGACTGCCATTTCGGCAGCATTAAGGTCGGTGAAGGTATACTGCTTCATATCAATATTTATCAGCTGCCCAACCGCATCGAGGTCCTCCAGTCTGTTTTCATAGACGAAAACCCCAATTTTGCCCTCTACGTTTTTTGCCCATTCAAAGGCTTCAATATAATCGGAAAGATTATGGGAAATATCTACAACAGTGCATCCCAGCTTTTTTCTGATATACTTTGCATTACCTCCCCGGCTTACGAACACCCTTGTGCCTTCCGCCATAAGCTTTTCACAGAGCACTACCGCTTCATCAAGGGTCGCCGTATATACTTCGATATTTTCATCCATCTCTTCAATTATTGACCTGATTTTTTCACCAAGGGTTCTATGGGTTGATATCACGCAAATATTATTGGCCATATAAAACCACTCCGTTTTGATTTTGAATTATTATAATGATACCGGAAAACAGACAGACAAAAGGACAAAATAAGTTGGAATGGAACTTATCCTTCAATCGGATAATTATTATATAATACCCTCCCTTCGCCCGTAGACCACAAAAACAAGCTGTTCAAGATATACCGTTATGACAATGGAAATTATGGCCATGGCTATCATAAACGGAATCAGCACGGCCAGGTCCGCTCTTATATTCTGTCCTCCAAACACACGAAAATTGATACCCGGAAGGTTAATCCTTATATTGGACCCCGAATTCCTTCCTGCATCAGAGCCGTTGTTTCCACTGCCGTCGAAGAATCCTTTAATAAATGTTAGCAGGACCATTGGCCAGAAAAATTCTTTAACAAACCGATAGCTATCCCTAAAGGCATCCGTTACCCCCATGTCCTTAAAGGCCATGGCTGCCGTCCATGCGCTTAAGAACACCTTTATCACAAATCCCAGAACCGCAGCCGCTATTATACCTAACACCCTCAGCCCCGGAACGGGTAAGAACAGCACTGCCACTAATGCAGTACCAATAAATATTACCATAAAGAGCAGGATACCCAGTACTATCCTCCCTGTAAACCACTTGATACCGTCCAGGAAATCCCCCATGTTTACATAATGTCCCAGGGCGGCCTTCCTGTACAGGTTCTGCTGACCGGCAGTTACTATTGCGAATGCAACAAATGCCATCGGTATAACAAATAACACTGCTGCAGAAAAAAATCTAACATTTCTGCCTATGACAAACCCGGCAAAAGCCGGACCCAGCGCAACCAGAAGAACAACAATCAAAAGTCCCATAAATATCACGGGTGGAAGGAATAGAAAAGGTCTTTCCTTAACCACGTTAAACGCTTCCTTGCAGTATGACCATAGTTCACTGAACTGTCCCATCTTTGACCTCCTTGTAAACAGATTATTCCCTTAAATTATACCTTATTTCTGCAGTAGATAATATACATTTTCCCATTCACACAGGATTCATATGCCGTACCCGATGATATGTACGTATCTGATATTTCTCCAGTTATAGAAAATAAGGGGATAATTATCTCTGTCAATTGTATGGGTTGAAATCAGAATTCTGTTTATGTTTCCCGGCTGCGGATTGGATACCACTGTCAGGGAATGGTTGAAACCATTGCTGTGGGGAAAATCCAGCTGGACAATATCTCCGATTTCAATCTCGGAAAGAGCCACCATCTCACCGTGGGGCCCCTGTCCTCTGTTGGTCAGGAGAAACCGATAAAGGTACTCAACCCCTGTCCAGGAAGGGGAACGGTTGTTAAGACTTATATAATACCAGCCGTTACGTTTATCCATGTTCATCGGGGCTCCCCCGGCATGAATTACCTGGGAACAAAAATTGGTACAATCCCCTCCCAGGTTTTCAAAATCATAGTATGCGGGATTCCTGCCAAGGGCCCATCTACGGGCATATCTTACGGCAGCCTCCCGGTTGTATGTGTGTATAATTCTTTTTGTCCCCTGCCCGTCTACCCCTGTCTCTTCAATCAATTTCGGGCAAGCAGTTCCTCCCGGTTTACATTTAGCAGAATATATTACCCTTTCATCCCGGGTACTGTGCGCGGTTACATACCACTGATTTCGGATTTTTTTGAGTGTTAAGCGGTGCACAAGCCCTTTCATGGAGGACGGAGTAAATCCTGTGACAGGGAACACTACCCTGTGCTGTTCCTCGATTTCCACACGGGCATGGTTCCCCATGACAGCTATCCTCTTAAACAGGATATTCAACTGCCAGTCTGAAAAGGACAGGCCTTTATCTTTGGCAGTCTTCACTTCGTATTGGTACCTTTTTTCTTCCTCTTCCATCCTGCGGCCGCTGCAGAACCGGCTGAAATCCGGCATCTCCCCGCCTGCATAACCGGTATACCTTCCGTGAAAGTAATTTTCCACCCGTTCCCGTATCCGTGAATAATCGTCCATGACTTTTCCTCTCCTCCGCCAAGACAAATGCAAGGTTACCGGGCATTGAACTCCATTATGAAGAGGATGAAGGATTACGCCCGGTTATCCCTTGCTAAAGATTATGCAGGCAGCGGTCAACCCATGATAAAAAAATACCCCGGACCTTTACCGGAGTATTACTGCTTGTTTCCACAGGAAGCGCAATATTCGGCATCTTCCTCGTTCAATGCCCCGCATTCTTTGCATACAACACCATTGGAAACCTCCACCCTGTATTCCTTTTCATTTTCCACTACAGCATTTGTTCGTTCAAGCTCTCTCCCACAATGATGACAGTACCGCTGAGTGGTACTCACCACTTCTCCGCATTCCTTACAGAGACTTCCGCCTTTAACCTGTACAATCTTTTTATTGAGGATCTTAATCTTCTGCTGTATCTCATCAATCAGCCGGCACTGATCGGATATTTGAGGCATATCACCACTGCCATCCTTGTAAAACTGGTAGGCTATTTTCCCGATTTCCTCATACAGTTTCTCCAGTTTGTCCTTTTCAGAAGCAATGTCCAGTTTTATCCTGGTAACTTCTATGAATTCCCCTGACTTTTGTCCCAAAACCTTTGTCCCTCTGGAAATCCTTTTGCCTATATCATCAATAAAACCCATTGGCTCTCCTCCTAACTTTTTCTCTTTATAGAATATTATACACTACATCAGTTTCCTGGCAAAGATACCGTTCATTTTGTCTCTTTAACCCGCACCGGTCACCGCCTTCTTATCAGTACTGTAAAATCCCTTCTGCTTCATTCTCTAAAAGTATACCGCACCTGAAAAGGTATATTTTCTGCTCCTGCCAGTACCACTCTTATCAAACCTTTTCTCTCTCTCATAATGTAGTCTCTGATTATTCTATCCAGCCGGGCGGATTTATCTCATTTCCCCCTGTTCCTCAATACATATTGCAGGAGTGGGGGTCTTGACCGTATTAACAATCACCACCGCAGCAATTATCAGTACTGCCCCTGCAGCCTGAAACACAGTCAAGGTCTCTTTAAGTATCAATATTCCCAGCAAGGCGGCCACCACAGGCTCAAAGGTGCAGATGATGGACGCCCTGGAAGCACCAATCTCCTTTACCCCCAGGTACAGAGCTATAGTGGCTATTACCGTACAGAACAGAGCGATAAACAGTATTGCTCCCCAGCCTCCGACCGATATATGCAGCCCCAGCTGATTGGCGGCAGCTCCGGTTATCAGAAAAGATACCGCTGCAAAAGTGGTCACATATGTGGATACAGTAATAGAATCCAGTTCTTCTATAAGCCTGCTTCCCAGCATCAGCACATAACTGCTGTTGGACAGTGCGGCAAAGGCAGCCAGCAGCACCCCGAACCAGTTGATATAAATACCCGGGGCCCATACCATCATGACTATACCCGAAAATGCCATAACCAGCGCGATCACCTGCCTGGACATCATTCTTTCTTTGAGAATGACGGCTGAAAACAGGTTTATCAGCACCGGATACAGGTACAGTATCATCACATTCAACGAAACAGGGATATATACAATGGCATTGAAGTAGCACATGGTGGTGGTGAAATTGAATATTCCCCCTGCCAGGAAAAGCAGCAGCAGCTGCTTCCGGGTGATTGAACCTTTCCCCATTCTGCCTGATACAAGATTATATATCCATAATAATATAGCAGCCGTGGTAAACCTCATGACCAGCACAAATATGGGTGTGGCTCCCTCTGCATATGCCAGTTTGGCGGCAATGCCGGTGGCCCCGAAACATACCGCTGTAATTAAAACCATTATGGTACCGCGGGTCACGGACCTCTCTTTCATCTCTTCACATCCTTTGCATGAACTGGCAGACAGCCATATTGCTCTACATACCTGCAGTTTCCTCCGCATGAGGCGCATAATCATCCCTTTTCATCAGGTTTGTCAGTATCACCGCCGTGATTACAGATACATAACCGGCTATCTGATCTCATTCCATCAATCCCTCATCTTCATAGGTCTTTCAGTTACAAATACATTTTATCACTATCAAATGCGCTAAAAAAGAAAAAAAGCAGGTATCATCCTGCTTATTTTTGGGTTTTTATTCTCTTGTCCAGCATATTCCACACCTCCGGGTCTTCAAGTCCCAGTCTCCAGATGGCTATACCCCTAATGTTGAACTCTTCCACTATATCCAGTTTGGCTTCAAGACTGTAAGAACTCTCGAACCAGACCTCGTGTTCCTGGCCGCTGCTTTCCCAGTACTTGAAGTAGGGAACTTTTGCCTTGCTGTCCCACTGAATTTTCGCATCGCGAGAATTGGCTATCTCAATAGCCTGTGAATATGAAATATATGTAGGACTCTTCTGCCCCACCTTCCAGTCAAATCCGTACCCGGGCATGCCCAAAAGAATCTTCTGCCGGGGCATCTGGCTCACCGCATATCCGGCCACACTCCTTACCCATTCATAAGAAGCTATGGGCCCGGGACCGCTGGAATAGCCGTGCTCGTCATACGTCATAATGGCTACAAGGTCAGAATACTTACCAATTTTATTATAATCAAAGGGTCCTGACCAGGAATTGGAACGGTTGTCCCCGGTTTTAGCAGGCACACATACAGTAACTTTATATCCCTGAGGATTTAGACGGCTGTAGAGTTCCTTTATCAATAATGAAAACCTGTTCCTGTCCTCCAGCCGGATATTCTCGATGTCAATATTGACCCCGTCATATCCATACTCTTTTATAAGTCTTTCCACATCATCGATAAATGCCTTCCGGGTATCAGCAGTGGCCAGCATATGCCGGGCCAGCTCTTTTCCGTTGGCTTCTCCGCCGTAGAGCAGATTATGAACAAGCATATAGACTTCTATGTTCTTCTGATGGGCCTTATTCACTATCCCTTTTATAATCTCCGGGGTGAACCCGTCACAGGGGTGGCGTTCCTGTATATCCGAACCGTCGCCGGGTGAAAGTCTGTACCAGAAAGGGGCTATACTGCTTATATTGTCGCTGTTATTCAGCATCACCTGATAAGAGCTGGGATGAAGGTATTCCTTGTCCACATAAAACCCCAGAACGTGCCGGAGGGCAGTATCCTCTGGTTGGTTCCCTTCTTGGGGGGGCAGGCTGTCTTCCTTTTTTTCAGATGAAGGTGCGTTGTTTTCGCTACCGGTCTGCTGTTTCCCGTCTGTATTTTCCTCCGGACTTTCATCGACTTTATCCTGTCCCCGGACATCTTCACCTGTCTTTTCATCCGGTGCTGCCAGCACAATATCCGGCTGGTCCATATAATTTTCCGGTAAATGCTCATATTGGGTCAAATGATTGGAATATGTTATAATGTGACTGTCCACATAAAAGAAGACCATAACGATAAGAATAACTGAAAATAAGAATCTCTGCCTGCCGTATGTAGTCATAATACACCTCCGGATTGGTTTACATAATCATTCTATCATTCCAGTACCATCTTTTCACCCTACAAATGATGGTAATCGGAGGTCACCGGTGAATGCATACGGCAGTAAATACCTCTTTACATCATGGAAAAGACAGGGTTGCGCAGGGATGAACCCAAAACCTGATATACCGGATATCTATATACGGGGAGGAATGAACATGGATATTGCAAGTGCCTGCCTGTGCGGAATCAACTGCAAATACAGCGGGGGGAACAACTTCAATCCCGGGGTATACAAGAAAATGATAGAGGGAAAAGTGATCCCTGTCTGCCCCGAAGTACTGGGAGGCCTGCCAACGCCCAGGATACCTGCGGAAATCACTGGAGACAGGGTGATAAACAAATCCGGGAAGGATATTACCGATGATTTTCTCAGAGGTGCTTTCAAAACCCTTGAAATAGCAAAAGCAGTGGGAGCGGACAGGGCAGTGTTCAAACAAAGAAGCCCTTCATGCGGATGCGGTCAGATATACGACGGCAGTTTCAGCGGAAAGGTGGTGGAGGGAGACGGTATAGCCACCCGGATACTGAAACAGCACGGTATCCGTGTGATTTCCGAAGAAGACCTTTAATGTTTAATACCTGCCAGCATCCGGTTGGTATGATTTCCGTATTCTTCTACCCTTTTCAACAGCCCGGAATTTTCCCGTACAGTACCCTACAGATTTTACAGTCCGCATTATATATTATCATAAAAATCAAAAAGCCCGGAAAAAACCCGAGCTTTCCGAATAATTATGGTCGGGATGACAGGATTTGAACCTGCGACCTCTTCGTCCCGAACGAAGCGCGCTACCAAGCTGCGCCACATCCCGAAAAACAAAAGGGAGCAAACCTCCCTTATGGTAGTATAACGCAAAGTACTGAAAAAATCAATATTTCTATAAATCCTTATTTTAACTTCACTACAGTAACACCGTCCCCGCCTTCTCCGAATACGCCCCGCCGGAAGGATGAAACATGCTGATGGGATTTTAGCAGCTGCTGGATGCCGCTTCTCAGCACACCACTGCCCTTCCCGTGGATTATGGTCACCTGCTTGAGGCCTGCAAGACTGGCATCGTCAAGGTATTTATCCACATTCATCAAAGCGTCTTCCAGCGTCTGCCCCCTGACATCCGTTTCAACCGATATACCCGCTGCCTTGGACGGCCTTCGGGTGCCTTTGACAATAACCTTCTCTTCTCCTTTTTGTTCCACTTTCTCCAGATTGGTCAGATTAACCTTCATCTTCATTATCCCGATTTGCACCATAACCTCCCCGGCATTGTCCGGTGTCTCCAGCACAGTTCCCCTCTGACCCAGACTCAGTACCTTCACCGGGTCTCCGGGCTTAAGGTCTTCGGGAGGTTTATCCGAAGTAACTTCTCTGATGCCTTTGCTTAATGCCTCTTCCAGTTTTTCAATATCCCATTTCAGCTTTTTCCTGGCCTCTTCCACCCTCCGGTTCCTCTCCCTGGCCTCCACCCGGGACAGGTTTCTGAGGTCCTTTATTATATCTGCCGCTTCATCTTTTGCCTCTGTCAGCAGTAATCTGGCTTCCCTCCTGGCCTGGTCCAGTATTTTCTCCCGGTTCTCTTCCAGACGGTCCATTTTTCTCTGGTATTCTTCCTTTATGGCTTCCACTTCCCGTCTGAGCCTCTGTGTCCATTCCTTCTCCTGAAGGGCCTCTTTTTTGTTCCTCTCAAGGTCCCTGATTATATCTTCAAACCTTACTTCCTCTCCTGTAAGGAACCCAGCCGCCTTTTCGATAATATTCTCACCAAGGCCCAGTCGCCTTGATATTTCAAAGGCGTTGGACTTTCCTGGTATGCCTATTGTAAGCCTGTATGTCGGACTGAGGGTCTCCACGTCAAACTCCACACTGGCATTCTCCACCCTCTCCCTGACCAGGGCATACTGCTTCAGTTCACTGTAGTGGGTGGTGGCAATGGTCCTGATATGCCTGCTGAAGAGATAATCCAGGATGGCCATGGCCAGGGCCGCTCCTTCAGTAGGATCGGTACCGGCTCCCAGTTCGTCCATCAGCACTAGGCTGTCCCTGTCGGCCTCCTTGAGTATATTCACAATATTGGTCATATGGGAGGAAAAAGTACTCAAACTCTGCTCAATACTCTGCTCATCCCCTATATCGGCAAATACGCTGGAAAACATGGTCAACTCGGTGCCACTGCCGCAGGGTATGTGCAGCCCCGCCTGGGCCATCAGTACCGTAAGTCCCACTGTTTTCAGAGATACGGTCTTACCACCGGTATTGGGGCCTGTAATCACCAGTACATCAAAGTCCTTACCAAGGTGAATGTCTACAGGCACTACCTTATCCCGTTCAATCAGCGGGTGTCTCGCCTTCTTCAGGTTGATATATCCGCAAGAATTGTAAATGGGCCTGCAGCCGTCCATTTCAAGTCCCAGTTTTGCCCTGGAAAATATAAAATCCAGTTCCACCAGGATTTCCAGGTCCAGTTTCAGGTCATCCAGTATCTCGCTGACCTCAAGGGTTAACGTAGCAAGAATACGTTCAATCTCAATCCTCTCTCCGGCTTCCAGTTCCCTTAATTTGTTGTTGAGTTCCACCACTGCCATGGGTTCTATGAACAGAGTGGCACCGGTAGTGGACTGGTCATGGACAATACCCGGCACACTGCCCCGGTATTCCTGTTTTACCGGGATAACATGCCTGTCTCCCCTCCTGGTGACTATTGTATCCTGCAAATACTTCTGAAATTTCGGAGAGCTTATGATGGAATTGAGCTTGCTCCTTATCTGCTCATTGACAGTATTTTTCTGTCTCCTGATATTTTTCAGGGTGGGACTGGCATCATCGGATATCAGGTCAGGTCCTTCTATACATCTGTTTATATCATCTTCAACCTTCCGGTGAACCACAAGACCGTCACCCGTTTCCTTCAGTACCGGATATTCTTCCTCATCCCTATCTCTTTCGGGTTTCAGATAATTTTTCATGTTCCGGGCCGCCCTGAGCAGGTCGGCAGTCTGTAAAAGCTGTTCGGTATCCAGCACACCGCCCGCTTCCACCCTTTTAAACACCGGTTTCAGGTTCCTTATGCCGGCCATAGGTGGTTCACCCTTCTTTACCAGCGCCTTTATACCTTCTGCAGTTTCCTGCTGAAGCTGCTCTATTTCGTCCATATCCCTGGAAGGCATTATCTCCAGGCATCTTTCCGCCCCGGGCCGGGAGGCAGCCATCCGTGACAGTTTTTCGGCAATCCTGTCAAATTCCAGCACCCTTAAAGTTCTCTCATTCACTGTTCATCCCCCTATTCAAACTCCCCTGTAAAAATGTCCCCTGGTAATACCTGTCCTTACAATCCTGTCTGTCAGGTTTTTATCATAATCCAGGCCTTTAACCGCCTTCCTGTAATTCTCAATAACACGGGAAAATTCCTCTGTGTGTTCGTCCCGGTGGATCAGCCGGATACCGCCCACACCGGTTTCCATCACATCTTTTATTTTGTCAAGCATGAACAGTTCCCGGGAATTACAGACCTCGGTCCTGCCGGTTCCATCTCTGAACAGCGGAAAAATCATTCCTTTCCTGTCCTTTAGTCCGTAGCTTCCCGGAGGAAGATTATTCAGCAGGGGATATTCCAGTATCATAAGGGTCAGTCTCCCGTGAACCACAGCTTCACATCTGTCCAGTCCTGTAATCCCTTTGATCCGGGACAGACTTAGTTCGACGGAGAGGGTCACCGTATCACAGCCCCGGCTGGTATAGGCCTCCACACTGAAACTGTTAAAAATGTTGAGATTTACACCCCCGTGCAGTTTTATTCCCTCTGCTACGTCCTTGAGAGCCTCCAGTTGCCCGGGGTTGGACACTTCTATCCCGTAAAGGGTTTTTCCCTTTTCCCTGATAAACCGGATTATCCCGGACAAGTCCTCATGTCCTGTAATCAGTGGAAGCTTCACAAACAAAGGTATCCTGGTATTTATACTGCCCAAGTTTTGCATTATGTCCTCCGAATACCTGATATAAATTCTATCTGCTCCTGCTTCCGCAAAGGCACATACAGCCCCCGGGTCTCCCGTTTCCACAGCTATATATGCCCCGGCAGCTCTCCCGGGGCCTGCAGCTTTATTGTCTTCATACAGCCCGGCAATTTGCCTGTACACATCCCCGGTATCAGCCGGCTGCCTGTATCCTGTCCTCTTTTCGCTCAATTTCTCCAGTCCTGCCCTTCGCATCCGATTGATCTCGGATACAGGGAGGAATATATTGCTGTCGGCCTCTATATCCACCCGGCTTATGATGTAGGGTGCGTCCCCGGTTTTGCACAACTGCTCTCTGATTCTTTCCGGACTAAGGGGCGCTTTTAAGGCCTCCTCCACCGGATGCTCTCCTTTTACTGAAACCATATTGTCCCTGTCATCCCAAAAATACATTTCCGCCGGTTTCCCCACCCTGAAGGATGACGCACAGATAACCTGTATCTTCCTGTTCTCACCTTCATAGCTTCTTGCCAGCCGTTCCATGAGAAGTCTGTCATAGGTCTTGAACACCCCGTCTCCCCGCCCGACGGAGTGCTTCACTCCAACCGCGACAGTGCTTCCCTTTTCCGCTTTATCAGCCGGTCTGTCCTTCACTTCTATGGAAGATACCTTTATACCTACGGTTGTTTCACCTGTCTGTATTTCAATGCCGTCTCCCCTGCTAAGCTTGTCCGACAGTTCTATAGCAGCCTTGCCCTTTTCCCTGTCATATCCCATAACCCTTCCCAGGGGCACACCCCTGTTGTCGGGTCTTTCACCGCTCAGAAAATTCTCATACCCGTCCCCCAGAAGATATCCCCCGGTAAAATTCCTGTTAAACACTCTCCGGATTGTGTCAGTGCATTCCCGTAAATCTACCGGTCTGCCATGTCCGGTGCAGGCATCAATGGCCTTCCTGTAACATGCAGTAACCGCAGCCACATACTCAGGTCTTTTCATCCTGCCTTCAATCTTGACGGCCGATACCCCTGCAGCCATTACCCTGTCAATGCTGTCCAGGGTGAACAGGTCTCTGGGACTGAGCAGATAACCTTCCCTGTACACACTATCCTTCCGCCGCCTGTCCACTATGGAATATTTCAACCGGCAGGGCTGGGCGCATTTGCCCCTGTTGCCACTTCTTCCGCCTATTACGCTGCTCATGAGGCATTGCCCCGAATAGCACATACAGAGAGCCCCCTGAACGAACACCTCCAGTTCCAGGGAGGAATGACTGCTTATATACTTCACGTCTTCAAGGGGTACCTCCCTGGCAAGGACCACCCTGGACACTCCCAGGCCCTCCAGAAATCTGGCCCCTCCAGTATCGTATATGGTCATCTGGGTACTGCCGTGTATTTCCATGCCCGGGAATTTATCTTTAATTATCGAAACCAGACCCATATCCTGGATTATTACTGCATCTGCCCCTATTTCATAGATGAATTCCAGATACCTGACTGCATCTTTTATTTCGTTGTCCCCCAGCAGGATATTCAGGGTAACATACACCTTTACCCCTCTTATATGGGCGTATTCAACCGCCTGTTTCATAGCCTGGTCATCAAAATTCCCCGCAGAGTGCCTGGCATTAAAACGCTTGCCCCCCAGGTAAACGGCATCGGCGCCGTTCTGCACCGCCGCCCTGAGGGCCTCCATGCTCCCTGCCGGGCTCATGAGCTCCGGTTTGTAATCCATGTCCGATCATCCTTTATCAACAGGCCTACTCTTGCACCTGTCCACCTATATATTATATATAACCATTTCAAAAAATAAAAACATATCGCATATTTAACCACCAATTTACTTTCTCATAACCTCAAGTTAATACAAGCATCATAATATTATAACCAGAAAGACAAATCCGGAGCAACTTCCTCAACTATACCCCCTTCTTCAATAATATATCATATATTCAAAACCTCAGTCTCCCCGGGCTGGCAGCCCCCGGTTCAACAGCCGGGGGCAGGTTTTTGCCCCGGAATCGCTGCTTGGTTCAGGTCCCATCCAATCCCTCATTTTCCAGAAACTTATAGCCCTGATGATGTTTCAAATTCACTATTTGGTAGTTGTCCTTTGGAAATTTTTATAGTATAATCAAGGAAATGCACAGTGAGGTATAAGCCGCACCACAGTGCCATTTAATTACTTCATTGTGTGTATATAACAATAAGGGGGTCAATAAATGAAAAGAAACCTTGCCATTCTTCTGGTTGTACTCTTGACAATGTCACTTCTTTTTGCAGGTTGCTCCAAAAAGCAGGAAACCTCTACAGGAAGCGAAGACGTAATAAAAATAGGTGTGTTTGAACCTTTGACCGGTGCAAATGCTGCCGGCGGAGCACTGGAAATCGAAGGCCTTAAACTGGCAAATGAGCTGTACCCGGAAGTACTGGGTAAAAAAGTTGAGCTTGTTATAGTGGACAACAAGTCGGATAAGGTTGAAGCTGCAAATGCGGTAACGAGACTGGTAGAACTGGAGAAAGTTCCGGTAGTTATAGGCAGCTGGGGAAGCTCCTTCTCAATGGCAGCCGGCCCTATATTGAAAGATGCTCAGGTGCCTGCCATAGGAACTTCCTGCACAAATCCTCTGGTAACATTGAACAACGATTACTATTTCAGGGTTTGCTTCATTGATTCCTTCCAGGGTGTTGTTATGGCAAACTACGCTTATAAAGAAGTTGGAGCTAAAAAAGTAGCAATAATCCAGGAAATCTCAAACGACTATTCTGTGGCTCTGGCGCAATTCTTCACAGAGGCATTCAAAAAGTTAACCGGAGATGAAAACGCAATAGTAAGCGTATCAAACTACAACACCGGTGACCAGGACTTCACTGCACAGTTGACCAACATAAAAAATTCGGATGCAGACGCAATATTCGCGCCCGGTAACTTTACAGAATCAGCCTTACTTATGAAACAAGCCAAAGAGCTTGGGATTGACCTGCCAATGCTTGGTGCAGACACCTGGGAAACTCCCGAAGTAATTGAAATCGGCGGTGAAGCGGTTGAAGGGGCAGTATTCTCCACATTCTTCGCTTCCGAAGTTCCGATTACTGACATGTCCAAAGTATTCCTGGATGCATACAGGGAAAAATATAACAAGGAACCTGCTGCAGTAACAGCACTGGCATTCGATGCCTATCTGGTTGCCCTTGATGCTATTGAAAGGGCCGGAAGCACTGACAGTAACGCCATAAGGGACGCCCTTGCAGCTACAAAGAATTATCCCGGAGCAGCAGGAACCATTTCCTTCGATGAGAATGGTGACGCGGTTAAGAGCGCAGTAATCAAGACGATACAGGACGGAGAATTCAAATATCTCACAGTTATTGAACCATATTAATCTGTAAATGAAACATAACCAATGATTGATAACATAGACTTCCTTGCAAGGAAGTCTATGTTATCGTTTTTATGTAAAATCAGGCATATTTAAAGAAAAAATGAATTTTTCAAGTCTGGGGGCAATTTCATGACTTTTCAACTTTTTTTACAGCATTTAGTCAACGGTATCTCCCTTGGCAGTCTGTACGCTCTTCTGGCCATTGGATACACAATGGTGTACGGTATTCTTAGGCTGATAAACTTTGCCCATGGGGATATTTTTATGATTGGAACATATATCGCGTTTTATGCCATGACTTCATTCTTACTTCCATGGTATGTGTCTTTCCTGATAGCCATAGTCCTGACATGTATATTTGGAATAGTGGTAGAAAGGGCTGCTTACAGGCCCCTCAGGGACTCGCCACGGATATCGGTTATGATTTCCGCCATCGGCGCATCCTTTCTGATAGAAAATCTGGCCATAGTATTCTTTGGCGGAAGGCCCAAGGCTTTCCCGATACCTCCCCTATTCAACCATATTGTGAAACCCGGAGGAATCTCCATTGTTACTGTGTCCATTTACATTCCTATTGTAACCCTTGCGGTCCTGATGGCGCTGCTGTATATCGTGCATCAAACCAAGACAGGCATGGCAATGAGGGCGGTTTCAAAGGACTATGAAGCTGCGAGACTTATGGCTATAGACGTGGACATGATAATAACCATTACCTTCGGAATTGGCTCAACCCTTGCTGCCGTAGGAGGGGTAATGTGGGGACTGAAATACCCGCAGTTGATACCATTGATGGGGCTTATGCCCGGGCTCAAATGCTTTATTGCCGCCGTTGTAGGGGGAATAGGCAATATCAAAGGGGCAGTCTTTGGTGGTTTTATACTGGGTCTAGGTGAAATCATGCTTGTTGCATCCTTGCCTGCCCTGTCGGGATACAGAGATGCCTTTGCATTTATCCTTTTGATACTGATACTGTTATTTAAACCTTCGGGTTTAATGGGCAAAACTACAGCAGAGAAGGTGTAGATTATGAAGGACAAAAAAAACATATTAACGCTTGTATCTATCATAGCTTTCATAGGTTTGATGTTTCTCTTGAATCATGTGCTGGATTCTTATCAATTAAGAATATTTAATCTATGCGGGATTTATGTCATCCTGGGATTGGGTCTTAATCTGATTAACGGTTTTACCGGATTATTCTCACTGGGACATGCAGGGTTTATGGCAGTAGGGGCATACACGTCAGCCCTGTTGACAATGCCGAAAGAGTTAAAGCAGATGAATTTCTTTCTGAAGCCCATAGTTCCATGGCTTGCAAATGTAGAATGGCCGTTCCTGCCCGCTTTACTGATGGCTGGTTTTATGGCAGCCTTAGCGGGAATTATCATTGGCGCTCCGGTTCTAAGGTTGAAGGATGACTACCTGGCAATAGCGACTTTGGGTTTTGCTGAGATAATAAGAGTAATCTTCACAAATACGCAGAGCCTGACAAACGGAGCATTGGGATTGAAAGGACTTCCTAATTTTACAAATATATGGTGGGCCTGGGGCATTGCAATCATCAGTATCGCATTTATGGTTCTGCTGGTAAAGGGAAGCTACGGTAAAGCTTTCAAGGCAATCAGAGAAGATGAAATAGCTGCCGAAGCCATGGGGATTAATCTGTTTAAGCATAAATTGCTCGCCTTTACTATAGGCTCTTTTATGGCGGGAGTAGGCGGTGCTCTGCTCGGTCACCTGATGGGAACCATTGACCCCTTGATGTTCCGGTTTCTGATGACCTTCAATATTGTTCTCATCGTTGTGCTGGGAGGTATCGGAAGCATAACCGGGACAGTAATATCCGCCGTAATTGTAACAATAATGATGGAGCTTCTAAGGGTACTGGATGGAGTGATGAATCTCGGTTTTGTGACCATTCATGGCATACCGGGTTTGCGTATGGTTGTCTTTTCCGCACTACTTATGATAGTGATTCTTTTTTATCAGAGAGGCCTCATGGGTACCAATGAATTTAAATGGGAATGGATATTTGATTTGAAGAAAAAACTCTTTAAAAGGGCGAACCAACAAAAAGCTAGCTAAAGGGAAGTGAAAATATGGCTGTATTAAAAACAGACAAAATAACCATGAAATTCGGCGGACTGGTAGCTGTATCAAATTTTGATATTGAAATAAAAAGCGGCCAGATTGTCGGGCTGATCGGTCCCAATGGTGCCGGGAAGACCACTGCATTCAATATGATAACCGGCGTATACACGCCGACTGAAGGGCACATCTACTTCAAAGGCAAGGATATCACCGGAATAAAAGTGCATGAAATAACAAAACTGGGTATCGCCAGAACCTTTCAAAACATCAGATTATTTAAAGAGCTGTCAGTCCTGGACAATGTCTTGATAGCAAACCATATGAGATTAAACTCCAACTGGGTTTCATCGGTGATCAAAACTCCGGATTATATCAGGAAAGAAAAGCATATATATGAAAAGTCCATGCACCTGCTAAAAGAAGTGGGACTGGAAGATGTAAAGAATGAAAGATCGTTCTCACTGCCGTATGGCAAACAGAGACGTCTTGAGATAGCGAGAGCGCTGGCAACCGACCCCCAGTTACTATTACTGGATGAACCGGCGGCAGGGATGAACCCTCAGGAATCCCTGGAATTGATGGACTTTATTCATAGTATCAGGGACAGATTCGATCTGACCATATTTATGATAGAACACCACATGCAGGTTATTATGGGAGTATGTGAAAACATATATGTATTAGATTATGGAGTGACTATAGCTAATGGTACACCTAGCGAGATTCAAAACAATCCAAAAGTTATAGAAGCTTATTTAGGGGTGGAATAACATGCTTGAAGTAAGGGATTTACATGTACACTATGGGGGAATAAAGGCTTTAAGAGGTATAAGCATAGATGTTCCCAAGAATAAGATTGTTACACTGATCGGAGCTAATGGTGCGGGAAAGAGCACCACCCTCAGAAGTATTATCGGTCTTGTAAAAAGTGCGAGCGGCAAGGTAACATATGACGGTCAGGATATCACCGGCATGAAAACCAAAGACATTGTAAAAAAAGGTATTGTGCTTGTTCCGGAAGGCAGGAGAGTCTTCTCTGACCTTACGGTGGAAGAAAACCTTATTCTGGGGGCATATGCGAGAAATGACAGAAACGAAATCAAGAAGGACATGAACTGGGTTTATGAACTTTTCCCTATTTTGAAGGAAAGATACTGGCAGCAGGCCGGAACCCTGTCCGGCGGGGAGCAGCAGATGCTTGCCGTCAGCAGGGCTCTGATGTCCAGACCAAAACTGCTGATGATGGACGAACCTTCTCTGGGCCTGGCTCCATTGATTGTGAAAAATATATTCGATATAATAAAGCAAATCCATAATGAAGGAGTAACCATACTCCTCATTGAGCAAAACGCCAAGGCTGCACTGCAGATTGCCGATTACGGATACGTGCTGGAAACTGGAAATATAACCATAAAAGGAACCGGCGGGGAACTGATGACCAATGACAATATAAAGAAAGCCTATCTTGGCGAAGCAGCAGTTTAACCAAACAAACCCCGGAAACTGTTCCGGGGTTTACTCGGCTCTAAAACACCGCCTTTATTACGCCAATAACCTCTTTCCTGTGATTCTTTATTTTTACCTCCCACCTGTCCCTGAGTTCTTCAAATTCTTCAGGGGTAATCAGGTCCAGTCTTCGTAAAATCTCTATGATTACGGGGTCTATGGCCCTGTAGTTTCCGTCGTCTATTTTAAATGCTATACCGATACCCCGGCCCATAACCCCTACACAGTATACCGCCTCAGCACCCAATTTTGCCACCAGTCTTCCTTTTGTCACTTCCATCAGATGTGTATCCAGCCTTTCTGTGCCGGCCACGAAGTATGGATGCCCGGTCATTGCTTCTGCGATGATTTTCAGGGCTCTGGCCCTGGTATCCGGTTTTACGCACTCCGGCCTGGCCAGCCTGGCATAGGCCAGAGCCATATTGAATACAGGCATATAATAAACCGGCACTCCGCATCCGTCGGTACCTACGCCGATTTCATCCTTGCCAAGATCGGTTACCTGGGCTATGGTCTCAAATATTTCCTGTTGGACCGGATGATTGGACTTGATATATCCCTCAATGGGATATCCTTTTAATCGGGCCAGGGCAATCATAGCACTGTGCTTTCCCGAACAGGCATTGTGAACCTGCTGGTAAATCCCTCCTCTTTTCAAAACCCTTTTACTGGCACCACTGTTCATGGGTGAAGCCACACCGCAATCCAGCAAATCTATATCACAGCCAAGCTTTTCAAAAATCTCACTGACTATTCTCACATGTCGTTCTTCTCCACCATGGGAAGCGGTCATAACAGCAAGCTCTTCACCGGTAAACCCGTATTTTTCTATGCCTCCTGATTCTATCACAGGCAGTACCTGAAAGGGCTTTGCTGCTGACCTCCAGTATGTCTTCCTGTATGGATCACCTATGCTGTATAGAATGCTGGCATTACAGTCAATCACAACCAGGTCTCCCCTGTGCAGGGACTCCACCTCTTTTCCTCTGGTTACATGAACTAAAACCTCTGACATTTGGCTTCCCCCCGTTAATCATTATTTACCCATAATCTATTCATATGTTGAATTAATACAAAGCTTTACCTCCGGTGAAAGACGACACGCGTTAAGATAGCAACTATACCTTATTGCCGTCAATGGCCTTCAGAAAATGTTCCAGTTCTTCCTTAACCCTCTTCTCCTCGGCCTTAACCTTGCTCAACCTGGCTTCCAGTTCATCCTTGAGTTCCTCCATTGTCGACAGTTTTTCCCTGAGGTCCTTTATTTCTTTCTGCGCTTTCAGCCATTCGTCATAAATGTTGGCAGCCTCTTCCTGAGAATTGGCCAGCTGCTGCTTCAGGTTGTCGGTTTCCCCGTGCAGCCTGGACAGTTCTTCTTTGGTTTTTCTCAGTTGATACCGGGCTTCTTCCAGCTCTTTCCCCGGCTTGGCCACCTCTTTTTTGGTTGCTTCCAGTTCCTGCTGCAGTTTGAACAATTCATCGGTTATATTCAAAGCAGCAAGAACAGCAGTCATGGTACTGCTGAGATTTTTGTTCTGCTGGCGTATTTCCTTCATTCTTTTATCGACATAAAACGCAACACTCTGAATATACTCCTCCGGTTCTTTTCCCATCATTGTATATTCGTTGCCTATTATGTTCACTGTAACCCTGTTCTTTTTGTCTTCCATAATGACTCCTCCAGGAATTTCTATCAATATTATAACACAATGAATACTCTAAAGTAATGCCAGCCAAATAAAAATGGTGCCTCCGCTAAAGGCACCGGTAAAGAAGAACTCCCTACATCAAAGCGATAGATATTATTCTCTCTCACATAACTGATAAAACTGTGTAATTAGCCTGTCAAGTTCCTCGCTGCATTCCAAGATGATTTTACTGTTGATTTTGTCATTGTTTTCCATAAGCGAATACAATTTTTCTTTTAAACTATTTATATCTTCCTCCAAGCTCAGACACATCCTTCGCTTCGCTCCTTACATTTCTTTGTATTTACCTCCTATCGCTTTAATGTAATCTTTTTATGTGAATTCCCAAAAAATTAACTAATAAATATTCAATAGACTGTATACTACATAAAAGCTTAAAATCCTCCTATTTTTATAGGAAATTTTTACAAAAATAACGACAGGAACTGCCTTATTTTTTATAATTAATGGCAGTTCCTGTCGAAATAACTTTACCTTAAACTGGCTCCCAGCTTATTTTGAAGATTTTTAACCATCTTTTCCATAACCAGGTTTACTTCCTGGTCCTTTAAAGTCCTGTCCTTGGCCCTGAAGGTAAGGGCATAAGCCACATTCTTCTTGCCTTCGGGGATCTGCTCCCCCGTATAGATATCGAAAAGCTCTATACCCTCAACTAGATCTCCACCGGTCTCCCGAAGAATATTCTCTATTTCCCCGACTTCTATATCGGTATCAAGGAGCACAGCGATATCCCTCTTGATTGAGGGGAACTTTGGCAGCGGTGAATACCTGACATCAAACACTGTTTTGCCCATCAGCAGTTCCATATCAAGCTCCCCGATATAGACCTTTGCGTCAATGTCGAATTCTTCCGCAACATCGGGATGAATCTCCCCTATTATCCCCAGACTCTCACCGTCAACAAAGACCTCCCCGGTTCTTCCCGGATGATAGGAAGGATGCCGGGTCTTTTTGAACCGGTAGTTGCGGATATTCAATTCTTCCATCAGTACCTCCACAATACCCTTAATGGTGTAAAAACTCTCATCACCGTATAATCCCAGACACAGAGTCTTCTTCTCCAGGGGAAGTTCTTTCAGCGGTATTTCCCCGGCAATATATCTGGGAGCCACTTCAAATAACCGGGCGTGCCTTACCCCCCTGTTATAGTTCAGGGAAAGCACCCCCAGCATGGCAGGGATAAGAGTTGTTCTCATTATGCTGTAGTCCTCTCCCAGAGGATTTTTTATAGCTATGGCCTTCCTCAGCCCACTGTCCTCCGGAACTCTTATCTTGTCGAAAACCCTCGGACTTTCGAAGGAATAGGTCAAAATCTCGAACATACCGCAGCCGCAGAGGACTTCCTTCACAACATCCTCTATCTTCTGCTCCCGGCTTCTCTTACCCTGAACCCAGCTTCCCGCCATAATGGTAGCGGGTATCCTGTCAAATCCGTAAATCCTTGCCACTTCTTCTGCTACATCGTCTTCAAGGAGAATGTCCTGTCTGAAAGTGGGCACTGTGATATTGAGTTTTCCGTCGACTTTTTCGACTTTCATCTCCAGACTTTCCAGTATCTCTGTCATTTGGTGTTCAGCTATGTCAGTGCCCAGAAGTTTGTTTATCCTGTCCGGGGATGCCTGGACAGTATGAGGGTATACGGGAACGGGATAGGCATCAATCATTCCATCGGCAATTTTCCCGGCTCCCAGTTGTTCCATAAGCATAACCGCCCTGTTAATACCTGCTTCAGCCATATTGGGGTCAAGGCCTTTGGAATACCTGAAGGAAGCTTCACTGCTCAGCCCCAGTTTTTTTCCAGTCATCCGTACACTGTAAGAATCAAAATTGGCTGACTCCAGTAAGATGACCCGTGTATCCGGTGTCACTTCAGTTTCTTCTCCGCCCATAACTCCACCAATACCCACGGCTTTTTCCGCATCCGCAATCACAAGGTCATTTCTGCTTAAAACCCTGTGCTTGCCGTCAAGGGTGACGAGTTGTTCGCCGTCTTCCGCCCTTCGCACTATGATTTTTCTCCCTGCCAGTTTTTCAAGGTCATAAGCATGCATGGGCCTCCCCATTTCCAGCATCACATAGTTGGTAATGTCAACAATATTATTTATGGGCCTCATCCCCGCCTGCAAAAGCCTTTTTTGCATCCACTGCGGAGACGGCTCAATCCTGACATCATGGATAACCCTTGCACAGAACCGGTGACACAGCTCCGGTTCCTCTATTATAATCTCGTTAAAATAGTCTTTTATGTTTCCTGTGGGGTTTTTAATTTTTGTATCAGGCATCCTGAACGGGGTCCCCAGGGTTGCCGAGACCTCCCTGGCAATCCCGGTTATACATAAACAGTCAGGCCTGTTGGTGGTGATTTCGAATTCTATAACCTCTTCATCCAGATCAAGCACTTCCTTAATATCTGTTCCCGGCTTAAAGGAATGTTCCAGGATGTATATACCTTCCCTCCTGTCCTCGGGTATTTTATCAAGGTCCAGGTTCAGCTCAAGGGCAGAACACATCATCCCCTGGGACTCTTCTCCCCTTATCCTTCCGCTCTCAATCTTTACTCCTCCGGGCAGGACTGCCCCGTCGAGGGCTATAGGGACATAATCCCCTTCCCTGACATTCCTGGCCCCTGTCACAATCTGCAGTACCGAACTCCCGATATCCACATTTCCTATAAAAAGCCTGTCGGCACCGGGATGCCCCTTCATCTCAAGAACCTTCCCCACTACGACATTCTTCACTTCTTCCCCTGATTTGAAAATTTCTTCTACCTTTGTACCTGACATTGTCATGGCATCTGCCAGGGTTTTGGTATCCACATTTATCTCAACATAATCCTTCAGCCAGTTCATCGGTACCAGCACTTTTCATCCCTCCTTAAAACTGCCTCAAAAATCTGATATCGTTCTCAAAGAGCAATCTGAGGTCTTCTATACCGTATTTACGCGTCGTTATACGGTCCAGCCCCATCCCGAAAGCCCATCCGGTATACTCCCGGGAATCAATGCCGCATCTTTCCAGCACCCTGGGATGCACCATCCCTGCCCCGGACAGCTCTATCCAGCCGGAACCTTTACAGACCCGGCATCCTTCACCCTTGCACATGTAGCACATAACGTCTATTTCTGCAGAAGGTTCGGTAAAGGGGAAATGGTGCGGACGGAACTTTGTAACCACATCTTCACCGTACAGCTGCTTGACAAACAGGTCGAAGGTACCTTTCAGGTCACCAAGGGTTATACCCTTATCCACTACCAGTCCTTCAATCTGGTGGAATACAGGGGAATGAGTGGCATCAACATCATCCGACCGGTATACTTTTCCCGGGACAATAACCCTTATGGGCGGCTTTTGCCTTTCCATTGTCCTTATCTGCATGGGGGAGGTCTGGGTGCGCAGGACAATATCATCATTTTCCACGGCACTGCTTATATAAAATGTATCTTGCAGGTCCCTGGCGGGATGTTCCTCAGGAATGTTCAAAGCCGTAAAATTATAATACGCATATTCTATCTCCGGTCCCTCTACCACACTGAATCCCAGCCCCAAAAATATCTCTTTTATTTCGTCCAGGGTTTTGGTAAGGGGATGCCTTTTCCCCCTCAAGGGTTTCCTGCCGGGAACCGTCACGTCCAGGCTTTCTTTTTTCAGTCTCTCTTCTCTGGCGGTCTTTTCAATCATCTCTTTCTGTTTCGCCAGGACATCCTCAATATAATCCTTTAATTCATTGACCAGTTTACCTACAACAGGCCTTTCCCCGGGGGACAGTTCTCCCATACTCCGGAGTATTGCCGTAAGTTCTCCTTTCTTGCCAAGATACTTGATCCTGAAGTTATCCAGTTCTTTAAGGTCGGTACATGCTTTGACTTCCCGTACCGCCTTCCCTTTGATGGATTCAAGCTTTGATTTCACAGTTTCATCTCCCTTCTCCGCAAATAAAAAAATCCCCGTCCAAAGGACGAAGACTGTACTCCGTGGTACCACCCTAATTCGCCGCAGCGTTGCAGCGGCCTCGTTAAAGCAAAATAACGCTTGCCAGACGTTAAAACCTACTATCCTTACGAATTCAGTCCTACCGCTCAGAAGGGAACTTCAAAAGGCTCATGCTCAGGAATGCTTGCAGCCGGTGACACTCCCTCTCTGTCAACAGAAACCTGTCTACTTTCCTTCATCATCGCGTTAACAACGTATATATAACTTCTTACTACTGCACCAGGAGATTCCTATACATCAAATAGGCAACAACTGAACCGGTAGCCTCAAAAACCCTCCAGAAGAAATCGGCGGTTATCAACAAACTAACACCCCTTATCATTCACTCGGTATTGTTGAACCTGACCTAATTTTAATAAAACCGTTCAGCCCCGTACTCCTGAAACTGTTAGGAATATTATAACACAGGCCTTGAGGCATTACAAGGAATATGTTTATGTTAACCTTTGTTCAACCGCCTTATACAAGATTATACCGCATGCCACCGCCGCATTCAGGGATTCTGCTTTTCCTCTCATCGGGATCCTGGCAAAACGGTCAGCATATTCCCTTACTCCCGGTGATATACCTGCTGCCTCGCTACCTATAACAATAGCTGTTTTCCCGCGGAAATCCTCCCTGTAATACGGCATATCCCCGTCCGTACTGGCAGCTATTATTTTTACCCCTCCGCTCTCCAGTACCTTGAAGGTATCCTCAACACTGTTCCCTGTAAAAACAGGAATACCGGATATGGACCCCATGGTACTCCTTACGCATTTCGGACTGTAGGGGTCGGCAGTGCCTTTGAACAGTATTACCCCGTCGGCTCCGGCAGCATCAGCGGTCCGGATTATGGTCCCCAGGTTTCCCGGGTCCTGAATCCCGTCAACAATGACAAGCATCAAAGTCTCTTTTGATAATATATCGGAAAGGATATAATCCTTTATCCCCACTAAAGCCAGAATAAACTGGGGAGTTACCGTATCGGTCATCTTCCCGAACAGGCTGCCGTCAACCCGGCAGACATCGGTGCCGTTCTCCCTAAGTCTGCTTAGAAGGTCCTCTCCTCCATTAATACCGCAAACCTCTTCACTATATATCACTGTCCTGATAGCTGCGCCATTTTCCAGCAGCTGTTCTACTCCCCTTATTCCTTCCACAAAAAACTCCCCGTATTTTTCCCTTCCCTTACGGGTATGCAGTTTCCTGACCCTTTTTACAAGGGGGTTGCTTTCACTGGTAATCACACCCAACACCGTCCCCTAGGTCCTGTTTTCAAGCCTGGTTAAATCCTCATTACTGCCTATTACCACCAGAATATCATTGTTTTGAATTATATCATCCGCCCGGGGTGAAATATTGATTTCACTGCCGCGTTTTATAGCCATGATATTGATACCGTACCGCACCCTCATACCCAGTTGCTCAAGGGTTTTGTCCTCCCACTCGGGTAAGGCTGCAATCTCTACAATGCTGTAATCGGGAGCCAGTTCTATAAAGTCAAGAATATTGGAAGATACAAGATTGTGGGCCAGCCTCACTCCCATATCCCTTTCGGGAAATACCACCCTGTCCGCCCCGATTTTATAAAGCACTTTTGCATGAAGCTCGCTTTGAGCCTTGGATACCACATATTTTACCCCCAGCTCTTTAACAATCAGCGTAACCATTATACTGGCCTGAATATTTGAACCAATGGTTACAATGGCCACGTCGAAATTTCTCAGTCCGAGGGACCGCAGGGCATTCTCATCGGTGGCATCGGCCTGGACCGCATGGGTAACAGAGTCCGAAATATCCTGAATTATATCCTCGCTGGCGTCTATTGCCAGGACGTCATGCCCCAAACCGTACAGGGTCCTGGCAAGACTGGAACCGAACCTGCCCAGACCCAGTATCACGAACTGCTTCAACATCATCACCCTCCCTATCCAACTAAAATCTTTTCTTCAGGGTATCTTAACCTACCTCTGTTGTTTCTCTGCCGCTGTGCCAGGGCAAAAGCTATGGTCAGTGGACCCAATCTGCCTGTAAACATGGTAATAATAACGGCGATCTTACCTGTTGCAGACAGGTCGGGGGTAATACCCGTGGAAAGCCCTACGGTTCCGAAAGCTGATGTGCTTTCGAAAAAGGCATCCATAAATGGTACGGGCTCTGAAACTGTCAGTATGGTAGTGGTAACCATCACAAGGGTCATTGATATGATGGTCACCGACAGCGCCCTGTAAACCATTTCCTTGCTGACCCGCCTTCTGAAAACCTCAGTGTCCTCTCTCCCTTTCACAACAGAGATTACCGTCCAGACGAGCAGTCCTGCTGTAGTAGTCTTTATCCCCCCCGCTGTGGAGCCCGGGGACCCTCCGATAAACATAAACACAATATTGAGGACCTTTGTGGGATTTCTCAATTGCCCGGTGGGCAGGGTATTAAAACCTGCAGTCCTGGGGGTAGCCGAATGAAACAGTGACGCCAGCAGCTTACCTTTCAGAGACAAGCCCGCCAGTGTAGCTGCGTTGGAATATTCAAAAACAAATATATACAGGGTCCCGAAGAGAAGCAGCACCCCCGTTATAGTCAAAACCATCTTGGTATGCAGGGACAATTTCCTGAACTTTTTTGTCTGCAGGATTTCCGCCACCACTGTGAAGCCAAGTCCCCCCAGTACCAGTAAAACGAGTATCACACCGCTCACCAGCGCATCATCAACATAGGGGGTGAAGCTCCTGTAACCGCCGGTAATGTCAAATCCCGCATTGCAAAAGGCCGAAACAGCATGGAATATACTGAAATAAAGACCCTTCATAAATCCGTGTTGGGGGACAAATCTGATGGACAGGAGGGCGGCCCCTGCGCTCTCTATAAGCAGGGTACCCAGTATAATATATTTGGTAAGTCTGACCAGTCCCTGCAGGGTGAATTGATTGAGCTGCTCCTGGATTATAAGCCTCTCCCTCAGGTTTATCTTCCTCCCCAAAACAAGGAAAACCATTGTGGCAACGGTCATAAACCCCAGACCCCCTGTCTGGATGAGAAGCAATATTACAGTTTTTCCGAAGACGGACCAGTAGGTACCCGTATCCACCACTACCAGACCTGTAACTGCAACAGCAGAAGTCGCTGTAAAAAGGGCATCAAGAAAACCCGCACTCTGTCCGCTTGCAGTTGCAGCCGGAAGTGACAGAAGCAGGGCCCCCACAAGAATAATTGCCGCGAACCCGAGTACCAGTACCTGGGGAGGTTCCAGCCTGAACTTGTATTTCGCTACGGTATCCCTGTTGGTATGGTTGTTATCCATAATATAGTAAAACCACCTCATATCCGGTTAAAAAAATTGCCATTCTCTATTCTGATATTATACCATTTCAAGCCCTTTTTTAATAGGACAAAAGTGAACCCTCCTCCGGGGTTCACTCTCAAAACTATACGCTCAGTTTATTTTTTGCTATATCAACCAGCTGTTTGAAGCCTTCTGTGTCATTCACAGCCATATCGGCGAGGATCTTCCTGTTTATTTCTATGCCCGAGCATTTAAGGCCGTTAATGAACTTGCTGTAGGATAACCCGTTGGACCTCGATGCCGCATTAATCCTTGAAATCCACAGTTTCCTGTAATCCCGCTTTTTCTGTTTCCTGCCTATATATGAATACATAAGGGATTTCATGACCGCCTGGTTGGCTGTCCTGAAAAGTTTTCCCTTCGCACCTCTGTACCCTTTGGCAAGTTTAAGTATCTTTCTTCGCTTCTTCCTGGCGTTTACCGCTCTTTTTACTCTGGCCATGACGTCTCCTCCTTGTTCTCATGGTTATGCATAAGGCATTATTTTTTTGATGTTTTTTGCGTCTGCATTGCTGGCTAAAGTGCCTTTCCTGAGGTTTCTTTTTCTCTTGGCAGTTTTTTTGGTCAGAATATGGCTTTTATAAGCTTTGGCCCTTTTAATTTTGCCTGTTTTGGTTAATTTGAACCTTTTGGCTGCTCCCCTGTGGGTCTTCATTTTCGGCATATATATTACCTCCTGCTTTGTATTGTCTGTTTTGGTGCTATTATCATAATCATATTTTTACCCTCTAGTTTGGGCTGCTTTTCTATGACAGCCAGTTCTTCAAGGTCACGAGCAAATCTCTCCATTATTTCCCGGCCCAAATCAGTATGGTTCATCTCTCTGCCCCTGAATCTGATGGAAACTTTCACCTTGTCCCCTTTCAGCAAAAACTTCTCGGTATTTCTTTTCTTAACATTAAGGTCATGTTCCTCTATCTTGGGAGAAAGCCTGACTTCCTTAATGCTGATAATCTTCTGATTTTTCCTGGCTTCTCTCTCTTTTTTACTGCGCTCGTATTTGTACTTACCGTAATCCATAATCCTGCAGACCGGTGGCTTTGCCTGAGGGGCAACTTTTACAAGGTCCAGGTGGCTTTCGTTGGCCATCTTCTGCGCTTCTTTGACAGACATGATCCCCAGTTGCTCGCCGTTCGCCCCAATGAGTCTTACTTCTCTGTCTCTGATTTGCTCGTTAATATGCAATTCCTTAGTAATATGGATTCACCTCCTGATATTATAATCAATCATCAAAAAAGGATAGGTTAAACCTATCCTTACACATCAACACAGAAACTTTACCGTTGATATAAACCCTGCAGCCTCCGGCGGAGGGTGAGAAGCGATAGGCTTCTTCTTCATTTTCGATAGTATTATAGCACTAAGATTATCATTTGTCAAACTTTTGAAATGTATAAGCTGTTTTACACATTTTTTTCGATATCCCGGACAGCATGTATAATCCGGTCAACCTCTTCGGCAACCCTCAGCCTGACACAGTTCTTTCCCAACTCCATATACGCTTCTCCTGGTTCGGTCAGTATCCCCCGCTCCCTGAACTCGGCATAAAGGTCCCTCCCTTCATCGGGATGCTGTAATACCATAATGGGAACATCCATGTCTGTTTCAAATATTTTTATCCTTGAACATGCCTTTATTATCCTTTTTTTCGCCTCTCTTATCTTGCTCCTGCTTTTTTCAAGAAAAGTACTGTCTTTCAATGCAAAAGGCGCTACAAACTGCCCCGGGGCAGACACTGCAAAAGGCCAGTCAATCTTGGAATAAATGCTTCCAATAAGTTCACCGGTAACCAGATAGCCTACTCTATAGGCCGCAAGACCAAATCCCTTGGAAAAACTCCTGGTAACAAGCAAATTTTCATAGCGGTTGACCAGTGATATGGCCGAATTGCTTTTATTCATATATTCCCCATAGGCCTCGTCCACCAGGACACAAACGTTCATTTTTTCAGCAGCTTTTACGATTTCTTCTATGTCAGAAAGCGGAGTAACCTGTCCTGTCGGGTTATTGGGATTATCAATATAGACCAGCCGGTATCCGCCGTTAATGGCTGTAATCATTTCCTGTTTATCAAACCTATAGTTGTTGTCCGGCTTCAATGCTATATAATCAAAGGTGCCATTACAGCTTTTTACTTCAACCATGAAATCAGTAAACTGGGGACAGTATCCAAGGGCTTTTGCCCCCTTGTCCATAAACATCTTGTTTATATTTGCAATAATGCCTATTGACCCACATCCTATTTTAATATTGCAGGTTTTAAGGCGGGCCGATTCCTTCCAGTATTCTGCAATGGCATCCTTTAAATCATTATATGGATAACCGGGATAAACATTGATATCTTTATGCTGGTAAAACAATTTTCTTGCATGGTCAATAGTATCCGGGTATCCAAATGGATTTATCCCCAGGGAACAATCAATATAGGTTTTCCCTTCCAGAACGGACGGCTTGTCATCTTCGCAGTCAGTCACATAACTTTCTCTCCTGAAATTCAGAAGATGCTCCCTTACCTGTATCTCCATCCAATCTCCCCCTTTCCGCAAACAAAACTTTTTTATATAATTAATTATTTTATTATATGTTAATTAAATTATATTGCAAATTTCAGGTTAGGTCAATTATCAAACCCGATGCCGGGCATCACAATTGTTCATGCAGGTGAAATATAAGTGAAATCTTCCATAAATTAAAATGCATATCCCTTTATTATTTAAAACCCTTTAGGCAAAAATAAGAATACGGTAATAAGCATACAGAAAGGCAGGAATGCTTCTTGAAAAAGCAGATAGTGTTCTGGAGTTTGTGTATTTCTCTCGTTGTCACAACCTTTTTGTACTCAACGGTTACCCGGGCCACCTCAACCGTTTTCAGAAACCCTCAGCAGCTGTTCCTGCCTACTCTAGCAACATTGGTACTGCTGGTATACTACATCAGACTGGACAAAAATACGCAGCTTGTCCCTGCCACTGTGAAGAACAAGGAACAGAAAAAAAAACAGAAGGACGAGACGGTCAGAACAGTTACTTTCAAGGATGTAGCAGGCCTGGATGAAGTAAAGGAAGAATTGGCCGAGATAATAGACTTCATAAAAAACTCCGAAAAGTACAGGAAAATGGGAGCCAAAATCCCCAGGGGCACGTTGTTTTACGGGCCTCCCGGGACCGGAAAGACCCTTATGGCCTCCGCAGTAGCAGGAGAATCCAATGCCAACTTCATATATGCCAGCGGATCGGAATTTGTGGAAAAATACGTGGGAGTAGGAGCCAGCCGGATCAGGGAACTTTTTGAAAAGGCGGTTAAAAACAGTCCATCGGTAGTGTTTATCGATGAAATTGACGCCATAGGCTCCACCAGAAATATCGATAACAACAGCGAGAAAGACCAGACCCTAAACCAGCTGCTGGTTGAAATGGACGGGTTTAATGCCAAGGACAACGTGGTTGTGATAGGGGCCACCAACCGTATCGACCTGCTGGATCCCGCCCTGCTCAGGCCCGGAAGGTTTGACCGCCACATGTATATTGGAAACCCCAACGTGGGAGACCGGGAAGAAATCCTTAAGGTTCACACCAGGGACAAACCTCTGGATGAAACTGTAAATATCAAGGAAATAGCACGTAAAACCCACGGGATGTCCGGTGCTCACCTGGCCAATATAGCCAATGAAGCTGCTATACTGGCAGTAAGGAATAACAAGTCCAAGGTCAGCAGGGAAGAGTTCAACCAGGCAATAGAGAGGGTAATGATAGGCCTCCAGAAGAAAAATGCTACCATCGTAGAAAGGGAGAAACAGATAGTGGCTTTCCACGAAGCGGGCCATGCGCTGGTAAGCAGGATGCTGAACGCCAATATGATAGAAAAAATAAGTATTGTTCCACGGGGACAATCCATGGGCTATGTGCTGAACTTTCCGGATGAAGACAGGTTTATTATAACAAAAAAGGAGCTCAAGGAGAAAATTGCAGTGTTCCTCGGAGGAAGGGCGGCAGAAGAAATTGTATTCGGTGAAATAACCACGGGGGCCAAGGATGACCTGACAAAAGCCACTGAAATAGCTCAGCAGATGGTATGTGAATTCGGTATGGGTAATCTGGGCAGCAGGGTATTTGACCACAGCCAGGGCAGCAAATCAAATCCCCTGGTGGAAAAAGAGATTAAGCTGATAATAGACGAGAGTTATGACATGGCAAGAACCATAATAATGAAAAATCGCGAATACCTGAGCCAAATTGCGGAACAGCTTATAGAAAAAGAAACCATCTCAGGGGAAGACCTGAACATGATATGCAATTTTTAAGCCTTAACCTTGTTACCGGTTAAGGCTTTCATTTTTCTCCGTATCCTGTATATGCTTCAGGTTCCCTGTCGTTCGGAGGGGCCGGTTTTTCTTCAGCATATGATTCAACAAAAACCTGCACAGGGGAATTACCTTCTCTTTATCCCCGAAGGTATAAAATCGAACCTCTCCTTTTTCTCTGCCGGAGGCTGCCAGCAGGTTCTCTTCCTCCATTATCCTCCTGACCTGACGGGCTGTTCCCTCGTTACCGTCAATTACCTCCGCATCTCCATAAACCTTCTGTATGGTATCCTGAATCAGAGGATAATGGGTACATCCCAGGACCACCGTAGAAACTTTTTTTATTTCCAGGCAAGATACCAGCTTTTTCAGCAGACCGGTTATCTCTTCCCCTTCCAGCTTTCCATCTTCTATCAGTTCCACCAGTCCGGGGCAGGGCAGGGGTATGATATCCGCCTTTGTACGGTATTTCTCCATCAGCCTGCGGAACTTCTCCTCTCTCAGGGTTGTGGGGGTAGCCATTACAACAATACTGCCATCCCTGCCCTTTTCAACGGCAGGTTTAAGGGCCGGCTCCATACCCACAACAGGGATATCCAGCTTTTCCCTCAGCTGTACGATGGCTGCACTGGTGGCGGTATTGCACGCCACCACCAGTACTTTGATGCCTTTTTTGAGAAGAAAGTTTACAGCCTCAAAGGTAAGCCTCTGTATATCTTCCACGTCTCTGGTGCCATAGGGTGCATTCAGGCAGTCTCCCAGATAGATATAGTCCTCACCGGGCATTATTTCCATCAGTTGGGCCAGAACGCTTATACCTCCCAGTCCGGAATCAAAAACCCCTACAGGCAGATTATTTCTACCTCCGGTCATAAAGATACACCTGCTTTGTGTTCAGTCTATCATATTTATTCGTCATCGCTGTATTTTCTCCTGCATCCATTCTTACAGAATATATTATAACCTATACGCCGGATATTTTCACGCTTTCCCGGAGACATGAAAAATCTCTTTTTACTCCTGCTTTCCGGCAGGCCTTACCCGTTGCATTGGCCTTCAAAACCGTGTTCCCTGCAGGTGCTGTTATCCGATACCAGCCGGCCGTTCAGGTAATCATCTATAACACCGTCAATACTCCCCCGGGCACCTGTACAAACTTCTATGCCCCTTTCCCTGAAAAGCTGTTGGGCCGCTCCTCCCATACCTCCTGCTATAATCAAATCCACTCCCTTTTCGGACAGAAACACCGGTAAAAACCCGGGCCTGTGCCCCGGATTTGGTATTGTGCTCCGGCTTGAAACCTTACCTTCTTCTATATTTACCAGTTCAAATCCCTCACAGTGTCCGAAGTGCTGAGAAACCTCAGAACCGTCCATAGCAATTGCCAGTAACATCAGCATCCTCCTCTTTCAGTAATTTCATTATTCTAAGGTACATACTTCTTATTTGCCGTCCTGCCTGACTGCCCTCCATCTCCACAGCAGGCTTCATATCCTTCAACCCTTCAATAACCATGTCATCATAAGGGATCCTGCCTACCACCTCCAGACCTTCATTCCTGCAAAACTCCTCTATCTCTCCGGTAATCTGGGTATTCAGGTCAAACTTGTTTATACACACAAAAGATTTTACACCAAAGTGCCTGCAGGTGGAAAGAACCCGTCTGAGGTCTTCCAGCCCGGATCTGGTAGGTTCCGTTACAATCAGGGCAGCATCACAACCGGTAATTGATGCTATTACCACACAGCCGATCCCCGGGGAACCGTCTATTATCACGTATTCCTGCTCTTCAAGGTGTTCGACGGCATTCTTCCTGACCCTTGTAACCAGCTTCCCGGAACCGTCGGCACCAATCTCCAGCCTGGCATGGGAAAACACCATGCCCTCACAGTCGGTTATATATGTTTTCCCCGTTATCTCATCTTTCATCTCAACTGCCCCTTCGGGACAGACAATGCTGCAGGTGCCGCACCCTTCACATTTCAGGCTGTTCACCGTGCAGTTTTCAATTGCACCGAACCTGCAAACATCACTGCATATGCCGCAGCCACTGCATTTATCCGGGTCTATAACGGCAACCCTTGCCCCGCTGAATTCATCCGAGCACACATCCTCTCCCCCCATAATCAGGTGGAGGTTGGGGGCTTCAACGTCGCAATCCGCCATAATAATATCCCCGGCCTTTGACAGGCTGGCAAAGGAGCCGGTTATGGTTGTCTTGCCGGTACCGCCCTTTCCGCTAATTACGGCTATCTGCTTCATTTCCTGCAGCCCCCTTCAGGTTTTCAAGTATATTTTGCAAATAACTCCTGAATTCCTTATCCTCTGCCAACAACCCGCCCCTGGAATATATCTCTGCTGCTCTCCTGTCAAAAGGTATTTTGCCGAGCAGAGGAACTTCTTCATTTCGGCAATATTCCTCTATCAGGCAATCCCTTTCCCCGGAACGGTTTATCACTATACCGGCAGGGATATTGAGTTGTCTCACCAGTTCGAGGGCAATCTTCAGGTCGTGCAGGCCGAAGACAGTGGGCTCGGTAACCAGCAGCGCAAAGTCACTGCCCTCTATGGAGTTTATTACACTGCAGGAACTCCCCGGAGGACAGTCCACAACCGTAAATCTGTCATCCCCTGTCAATTTTTTGATCTCCCGCAAGATGGGCACCCCTACCGGTTCACCCACATCAAGCACTCCTCTTATGCATTCGGTTTGGCCTCTATAACCGATCTCCACTTTTCCAATGGTCTTATTATCTCTTTCGATTGCCTGTTCCGGGCAAAGGATGGCACATCCTTCGCATCCATGACACAGTTCCGGAAACACCACAGGGGTATTTTTCACCAGGGCCAGCGCATTAAAGTAGCAAAAGCGGGCACATTTACCACAGCCTGTGCACCTTCCGGTATCTATCTTGGGTATCATTACGCGGACATTTACCTGAGTGTCAATCCTGGGCCTCAGGAATATGAAACCGTTGGGCTCCTCCACATCACAGTCCACATATCTGGAATTGTCGGTCATAACCGCCAGGTTGGTGGCAATTGTGGTTTTCCCCGTACCGCCCTTGCCGCTAAGAACCGATATTATCATTATTTGTTCCCTCTGCCCTGACCCATACCCCTGTGGGAAGGTCCCGGAACATCAATCTCTTCCAGCAGACCTTCCTGCAGGCTTTCTACGGCATCCGAAACAGTCATGCCGCTTCCCCTGTATACTTTTATGCCACCTGCACTGAGTATCTTCATAGCGTTTGGCCCCACGTTGCCGGTTATAACATATTCAGCCCCTTCATCAACAACCTGCTGGGCTGCAGCTATCCCGGCGCCTCCCGGAGACACCGCTCCCTGGTTTTCCATACAGCGGATATCCTCTTTACCGGTATCCACAATCAAAAAATACTTGCACCGTCCGAACCTGTCGTCAACCGCGGAAGTTAAATCCTTTCCTCCCGCGGAAATACAGATTTTCATTTTGTTTCACCTCCCAGTTTCTCTTCAATTCTGTCAAAAGTATCCTTCATATAATCGCTTATGGACTTATAAAGCTCAATCTTCCCTTCATCGCAGAGTTCCGCGAAATCCGGGTCCACGGGAAGTTTGCCCAGGACTTCAATGCCCGCTTCCCGGGCGGCCTGCTCTATATCGCTCTTGCCGAAAAGATTGATTCTCTTGCCGCATTCGGGACACTCAAGGTAGCTCATATTTTCAACAATTCCCATTACCGGTATATCCATTTTTTTTGCCATATTTATCGACTTCCTGACAATAAGCTTAACCAGGTCCTGGGGAGAGGAAACTATTATAATACCGTCCATGGGGAAAGATTGCATAACGGTAAGGGGGACATCTCCCGTTCCGGGAGGCAGGTCTATCAGCAGGTAATCCAGGTCTCCCCACACCACGTCGGTGTAAAACTGTTTTACCGTATTGGCCAGCAGTGGACCCCGCCATATGACCGGAGTATCCTCCTCATCCACCAGCAGGTTGATAGACATGACCTTTATGCCTGAAACGGTAGTTACAGGGACCATCCCTTCTTCACTCTGCCCGGGCCTTTTGCTGATACCGAATATTTTGGGGATACTGGGACCTGTCAAATCTCCGTCCAGAACACCAACTTCATATCCCTGGTTTTTTAATCCCACTGCCAGCAGACCTGTTACCGATGACTTGCCCACCCCTCCCTTTCCGCTCATTATGCCTATAGTCCTTCCAATGCTGGATTTTTCTGATGTAATCTTTTCCATTCATATCCTTCCCTTCGTCTGATGTGCAAAATATGTTATTGGCATATACCAATTATATAATATGCCTGAAAATAGTTTTTGTCAAATGCCAAAAATTATTTGCCCTCGCCAACTAAAAAAGCAACCGGCTGTTATCCGGTTGCTTTTTACTCTCTTTACAGTTTTGTTACTTCATCTACCCAGCCAAATTTGTCTTCTATCTTACCGTACTGTATGCCGGTTATGGTATCAAACAGCTTCTGAGCTGTGGGACCGGTCTTATTGTCGTTTATAACTATCGTCTTGCCTTTCCATGTAAGCTCTCCCACAGGAGATATTACGGCAGCGGTTCCGGAACCGAACACTTCCTGCAGTTCTCCCTTTTCGTGGGCTTCAAACACTTCTTCTATTGAAATCTTCCTCTCGGTTACTTTCATTCCCATGTCTTTGGCAAGCTCAAGGGTGGTTAACCGGGTTCTTCCCGAAAGAATACTGCCTGCCAGAGGAGGAGTTATAATCTCATCATTTATCTTGAACAGGATATTCATGGTACCAACTTCTTCAATATACTTTCTTTCAATGGCATCAAGCCACAGCACCTGGGCAAAGCCTTCTTTCTTGGCTTCTACTCCCGCCTTCAGGCTGGCTGCATAATTGGCAGGGGTCTTGGCTTCTCCAAGGCCGCCTTTAACAGCCCTTGCATATTTGTCCTCGACTTTGATCTTCACAGGATTGAACCCTGCAGCATAATATGCTCCGACCGGTGAAAGGATTATGAACAGCTTGTATGTATCCGATACCTTTACACCAACATAGGGGTCGGTAGCTATGATAAAGGGCCTGATGTACAGGGAAGTCCCGATTTTCTTGGGAACCCAGTTCTTGTCGATTTCCACCAGCTTCTTCAGGCACTGATGCACAAAATCAACGTCTATCGGTGGTATACACACCTTCTCGTTGGACTGGTTGAACCTGTTGAGGTAATCCTTTGGTCTGAACAGTACTATCCTGTCATCCACGGTTCTGTATGCCTTCATACCTTCAAAAGTAGCCTGCCCGTAATGGAGTACCATGGCTGCAGGATAAAGGGAAAACTCTCCGTAAGGAACTATCCTTGGCGAATGCCAGCCTTTACCTGTTTCATAGTCCATCACAAACATATGGTCTGTAAAATACTTGCCGAAGCCCAGCTGGTCTTCATCAGGCATCATACCCGGTTTGTCTGTTCTTTTGATTACAAGGTCTTGCATTTATACAGCCTCCTTATTATTAAAATTTTTGAGTAATACATACAAAAAATTGCCTATTATTATTATAGCACAAACATAAACAGTGTTAAAACAGTTTACGGATTAAGACTATTATATTGTATATCCCATAAAAGGTCTACCAATTTATAAACATATTTTCCACAGAATATTTCCCCTTTCAGTCAAATGAGGCCAGGAACCTTGCTGCCCCATGTCTGCCATAACCATCATCCCCTGTTAAACAAATATAAGCCGACAGGTATATATCGGCTTAATTGAAATGATATAATCTTATACATAACGGAGGTCAACAAGTGCATAAGTACTATTTAGAACCGTTCTTAACAACCTTATACAAGCCGACCGTGACCAGAGGCAGGGCATAAACGATTATCATGCCGTAAGCCATGGCTGTATAGCCTTTGGCTATCAGGTCTATAATGCCTATCTTGGCAAAAACGGTAGCCAATATCAGCACAATAACTGTAATCAGTGCATTCTGCCTGGGAGTGAATTCCGGCTTGCCCATCTCTTTCAGGCCTGCATTCACCCTCTCAATAAGAGCGTGTATAATACCTGTAGACGTCTCTATCAATGTCCTCCGACCACTACACCAAATAGCGCTACCACTCCCGGTCCCGTAATACCCTGCATCATGGCCAGCCAGGGCACCGATGCGCCCAGTACATCCTTTGAGGGATAGAAACCCATAACCGCAAAATATGTGAGGAACCACGGAATTGTCATAAGCAGACCCGATATTATACCCGCCCATACTGTCTCCTTCCTCTTGCTCTGCCTTTCAAGGGTAAAGAAGGAAGCGGGATATACGGCCAGGTTGTAACCAACATATACAACTCCTGTCCACAAAACCGCACCAACGCTTGTTTCTCCCACAAAACTGGTGTCCCCTGTGGCAAAGACCTCCCTGGCATGACCCCAGGTAGCTGATATGACAATTGCACCGAATATGATATAGCCTATATACAGTGCAATGGTGCCATATGTTTCAAATCTTTCAATAAGCCATCTGCCGTAGAAATTCAGGATACCTACAATAATTATTACCCCGATAACACCGCCCCAATACGGGATCCCCAGTGTATTCTGCACTATCTCCCCTGTGGCGGAAGCCATAACTGCTATGATCAGGATTGCCAGAAGTATATATATGACATCATATAATATCCAACCTTTGCCGGCAATCTTCTGCACTATGGACTTGTAATCATAAACCCTGTATATTCTCGCTATCTCGAAGGTCAGGATACTCATTACAGTGAAACCGATGAAAATACCCACTCCACCGAGCCACCCCAGTGCACCGAACTTGGCGCCGAATTCCACAATTTCACGGCCTGTGGCGTATCCTCCGCCGATAAGCACCGACTGAAGTATAATACCCGGAAGAACATACTTACCAAAACCGCCTTCAAAGAAACTCTTCTTGCTGCTTCCTGACATTTTTTTACCTCCCTCTTAATAATATCAGCATCATGAATAATGATTAGTGCGTTTACCTTAACAACTTCTGTTTCCATCCGGACCCTTTCTGAATAGGCATACCCCCTTCCGGAACTAATACTTTACCATCCCTTGGCCACTTCCAGTACTGCATCCGGAATGTCTCCCGCCAGATATTCGCCGATTGCCTCTTGGATAATATCTATAGCTTTATCCATCTGTTCCTTTGTTATTACAAGGGGCGGTTGAATCCTCAGGACACTGCCGGCGAAAAATGTCAGTATAATGCCCTTCTCCCAGCACCGGTAACATATTTTGGCGGCAGCCTCACCGGCCTTTTCCCTGGTCACCCTGTCTTTCACCAGGTCCACGCCTATGGACAATCCCACTCCGCGGACGTCGCCGATAAGGTCGTATTTCTCCTTCATCCGGTTGAAACGGGCTTTCACATATTCACCCAGTTCAAAGACATGCTGCATCAGATTCTCATTGCGTATAATATCTATGGTAGCAAGGGCCGCCCTGCAGGACACCGGGTGCCCCCCCATTGTAAAGAGATGGGCGGGAGCCTCCCATGCTTGCATTATCTCTTCTCTGGCCACTATGGCGCTCAAAGGCATACCTGAGGCTATGGACTTGCCCATAATAACCGCATCCGGCACCACATCAAAATGTTCAATCCCGAACCATTTGCCGGTCCGGCCGAAACCCTGCTGTACCTCTTCACTGACAAACAGTATGCCTTTTTCCTTACATATGCCATACAGCCTGTCGACATATTTCCTGGGCGGGATTATCAGCCCCGCATCCCCGGCGATGGGCTCCATTATCACTGCTGCCACTTCTTCTGCCGGCAGGTAATGTCTAAAGGCTATTTCCAGCTGTTTGAGGCACTCCAGGTGACAGGTATCCTCTTCCTGTCCGAAAGCACACCTGTAACAGTCAGGATAGGGTATATGATGAATCTCCGGTACCAGGGGACCGATTTTCCTCCGCATGTTAAGACTTAAAGCTGACAGGGAAATGGCCCCGTAGGTAGACCCGTGATATGCCTGGACGAATGATATGATTTTACTTCGTCCCGTATAGACCCTGGCCAGTTTTATCATACCGTCGTTGGCATCCGAACCCGAAAGCCCGAAAGTCACTCTCTTTTTGAAATCTCCCGGAGTGATTTCAGCGAGTTTGCCGGCAAGCTCCACCAGCGGCTGGTGGTACATGTATGCAGTGGTATAATGAACAAAATCCTTCACCTGCTCGGTTACCGCCTTAACCACTTCCGGGTGGGCATGACCGGTATTCAGGGCCGCGGCACTGGACAGAAGGTCTATGTAGCGGTTCCCGTCAATATCTTCGATTACTGCTCCATAACCTCTCTTCACCACCAGCGGATAATAGGGCATACGGGATGCCTGAGAGATAACCTCACCATCTTTTTTCACCACTTCATTGCAACGTTCTGTACTCAGTTGCATCATAATCCCCCTCCCGGAATTTGACTGTTATCAGATTAATTTTATTAATTAAATTTTAAATTATTAATTATTATTTAATTGCTTAGTTTTTTAATAATTATAGTATTAATTAATTTCTTTGTCAATAAAATATTTAATTATTTATTAATTAAAAAATATTAATATATTTGTTATTAATTTAATATATAGTTGATTATTTTAACAAATCAACAAAAAATAAAAAAGCTCCCTTTCATGGAAGCTCTTCCTGTATTCCCTCTTAGTATATGGGCGGGCAGATTGTACTTACCCCCACCGCCTTCTGGGTGGGAGACGGGTTATAAAACCTGTGGGGGATGTTTTCCCGTATATATATACTGTCCCCCTGTTTTACTATATATTGCTCCTCCCCCAGATACAGTTCAATCTTCCCCTGCAATATAAAGATACACTCGTCAGCGGCGTGAACGATGTAATCATCGCTGCTCCAGCTCTGGGGTTCCAGCTGGTAGTATATGATCTCCATCTTGGGATGGGCGTTCTTATCCGAAGCCATGGGCGTCAGAAATTCGTATGTTATGCTGCTGTTGGGCAGGTCAAGTTTTTTCCTTTTGTCAGCGGTGATAAGAACATGCTCCCTGGTCTCATCAGCCAGAAAAGTATATAAGGGTACTTCCAGGGCAGCCGATATCTTGCGGAGGGATGCCAGAGAAGGGTCTATTATGTTTCTTTCCAGTTGCGAAAGATAGCTGGCGGTTAAGCCGGTCTTTTTCGACATCTCGTTAAGGGTCAGTCCCTTCTGCAGACGAATTTCCCTTATTTTTGGACCTAGCAAATAGTATACCTCCTTAAAGTTAAGTACGCATTATCATTTGACCTTAAAAAAATGTCCATAACTATTTTAGTCTTTACTATATTATTTGTCAATTTATGCTTAAATAAATTAAGACCAACTCAACAGAATGGGCAGACAGGGGGACACAGACAGGGGGACAGGGACTTGTCCAGACAGGGGGACAGGGACTTGTCTGGTCCCCCTGTCTCATGATGTCAAAAGACCTGCCCTTCCGGTTACTCAATCCTTTACAGGAGCCCTGCGTATAAGTATAAAGCTTGCCCAAAGCAGCACCGCAGTCCCCGCTACAAAGCTAAATGCCCCGAAATATGCGTTATTGGCGGTAAAACCCATAGCCCTGCCAATGAAACCCGAAAGGGCTCTGCTTGCTACTCTACCGGTCTGCCCGTCAATATATCCGAACAGTACGCCTATTACAAACGGAATGACAGAAACAACAATCTTCATAATCCTGTTGGCCCGGTAATATATCGTTGTAATAAGCAAACCCAGACATACAGAGAAGGCATATAATCCGAAGGACCATAAAAACTCGGCCAAATGAGTGCTGGTCCCATAGAGCTGCACAACCAAGCTTTCGTATGGAATTACCCGGCTAAGAATGCCGTTCAATACTGTATCTACCATTGCCATAAATGCAGCTATTGTCACCAGAGCAGCCATATTGCCATAATAGAATTTCTTTCTTGATACATTATTGGCCATCATGAATTTGAAGCTTGCTTTAAAGCAAACCAATCCGGAGACAAACATAAATATTACCGTTGCCGTTCCCAGGCCGCCAAAGGTCGCTTCCTCCGACCCTTTAATGCTTAAAACCGCCGTAGACAATGACACTAAAAATATAATAGTATAAAACAACTCGCTATAGTTTTGCACTTTCAAAACTTTATGCATCAATTACCAGCATAAAAGTACAATAAAATAGGAATATAGATATTGCAGGTCATCGGGCCAATCTCAAAAAAGGAGCGATTCTGCAATGAATATCTACATTCCTATGGAAATAATACAATTGCTATTGTTTCCAAAAGAATGCTTTACATGCATAACCACATATAATTATTTTGTTTACTACATTTGGTGCTTGCTCGTTGTCCCTGGTAGAAAAACCACGAGAAACATGTACCGGCATTGCTTTTTCTTCCGTAAAAATGTATCTAGCTGGTGCAGGTTCTTAACTGAGTATCAGTGGGACTACACAGAAGTAATGAAAAGGATGTTTCAATTACTTCTGAAAATCTTCCCGGAAGAACTAATACTGTACGGCTCAGTGCAAGCCTGCTTTGATACCACTTTAAATTCTAAAAATTCCAAGAAGGTTCTTGGTATCCAAAAGTGGGGTAACCACAGTGGTAACGCCGATTGTGGTGAATATCTTATAGGACACCATTGGGGTGTTCTTGGGATTATAGGCTTCTTCAAAAAACGGTTTATCTGTTTTCTAATTTCCTTCCGGCTCATTACAGGTAAAATAGCTAACTGCCAATGGAAATGCCATGAAAACGGTAAAGCTGAAAAATTAAAAATCTGGGACGTAGCCCATGCTCAAGTTTTTCAACTGCATGAGTGGACAAAAAGTGAGAAGCATAAGCTGCGTGTTGTAGCAGACGCCTATTTTGCCAATAAACCATTTATCCAGCCATTGGTTGATAAAGAGATAAATGTTGTTACCAAGCTACGAGCTAATGGTGTAGCAAACCTTGACCCGGAACCATCACAACAAAAACCAAGAGGTCGTAAACGCAAATACGGTAAAAGAATAAAAGTTCATGACCTGTGGGAACTGGCTGAGCATAAGATGATTAGCGTGCGAATATATGGTAAGCTTCAAGATGTAGAAGTTGCCGTGGCTGACCTCTGGATGCTGAAGTCATCTAAGAAGGTTCGAACTGTCGTACTTCGTAGTGCTAAAGAAAAGTTAATGGCATTAATCAGCACCGATACATCACTGACAGCAGCCCAAATTGTTGAGATATACAGTTCCAGATTTTCAATTGAATTAGCAATACGGGATGTTAAACAGCACCTTGGGTTTGAAGAATATCAGCATCACAGTTTGCTACCAGTACTACGTTTTTTGCATACTGTAGGCGTAGCCTATAATATTGGTAAAATTGTACTTTTAAAGTATTCCAAATGCAATTGGCTAAACATTTCCTCTGACCCAGTGGATACCCCCTGGACCTCAGAGTTGAATTTTTCCAAGTTACGATACTGTTTGAGAATGTATACCTTGGGAAAACTTGTTTTTCGCAATTCCGCACAACAAGCGGAACTACAAGAAAATAATTTGGATAAAGATACTATCATGGATTTTGCTTCCTAATTGCACTACGGTGTTTTATGGTAATATTGTTGTTATTCATTTTTCTGCAAAACTATAGTAATACCGACTTTAATGCTGATTCAATTTTTGATATGCTATATCCGGTTTACCATCACACCTACGCTTCCTATGATTGTAAGCTTATGTTCCCCGCCTCCCTGCTTTAAGGTTCCTTTTACAAAGTCCTTCCTGCCGTTTCCGTCTTCACCGGTATCCTGCTCAATGGTCCATTCCGCATTGCCTCCCAGGTCACCGGGGGAATTGACATATGCCTCAACCGCTATGTTGGATTCAGAGGTGAGTTGGGTACTTACCCTGCACCATGTTTTACCTTCCACCAGGTATATATCCTCCAGTATCCCGTGGTTTATGGTTATGTTCGAATGGCCTGTGCTTTCAATCCTGACTTTTTTGCCCCTGGGCATCAGCAGTGTATATCTCACATCCCGGGCACCTTCTGTTAAATTCTCGGCTCTGGGTATAATGATAAAGTCCACAAATACGGTACTGCCTTCCCTGCGGGTGACAGCTTTCCCCTGTTCCACCAGGGCTTCCGCTGCCTCCCGGTCAACGGCAAAGACATCTGCCGTACCGAAAATCAGTATTTCACTATTATCGGTGCTCCCGATACTTATATCCTGCCCTGGAACTCTAAGGACAATTTCCTCCACTCCGTCAGGTATGGTCAGCCTGTGCCCGGGTATCTCCACCGTAATATCCCGGCTGCCTGCCATCCTTGAAACCTGTACCAGTATCCCGGTGGAAGTCAGCCCGTACATGCCTATGCTGAATATGACAATCACGAATATGATGAACATGCTGAAAACATCATATCTGACCTTTGGATACTCTTCTTTGGATGAATAGACATGCCACAGTATTTCCACCCCCATCAGCACCAGTAAAATTGGCCACCAGACAAGCAGTCTGTCCAGTATGGCTACCTGATTGAACTGGGCTGCCAGCATGACAATTCCCATCACAATCAGCAGTATACCCAGGGACAGGGTCCCTACTCTCCATCTGCGCAATTTTTCTCAGCCTCCTCCCGTTCTTTCCCTTCAACCCTGTTTCCCATGAGCAGTTTTACTCCTCCAAGTATAAAGAGGACTGCCACAATACCTGTCTGGAGATAACTCCTGATCTGGTAGGAAATCATCGGTGATATAATCCTGTCAAAAATCAGGAGCAACCCTACACAGATAAATGCGTATCCCAGCAGCTTGGAAGCGTTCAGCCCGGGTTTTTCTGAGATCAGGGTATCTATAATGGAACTGTCCTCTTCGCCGTTAACCCTTACCGCCCCCGATGCTTTGTCCAGGGCGTCAAACATACTGTAGAACCAGATGACAGGGATAATGAACATGAAAAAACTGATTCTCAGCCAGTCAACAAAGAAGAAGGAGAAGAAAAACAGTGTCATAAGCTCCAGCCCCTGCCTCTTATACCCCAGATACATGTGACCGGCTCCGGGTATGAAGGATAGAAGACAGGTCAGTACCTTTTTGTTCTGTATATTCATATCTTTTTCCATATCCTCCTTTTTCTCATCATCAATCTGTTCGATCTTTTCGCCCTCGTCTTCTGCCCGCTTCTTAGCCATACTCCGGTTGATCCTGTCCGTCCACATCATGCTGTCAATAAGGGCCAGGAACCAGATTACCGGTAACCCCATAAGCAGCACCATAAAATCGTCAATGGTCAGGGTGACCAGCATCACCACACCAATTATATTGGCCGCAACCGCACCAAGGAATATAAGGCCTCTATTGGCCAATCCCAGGTAAAAATGGCTCAATCCGGGGATTACAGACAGTAGAAACACTACAAACTTTTTCTTTTTCTTCAATGTCCTGCCTCCCTTCCGTCTTTAGGTTTTATTGCATCCACCAGGGTCAGGGTTTTATTCATCAACTGATCCGACCACCCGAACCTGACCACCCCGTCCAGTTTGAACTCTGTCTTTTCTACTCCAGGAATTTTCCCCTCGGTCATATGCGGTATTATATCCATTATCTGCTGAAACACCCCCATCCCTGTAAGGGCAATGGTAATGCATGCTGCAGCGGCATAATAAGCAAACCGGCTCCTGTCGTTACGCCCATGTTTCTTTCCATTCCCGGCGGATATCCTGCCCATAACAGCAGCAGTGAAATCGAGAGAGAGAATTTCAGCGGCACTGTCAGCTTTTTCACCGGTAATACAGGATAAATACCTATTCATGCACAGGTTGCATTCCATGAGGTGGTCCTCCATAACCATCCTTTTATGCCCGTCAATTTCATTCTGGCTGAACAGTTCCCATTCCCCTTCTGTAAAGTGCGTCATTCATATTCCCTCCTTCCACTGCTTCTTTAACATCTGCCTGGCGCGGTAAAGCCGGGACTCCACCGTTTTTACCGCTATACCCTCTTCCCGGGCGATTTTTTGGTAGCTTTTATCATGAAAATAGTGCTTCTCCACCACCACACGGTATTTATCCGGCAGTTCATCACACATTAACCGCAATCTGTCCATTTGGTCCTTTCCGATAACCTCATCCTCCGGCATCAGGCTGCAGTCCACAATCGCTTCATTCAGGTTCTCAACATCGGCCAACCGTTCATTTGCCGTCACCCGCTGCTGCTTCCTCTTCCAGTCGATAGCCTTATGAACAGCAATTCTTCCAATCCAGGTCTTAAAACCTTCAAAACGGTACCCGGGCAGGGAGAGATAAATCTGCAGGAAGACTTCCTGGGCAATATTTTCGGCCTGGTGCCTGTCACTGACAAAATTGAGTACAATGGCGAATACATAAGCCTTGTATTTCTCCACAAGCTCTTCAAAAGCTGCTTCGTTGCCGTTAACGGCCTGCTTTATCAAAGTATCCTCCGAATTCATCCCTTCCCCCCTTCCAATAATATAGACGATGGGTTATATGAAAACCCTGCAAAAAATCAGATTATTTTTCGATAGATTTCTTTCCCGCGGGACAGCAATCTCTCAGAAAGCACGCCCCGCACAAAGGCTTCCTGGTACAGTATTCCTTGGAATGCCTTACAATAAGGGCATGATACTCATTGAATATACGGGTGTCTTCTTCCAGGCTTTCCTCAAACATCCGTCTGACATCATCATAATCATCAGGGACCATAAAACCCAGCCTCTCAAACATCCGCCTGGTATAGGCATCTATAACGAATATGGGTTTTTCAAGGGCATACAGTATAATGGAATCCGCCGTTTCCCTGCCTATCCCGTTAATGCTCAAGAGTTCCTTCCTCAGTTCTTCAACACTGTAATCCTCCAGTGCCTTCAGGCAAAAATCCTTTCTTTTAAACCAGTCCAGGAAGTTTTTCAGCCTTCTGGCCTTTATGTTGAAAAAACCGCTGGGCCTGATAAGTTGTGCCAGCCTGTCGGTTTCCATACCATGCAGTACTCCGGGTTCCAGGAAAGGCTTCAGGTTGTTTATGGCCTTTTCTACATTTGTCCAGGCCGTATTCTGGGTGAGTATGGCCCCGACAATTACTTCAAAGGGAGTATCTCCCGGCCACCAGTATTGGGGTCCGTAGTACTCCAAAAGCCTGTTGTAGATGCTCTCTATCCTGTTCATAACCGGTAACTTTCCTCCTGTCTTTTACCGTCAGATGTATACACTTATCTCCTGTCCTCCAGTATATCAGTATATAATAAATAGAGTGAAACTTCTATCAGCTGAGATTTTCTGTCCATTGAACACAAAAAGAGAAACCTCTGTAATCAGAGAAGTTTCTCCCGGTAATATTTCCCCGTCAATATCCTTCATTTACAGTTCTTATCCTGAATCAATAACCTGATTCAATCCGCCGGATATCCCCGTTCATCCGGTTAACCGAAAACCCCCAGCAGTTTCAGCGCCATGGCCAAAACTGCAACCACCAGGATAGCCTTAATCCACTTGTCTCCTTTCTTAACGGCAAAATTGCTGCCTAAAAAACCCCCCAGCCCATTGCCGGCAGCAAGAGCAAACCCCAGTACCCAGTCCACCTTTCCGTTGATTATAAACACTGTCAGGGAGGATATGGTATACAAGGCAATAATAAATACTTTCAGGCTGTTGATCCTCACCAGGGACATCCCCGTAATAAGCGTCAGGGAAGCAATGATGATAAACCCTATTCCAGCCTGGATTAATCCTCCGTAAATGCCTACAAAGAAAAACACTGTCATGGCTGCTATCTTTCGATTTTTGTTCAGCATTTCTTCATAGACAATAAATCTTTTCTGGGGTTCAAATATTATTATAGCCAGTACAACAATCATCACCACAGCCAGGATTTTATTGAAAATGCTGTCAGACAGAGAAACAGCAATTCTGGAACCTATAACAGCCCCCAGCATGGCGGGAATGCCCAGCATCAGGCTGAGCTGCCAGTCAAAAAAACCCTTGCGGCGGAAATTGGTGACCGCTATCAGGTTCTGTACCATAATGGCAACCCTGTTGGTACCGTTTGCCACCGCCGAGGGCAAACCCAGAAATATCATTGCGGGCATGGTAAGCAGGGACCCCCCGCCGGCAACAGTATTTAAAAATCCTGCTACAACCCCTACGGATAAAATCAGAATTACATGATACAATGACATATGTCTATCCTCCAGTACTCAAATATATTATTCGAATATTATAAATATATAGAATTATAACCTGTTGTGGAACTCTGATAAAGGAAAAAACTTCATTCAATCGGGATTATCTTCCTATCCTTCAGAGTTCAGATGACACACGCACATCAAAATCAAACAGGATTCCTGGCTTCAGGTGGGGTTTTATAACCCCATCCGAAGCTTAGAAACCGCTATCCATGGGCGTAACGCCGCTTATCTTTAGTTGGGAACATTCCTGTCCACAAAAGAATACCGGAGCTTCAGCAGGTGTGTCCCCTGGCCGCTGACAGGACGGGAGTATTAGCGGCGGTAGCCATCGGATAAACCGCTTATCATATATAATATAGTTACCCTGTAAAAAGGCAGATTTGCCGGTCTGAACAGACCGGTCAACCTGCCTTTATTTTATCATATTTCCCTACTTTCTGTTTTCAACCAGGTCCCTGAGATTATTGACAAACCCATCAAGGCTGACAGTTCCCAGGTCCCCCTTCTCCCTGGACCTCAACGATACGGTTCCGCTTTCCATCTCCTTGTCTCCCACAATAAGCATGAAGGGTACTTTTTCCATCTGGGCCCCCCGTATCTTGTATCCCACCTTTTCGTTTCTCAGGTCGGATTCCGCCCTGATATCCAGGTTGAACAGCTTATTGCGGATCTCTTCGGCATAACCGTTATGCTTGTCGGTAATGGGTAGTATCTTCACCTGGACGGGAGCCAGCCATACAGGAAATGCGCCTGCATAATGCTCGGTCAGTATGCCGATAAACCGCTCTATACTGCCGAATATTGTCCTGTGTATCATGACCGGCCTGTGCTTTTCTCCGTCCTGGCCGATATATACCAGCTCGAACCTCTCAGGCATCTGCATATCCAGCTGTATGGTGCCGCACTGCCAGGTACGTCCTATACAGTCTTTCAGATGAAAATCTATCTTGGGCCCGTAGAACGCCCCGTCCCCTTCGTTTACCCTGTAATCTATCCCTTTGGCCTCAAGGGCTTCCCTTAGACCATCGGTAGCCCTTTCCCAGTCCTCCTCTGAACCCATTGAGTTCTCAGGTCTTGTGGAAAGCTCTACGTGGTAGTCAAAACCGAATATGCTGTAGAGGTGGTCTGTAAGGTCTATAACCCCCACCACCTCATCCCTTATCTGGGAAGGCAGCATATAAATGTGGGCATCGTCCTGGGTAAAGCATCTTACCCTCATCAGTCCGTGAAGAGCCCCTGAGAGCTCGTGCCTGTGAACCAGTCCCAGCTCTGCCACCCTTTGGGGGAGGTCCCGGTAGCTGTGCAGCTTTCTTTTGAAAAGCAGCATTCCCCCCGGGCAGTTCATAGGCTTGACGGCATACCCCGTATCATCGATTTCAGTGAAGTACATGTTCTCCTTGTAATGGTCCCAGTGGCCGGAACGGCGCCACAGATCCTCATTGAGGATGATGGGGGTTTTTACCTCCTGGTAACCCGCCTTGACGTGTTCTTTCCTCCACATGTCCTCCAGCAGATTCCTTATAATCATCCCCTTGGGGTGGAAGAAAGGAAATCCGGGGCCTTCTTCCATGATGCTGAAAAGGTCCAGCTCCTTCCCCAGTTTCCTGTGGTCCCTTCTCTTGGCTTCTTCCAGCAGGTTCAGGTATTCGTCCAGGTCTTTCTTTTTCTCATAGGATGTACCGTATATCCTCTGGAGCATCCTGTTTTTCTCGTCCCCCCTCCAGTATGCCCCTGCCACACTGAGAAGCTTGAAGGCCTTGACCCTGCCGGTTGAAGGAATATGGGGACCGGCACAGAGGTCCACAAACTCACCCTGCCTGTACAGAGATACGGTATCACCCTCGGGTATGTCCCCAATAAGCTCCACTTTGTAATCTTCGCCCTTTTCCTCAAAGAACTTGAGGGCCTCTTCCCTGCCCATCTCCATTCTCTCCAGGGGATAATCCTCGGCAATGATTTTATTCATCTCCCCTTCCAGGGCCTCCAGGTCATCGGGCGTAAAAGGCCTTTCCACATCAAAGTCATAGTAAAACCCGTCCTGAATGGCAGGACCTATTGCCAGCTTGACCTCAGGAAACAGCCTCTTCACTGCCTGAGCGAGAATATGGGAGGAAGTATGCCTGAAGGCGTCCTTGCCGTCTTCATCCCCAAATGTCAGGATTTCCAGACTGCAATCCTTCTTCAGCCTGTAGTCCAGCCCCACCAGCCTTCCATCAACACTGCCTATGAGCGCATCCTTTGCCAGCCGCCGGCTGATGTCCTCCGCCACTTCTTTCACGCTTATACCGCTGTCATATTCCTTGAATGACCCGTCCTTGAGATAAACCTTTATCCCAGCCATAAAATCTCCTCCATTCAAAAGATTATTAGAACGCTCCTTTGAGAATCCATATCCCCAAAAAATCAAAAGCCTCCCGCCCCCAGCAACGGCAAAGGGACGGGAGGTTATTCCCGCGGTTCCACCCTCATTGATGAATACCCACTCATTGTGGCTGTAACGGTGCCACCGGCAATGCTTCTAACACACACGGCTCCGGGACGGTCTTCAAAGGCGAGCACCTGAAGATGCTTCCAGCCTGCGGCATCTTCTCTCTTAAGGCCTCTTGCCCTCTACTCTTCCCTTCACAGCCTTTATATCCTGTTTCTTTGTTATTATAATGCTATTTTACCTGACTGTCAACATTATTATACAAAATTATGCAAATTGATCGAATAGTCTGCCACCTGAAATAGATTTCGCTCTATCCTATCAGGTGGATTATCAGGGCCTGCCCCAGGCCTATGAAAAACCCTATCAGGGCCCCGAGGTATTCTATATGCTTCAGCTCCCTGCCCGCCACCGACAGTATTATTTCTTCCAGCCTGTCCAGGTCGAACTGGTTTATCTTTCCCTCAATCATCTGTCTGAGGTTCATCTCGGTGGTGGCCTTGTGTATGATTCTCTCGGCCATTTCGTCGATAATCCTCTCCCCCTGCCGGTCGATAATATCGTTTATATAGTCGACTATGACTTCCTTAATGGAATGAGGGAAAAAAACCGGCAGTTTTTCCAGTGTAATCTTTGCCGCATTGGACTTTATCAGCCTCAATATCTCAATCCGGTTCTTCTCTGCCGAAAGCTCTATAACTATCTCTTCTATGGAAACCAGTTCCTTTTCCACCACTTCACCTATTCTGGCGGCTATTTCCTGCCGCCTCCTGGGTATCAATCCCTGAAGCTTCATCCCCGTAAGGGGTAGGACTACGGGGGTCTTGGGTCTGAAAAGCATCCTTATCGCTATCCTGTTGGTGAACCATCCTATTATTGCCCCTACAGCAGCCATTATCAATGTTTTGAGTAGCATTTACATTCCTCCGGAATACTAATCATGTCCTGATAAGTATATCAAATCTGTTGCCTGCAAAAAACCGGATGCAGAAAATACCGTCATTTACCGGCACCATCGTTTTTCTTTTTGCATTTATCGCAGAAACCGTACAATTCTATCTTATGCCCCGTCAATGTGAATTTCTTCTCTTCCGCCAGGCCGACAAGGTCACCAAGGGGGCAGAACTCTATAACCTCGGTCTTTCCACAGCCCTTACAGATAATATGGTGATGATGGGCATCAACCGAAATTATATCATAGCGGGAAACCCCTTCATCAATGAATATCTTGTGGACTATATGCAGGTTTTCAAAAATATCCAGGTTCCTGTACACCGTAGTAATATTAATCTCCGGATGTATTTTCCTCGTTTCTTCGCATATTTTTTCTACCGATATAAAGCAACCCCTGTGCTCAAGCAGTACCGTCAATATGGCCTTCCTCTGGGGCGTGATTTTGTATCCGCCGGATTTTACCCTGCTTTTCAGATCCTCAATATTCATCGTGAACCCTCTCCCGGATAAATTAATACTGGTATCCTTCATTCACCTTATTTAATAATATAGTAAAACCCATTGAAAATCAAAATATCTACCTGTTGAAAGGAATACATTGCTTCTTTCATGCGAAAAAAGCATTTCGATGACCCTCAAATTTAACATTATACAGTTTCTGCCCCATATTTGCGGTATACAGCCCAAAATCACCCATTTCCCCTCCAAATAATACATTACGGGAGTTATACTTTTCCCCATACGGGTATATAATAAATATGTAAATGCAAATGAATTGCAAATAGGAGGAAGCAAGATGACTTCTTTAAGGAATTGGATATATGTCTTTCTGGTAATGGGTATAATCAATCTAACAGGCTGTGCCGGGAAATCCGTAGAAGGGCCCGGTGACGGCAAATTGACGGTAGCCGTATCAATAGTACCGCAAAAAACCTTTGTGGAAGCGGTGGCAAAAGACCTGGCGGATGTGGTGGTTATGATACCGCCGGGATACAGCCCTGTCAACCATCAGCCCTCCCCCGGAGAGATGGAGAAATTCGGAAGGGCATCCCTGTATTTCACCATCGGTGTACCGGCCGAAGAGGCCAATATACTGCCCAAAGCCAGGGAACTGAACAACCGGTTGAAAATAGTTCCCCTGGCGGATATTGTGGGAGCAACCTACCCCCACAGATATTTTGACCAGGAAAAAAAAGAGCGGGACCCCCACATCTGGCTTTCGCCGAAACGGGTGAAATTAATTGTGGATGTTGTGGCCGATGAATTGGGAATACTGTCCCCGGAGAACAGAGAGACCTTCGAGAAGAACGCCCGGGACTATATTAATGAACTGGATGCCCTTGATCGGGAAATAGGAGATGCCTTGAAGGATATGAAACAAAAGGCCTTTATAGTATACCATCCTGCCTTTGGCTATTTTGCGGAGGATTACGGCCTGGAGATGATTGCCGTTGAGCAAGAGGGAAAAGAAGCTACTGCCAGGGACCTGCAGAGGATTATAGACATTGCCCGGGAAAAGGGTATAAAGGCTGTATTCTACCAGGCTGAAATTGACAGTGCCCAGTCCCGCACACTGGCGGAGGAAATAGGGGGAACAACCGAGCAGGTAGCACCCCTGGCCCCCGACTATATTGATAATCTGAGAAAAATTGCCAATACGTTCAAAAATGTATTGCAGTAGGAGCGATATTTATGTACGTCTTTCAATTAAAAAATGTCAGTGTTTACTATAACCGGGTATGTGCCCTGAAGGATATTAACCTGAAAATAGAAGAAGGTGAATTTCTGGGCATTATCGGTCCCAACGGAGGAGGAAAAACCACCCTTTTAAAAGTGCTGCTGGGATTGGTAAAACCTTCCGCGGGTGAAGTAATAGTGAACAGCAACCCCCTCATGGGCTATGTCCCGCAATATTCAGCCTTTAACAGGTATTTCCCCATAAATGTGCTGGATGTTGTTTTAACCGGCATGCTGAAAAAACCCCTGAAACCGTTTCACCGATACACCCCGGAAGATGTAAAAAAAGCCGACAGCATAATGGAACGGCTGGGCATCCTGGAGCTCAGAAAAAGGCATATAAGGCAGTTGTCCGGAGGACAGGTCCAGAAAATACTTATTGCCAGAGCCCTGACCGCCCAGCCGGATATACTCCTTCTGGACGAACCTACAGCAAATATTGATGCCCATTCCCGGACAGAGATATTCGAGTTGCTGGAAAAATTGAATGAGCACATGACCATTGTGATGGTAAGCCATGATTTGAGTGCTGTCTCTTGCTACGTAAACAGCATTGCCTGTCTGAACCAGAAGCTGTTATACCACGGTGACGCCCGGTTGACAGGGGACAGGCTGGAAAAAGTATACGGATGCCCCGTAGACCTGATCCACGGCTTTCCACAACGGATACCGGGGTGCCACAAGGAGAGAATATCATGATAAAGGCCCTTTTTCAGTATACCTTCCTTCAGAATGCCGTAGCAGGCGCATTACTGGCAAGCATTGTATGCGGTATCATAGGCACCATTATAATCGAAAAAAAACTGGTTATGATGAGCGGCGGTATAGCCCATATTTCCTTTGGCGGTATAGGCATGGGCTATTATTTTAATATTGAACCCATATTCGGGGGGCTTGTCATAGCTGTTCTGGCATCCCTGGGAATATCCGCCGTCAACCGGAAAACCCGCACCCCTCCGGATGCCCTGGTGGGTATGTTCTGGTCCGCCGGAATGGCCCTGGGTATTCTGTTTATTGCATTGACACCGGGTTATCCCCCTGACATGACCTCGTATTTGTTTGGTGATATTCTAACTGTTTCCAGAACATACATAAAACTGATACTGGTTCTGGACACCGTTATACTGGTCGCTGTCATCTCTTTGTTCAATTACTGGAAGGCTTATATGTTTGATGAAGAATTTGCCGCCATACAGGGCATAGGAACCGTTTATCTTGAATACTTCCTTTTCGTTCTGATTGCCTTAACCATAATTGTGATAATAAAGGTGGTAGGTATAATACTGGTCATGACCCTCCTGACGGTTCCGGCATCCATAGCCAGGCTCTTTACCTATGACCTGAAAAGAATAATGCTTGTATCCGTTTTTCTGGGTATGGCGCTCTGTCTCACCGGTTTATTCCTTTCCTACCGGTTTAACCTGCCCTCCGGAGCAGCCATAGCCCTGCTGTCAACAACCGGTTATTTCGTTTCAGCGGCGTTCCGGAAAATTATGTTACCCGCTTTCAGGAAGACCCCGGACCCTTCAGACCACTGTCTCCCATCCTGAAAAAATGTAATATGGGAGAAGGGACAGGCTGTACGCGGCACAGCCTGTCCCTTCTCCCATATGATAATATATCCTTTGCATGCTCCTATTCTTTTTCCAGAGGCTTCTTCATATAACACATATCGCATCCATGGCATATGGCAACCTTCTGATGAAACACCTTCTTTATGGTATCCAGTATTTCGTTGCCGGGAACGGCAGTCACGCTGTGAAACACAATTCTGCTGGGGGCAAGGGTTATGAGAGAGCTTATCAGCAGGTCATCGTAATTAATACTGCTGTCACTGACCTCCCCTCCCAGATCATCCAGCAGTTCGCTGTTTATTGTATGTCCCTGCCCGTCCAGCAGTTTATAACTACCGTCCACGTTTTTCAATATATTTACGGTATCCACCTTGGGTTCCTGTATTTCCACAAAATACCTCAGCAGTTTTATGAATTCATTGTATTCCCTCTCCATCAGGTACTCTTCCACAGCCCTGTCTACTGCATCTTCCAGTTCAGCTATATAGTCTCTCATCCTGAATCTGACAAAACCGTCTATTATTATTTTACTGTTACAATCAAGATAATCCAGTATCTTCTGGAGTACACGGGCTTTTCTGCTCAGTCTGTATATGCATCCTTCGCCTTTATAATTCTCCTCGGCACCGAGGGTCTTGCCGGCAAAGGCCAGTATCCTTTCTCTTTCTTGCGGGCTGAAATAATAGTAATTACTGTCCACAATCTTCCTGAGTATTTTCATTTCCCAAAAATCTATAATTATATTTGAAATAGCATTAGCTATATAGTGTTTTGAAACATATACTATATCATTATAGGAATAATTATCCATGAGATCTCCCGAAACACTGCAGTCCAGGAACAGAATGCTTCCCTGATGTCTTTGATTTATACATACATCAATACCCTGTTTGCTAAGTACATCAAGTTCCAATGTAAGCCTCTCATAGACCTGGTCTATTTCATCACTAACGCCAATGGATATCAGATCCATTTTTTCACCCCTTTCAGTAATATTATGCGTATCGCGAAAAACAGCTATTCCGCCCTTAAATATAATACATATATTACATATCAATTTTTTTCCACCACAGGTACTATGGAACCTAAATCCACAAGCATATGGTCATGTAAACCAACAGGACAAATATTGTATTTTTTCAAAAAATTTTTTATCAGTTCTCCATCAGGGTGAAAAGATATATTCCCGGTAAACAATATATAATCTTCACTAATTCTGCCGCAGCATCCACCTATGAAACCATAATCCAGTCCTTCCAGTCTGATATGCCCCGACCTGATAAGCAGCACATCCACCCCTTTTTCCCCGGATTTACGTGCAATTCCCTTATCCGAAGTTATAATGGCATTTTCGCTCACAATAGCTGTGGAGCATTTGGCATAACCCTGCTTTACCTCTACCAGTTCAGTGTTATTGCCCTTCAGTTCACGCATCACAGCCGGATCTGTGTGCCTGGAGTACAGGACAGCTTTTTTCCCCGTTGATGCTATATTATATGCTATATTCATGGGATAGTTGCCTGACAGCATCTTTTCCCCTTTTATCAACCGGACCCTGTATGGAGCAAGAGCCCTTTTATAATACTCAAACATCTCCGGAGCCACCACCATCCTGCCCCTCCCTACAGGGCAGACAACAAGGTCGGGATGGTATGAAACAGCCGGGTACAAGCGGGGATGTCTTACTGTCTTTATAACGTCCATACCCATGCGAACAAGCCTTTCCTCCATAGGCACACTGATCCTGCCGTCGACGATTACCGCCCTCACCTGAGAGTAAGGAACATTGGGTCCTTCCATATATTTTTCTCCTTCCCAAATTTGCATTAATCCAGGTCCTTGTCCTGCCGGAGGCAGGAACCAGTATTACACAAAGGGACTGTAGCCATCTGTCCTGTAAGGAAAAAAAGGCTCCTCCGCCAGGTATTCTTTCAGGACTCCCGCAACGGCAATAACACCCTGTTCAATGCGTTCAGGGGCTACCGCGGCAAAACTCATCCTGAAATGGCTGTCATCGGTGTTCGACGTATGGAAGAGTGATCCTGGAGTTATAAGAATATTCCGCTTCAGACACCGGTTATAAAACTCTCCTGCAAAATATCCCTCAGGCAGCTTGAACCAGAGGTGAAGACCCCCTTCCGGGTCTTTATAATACACTGCCCGGGGGAAATGTTTTTCCACCGCCTTTATAAACATTTCATATCTTCCACTGTATATCTCCTTCATATACGAAACATGCCTGACCCACAGATTGTCCCTCAGATACAGTTCAAAAGTCCTTTGCAGCAGCCCGGAAGTGGATATGTCCGAAACATGCTTGGCAGACAGTATCCTGTTCCACAGCCCCTCCGGAATTACCATGAAGCCCAGCCTCAGTCCCGGCATAAATATCTTGGAAAAACTCTTGATGTATATTACCCTCTCTTCCCTGTCCATAACCTTCAGGGGGGCGAACTTCCTTCGGGTATATCCGAGTTCGCTGAGAAAATCGTCTTCCACTACATAGGTGTTATATCCCTTTATAAGTTCCAGAACCTTTTTTTTCTTGTATTCCGAGTATGACCAGCCGGTGGGATTCTGAAAATTGGGTATGATATAGATAAGCCTGGGCCTGTAAACAGGCAGTTTACGCTCCAGTTCTTCCAGGTCTATGCCGTCCTCCTCCATGGGGATGTCAACTATCCGTGCCCCCCTGGAACGGAAGGCTTCTATAGCCCCCCTGTAGGTAGGGCTTTCCACAAATACACAGTCCCCAAAATCTATCAGGGCCTTGGAAACCACATCTATACCCTGCTGGGCCCCTGATATCACCTGTATATTATCAACACAGGCCTCAATGGAATAACTGCGGAGATATTCGCATACAGCCTGTCTCAAAGGCTGATATCCCTGTATCTCATGGTATCCGAAGGCATTACCCCTATCCCTGTCCAGAACTCTGTTTATAAGCATCTTGAAATGCTCCACCGGAAACAACTCTGGATCAGGGGTGGAACTGGCAAAATTGATAACCCCGGGCTTTACATGGGTCTCCCCTCCTCCGTCTATTTGAACACCATTCCTTACTGCGCCGGGCCTTTCGAGATCATGCCGGTCATGCCCCCCCGAGCAGACATAAGTGCCGCTTCCAATCCTGGAATATGCCAGCCCTTCCTTCTCAAGCAGTTTATATGCATTAACAACGGTGATATTGTTAACCTCCAGGTCCCCCGCCATTTTTCTTATGGACGGCAGCCTTTCATTTCCATCAAACACCCCTTCTTCAATCAGTCTCTTAAGATGCCAGAAAAGCTGGATATACAGGGGCGTATCGCTCTCCCGGATTAATTGTATCGTAACACTTTTTTTCACGGAAATCCTCCCCACTATTGACATATGGCTTATTCGTATGAAATAATGCAGTTGAGAATATATTCTTCGCATCACTATTGTATCGTTACAATTATCACCTATATTATATCAACTATAATTTCTTTGTAAAGGAGAATATTTATGGAAGACAGGCTTATGCTCAACCGCAACCTTGCACAGATGCTCAAGGGCGGCGTTATTATGGACGTGGTTACTCCAGAACAGGCCCTGATAGCCGAGAAGGCCGGCGCAGTTGCAGTTATGGCCCTGGAAAGGGTACCTGCAGACATAAGACGGCACGGAGGAGTTGCCCGTATGTCGGATCCCAAACTCATAAAAGAGATTAAGGCTGCTGTTACCATCCCCGTTATGGCAAAGGTACGTATTGGCCACTTTGTGGAGGCCCAAATTCTGGAAGCATTGGGAATTGACTATGTAGACGAGAGTGAAGTACTGACACCGGCGGACGAAATGCATCATATAGACAAGACCAGGTTCCGCATCCCCTTTGTATGCGGGGCCAGAAATCTCGGAGAAGCTCTGAGACGTATAGGCGAGGGGGCTGCCATGATAAGGACCAAGGGTGAGGCCGGCACCGGAAATGTGGTAGAAGCGGTACGGCATATGAGAACCATTATGTCCGAGATCAGAACACTGCAATCAATGCCTGCGGAAGAACTGATGAGCGCTGCAAAAGAGATGGCGGCACCTTATGATTTGGTCAGATATGTTGCCGAACATGGTAGACTGCCGGTGGTGAACTTTGCAGCGGGCGGTATAGCCACTCCTGCCGACGGGGCCCTTATGATGCAGTTGGGATGCGATGGTATCTTTGTGGGTTCGGGCATTTTCAAATCATCCAACCCCGAAAAAAGGGCCCGGGCTATCGTTAAAGCCACCGCCCACTATGACGACCCCGGGATACTGGCAGAAGTATCCGAGGACCTGGGAGAACCCATGTATGGCATGGAAATAAAGAAACTGGAAAAAGAAGATCGATATGCCGACAGAGGGTGGTAACATGAAAAGAGTAGGCGTTCTTGCTCTCCAAGGCTCTGTACAGGAACACATGGCAAGCCTGAAAAGGCTGTCAGGAGTAACCCCTGTACCGGTTAAGAAACAGGATACCCTGGAAACAGTGGAAAGACTGATAATCCCGGGAGGCGAAAGCACTGCCATCGGGAAACTGCTCAGGGATTACAATCTCATCAACCCCCTGGCTAAGAGAATACGGAAAGGCATGCCGGTCTGGGGAACCTGCGCCGGTATGATCCTGATGGCAAAACGGATTGAGGGTGGTAATGAGGGATACCTGGAAACTATGGATATAACAGTCAGAAGAAACGCATACGGGGGCCAGCTGGACAGTTTTGATACCAGGAAGGTCATTCCCCTGATATCTGAAGAGGAAATCCCCCTTATCTTCATCCGTGCCCCCTATGTTACCGAAATGGGTAAAGGGGTTGTTTCACTTCTGGAGCTGGACGGTCATATTGTAGCAGCAAGGCAGGATAATATGCTGGTTACTTCTTTTCATCCCGAGCTTACAGACAATCTGGAGTTTCACAGGTATTTCTGCTTCGATATGTAATTTTGCTCAAAACAGCATAATCCCGCCATATGTAAAAGCAGTCCGACCGCAACCGGACTGCTTATTTCTTTTTCCCTCGCTGCACCGGCAGCCTAATATTTTGCGCCCGCAGCAAAGAAAATGATTATAATAACCAGTAGCAAAAACAGAGTACCATAACCCCCAGATAAAGTGTCAAGGAAATTGTCTGCCATTATTATTCACCTCCGCTTTTCCATACATTAATGTAAATTTATCTCATTATATAATATGGAACGGACCGGACTTTTGTGAACAGAATGAGATGGTGCATCCAAATAGAAACGGTCGGGGTGGGAGGTGAGAAACCCCGACCAAACTGGCTATTGTTCTAATCTTCTATCTATTCTAATACTTAACCCCAGCCGCGAAGAAGATTATTATTATAACCAGAAGCAAGAACAGAATACCATATCCGCCATAGATGCCTCCTAATCCTTCCACTGCTTGCACCTCCCTTCATCATCACAATATATCTTATGACGGGAGGTTTTTTTCAGTGAATGAAAAAAGGCTTGAAAGGCCTTTTTTCAACCCTCGGTATTAATGGTCTTGCAACGCAGTTCCAGGTTTCCATCATTTACAAGGTCCAGCACCTTCCTAACAGAAATATCAAGAGCTTCTGCCACATCAAATATGGTAGAGTTGGGACGGTGGGCAATATATTCGGTTATCCTGCCATAAAGGTCTCTATCAGCCTCTATGCAAGAGCTGCATATCATACTCCCCGTGCTGACGAACAGTTTTCCACATTTTTTGCAGTTCTTCAGGGTTGACATTCTTTCCCTCCCCCAATACAAATTCACAGGATACAATCAAACATCAGGCAGAAATGCCAGCCGCTCAACCGGTTGTACATCTCATAGCAGCACCTGGGCTATATTTAACGACAGATCCTTCATCAGATTGTACCGGGCATTCTCTGTCTGAACTATGGGTCTGAAAGGAAATAAATCGTTTTGCCCTACCACCACGGCCATTTCATCATTATTAAGTCTGACCGGCAGGCCTACCGGGTAAAACCAGACAGATTTCGCCAGGGCCTCAAATGCGTATCTGTCGAATTTTTCATCCACAAGAGAATTTATTTCTTCAAAGCATTGGTGAGGCAACATACCGTGAACACTGAAAAGTCTTTCAAAATAGTTACATATACTAAGTATTCTTACTATATCAGTCTGCTTCTCGGCCGGTAGCCTATACGGACCGGTGCCGTCCAGGGTTTCGTGGTGGTAACGCACAGCAGTATACAGCAATACCGAAGATCCGTAATCCTTCAGCAGCTCAAACGCCTTTTGCTCATGCCCTGCATGCCGTTTGTCGTCCTCCATTAGCTTGCCTATATCGTGAAAAAGGGCTGCCTTTCCCAATATCTCTATTTTTCTCATATCAAGGCCTACCTTTATGGCTGTTCCCATGGACAGAAGACATACATTCAGTGAGTGCAGGGAAATATCATCGGTCATGAACGGCCTGCAGACGGACAGGCTAACAGGCCTGCTGTGTGATATCTCCGGAAATATGTCTTCTCTAATCAATCTGCTGAATGCAAACTCATCAAAGCTACCATCGCATATTCTATTATACATTTCATTTAACTTGCCAATAATATTTGACCTTACAGTTTCGGACATATCCCCCGTCAACTCTACATCCACACTCGGGTCTTCTATATATACAGCATGGAACCCGTATTCTTTCAGTCTCTTAATCAATTTTTCGGTAATCTGTACTCCCCCGCTAACCAATTTTGTATCGTTCTTTAACATTATAGGCGTTGCAAGTTTCTTGTCCAATATGTTGACATCCAATTTTGCCAGTCTCATAATCCTTTAGCTCAGCAGCTGTCGCTACTGTTATCCCCCTTTCTTTTTTCCCATATGTTTCTAATTATATTGTTTCGTAATGTATTAGAAAAATTTGACCGCAGAAGACCGGTTTTGAAAAAAATTATCGAAAATTCTACAAAATTCTACAATCAGTGTTTTAAAAACATGTAGAAATTTGTTTGCATTGTACAGACAATTAAGATAAAGTAAATTCTATAAAATTTTGCGTTTGCTGAGCTTCGGCTTCTGGCACCCCTTTGATGGCAAATTTTTCATATGGTTTTCATATGGGTTTATTAATTCTACATAAGTTAAAATATCCCTCCTAAATAACGCCTTTTTTTGACAATTTTTTAGCCGTATCGAAAAATCGCAAACAGGAGGTCCCTAACCAACGCATCGGTACTTACAAAATTTTATATATTATTTTTGTATTTCCGGCGAGTAAAATACGTCAGGTTAATTCGCTTAGTTCCTGAAATGTATTCATCTGAATTAATGCATAACCTGTAAATATATTTTCAGGCAAAAACAAAAGAGGCCTGAAAGCCTCTTGTTTCATGGCAGGGGCAGCAGGAATTGAACCCGCAACCAACGGTTTTGGAGACCGCTACTCTACCAATTGAGCTATGCCCCTGTATGGAATTCTTGTTACGTTTTAATATTATACATGAATTGTATCAAGGTTTCAAGTGGGTTCTACTGAAAAAATACTTCTTTTCATGGATTTTCCTTCCTTAATATAAACAAAAATCACTCACTACTTTTAACGAGAGCACATATTGATATAATGCAAAACTTCCCAATATACCACCCCCCTATTTTAGGCGGCACTTAGTGCCGCCTCTTTTTTATTTTGTCCCGGTGCTATCTTTTGTAAAATTCAACGTCTAAATTAAATTTAAACTTATAATCACAAATTTCAGGTGAATATGTCATTATTCTTGCATAAAATAATATTTATGAAATTACTCTTGCATTTTTTGACGTGCTGTTATATTATTAACAGTGTAAGCAGCGCGTCAGTATATTAACAGACCCTCTTTATTTTTAACTTAATACAGACCCCTTTAACAAAATTCACCTCTCCTCTAGGGAGAGGTGAATTTTCTGCAATATTATTAAACTGTTCAGAGTTATATGATAATATAGTAATTAGAGATAAGAATTACTTATTCCACAAATAGGGGGTCTGAAATTGAGTAAGGAAGAAATCAATGGCAAGATTATGCTGGTATTTATGATGGGAACAATATTGTGCTTCTCACTGGTTTCTCTGTTGGTACAGGTTGCATTCAAATAAGACTGCAATATTATTTTATCTTTTCTTTTCTTCTCATTTGAAAGTATCGAATGTGATAAAAATATTATAAAAAATGATGCATTGAGTTAGAATCTATAGTATAATTGAGTATAATAAAGATTTAGCAATAACTATCGTTATAATTCAATCAAACAACGAAAGAAGTGTTTTGACTTAGCATCTATACTGATGTATACTAATATCTGTCGCTATATGAGATGGGCGCATAGCTCAGTTGGGAGAGCACCTGCCTTACAAGCAGGGGGTCACTGGTTCGAGCCCAGTTGTGCCCACCATTTTTATATGGCCCGGTAGTTCAGATGGTTAGAATGCCAGCCTGTCACGCTGGAGGTCGAGGGTTCAAGTCCCTTCCGGGTCGCCATTAGCCCAGGTAGCTCAGTCGGTAGAGCAGAGGACTGAAAATCCTCGTGTCGGTGGTTCGATTCCGCCCCTGGGCACCATTAGAATTTGCGGGAGTAGCTCAGTGGTAGAGCGTCGCCTTGCCAAGGCGAAAGTCGCGGGTTCGAATCCCGTCTTCCGCTCCAACTTTTAATTCTTTGCGGCGGCATAGCCAAGTGGTAAGGCAGAGGACTGCAAATCCTTTATTCCCCAGTTCGAATCTGGGTGTCGCCTCCAATTTCTATAAGCCGGGATGGCGGAACAGGCAGACGCACAGGACTTAAAATCCTGCGGGTGTTAAAACCCGTACCGGTTCGATTCCGGTTCCCGGCACCAGCCAGGTATATCGATGGTTTCAGGGTTTTGCCCTTGAAACCATTTTTGTTTATCTGCGTGAGACTGTTTTAAAAATCCACTTCCAAAATCCTGTGCACCTATTGGGTCAAAATTAAAAAAATCCAGCGCATACCTCCAAAAATTATGCTCAAGGAGGAATTAATAATGCCAAGGATCAATAACCACCTCACTTTCATTCCTAATCAGGCTGTACCCGGAATGACTCATCCGGCCTGCCTGGACTTCGACCTTGCCCTGGAACTTTTTATCCGTGACCGCAAACTGATAGACGTCCGTCCGGACACCATTAAATGGCGGGCTGACCCCTTAATTTTGGACAATAAGCCTTAAATCCTCATGTATTCATAG
>JAENYD010000013.1 GCA_016842005.1 Clostridium thermobutyricum | reverse complement strand
AATTTTATGCAGTTTTCAGACTTCTCTTATTCAAAACTTGTAAAGTGGTCATAAAGGTACTATTGTCCTTTGAAAATTTAATAGCTGTAAGTTTAAGCCACAGAAATGTCAGTAGCTTTTATTACACCATTGGAAACGAGGAGTTTTACAGCCTGTTTAATTGCTTTTTCCTTCTGTTTTCCCAGCATTTCTTGTGGCATGTCAATTTTGTACAAATCGCTTGGATTCCACATTTCGCCGATAACAAACATCTTGTAAATGGCGGTAAGTATCATCCTTGCGATAGCAATAATGGCTCTTTTTTTGCTTAATGATAACAAAGTGGTGAAAACCGCGCACCATTTTTTTCATCACAATTTGTGCCGCCAGCGGTAGCGGCGGCATGGAGGTTAAAATGAGTAAAGAAGATAAAATGTGTAGCGTTCCTTCGCCGACTCTTCGGATTGCTTCGCAATCCTTATCCCTATTGGGAGCGTATAACAGCGGATATGAGGCTACAGCCTTCGGCTTCTGCCCAAATCCTCGTTTCACTTGGACTTCTCATATCCGCAAAACGTTATCCGAAACCGGCTAAATTCTAGGAAAAATAAGAAAATCGCGTTCATAGAGGAGTCGATTTAATAATGAAAGAGACTCGAAAAGATAGATGGAAAAAAACAAGAGAAAAGGGAAAGGTGAAGTATATCATTTTTCATGGGATGCTTGGATGGGGCATTCCAACAGCAATATTATTTACATTAATAACAACTTATATGGACCATAAATCATTAATTTTAAACCAAGAATTATTTAAATTATTACTGATATCAACAGTTACATTTTTAGTTTTTGGAATACTATTTGGTTTGTGGACATGGCATTGGATGGAGCGACTTTATAATAAGAACAATAAGCAGATCTGAATAGGTGATAAGAAGGCTTGTTTGTATTTCGAAGATGAGCCGGAATCGGATAACAACATTTTCACGCTTGGGGCGTGCTTAAGGGTCGTGTCTGCCACACCGTCTCACCGGGCGGCAAGCGCCGCTAAAGGGAAGGGCTCCGCCGGTCCGGTTCGTCGGCGTTGTTAAAACGGAACGTTATCGGAAAAATGAGGCAGGGCCGCCGCGTCCTGCGGCGGGTAATTAAAAAAAGTGAGGGGAATTCATGAAAAAGAATAATAAGAAGAGAAAAGGAGTTTGGATTCTTTCAATAATAGCTATATTGATTATCTTCATGTGGGTAAACAATACCTCTCTTTTTACCCAATCATCCGGCGAAATGAAATTTCTTGCTCATCGAGGGCTTGCTCAAACTTTTGATATTTCAAAGGTTGAGTGGGATACGAATACAGCTTCGATTATTTACGAGCCAGAGCATCCCTATCTTGAAAATACCTTGGAGTCAATGCGGGTAGCCTTTGCATACGGTGCTGATGTTGTTGAATTTGATATTCAACTTACAAGGGACGGTAAACTTGCCTGTTTTCATGACTATACTTTGGAGTATCGCACTGACGGCACAGGCGAAATAGCAGATTATACAATGGATGAGTTAAAGCTTCTGGATGTCGGCTATGGTTACACGGCAGACGAAGGTAAAACCTATCCGTTCAGAGGCCAGGGGGTCGGGTTAATGCCGTCAATAGAAGAAGTTTTTAACGAATTTCCCGACAAGGATTTTCTTATCCACATTAAAACAAATACGGTAGAAACAGGTCAGGTATTGTGGTCCTATCTAAGTGAAATGAGCGAAGAAAGGCTTGCAAGAATTACTGTTTATGGTGCTAATAAGGCTATTGAGTATCTGAAAGACCAGTATCCAGAGATCAGAGCAATGAATAAGAATATAATGATTAAAGCACTTTTAACTTACGAGGCAATAGGGTGGACGGGATACATCCCGGAAGCGGTCCATAATACCGAGTTTCATCTGCCGTTGAAATATGCACGGTTTTTATGGGGTTGGCCGGAAAAGTTTATTAAACGGATGGAATCAGTTAACACGAGAGTCATTGTCGTTAATGGTGACGGTGGTTGGTCGGAAGGTTTCGACAGTCTGGAGGATTTGAAGAAGCTTCCTCAAGGATATAGCGGTTATGTCTGGACTGAGAGAATTGATAAGGTTAAATAAATTGCAAAATTAGATTACTACAAGATGAAATTAGAATATGACAAAATCAACATAAATTACTAAATGACACTAACAAGAAAGACATACAAAAACCGCTTGTAATCAGCATTTGGGACTGTTTTCCCCCGATGATAGAGTGAAGTATGCTATTACAGCACCAAGGGATTTCGGGGGTATCGATGCAGTAACATTGTGTGACCATAGGGGAAGATTTTTCAAAAGCGATTTAGGCAGAACAATAGTAAAGATTACGATAAAGACCGGAAAAAACCGATTTGGGTCCAGTTAGAAGGCGTCGCAAACACGAAATCGTTATAGACTTTGCAAAGCTAAAAATTCAGAAGGAGTTATGGGTGTTACATTGCTTTGTTTAAAATCACTTAAATCTCTAGTTACTATATAATTTATACTGCTTTTAAGGGAACTTATTTCTATAACAGCGTCTTCATAATCATTTATTTTTGAATTAAGCGCTTCTCTCAGGATATCTTCAGTAATAGGAATGGTATGAAAAATATCAAATAATTCACCTAAAACATATTTGACTTTTGATGAATCATTGTGATTCTTCATTAGAAAGTATGCTAGAGTTGTTATTTCATGGGCGCATACATAACCTTCAATAATGTTTTTGGAACAAAGGTTAAAAATTTTAGCAGCTTGAACATGATTTTCTCTTTTGTTTAAAAAGTCTAAAATGACGTTAAGATCTATAGTTGCTTTTATCATAAAATATCTTCCTTAATTCTTTTTTATCTGGAATAGGCTGGTCTTCAAAGATACCATATAAGTTTTCTATACGTGGGTTTACACTATCTTCATCATTATGTTTCTTAAGCCGAAGCAAATATTCTTCAACCATTTTGGATATAGACTGATTTGTTTCTTTTGAAAAATGGTGGGCAAATTTTATTAGCTCTTCATCAATACTTAATGTTAATTTTTTTTGCATGGTTTATCACTCCTTACGTATATTATTATAATATTATACGTGTTTTGTGTCAATAGCGTTAAACCCGAATTCGACAGCAAATAGGCATATTAGAGACTTTAGAAAATTAAGAACCCGGTAAAACAGCCGTTTTCAACCTTGAAGGTACTAAAAACTCCTTTTATCCGTTTTATTATAGACTTAAATTGCAATATTCAATGCAACACTTTTTCGAGAAACCTGATAATATTAACCATCAGAGGATTAAAACATAAAAAGCAACATGACAATATCAACTACAGCTGCGCCGATAATGATGTGATTGTAGAAATGGAAATGAAATCAGGGTACCTGTGTATTTGTAATGGCGACAATGAAATCATGTATGATTTGCTTTTATACAGAGGAGTTTCAGAAAAAGACATCAAAGAAAAATCTTCACGCTTTATTGCCTATGCTTATGCGTTAAAACATATCGGGAAGCTGCAATTTATCTAAATATTGTGTATCGACAGTGAATTACGGAATAAAATTATGTATACATTATGTAGGAAAGGGAGGTATCAAAATGAAGGTATTGGTTCTGACAGGAAGCCCACATTTAAAGGGAACCACAGCATTCCTTGCTGATGAGTTTTGCAGCGGGGCAAAGGAAGCCGGCCATGAAGTAGTGCGTTTTGAAACAGCCAAATTAGATATTCATCCATGTATAGGCTGCTATTATTGTCGAAAAAACGATGGAAAATGTGTACATGATGATGATATGTCACAAATTTATCCACATCTATTGGCGGCAGATGCGGTTGTTTTGGTAACACCTCTCTATTATTTTGGTATGACAGCACAGCTTAAACGTACAATTGATCGATTTTTTTCTGTTAATACTGTATTACGGGAGACACCGAAAAAACTACTTTTAATTGCTGCCGGCAGCGATGAGGATGACTGGGTAATGGATGCTTTGAAAGCGCATATTCATGCCTTATGCCGTTATCTTCGCTGGCAGAAAGGCGGTATGGTTCTTGCTTTGGGGGCAGATACCCGAAAAGATGTGGGAAATAGCCAATACCAGACAATGGCAAGGAAGTTGGGGGAAGGTCTGTCAGGGCGAAGGACTTCAGTGTCCGGTTCAGGGGCGTCGTGAAGGCAAACCCGTTGGACGAAACAGGTAATACTGTGGGAAAAATGTATTAAGAAAGAAGGGGCCTTCTAACGGAGCATGAAGCGGATATTTTTCATTGATTATGCTTTTAGTGAAAGGAATGGTTATCAAAATGAAAATTTTCTTTTCAAAAAGGGAATACCACACCCTTGTGGAAATGATCGAAGTTGCCAGCTGGGTTATAGCAGATAACGAAACTGAAGAGAATAAGAAAAAAAGATATGACGAAATGGAACAAAAGATATTGTCATATGCAAAAGACTTTGGGCTGGATGAACACGTGGTATTCGACAAAGAGATGAATAGATACTTCACCACAAAGGATTTTGAAGAAAACTACATAATAGATCATATTGACGCTTACGATAATGATACGTTTTGGGAAGAATTAATAAATCGCTTAGCACAAAGAGATTTTGTTGCAGAACACTCAGATCAAGATATCAAAGAAATGGATATTCGTGAAAAATTTCAGAAACTTGCAGCGTATGAGAGAAAGTATTCCCAAGAATTTAAAGAATATGGGCTGGAAAGAATTATCATAAAGACAAAAGAATAATCCCGTCTTTACTACATCTAATACGGGGTTAGTGGTACCGGAGAGTTTACGGTTTAGGAGAATTGGGTATCGCAATCATTTTGGGAAAACAAAAGAGGGGAGCTGCTACCCCTCTTTTATCACCGTTATAGTATCGCCTTTTCTGACATGGCCGCTTTCCAGAACGCGGCAGAATATGCCTTCATCGGGTAGAATGCACAGCCCCTTGTAGTTGAAGGTATGGCCGGGGTCAAGTTTTTTCCCGTGCTGTGTTATCTGCAGCAGGGCTTCACCCATTCTGAGAATACTGCCGACAGGCAGGGACAGGAGGTCCAGGCCTTCGGTGGTTATATTCTCGGCAAAATCGCCGGGTCCCGCCTCGATACCCAGGGGTTGGCACTTCTTTATTATGCTTTCAATCCCAAGGAGGCTGACCTGTTTAATCCCGGGGCCTGCATGTCCGTCGCCCACCAGCCCCATATCCTTTTCCAGGTAGCCCATACCTATTTCTTTTTTACTTACTCCTCTTTCTTCACTCATACTAACCCCTATTACCTTGCCGGTTTTCATATATGTCCCTTCTTTCTGTATGCTGATTACACCGAATTAAAATTTTGCCCGTTCTATCCCTCTATTCGCATACGGATGACGCCAGGGCTGTGATGGTCCTGAAGGCCCTGTAGGCCGTCAGGATGTCGGAAGCGGTATATGTAAGCACATTGGCTCCCGTTCTTTTCACCCCCGGCATTATTTCGGCCTCGTCTGCCATGCCGCTGTGTAGAAGTGTTACCTCTATTACAACCGGAGATTCAATTTTGACCGGCTGGACATTGCCGGCATTCTTTACGGCTGAATAAGCGCCTTCCCGGATACGGGCCCTTGCAGTTTCAGGGTGTACGCATAGGGCGGAATACCTTCCCCTGGCTTCCTTTACCGGGACCGTGACAATACCGGATACCAGTTCGGATGCCTCCGCTGCCAGATGGTTGTCGCCGGATGCCATAAGGACCGGCACGTTGAAATGGCCTGCAATAAAAGTATTCATAGCCAGTTCTCCCGCATCCCGGCCGTTCAGCCTGAGACGGGATACCGTCCTGCCGCTGTATGTATGGTTCAGCACCCCCCGGGAGTTCATCATTGAATGGTACCCGATAAATATTACACCGTCAAAGGTATGGTCCAGTCCCTCCATCATGCTGTTCAGCTTGGGATACCCTGACAGCAGGCAGGCTGCAGGGTCCAGTTCTTCGGCTATGATATTGGTCATGGTGTGATGGGCGTCATTGACCAGTATATCCCTGGCTCCGGCTTTAACCGCTCCCTCTATGGCAGCGTTGGTTTCGGCCGTTATAAGCCTGCGTGCCCTCTGTATATCCTTTCCGTCCTTTTCGGTATCTGCCCAGTTCACTATACCGCATATTCCCTCCAGGTCAACCGAAATGTATATCTTCATTTGCTATCCCCCCGTTTAATCATTTTCTCTCAGAAAGCGGACAAGCGCGGCACGCCTTCCGTATTGGCCGGACCATGCTTGGGCCAATCTTCCACCTGAAAAAAAGCTTGGCTCTATCCGATGGCTACCGCCGCTAATACTCCCGTCCTCTCAGGCGGAAGATAAACGGTGCTACGCCCCTGGATAACGGATTCTAAACTTCAGATGGGGTTAAAACCCCACCTGAAGCCAAGAATCCTGATTATATCAGTATTATAGCACAGGATGCATACTGGATAGTAGTAATGGAACTGGCCAGCCCCTGATTATTTGATTATTTATATTATATTTCACTCCTGGCATAAAATGCATTATAATGGTAATATAAAAACCGATGAACTTTTTCAGGGTGACCGGAGTCATAATAAAATGAGGACAGGGTATGGAAAATTGCTAAATATATTATTCTAATGGTGGTGATCTTATGAAGAAAACAGTTTTTATATGCGTTATACTGCTGGCTGCTGGTGCAGTGATACTGTCAGGCTGCAGCAGGATAACTGACAGGGATGTCTCAGGAGGTATACCCTTTGAAGAGCTGTCAGAGGAAGAAAGCAGCAGGTATCTTGAGGATTTTGACGTTCGGGAACCAAAGGCCCAGCTGGTACATAAGGGATTGACAGGCATCAAGGTGGCTGTTAATATCCCGTTTAATGCAGTTATTGAAGGCATTGCACTGGATGATAACGATATAATGACAATAGATCTGCACATTGATGAAGAGCTGGAAAGGCAGGATATCTTTACAGTAGTAGGCTCTTCGGTTAGAAAAGTTATTCAGCTCGGCAGCAAATACAGAAAGTATTTCGAAAATGATGATGTTATTTTTTCTGTTGATGGAAGACCTGTTGAGCATACCCTTGATTATTTCACAGCCCTTCTGATGGGGCAGGATTTTATGGATACGGATTTTACGGTGGACGCTTGCAGCCTTGCACTGTATCCCATGTCGGACGAATACAGGATGACGTATATATTTTCGTTTGCAGACACTGAAAATATGAACAGGACAGGAAACGAGACCATTACAGGAGCAATAGCTGTAGACGGTGAAAATGGTGATATACTTGAATACAGGATATTCAGCAGAAACAGATTTCCGGGGACATACCGCTTTGCCTCCGACCTCCAGGCCAAGGGATGGAAAGACGATACCACTATAGTTGCACTGGATGATCAGGAATACTATCTTGTAGGATTTGAAGGCAATATGGAGCCGCTTGAAACCTCCGGCGCCCAGGATATAATTGATGCATACAGCCAGGAGACAAGCCAGTCTTCCCGTTATATCTTCACTCAGAAATGTGATAAGAATGACCAGGGTTTTATCTATACCATCAGTGCGGAACTAACAAGGCTCAGCGATAACAGGAAAGTAAGCGTACCTGTTCCCCAAAATACATACATAGCATATCATGAATGGGGAAGCAGGGGAAATAATCTGTACTTTACCACTGAACCGGCCGAACTCATTTACGGAAATACCTGGTCCTATTATACCATCTGGCGGTATGACACCATAAATGGCATATTGAAAGAACTGGGGAAATTGCCATCCAGGGAATTTTACCTGTCCCCCGATGAAAGCAGGTTGTCTTTCAACGGGCCTGACGGAGACCTTTATATAATGAATATAGACAAGCTTATAAAAGAGAATGACATAATGAAATAACTGTTCGTGAAAAGAATAAAAAATTGCCCGTCCGGGCAATTTTTGCATGAAAAATCCGAATAATAGTAGTGACAGGGGAATTCAAAAGTATGGCAGGTGAATGTAATGCATATTGTGGCTAGAGCAAAAGTGGATAAAAAAACAAAAAATCTGATCAAACGGTTGAACCCCGGTGAAGTGGCAGTAATATCCCACAGGGATATTGATGAACTGGCCGCCCGGTCTCTTGTCAGAGCCGGGGTGAAAGCGGTTATCAATGCCGATGCGTCTATCAGCGGACGATACCCCAATATGGGACCGGAGATACTCTGTAAGGAGGGCATCTTTTTAATTGACCGGGCAGGAGCCGGAATTATGGAGCAGATTAATGACGGCGACATGGTGGAGATAAAGGACGGCAGTATTATTTTGAACGGCAGGATTGTAGGAAAGGGCGAGATACTGAGCTATAAATTCGTTAAAGAGATGACGACCAGGGCCAGGGAAAACATTGAAAATGAGCTGGATAGTTTTATAGACAATACCCTGGAATACGCGAAGAAGGAAAAAAAAATCATTTTAGGAGAGACAAAGGTTCCCGAGGTAAAAACCAGAATAGCCGGCAGGCATGCACTGGTGGTTGTAAGAGGTACAGACTACAGGAATGACCTGAATGCCATAAGGACATATATTGAAGAGGTTAACCCCGTACTTATCGGCGTAGATGGCGGGGGAGACGCTCTTCTGGAATTCGGTTTTATACCGGACATAATTATCGGTGATATGGATAGTGTCAGCGATAAGGCGTTGAAATACAGCAGGGATATAGTGGTGCACGCATATACCGATGGCAGGGCGCCAGGCATGGAGCGGGTCAGTAAACTGGGCCTGGACGCCGAAATATTTCCGGCGCCGGGAACCAGCGAGGACATTGCCCTGCTTCTTGCCTATGAAAAAGGTGCAGAGCTGATTGTGGCAGTGGGAACCCATTCCAATATGATTGACTTTCTTGAAAAGGGCAGGAAGGGTATGGCCAGTACTTTCCTCACCCGCCTGAAGGTGGGAGACAAACTGGTGGATGCCAAGGGGGTAAACAAGCTTTACAGGGAGAGCCTCAAGGTAAGGCATATAGCCGGGCTGGTATTTGCCGCCCTGATACCGATAATAGTGGTAGGCATGATGTCCCCTCCCCTGCAGCAGCTTTTCCGCTTGATGTCCATAAGATTAAAAATTTTAATCGGTTTTTAACAATATATAACCGGACTAAGGGACGGTTAAAAGGATTCTCACCTGCATCAAGAGCTTGATTAAAAGGAGTGTAAAGAAAATGATAATAAATATGAGGTATTATCTGGTAACCATTACAGCAATTTTTCTGGCCCTTGGCATAGGGATATTCATTGGTTTCACCCTGGACGGGCAGGAAATATTCGTAGAGCAGCAGCAGAGCCTGATAAGCGACCTGGAACTCAAGTTCAGTGAACTGAAGGGAGAGACTGTTGCTCTGCAAAATCTGATTGATGAAAAGGAAGCCGAGCTTTTGTTGTACAGGGATTTTATCAACCAGGTTTTTCCCAGGCTGGTGGAAGACAAGCTGCAAGGGTTTAACGTAGCCATTATAGAGAGCAGCGACCAGTCTATAAATACCGGCCTGATAACTTCCCTGAAAAAGGCGGGGGCAAATGTGTCCTCGGTTACCTTTGTAAAAAAAGACCTTATAGTTGCCGGTGAAGAAAAGATGCAGACAGTCAGAGAACGGTTTCCGGAAGCAGCCGAGGCTGATAATATGCAGCAGTACATTTCATCAAGACTGGTGAACAGTATTCTGACCGGAAAAGACGGGGAATTTGTCAACTTTCTGAAGAAACTGAAACTGATAGAAATTTCGGGGACGTATAACAAACCTGTTGACTATTTTATCCTTGCCGGGGGAAGTACGCTGGAGAATGCCGGTGATGTAACAGATATAGATATCCCTATGATTGAAGCCATTAAGAACAGCAATATACCTGTTATAGGCGTTGAAAAATCGGACTGTGAAGAATCCTATATAGAGCATTATAAGAAAATGAGAATATCAACGGTAGACAATATTGATACCATGATAGGACAGTACTCTCTGATAATGATTCTGCAGGGTATTGAAGGGCATTTTGGACTGAAGGATACAGCCGATGCCCTGACGCCCGATGACCACAGTATTCGCTAGGAGGTCTCAGCGCGATGAGAAAGGTTACAGTCATAATCCCCGCCTATAATGAGGAAAACAGGATAGGACAGACAATATACGGGCTCAGGACCTCCTCGTATGTCAATGAGATTCTGGTGGTGGATGACGGCTCCCGGGACAGGACTGCCTCGGCAGCAGAGGAAGCGGGGGTCCGGGTTATCAGATTGCCTCACAACAGCGGGAAAGGTAATGCGCTGAACCACGGTATTTTGCATGCATCCGGAGAAGTGTTGGCTTTTATTGATGCGGATGTGGGGGAAAGTTCGGGGGAGGTTGATAAGCTATTATGCCCTGTATTGGCGGGGGAGGCGGATGTTACCATCGGAGTTTTTCCGCCGCCGCAAAAAAAAGGAGGCTTTGGATGGGTTAAAAGACTGGCCCGTTATACAGTGAGGAAACATACCGGCTGCTGCCTTTCGGCGGTATTGTCCGGTCAGAGGGCCTTCAGGAAGGAAGTACTGGGCATCATTGGTCCCATTCCCGGTGGGTATGCTGCAGAGGTGGGTATGACCATAAAGATACTCCGGGAGGGGTTCAGGATAGTTGAAGTACCGGTTAATATGTCCCACAGGGAGACCGGCCGCAATTTAAAGGGATTTGTTCACCGGGGACGGCAGTTTGCGGATATTTTCAGACTGTGTATCAGGGAAGCGGGGGCTGAAAAATGACTATTGCAGTAATACCGGTTACCTTTTTAGTTACCTTTGTATTTCTGCCCTATCTGACTTTTATGCTGAGAAGTGCGGGGGCGGTAAGGAAAAACTTCATGGGGGAGAATATTCCGGCTGGAATAGGGATTGTGTTTATTCCTTCGATCATAGCGGGGATAGCTGTTATGCTTTTTCTGGATGAGGCTGATAAAAAGCTGCTTTTACTCAATCTTATGGGTATTACCGTAATAGGGTTCGCCGGTATTGTGGATGACCTGCTGGGGAACAGAGATACCCTTGGTTTTAAAGGACATATGAAAAGCCTTTTTGAAGGTACCCTGACCACTGGAGGATTCAAGGCCCTTATGGGGGGGCTGACAGCTTCGGTGATATCCCTGTTTATTTCACAGACAGTTGTTCAGTGGATATTGAATGCATTGATAATTGCCCTTTTTACAAACATGCTTAACCTGATGGACCTCAGACCGGGAAGGGCTATCAAGTTTTTTTTCCTGGTATGGGGAGTGTCCCTGGCCGCAGGGATGGGGTCAGCCTACTGTTACCTGCTTTTCCCGCTGACCGGAAGTATTCTGGCATATATGCCGGTTGATTTTAAGGGGAAAGGTATGATGGGAGACGTGGGTTCAAACATACTGGGCATTTCAATGGGCATATATTTCAGCCTTGCCGCCGGTATTACAGCCAAAGGGTGGACAGCAGCCGCCCTGATTCTGATACACCTGTTTGCGGAAAAATACTCCTTCACGGATTTAATCAACAGGAACAGGCTGCTGCGGTTTATAGACGGTCTGGGAACTGTGAACGGGAAGGGTGGGAGAGCAGGATGATACAGGTCAGGGAAGCATGTGTTGATCGTATTGTTTCTGAAACGGAGGATATACAGGAAGTCATGGTGTCCTTTGAAGGAAAACAAGAAAAGGCAATGGTCTATTGCCATATGTCGGGCCTGGTGCAAACCGGCGACAGGGTGTTACTGAATACAACAGCATGCTCCCTGGGTTTGGGGACAGGGGGCTATCATTTTGTAATAGCAAATCTGGATAACCGGGAGAGGGACCTGTCAGGCCCGGGGCATATAATGAAACTGAGATATACACCTCTTCAGGTCAAGTGTCTGTCGGTGGAAGAACAGCAGAGCCGGTGGCATGAAAAAATCAGGGATTTTGAGGACCTCGACGGGTTTCCGGTGATTGCCGCTACCCTGCACAGCATGGTGGGGCCCATATGCGCCCTTATTAAAATGATGAAACCGGAAACCAGGATTGCTTATATAATGACGGACGGGGCGGCTCTTCCCATTGCTTTCAGCAGGACTGTCCGGGAATTGAAGGAGAAAAACCTCCTTGATGCCTCGATAACCTGCGGTAACGCTTTTGGTGGTGATATGGAGGCGGTAAATTTCTATACGGGGATTATAGCTGCCCGGGAAGCGGCAGGATGCCATACCGCCGTTGTAGCGATGGGGCCCGGTATTGTGGGTACGGGCACAGGCTTTGGGTTTACCGGTATTGAACAGGGCTACATCATTGACGGTATAAACACCCTGGGAGGTGTTCCCGTGGCAGTTCCCCGGATCAGTTTTGCCGATACAAGGGAGAGGCACAGGGGTATAAGTCATCATACCATCAAGGTACTGGATCGTATTGCCAGGACACGGGCGCTGGTGCCCCTGCCTGTACTGGAGGAACAAAAGATGCAATATATCAGACAGCAGGTAGCGGACCATAAACTGGACAGAAAACACAGGATAATATATACGCAAGGGGAACAGGTATTTCAGGCTATGGAAGATTACGGACTTAGTATAACAACAATGGGCCGCGGGGTGAAAGAGGACCCGGAATTTTTTCAGGCGCTGGGGGCTTCGGCCAGGGTGGCACTGGATTATATTGATTAGTTTTTCCGGCTATCCAGGAAAGTTTTGAGGTAATAGTGCTTCTGGCTTATGGCATCCAGGACATCCAGTATCTCATGTGCTTTACCGATGATATAAAGCCTGTTGGGGGTGGTTATTTTATACATATGCCAATCAACTCCTTTCGGACAGGTTTCTGTACCATATAATTTATTCAGGACGGCGGGCAGTTATTCATTCAATATATATGAAGACAGGGGAAAGGAGAGGATAACACTGGAAAGGACGCTGGACAGCAAAGAGATATATAAGGGCAGGGTTATCAACCTGAAGGTAGATACGGTTGAACTGGCGGGAGGGAATATTTCCACAAGGGAAATAGTGGAGCATCCGGGAGCAGTATGCATTATTCCTGTAAAAAAGGATGGGAAAATTGTATTTGTCAGCCAGTACCGAAAACCGGTGGAAAAAACGCTTATCGAACTTCCTGCAGGAAAACTGGAAGACGGTGAGGACCCTGAAACCTGTGCTGTCAGGGAACTGGAGGAGGAGACAGGCTACAGTGCCGGCAAAATCGAATATTTGTTCAGTTTTTACACCTCACCGGGGTTTTCCAATGAGATTTTACATCTCTTTATGGCTACATACCTTACTCCCGGAGAAGCAAACCCGGACGAGGATGAAAAGGTGGAGGTTATGGAACTGGATATTGATAAAGCTGTGAAGATGATAGCGGAAGGCAGCATAAGAGACAGCAAAACAATCATAGGGGTGCTGGCGCTGCTCAACAGGAGGTAGTGACCGGGAATATTTCCATCGTATAAAAACATATGGCATAAAGAAAAGTAGACGGGCATAACATTTACTATACCAGGGTTCTGGTAAAGGGTTGTGCCCGGAGGTGTTTTTTGTGGGTTCTATAAGACACATAGTATTGAAGCATATAAGGACTTTTTTGTTTCTTTACATTGTGGTACTTATTTTTTTCATCGCAGGGATTTCAGCCGGGGCATTCACAGTGGATGCCCTGGGGGAAGACCAGAAAGGAGAACTGGTAAGTTATTTCCAGGGATTTTTTAATGTCCTTGATAAAGAACCTGTTTATTCAGGTGAGGTATTCAGGCAGTCACTGGTTAATAATATGCAGTTTGTTATTTTGATATGGTTTTTGGGCATTACGGTAATAGGAGCTGTTTTTATTCTTATGATTGTGGGAATTAAAGGCTTTATTATAGGGTTTTCGGTAGGATTTCTGGCGGAAGAAATGGGATTAAGGGGGTTTTTGTTTGCACTGGCAGCTATCCTACCTCAGAATCTGTTAATCGTACCCGGCATTATTGCTGCAGGGGTGATGGGCATCGGGTTTTCATGGACGCTGGTCAGGAGAAGAAAATCAAGACACAGGAAGAGTTTTTTCAACGAATTGCTTATTTACTCCCTCAACATGGTTGTCGCTCTTATCACGGTTTTTGTCGGAACCTGCATAGAAGGATATATTACTCCGGTATTTATGAAGATGTTCGCCTTCTAAAAAATTATAACCATTGTTAAAATATTTACAAAATTTTATTGAAGGATAATCCGGGCGGGTGTATAATTATAACTGGGTTGACAAGCAATACTACCCAAAAAAACATGAGGGAGTGTTTTAGTATGATTGTTGGTGTTACTAAAGAAATCAAGAAAAACGAGAACAGGGTAGCCATTACACCTGCCGGAGTAGAAGCCTTTATTAAGGCCGGACACCAAGTGATAATAGAGAAATCCGCAGGCGTAGGCAGCGGTATCACCGATGAAGAATATACTGCTGCCGGTGCTGAGATACTGGATACCCCGAAAGAAGTGTTTGCCAAGGCTGATATGATAATGAAGGTTAAAGAGCCTCTGCCACCAGAATACGGACTATTCAAAGAAAACCAGATACTGTTTACATATCTTCACCTGGCTCCTGAACCAACACTGACAAAAGCACTGCTGGATGCAAAGATTATAGGCATTGCCTATGAGACTGTACAGCCCGAGGATGGTTCTCTCCCGCTGCTGGCCCCCATGAGTGAAGTGGCCGGCAGGATGGCTGTTCAAATAGGAGCAAGGATGCTGGAGAAGATAATGGGCGGAAGAGGTATGCTCCTGGGTGGAGTCCCCGGAGTACTTCCGGCAAAGGTCGTTATCCTTGGCGGAGGTAATGTTGGCATTAATGCGGCCAAGATGGCCGTTGGACTGGGTGCTGATGTAACCATACTTGATGTTAGCGCAAAACGTCTTGCTTATCTTGACGATATATTCGGAAACAAAGTTAAAACTCTTATGTCTAACAGCTTCAACCTGGCCGAAGCCCTTAAGGGTGCAGACATGTTCGTAGGGGCGGTATTGATTCCCGGAGCCAAGGCACCCAAACTGGTGACCGAAGAAATGGTTAAGAGTATGAACAAAGGCGCAGCCATAGTCGATGTAGCCATAGACCAGGGCGGAACCGTTCAGACGATGGACAGGATAACAAGTCACGAAGACCCCGTATTTGAAAAATTCGGCGTAATGCACTACTCAGTACCGAATATTCCCGGTGCTGTACCAAGAACATCAACCTTTGCCCTGACCAATGCCACCCTTCCCTATGCCCTTAAGATAGCAAACCTGGGTGCGGAAAAGGCGTGCAAAACTGACATCGCTTTGAAGAGAGGACTTAACGTATACAAAGGCAAGCTTACATTCAAAGCGGTAGCAGAGGCCCATGGGCTGGACTATACGCCCGCAGAAGAAGTACTATAGAGGCTTGCAATGGAGCCGGTAATAACGCTTACTCCTATGGGGTAGGCGTTCTGTTTTTATTGATGCATGAGAAAATTCGGGGATAATAGGGGGAAATGCTAATATTTAGCTAAATGTTGGGTATAATAACCATACCGAAGGATTCGGTTTAATAAAGCAATAAATAGAGGAATTTTTACTTCCATGTTGAAAATATAAGTTATAGTACAAAAAAGTTAAAAGGGGATCTTTAAAAAAATGATGGATTTAATCAAACGCTTTCTGAAATTTTTGAAGGAAACCAGAAAATTATCGGATAATACAGTAGAATCATACGGAAGAGACTTGAGACAGTACATAGAATATCTGGAAAACAAGAACATATTCAGTTTCAATAATACTAATAAGACTACCATTATTACATACCTGCTGTTTCTGCAGAAGAAAGGCAGAGCTACTTCTACTATATCCAGAAACCTGGCGTCTCTGAGGGCTTTCTATCATTATCTGGTTTCCCAACAGATTATTGATAAAGATCCTACTCTTAACCTGGAATCTCCCAAGATTGAAAAAAAACTGCCCACCATTCTTACCAGCGAAGAAGTGGAACTACTGCTTGCACAGCCGGACTGCAGTGATGTGAAGGGCATAAGAGACAAATCCATGCTGGAACTTTTATATGCTACCGGTATAAGGGTTTCAGAGCTCATATCCCTGAACGTTACAGATGCAAATATTGAGCTCGGCTACATAAAATGCTGCAAGAATAACGACAGGGAAAGGATTGTCCCTGTGGGATCCATTGCCCTTGAAGCCCTCGAAAAATATCTGAGCTGCAGCAGGTCCTATCTGGTGAAAGACAGCAGAACAAAATCCCTTTATGTTAACTACCAGGGCAAACGGCTTACAAGACAGGGATTCTGGAAGATAGTCAAGAGATACACCGATCAATCAAATATCAGTAAAGGCATCACACCTCATACTCTTCGTCATTCATTTGCTGCCCATCTGCTTGAGAACGGAGCCGACCTCAAATCGGTCCAGGAAATGCTGGGACATTCGGATATTTCGACCACCCAGGTATATACACAGATTATAAAAAACCGTATCAAAGAGGTTTATAAGAAAGCACACCCAAGGGCTTAAGAGCCCGTTTATTTATTAGGGGTAATAACGGCCTGCAAATGAAGTATACTGTCAGATAGGAGGAGATATACGTGTTCAGCAGGGTAATACTGATTGTTATGGACAGCGTTGGCATAGGTGAACTGCCCGATGCCGACAGGTACAACGACCAGGGTAGCAATACCCTGGGCAATATATACAGGAATGTTAGCGGTTTTTCCCTTCCCGGCCTGGAGCGTCTGGGACTGGGAAATATTGAGGGAACTCCCGATATACCGGAGTTCAGGGCTCCCATTGGCTGTTTTGGCAAGGCTGCGGAAAAATCGTCGGGTAAAGATACTACTACGGGACACTGGGAGATTACCGGCGTGATACTTGAAAAGTCTTTTCCCACTTATCCTGAAGGTTTCCCCCGTACGGTAATAGATAGCTTTGAACGGGCTATAGGCAGGAAATCAATCGGTAATAAGGTTGCATCAGGTACTGTAATAATTGAGGAGTTAGGGCCGCAGCATATGGATACGGGTTATCCCATAGTATATACATCAGCAGACAGTGTTTTTCAGGTGGCAGCTCACGAAGACATAATATCGGTAGAACAGCTGTATGAAATATGCCGGAAGGCCAGAGAACTTCTTGTGGGGGAACATCTGGTCGCCCGGGTGATAGCAAGACCGTTTACAGGCAAACCGGGGGCTTTTACCAGAACTCCGAACAGGAGAGATTTTTCTGTGGAGCCGCCCGAAAAGACCCTGCTGGACTATGCCTGTCAGCAGGGAATAGAAGTTACCGCCATTGGCAAGATTATCGATATATTCAGCGGTAGAGGCATTACCAGGGGTGTCCATACAAGCGGGAACAAGGACGGGATTGATAAAACCCTGGAGTATATAAGAAATGGAACCGAAGGCATAGTATTCACCAACCTGGTGGATTTTGACATGAAATACGGTCACAGGAACAACGTGGAAGGTTATGCCGGGGCATTGAAAGAACTGGACAGGGCCGTAGACATAATGGTGTCAGAGCTCAGGGACAGCGATATACTGATACTGACTGCAGACCACGGTTGTGACCCGACTACCTCCAGTACTGATCATTCAAGGGAATACGTACCGGTACTGGTCTACGGAAACAGGATTAAAAGAGGTGTAAACCTGGGTGTAAGGGAATCCTTTGCAGATATTGGAGCTACCGTGGCTGATATCCTTGGGATATACGGTTTAAAAAGAGGAAAGAGCTTCAAGAACCTTTTAATATAGAGAAACGGTTCCGGAATCGGATTATCTATATATTGATTTACTATATGGAGGGGGTGCATTAAATTATGAGAATGTACGATATTATAAAGAAAAAAAGGGATGGAGGACGGTTTACCGGGCAGGAAATAAGATATTTTATTGATGGATATGTAAAGGACCGGATACCTGATTACCAGATTTCCGCCTTGCTAATGGCCATATATTTCAGGGGAATGGATGAAGAGGAAACAGTCCTGCTGACCGAGGCCATGGCTGCATCCGGAGAACAGCTATGTCTTGCCGAGATTCCCGGCATAACAGTTGACAAGCACAGTACAGGAGGAGTGGGAGACAAAACGTCACTGGTCATAGTACCGCTGGTGGCGGCATCCGGTATTCCTGTAGCCAAGATGTCGGGCAGAGGCCTGGGCCATACCGGGGGTACGATAGACAAGCTGGAAGCCATACCCGGGTTTAAAACAGAAATGACCATGAAAGAATTCATGAGATCTGTCAAGAGAATAGGTATTGCCCTTACCGGACAAACGGGCAATCTGGCACCAGCCGACAAGAAATTGTATGCCCTGAGGGATGTTACTGCCACTGTTGATAATGTCTCTTTGATAGCCAGCAGTATAATGAGTAAAAAAATTGCCTCGGGGGCCGGACGGATATTGCTGGATGTCAAGGTGGGCAGCGGAGCTTTTATAAAAGACATGGAACAGGCCAGAAAACTGGCATCCATAATGGTTAAAATCGGAAATGCTGTAGGAAGGAAAACTGTTGCGGTTATCAGCGATATGGAGCAGCCACTGGGTTATGCAGTCGGCAATGCCCTGGAAGTAAGGGAAGCGATTGATACTCTCAAAGGGCAGGGACCGGAGGATTTAAGACAGTTGTGCAGAGAACTGGCAGCAGTAATGCTGGTACTGGGGGAAAAGGCAGCCGATACCGAACAGGGCAGAGAAATGGTGGATGCGTTGATTGCTTCAGGCAAGGCCATGAACAAGTTCAAGGAGTTTGTCGAAAATCAGGGAGGAAACCCGATGGCGGTTGAAGACCCCGAACATATCCTTCCCCGGGCAGGGAAAATATATGAAGTGAAGGCCTCGTCCGGCGGATATATAAGCCGGATATCAGCGGAAGCAGTGGGCCGGAGCGCCATGATGCTGGGAGCAGGCAGAGCTACGAAGGAGGATACGATTGACCTGTCTGCAGGCATTGTCCTGAACAAGAAAATAGGGGATGCGGTTGAAAAAGGGGAGAAAATAGCCTGCTTCCACTATAACAGGACGGAAAACATCAGGGAAGCCCTTGATCTGTTCAAGCAATCGGTTGAAATATGCGAACAGCCTGTTGAAAAAAGGGAAACAGTAAAAGACTATATATATAAATAATGGAAAATTTTTTTAACACAATCTGTTAAATATTGATGCGCTACGGCGCATTTTTTTTATTTTGAATAAGTGTTTTTTCTGATGGTTAATCTAATAATGACCTAACAAAATAAGGAGGGAGGAAAATGAAAAAAAGGTCGACACTTGTATTCTTACTGGTTATTATAATGATTGCCGCACTGGCTCATCCGGTCTTTGCCCAGGATATGAAGGTGGATGCCACGGGCAGCATTTTAATGGAGGCAGATACAGGGACTATTTTGTTTGAACAGAATGCCCATGCTAAAGTATTTCCGGCCAGCGTTACAAAAATAATGACCCTGCTCATAGCCATGGAAAATCTGGAGAAGGGGATCATAAGCCTGGATGACGTTGTGACCGTAAGCCAGTATGCGGCCAGTATGGGTGGCAGCCAGCTTTATATGGAAGTCGGGGAAAGTAAGACAGTAGAACAGCTTTTGAAGGCAATTACTGTTGCCTCCGGTAATGATGCCAGTGTAGCCATAGCGGAGCACATCGCAGGCAGTGAAGAACTGTTTGTTGATATGATGAATAAAAGGGCTGAGGAACTGGGGATGAAGGATACCCATTTTGTCAACTGTAATGGGCTTCATAACGATGAGCATTATACTTCCGCCCATGATGTGGCTGTAATGTCCAGGGAACTGTTAAAGCACAAGAAGATATTTGAATGGACCACAATCTGGATGGAGGACATTGAGATTGGAAAAGAAGGAAGGTTCAAGACCTTTACAATGGTTAACACCAATAAGCTGCTCCGAAGGTATGACGGTGTTGACGGCTTGAAAACAGGGTTTACAGATAAGGCGAAACACTGTATATCAGTTACGGCCAAAAAAGGAAACCTGAGACTCATCGGCGTGGTCATGGGTGCCCCTACTTCAGAGACAAGATTTAGAGAGGCAGAGAACCTTTTGACCTATGGATTTGCAAGATACAACTCTGTACCTATTGCTGCAAAAGATGACGTGATTAACCAGATAAGGGTTTCCAAGGGCATAGAAGAGTATGTTGATGTCAAACCCGGAGAAGACGTCAGTGTGTTGGTCCTGAAAGGAAAGGAGAACACCCTGAAGCGGGAGGTGGAAATGCCTGAATTTATCAACGCACCGGTGGAAAAAGGGCAAAAAGTGGGAGAATTGCTGGTCAACCAGGAAGGGGAAACAATCCGGAAGATAGAACTGGTGGCAGGACAAACGGTAGAAAAAAGAGGATTTCTGAGCACCCTATGGAAAACTATAGTGGGGTGGCTGATTGCTGCGAGGTAGAATAGTGCCGGTAAATAAAAAAGGCAGTGTTCCTGCGCTTCAGACGGAGGTTGAAACCCCCGGCGGAAGCCAGATATCCTGCTTGTCTGACCAGGTACGGGCATAGGACCGGAGAGGAGTATACCGGGCTTATGCCCGGTCTTTATTTTTAGAAATAATTTTATCTAAAACAATGGTTTCCGTGTATGCATCCCCGGACAGGATTGGCCGGTCCGGTTCAACCGTGCGTGGAAACCCGGAGAAATATGTGGTAATATATATCCATGGGAATTTGTATAGTATATCAGGAAGGTCAGTTGATGGGAAGTGCATGAAAAGCTGAATATGCAAAAGAGAGTGGAGAGATTGCCCTCCGAGATAATAAATATATTGATGACAGTAGGAAGGCATTCCCGGCATCTAAACTGCAAGGCATATCTGGTAGGGGGATCGGTAAGGGATATCTTAATTGACAACCGGGTAAAGGACCTGGATATCACTGTAGTGGGAGATGCCATAAGACTGGCTAATGTCATATGGGGCGACAGCCGGAGTATTCGTGTATACCCCGGGTTCGGGACAGCGACAGTCGAACTGCATGAGGGGTTCAGGGTAGACCTTGCCACAGCCCGGAAGGAGTTCTATCCCCGCCCCGCTGTGCTGCCCCGGGTACAATTTTCAGATATTTATGATGACCTGTACAGAAGGGATTTCACCATAAATGCCATGGCCATGGGATTGAGTCCCGGGGATTACGGGGAGATTTTGGATTATTTCGGGGGACTGGAGGACCTGAAACACGGCGTGCTCCGGCTGATACACGACAAAAGCTTTATAGATGACCCCAGCAGGATTTTCCGGTGTATCAGGTTTCAACACCGCTATCGGTTTCGGATAGATACCCGTACAAAAAATCTGATGATACAGTCCATTAAGGGCGGGTTTCCCCTGCTGTTGAGCAGGGAAAGAGTTGCCCGGGAGATTAATCTCCTATTTTCAGAAACAGGCCCCCGGCATTCAGTTGAGGAATTGGTGGTCCTGGATCTATGGGAACTTCTTTTTCCCGGGGCGGATATATCTGTCACCACTTATGAAAAGATGGAACGGGTATCCTGCAATGCTTCCGGACAGCCCTTGTATGTGGCCCTGGCACTATTAGAGGATATTGACCATGCCGGGTTACGGGAAATGTTGGCTGTTTATTCGAAAAAAGCCCTGCAACTGAAAAAACTGCGCAAACGGGAAGAAGGGATCGGTAAATTTGTAAGAGAAAGGGTCCTGGATAATTACAGTCTTTACACGCTTTTTTGGGGCGTAGATGACGAAGTGCTTGATTACCTGAAACTGGTAGAAACTTCAGTCTGTTATAAAAAGAATATTCAGAGGTATTTGACCCGGGTGAAAAGGTTTCCTGTTTATATCACCGGTAACCACCTGAATAAAATGGGGATACCACCGGGGCAGATTTATAAATATTTGCTGGATAATGCAAAGAGAGAAATATATAATAGAGAGATAAGGGACATGAACGGACAAATCCAGGTCCTGCTGAAACTGGTGAACAAAGGAGGGCTCTAGAATATGGGTATGAATATACAAAACCTGATATACACTATACCGGCAATCGTCATAGTTCTGACCGTTCACGAATACAGTCATGCCAAGGTGGCGGACATGCTGGGAGACCCTACACCCCGTAACCGGGGAAGACTGACCCTGAATCCCCTGGTCCACATAGATCCCCTCGGGTTTTTGATGCTGCTTCTGGTCAGACTGGGCTGGGCAAAACCCGTTCCCACAAGCCCCATGTATTTTAAAGACCGGAGAAAGGGAATGCTTTATGTGGCCCTGGCAGGTCCACTGTCCGGCATAGTTCTTGCCTTTGTGGTAAGGCTGATTATGGGCTCAGGAATACTGTCCATGTACGGTCCTGCCGTGGTACTGTTGCAGACGGTTTATCTGTACAGCCTGGTTATTGCTGTGTTCAATCTGATACCTGTATATCCCCTGGACGGTTCCAGGATACTTGAAACATTGCTGCCTCCGGGGAAAGCCCTCGCCTTAAGTCAGAGGCACGGCCAGATACAGATGATTTTTCTGCTGGTGGTGTTCCTGGGAAACAGATTATTATGGGCGGTTCTGAACCCTATTATCGGATTGTTGAATTTCATTATAACGACTGTTACAGGGTTATTTTTCTGATAAATAGGACGGAAGTATTAGTGACGGTAGCCATCGGATATAGAATATAAAAAGAATATAATTATATAGAAAGTGAACAGGAGGAATAGCCAATGACAAAAGGGATAATTATGAGCGGAATGCGACCGACCGGAAAGCTGCATCTGGGCAATTATTTCGGAGCTCTGGAAAACTGGGTGAAGCTCCAGGAAGAGTACACAAGCTACCATTCTATAGTTGACTGGCATGCCCTGACCACCGGCTATGAAGATACCGGTGAATTGCAGGACAATATCATGGAAGTAGCTTTAGACTGGCTAAGTGCCGGTCTGGACCCGGGAAAATGTACAATGTATATTCAGTCGGATATTAAAGAGATCTCAGAGCTGTTTCTGCTGCTTTCCATGGTTACCCCTGTTTCATGGCTTGAAAGGTGTCCCACTTACAAAGACCAGCTGCAGCAACTGGAGGGTAAGAATATTGCAACCTTCGGTTTCCTGGGATATCCCTGTCTTCAGGCGGCGGATATATTGATATGCAAGGCGAGGTATGTACCCGTGGGTGAAGACCAGTTGCCCCACCTGGAATTGAGCAGGGAGATTGCCAGGAGGTTTAATTATATTTACGGTGATACCTTCCCCGAACCCCAGGCGCTTTTGACCGAGGCCAAGGTCTTGCCGGGACTTGACGGAAGAAAAATGAGCAAGAGTTATAACAATGCCATATATCTTTCGGATAGCCCTGAAGAAATTCTGAAGAAAACCAGTCAGATGGTGACCGACCCTCAGCGCATAAAGAAAACCGATCCGGGGAACCCGGAAGTCTGTTCGGTATATGCGTTCCACAAGGTATTTACCCGACTGTCTGACCTGGAGGAAACGGAGGAGGCCTGTAGAAGAGGCAAAATAGGTTGCGTAGATTGCAAGAAGAGGCTGGCCCAGAATCTGGTTGAGTTTATCAGTCCCATAAACCGAAGAAGACGGGAACTGGAGGCTAATCCTGATTATGTAAGGGATGTACTTATAGAAGGGGCAAAAAAAGCCCGGGAGAATGCAGTAAAAACCCTTGAGGAAGTCAGGAGGAAAATGAATCTCAAATGATGGAACGGGTAAAAATGTCTTACAGGGTCAAACTGGAGGTTTTTGAAGGCCCCTTTGACTTGCTGTTTCATTTGATTGAGAAAAACGAGGTTGATATCTACGATATTCCCATTGCTGAAATAACCACGCAGTACCTAGAATATCTTGATGACATTGATTTTTTTGATGTGGATACTGCCAGCGAGTTTCTTGTGATGGCCGCCACCCTTATTCAGATAAAGTCCAAAATGCTGTTGCCCCAGCAGGATGATAATGAAGAGGAGGAAATAGATCCGAGGCAACAGCTTGTGGACAGGCTTATAGAATACCGTAAGTACAAGAGTATTACCGAAGAATTGAAAAAACGGGAGGATAAATTCCAGAAACGCTTATTCAAAGAACCTGAGCCCCAGGTCGAATATATAGAATGGGAACCCGAACTGGTTGACCTTGATTTTATTGATTTATGCAGGGCTTTCAACAAGGTAATGGCAAGATACAAAAACCTGTACAATGATGATCTGGACCTGAAAAAGAGTGTCCGGAGGGAAGAAATATCTGTGACAGACAAAATTCATTTTATCAGGGGCAGGCTGGCAGAAAAAAAGGAAATCAGCTTTGACGACCTGTTTGATGAAGATACCGGAAGGACAGATGTTGTTATTACCTTTATCGCCATGCTGGAACTGATAAGACTGAGAATGATTATTGTTAAACAGGACCGGATATGGGGGAGAATTATCATCAGAGAAAGGGTAAATGAAGGCTGGAGATAGGTATGGACAGAAAAGAAATGGAGAGCATAATCGAATCACTGCTTTTTGCATCGGGAGATCCGGTTGCTTTGAGGGATATAGCCATGGTTTTGGAAATTGATAACAAAGAAGCCCTTGTCATAGTAAGAGAAATGAAAGACCGTTTTAATTTTGACAGAAGAGGTATCCAGATAATCGAAGCTGACGGGCATTTTCAGTTTGCAACCCGCCCCGAACACTATGAGTTTCTGCAGAAACTATATTCTCCCAGAAGGAAACAGGGACTTTCCCAGGCAGCCCTTGAGACTCTTGCAATAATAGCTTACAATCAGCCTATAACCAGGGCTGAAATCGAGAATATCAGGGGTGTCAAATCCGAACGGGCCCTAGCCACGCTTATTGAGAAAAGACTTATATGCGAAGTGGACAGGATGGATACGGTGGGCAGGCCCATATTATACGGCACTACCCTGGAGTTTCTGAAATATTTCGGTTTTAAATCGTTAAAAGAGCTTCCGGAGCTTATTGAAGAACAGATATCCTACCTGGAGGATGAAAATACATGCTGAGCAAGCGTGTATTTTTTTTATTGCAGGCAAAAATATACATGACTATGAATTCAGGGGGGCATGAGATGGCATTCCTGGTGATCCTGGGGTTTCTCTGCGTTGTATTCGGGTTTTTAAAGATTAATATAAGATTTACATATCTAAAGGATGGGATTAACGATGAAATAGTAGTGGTTTTTTCAACACTCCATGGTCTGGTCAGCGTTAAAAGGGAGATAAATGTGATTGAAATGGTTGCTTCCGGCAGCAAGCCGGCTATGAGGCTGGAAGAGGAAATGGAAGTTTCCGGAGGGGGACGGCCGGTGAAGGAAACAGGCCGGATTTTAAGTCTCAGCGTGATAATCGAAAAAATCCGGCAGGTTAAAGAGATGATAGGGAATTATATGGAAGCTTTTCGTTATATTACGGGTAAAACAACAGTCCGGTATTTTAAATGGGAAACAGGGATCGGTACAGGGGATGCCGCTTTAACCGGGATTATCTCCGGCCTTCTGTGGAATGTAAAGACCATTGTAATAGCATTCATAAACAGGAGATGCAGGATACTGGAACAGTTTAAAGTCGATATAAAGCCTGATTTTGAGAGAATAGCGCTGACCACCCAATTTGATTGCATATTAAGTTTTAAAATAGGCCATGCTATTATTGCGGGTTTTAAAGCATTAAAAGCAAAAATAAAGGACGGTGATTGAATTGGCTGAGCATCCTATTGAGGCTCTGATGCAGACGACCATGGAGAGTCTGAAGGAAATCGTTGATGTTAACACCATAGTTGGTGAACCGGTTGAAACAATAGATGGTACAGTCGTAATTCCCATTTCAAGGATAAGCCTGGGCTTTGCCTCCGGAGGGGGAGAATATGAGATGAAGGGAGGAGAAAGGGAGCAGGGAAATTCCAAAATGCCCTTTGCGGGAGGTACGGGAGCAGGAGTTTCAGTTCAGCCGGTAGCCTTTATGGTGGTGGGAAAAGAACATATAAAACTTTTACCCGCCAATAGCAGCGGCATGGTGGAAAGGATAATAGACCTGGCTCCGCAGGTTATTGAAGAACTGCAGGCCTCCTTTAGGAAAAGAAAGAATAATGACGGTACAAAGGAAAGGGTAAAAGAGGAGGTACATTAAAAAAGAGTGTGGTTCACTCTTTTTTATGTGCAGAGGGAGGTTTGACAGTTGAGAAAATATGGCCTGGTGACATTGATTATATCCCTGGCTATAAATCTTGTCATAATGCAGTCAGCAGATGCCCAGGACGTGGCACCGTCAGCCAGGGCAGCGGTAGTAATGGATGTCGTATCGGGAAGGGTACTGTATGGGAAAAACATGGATGAAAGGCTTCCCATGGCCAGTACTACAAAAATCATGACAGCCATCACTGCTATTGAGAACGGAAATATAAACGATATTGTGATCGCCAGCCTGAAGGCCCAGAACACCGGGGGTTCTTCAATCTATCTTCAAGCCGGAGAACGGCTTTCCCTTGAAGACCTTTTGTACGGTCTTATGCTCCAGTCAGGAAACGATGCCGCTGTGGCAATTGCGGAACATGTCGGAGGAAGCACCGAAGGTTTTGCCTTGATGATGAACCAGAAAGCAGTGGAGATAGGTGCATACAACACAAACTTTGTTAACCCCCACGGGCTGGACGATGTGCATCACTATACCACCGCCGGGGACCTGGCTAAAATCGCATCCTACGGGTTGCGCAACCAGGTATTTGCCAGGATTGTGTCCACCAAACAAAAAAAGATTCCCTGGTGGGGCAGAGATTACAGCAGGGTACTGAAGAACAAGAATAAGCTTCTCTGGCAGATGGAGGGGGGCGATGGTGTTAAGACCGGATACACCAGAAGGGCGGGCAGATGTCTGGTGGCATCCGCAACCCGGAATGGATGGCAGCTGGTTTCTGTAGTATTGAACTGCGGGACGATGTGGCAGGAATCCGTAAGTCTGCTGGAATATGCCTTTAATGCATACCAACCGGTTATCTACTATGAAAAAGGCCAGTTTGTAAAAACAGTGGCGGTATCAAACGGTAAGAAGGAAAGAATAAGAGTGGTTACAGACAGGCTGCTGATGGTACCGTTGACCGGTGAAGAGAAGGAGCGGGTAAAGGTTGAGGAAGAGTGGGTTGATTATCTTGAAGCACCGGTGGTAAAGGGGCAGAAGGCCGGGGAAGTAAGAGTTGAGCTTGAAGGTGAGGTTCTGGCCAGGGCCAATCTGATTGCTCAGGAAGAAGTTAAAGAGAAAGGGTTCATGAGGTCGGGACGGGATATACTAAATAAATTACTGAAACGGTAAAGTGAAACTTCATTCAGGCGGAGTTTTGCTCCGACTGAATGTTAGTTAAACCAATCGGGGTGCTATGTAGTTTATGTTTATGTATCGCTAATAAATAGTCCTGGTCTTACCACGTCCCTCGCTCCTGCTTACCGGGCTATTTACCTTCGTAAAATGCTGAGATTTTAAAGGGCAGGATGTATTTCTCTTTGGTATCGAAAATCTCTTATCGCATTTTACTTCAGGCAAATATACGCCCGCCTTAAAGCAAAGTCGCTTCGGGAGGGGTAAGACCTCATTCGAACAAATAGCGATTTTATAAGAAAGATTATATAGCGTCCGTTGGCTTACAATTGAAACGGGAGGGATACGTACGGTTGCGCCGGAGTAATGGTGTAACTGCTTTTTTTTTTGTAACAAAAAATATTCTATAAAATAACCTGATATTGTGGGGCGATCATACAATCATCAGCGAGCTCCACAGTATGGGGGTGATATAGTGGCTAAAAGAAAACTGGAATGCGTAGATGCAGGAAGCGAGTACTGTCCCTGTTTTCTGGCAGAAACCGGTGAATGTATAACCTGTTCCCATTTACAGGGGAAACAGTTTTGTGACTGCAATTGGAGGGGTGTCTGTATTTTTCAGGAATATGCCTGGGCAGGATACAGGAGCAGGGGGACAAGGGGAAGTTATGAAGCTGAACTGGTGGATAAGAAGGAGATTTCTCCTGATACATTTGTAATAAAACTAAAGGTGACCAGGACAATGTCAAGAGAACTGGATAACCCTGGAGCCTATGTTTTTCTGAGAGGTAAAGAAAGACCCGGTTTTTTTGATGTTCCCATGTCGGTTATGACGGTGAATACGGTAAAGAATGAAATAGATGTGGCAATGCAGGTGGCAGGAGCCAAGACCAAAGCCCTGCAGGATATAAACGATAGAATTATTGTTCGCGGTCCTTATTGGAACGGCATTTTGGGACAGCGGTATTTGAAATGTATTAAAGGAGGCAACTGTCTGGTTATAGCCAGGGGTATAGGCCAGGCACCCGCCGCTCAAGTTGTGAGAACTCTGCATAAGCACAATAACAGGGTTAAAATCCTGGCAGACCCGGGGAAAGTCGGGGCAGTATTTATAAAAGACTATATAGGGGAAACCTGCTGTGAGATTGAAGAACTTGATATCATTTCAAAACAGGGACTGACAGTAATAAATAAATATCTGAAGTATGAGGACTATGACCTGATTTTCAGCGGCGGGTCGGATAAGCAGCACCTTTATATACTCAGGGAGATAGATAATAGCAGGGGCAATCCTTTTCTGGTAGTGACAAACAACAGTCAGATTTGCTGTGGTGAAGGTATATGCGGTAGCTGTTCCACCCGGATAGAAAGCGGTGTAAAGGTCAAAGCGTGCAAGGTGCAGCTGGATGTGAGGAAAGCGATTGAAAGGAGGATACTTAATGGTTAGGATAGTAATAATCGGCGGAGGATGGGCAGGATGTGCCGCTGCAGTATCTGCGCGACAGGCGGGGGCCAGGGTGACAATCCTTGAAAAAACTGACATGCTTTTAGGTCTCGGGAATGTGGGCGGTATAATGAGAAATAACGGAAGATATACTGCGGCGGAGGAAGCAATAAATCTTGGAGCAGGAAAACTTTTCCGGATAACCGATAAGGCAGCCCGTCACAGGATGATTGATTTTCCCGGGCATAAACATGCCAGCCTGTATGATGTTACAAGAGTGGAACCAATGGTCAGGCAGCTCCTGATGGAGATGGGCGTGGAGATACAGTTGCAGGCCAGGGCTATAGACGTGGAAAAGCGGGGAAGCACCATAACCGGAATATTAATGGCGGACGATACAATATTAGAAGGTGATGTGTTTATTGAAACTACCGGTTCAACCGGTCCAATGGGGAACTGTTTGAAGTACGGGAACGGATGTGCCATGTGCATACTGCGATGTCCCTCCTTCGGGCCCAGGACCAGTATAAGTCAGAGGGCCGGAATAGAGGACATACTCGGGCAGAGGGAGGACGGATGCTACGGGGCCTTTAGCGGTTCCTGCAAATTGAACAAGGATTCTCTGAGTGACGATATACGGGAGAAACTGAACCGGGAAGGGGTTGTGATACTCAAGATTCCGGAAGAAGACATAAAGATTGAAAAACTTTCATTAAAGGTATGCCAACAGTATGCATTGAAGGAGTTTGCCGAAAACATTATCCTTCTCGATACCGGACATGCCAAACTCATGACACCCTTTTATCCCCTTGACAAATTGAGGAGGATAGAAGGGCTGGAGAACGCAAGATATGAAGACCCCTATTCCGGAGGGAAGGGAAATTCTATAAGATATCTGTCCATTGCCCCCAGAAATAATGCCATGAAGGTGAATAACCTGGAAAATCTCCTTTGTGCCGGGGAGAAATCGGGGCTGTTTGTCGGCCATACCGAAGCAATAGTCACGGGAAGTCTGGCCGGGCATAACAGTGTCAGGCTGGTACTGGGAATGCCCCTGCTGGAACTGCCCAGGAATCTGGTGATCGGTGATATTATAGCATATGCAAACGAAAGGATAAACCACAGCGATGGTTTGAAGAAAAGATATACCTTTGCAGGAGCTGAATATTTTGAGAGGATGAAGGAAAGAAACATGTATACAATAGAGAACCAGGAAATCCGGCGAAGGGTGGAAAGAATGGACCTTATCGATATATTCAATGAAAAACTGGTATAATATAACCAGAGATAAGGAGGAGTGCTATGGAAAGGCTCCATAAATACATGGCGCAGTGCGGCGTGGCCTCCCGGCGGAAATGTGAGGAAATTATCGCCCAGGGCCGGGTACGGGTTAATGGTGAGATTGTCAGGGAGCAGGGGATAAAAATTGACCCTCAGATTGACAGGGTAGAGGTTGACGGAAGACCTGTCAATGAAGAAAGAAAAAGGGTATACGTGATGCTCAATAAACCCGTGGGTTATGTGTCAACTGCCGATGACCAGTATGGCAGACCTACAGTACTGGACCTGGTCAAGGGAGTAGAGGAAAGGATATATCCTGTGGGGAGACTGGACTACGATACCGGGGGCCTGATTATCCTCACAAATGACGGTGAGTTTACTCATAGAATGACTCACCCGAGCCATCAGATTGACAAGGTTTACCTTGCCCTTGTGATGGGACTGCCGGGGGAAGAAGACCTGGACAGGCTTCGAAGGGGAATACCCGTTGAAGATTATATTACTTCTCCTGCTAATGTGGTTTTAATGGAAAAAAGACAAAATCAGGCCCTTATCAGAATAACCATTCACGAAGGAAGAAACCGGCAGGTGAGAAAAATGTGCGAAGCCATCGGCTGCCCTGTCCTGAAGCTGGATAGGGTTGCCATTGGCAGTCTGAAACTCGGCAAACTCGGCAGGGGGAAATGGAGATACCTGACTGAGGAAGAGATTAAAAAGCTTTGTCATTAAGGCTGTATATTCAATACAGCCTTAATAAATGGAATTTTCCTTTATTGTATTTAAGGTTTTTTAGTGATAAAATATAGCTGCTATGGATAAATTTATATTATGGCTGAGGAAGCGGAAGCACCAGGTAGGGTCAGCCACTGGATAATAGTATATACGATATCCAGCTTGTTCTGCAATATATTAAGGAAATAATTTGCCGGGGAGGTTGTCATGTTATACTTCAGAAAGGCAAAACCGGGAGATGATTATAAAGGTTATCTCCAGCAGGGTAAATTAAAAGAAGGCAGAGAGGACCTGGTTATGGTTGCTATGGAAGGAGACAGGCTTGTTGGGGCATGCAGTCTGGAAATAATACCCGATGGGGTAGATATCAATTCCATATATGTGGACAAAGACGTGAGAGGGCAGGGTATAGGCTATGCCCTTGTAAAGAGTATCCTGAATGTGGCGGAACGAAGAGGGATTAGATGGGCCTGGGTTGAAGACAGGGAAGAACTCCGGCTGTTTTTCGAAAAACTGGGGTTTCATCCATCGGATAAAAAACCCGGATTGCTGGTTGTCGATATGAAAGGATACTTTGACAGCTGTTCCGGTTGTAAAGGAGATGAATAACATCTATAAAATATTATAAAATGTGATATTTTACATGAGGGAGTGAGAAAAATGGAATTATGGTTCACTGAAAGACAGACCCAGGACATGGCTATAACATGTAAGGTAATCAAAACCCACCATGTCGAAAAAAGCGAGTTTCAGGAAATCAGCTTACTTGAGACCAAGCAGTTCGGAAGGATGCTGGTTCTGGACCATGCAATCCAGACAACCATTGAGGATGAGTTTATCTACCACGAAATGATAACCCATGTACCTCTTTTTACGCATCCTGACCCGAAAAAAGTAGCAGTTATAGGGGGAGGGGACGGCGGTGCCATAAGAGAGGCCCTTAAGCATCCGGGCATTGAAAAGGCCTACCTGGTGGAAATCGACGGTAGAGTTGTAGAGGTATCCAGGGAATATCTCCCTGAAATCAGCTGCGCTCTGGATGACGAAAGGGCAGAGGTGCTGATTGAAGACGGTATAAAGTTTATCAAAGAACATAAAGATGAGTTCGATGTTATAATGGTGGATTCTACCGACCCGGTAGGACCGGCAGTAGGGCTGTTTACCGGGGATTTTTACCGGAACATTTTTGAAGCTCTGAAGGAAGACGGTCTTTTTGTGGCCCAGACAGAATCGCCTTTCTATAACAAGCTTCTGATTTCACAGGTGTTCAGTGAAATAAGCTCTGTTTTTCCGATAACAAAGCTCTATTTGTATTCGGTTCCCACATATCCCAGCGGTTTATGGAGTTTTACCATGGGGTCAAAGAAATATGACCCGCTGAAAGTTCCCCGGGACAGGATACAAAAGCTGGACACAAGATACTACAATGATCAGATACATTATGCCTGTTTTTCTCTTCCTGAATTTGTAAAGAAAATAATAGGGCAGGAGTAAGTCCGGGATGGAGAAAGGAATACACAACTGTTTTCTGGAAAGCCATGGCGACTATTCCAGAGCTCGCGCTGTAATGATAGGGGTTCCCATGGATTTCACGGTCAGCTTTCGGCCGGGGTCCCGTTTCGGCCCCGGGTTTATAAGGGAAATGTCATGGGTGCTGGAAAGCTACAGTCCATATCTGCGACAAGACCTTGCGGATATATCGCTGTTTGACTATGGCGATCTGGAAATGACTTTTGGGAACCCTGAAAAATCTCTTGGTACAATATATAAGATGGCGAAAAAGGTGATGGGTGATGACCGGTTTCCTGTTTTTATCGGAGGGGAGCACTTGATCAGCCTGCCTGTTGTCAGGGCTGCCGTGGATAAACATGGAAATGACCTGGTGCTGCTCCATTTTGATGCCCATGCCGATTTGAGGGAAGAGTATAATGGAGAATCCCTGTCCCACGCCACAGTAATAAGGCAGTGCGCCGGATATATGCCCCCGGGAAATATATATCAGTTTGGTATCCGTTCGGGTACAAGGGAAGAGTTTGAATGGGGGAGCAGCAACACGCATTTTTATCCCTTTGAGATTCTGGGTCCTCTGAGTAAGATACTGGACAATATAAAGGGGAGATCTATATACGTTACTATGGATATAGACGTGGTGGACCCTGCTTATGCGCCCGGAACCGGTACTCCGGAGCCGGGGGGATGTACTTCAAATGAGATAATTGAGGCGGTACATATGCTCAGAGACTGCAATGTTATAGGTTTCGACCTTGTTGAAGTAATGCCTTACGGAGACCCGGCAGGTATTACCGGTGTACTTGCTGCCAAGATCATAAGAGAGGCACTGCTGACTTTTGTTTAACCGTCGTCCTGTACAGGAGACATCATCCCTGAGACAGCCCGAAACATCTTTGAACCGGAAACAGACATATGATTTAAGCTGGGTATGGGGTGAATAATCTATGATACTAAGTGCTGTGAAACTGGCAAAAAGCATAATAAGGGAAACCGTGGTTCCCGGAGACATTGTTGTCGACGGTACGGTGGGAAACGGTGCAGATACTGTTTTTCTTGCCGACCTGGTCGGAGATGACGGGCTGGTGTACGGATTTGACATCCAGCGGGCAGCCCTGGATTCGGCCCGGGGCAAGCTCCAAAAGCATGGGTTCCAGGACAGGGTCAAACTTATATGTGACGGGCACCAAAATATGGACATATATGTTGATAAACCCATCAGGGCGGTAATGTTCAACCTGGGTTATCTGCCCGGAGGAGATCACAGCATTGTCACCCGGCCCGATACAACTCTTAAAGCGGTGGAAAAGTCGATCATGCTCCTTGTCCCCGGCGGGATTGTTACTATTGTTGCTTACTGCGGTCACCGGGGAGGAATGGGAGAAAAGGACCTCCTTCTAAATTACATTGCAAGTCTGAATCCATCTTTTTTCAGATGCATATCCATAGAAGCTGTAAATCAGAAAAACAATCCTCCGATTCTAATGGTTATTGAGAAAAAGAGCAGCGGATACTACTGTTAAATACCATTTCCTACATAATCAGATCCTTCAGATACATATAAAACTGGTTTAAAATTGAAGGGGAGGTTTATTTTCCTGCAAACTGTCATATAAATTATTAAGAGAGGGGGATATGGATTAATGAAGAGCGTGAAACTGACCACCAAAATCCTTATAGGACTTGTTGCGGGTATTGTAGTAGGTCTGTTAATGCAGGGGGCAGCAGATGCTGCCAACACTTATATCAAGCCTTTCGGTACTTTATTCATTAACATGATCAAGATGATCATTGTTCCACTGGTACTGTCTTCCCTGGTAGTAGGTGCCGCCAGCACGGGTGATGTACGCAAGCTTGGCAGAATCGGCGGAAAAACGATTGTCTATTATCTGGCTACCACTGCCGTGGCAGTAACAATCGGACTTATTCTCGGTAATCTCATAGTTCCCGGCTCGGGCCTCAGCATACCTGTGGATGCCACTGTGGAAGCCGGCCAGGCCCCCAGCCTTGTGGATACCCTTTTGAACGTCATACCAACCAATCCGCTGGTTGCACTGGTCAACGGTAGAATGCTGCAGATAATCGCCTTTGCGCTGTTCCTCGGGATAGGAATAACCCTTGTGGGAGACAAGGGCAAACCTTTCCTGGGCTTCTTTGAGAGCATGGCGGAAGTAATGTACAAAATTACTGCAATAGTGATGTCCTATGCGCCCATCGGCGTGTTTGCGCTGATAGTTCCTGTTGTGGCAGTAAATGGTCCGTCGGTGCTGTTGCCTCTGGCCAAGGTTATTGCTGCAGTATACATAGGTTGCATACTGCATGCAGCTATTACTTACTCTTCTCTGGTAAAGGGCATTGCCAGAATGAGTCCCCTGAAATTCTTCAAAGGGGCTGCGCCGGCTACAACCGTTGCTTTCAGCACCTGCAGCAGTTCGGGTACGCTGCCGGTAACCATCAAGAGTGTCAGGGATAATCTTGGTGTATCCGAAAGCGTTTCCAGCTTCGTATTGCCTCTGGGAGCAACAATAAACATGGACGGAACGGCTCTCTATCAAGGAGTGTGCGCCCTGTTTGTAGCCCAGGTTTACGGGCTGGATCTGACCATTGCCCAGCAGGCGACAATTGTCCTGACAGCCACTCTGGCTTCAATAGGTACGGCAGGGGTGCCCGGCGCAGGATTCATAATGCTGACTATGGTACTGCAGTCTGTAGGACTGCCACTTGAAGGGGCAGCCCTTATAGCCGGTATTGACAGGGTACTGGATATGGCGAGGACCGCTATTAACGTAACGGGTGACGCTTCGGCTGCCGTAGTTATTGCTGCAACCGAAAATGAGCTGCATATACCCGAAGAAGCCGGGAAAACTGCAGAGGCATAACCGAAATCTGTTGGAAAGCTGACAATAAATAGCCCGATTTCATCGGGCTATTTTGTTAGTTTTTCAATATGCTTTGAAGTTGTCAAATATAACAGGATACGGTAGGTGAAAAATGTGGACAAAGTTGTTGGCGTACTGGGAGGCATGGGACCACAGGCTACGGTGGATTTTTTTCAGAAGGTGATTGATATGACCCCTGTAAAAGGGGACCAGGACCATATACACCTGATTATCGATAATAACCCCAAAACTCCTGATAGAACCGCTTGTATACTGGGAAAAGAGAATAACCTTCAAAAGGTCCTGGTATCGGCAGCTGTCAGGCTGCAGCTGATGGGTGCGGATTTTCTGGTTATGCCCTGTAATACAGCCCATTTTTTTTATGATGAGATAATAAAATATATTGATATACCCTTTGTTAACATGATTGAAGAGGTGGCCATTGAGATAAAGTCCAGATACGGCTCGGGAACAACAGCCTGTCTGCTCGCAACGCCAGGCACATATGAGGGCAGGGTATATGAAAGGATGCTGTATAAATACGGTATAAACATGGTTGTGCCCGGTGAAAAGGAGAAAAAAATTGTATACGATGCGGTATACGGGATAAAAGAAGGCCTGAGCAAGATTGATATCAGAGAACTTTGTACAGTTGTAAACCAAATGAAAGAGAGAGGGGTTCCGGTCATTATCCTTGGCTGTACCGAGCTGCCCCTTATCCAGAAGGACTTGCCACGGGGTATTGATTATGTTTCCTCCACCGATGTTCTGGCGCGTAAAACCGTAGAACTGGCAAAGGGAATAGAATGAATTTTCATTTTATTTAACAGCCGGAAATATTGTGGTATAATAAAGGATAAATGCATTAAGAGTGGGGGGCAAAATCAATACGAGGAGGTAGTTGAGGTAAATGCCCAGAGTAAAAGTTACAGAAACCATTTTCAGAGATGCACACCAATCTCTCATAGCTACAAGGATGAGCACAGATGAGATGCTGCCCATAGCGGAAAAGATTGACAAAGTGGGTTTTCACTCGGTAGAAATGTGGGGTGGGGCCACTTTTGATGCTAGTTTGAGATTTCTGGACGAGGACCCCTGGGAGAGATTGAGGAAAATCAAGGACAAAATGAAAAACACATCCCTGCAGATGCTGCTGAGAGGCCAGAATATACTGGGATACAAGCATTATGCCGATGATGTTGTGGAGGAATTTGTAAAAAGGGCTATATACAATGGTATCGACATAGTCAGGATTTTCGATGCCCTTAATGATGTGAGAAACCTGCAAAAGGCCATGAAGGTTACTATCGGCGAAGGAGCCCATGCCCAGGCAGCCATAAGCTACACCATAAGCCCTGTACATACCACGGAGACTTATGTTAAGTTGGCCAGAGAGATGGAGGACATGGGTGCCGACTCCATATGCATTAAAGATATGTCAGGGCTTTTAACCCCTTATTATGCATATGAACTGGTCAAGGCCCTCAAAGAAACCGTAAAGGTGCCGATACAGCTTCATTCCCACTGTACCAGCGGTCTTGCTCCTATGACCTATTTAAAGGCTGTTGAAGCGGGAGTGGATATTGTTGATACCGCCCTTTCACCCTTTGGTTCGGGGACTGCGCAACCGCCTACAGAACCGCTGGTTGCTACCCTTAAGGATACTCCTTACGATACAGAACTTGACCTGAACAGGTTGAATGAAATTGCGGAATATTTCAAGCCCATCAAGGAAAAGTATATTGCCAGTGGAACCCTTAGTCCAAAAGTGCTTTCGGTGGATATAAACACCCTCATATATCAGGTTCCGGGAGGTATGCTGTCCAATCTGGTTTCACAGCTGACAATGCAGAATGCCCTTGACAAATATGATGAAGTGCTCAAAGAAATACCCAACGTGAGAAAAGACCTGGGTTATCCGCCGCTGGTTACGCCAACCAGTCAGATTGTAGGTACCCAGGCGGTTATGAATGTCCTGACGGGTGAAAGGTATAAGATGATACCCGTGGAAGTCAAGAATTATGTGAAGGGGCTTTACGGCAGACCTACCGTTCCCATATCCCGGGAGATAAAGGAAAAGATCATCGGGGATGAGGAAATAATAGACCATCGTCCGGCTGACGATATCCCTCCTCAGCTGGAGAGCCTGAGAAATGAGATGAAAGAATACCTGGAACAGGAAGAGGATGTCCTTACCTACGCACTGTTTCCCCAGGTCGCCCTCAAGTATTTTGAATACAGGCAGGCCCAGAAGTACAAAATTGATGGAACTATGGTCAATCACCAGGACAAGACCCATCCGGTGTAATAAAGAGATACTGATATATCGGGAACATTATGAGGGGGACATTCCTGTATTTCAGCAGGCATGTCCCCTGACCACTGAAAAGCGGTTTGTTTTTGGTTTGTGTGTTACCTAACAGTAATCATGCAGGCATACTTTGTTAATCCTGTTGGTGAAATATCTTATAACCTTTATCCTGCTTCCCTCAGCTATTTTTTCTCCGCATTTCATACAGTAAAAATTTGGTTTATTCATACTGCTGTAATATACTTCCCGGTCAATATCCTTATATTTCTGCCAGCTGTCCCAGCCTGTTTTGCAAAGATGCTTTCTGTTGTCATAATCAGCGTATACCCACTTCAATAACCGGTGAAAATGAAAGGGGTACTTGGTATAGCGGATGAAGCGGGAAGGAAGCCCGAGGGATATGATATAGTCTTCAAAGGTTTTTTCTACAATGGTTTGTAAGGGGTCTTCGATTTTTGTGCTTTGCCATGGGTAGTTATTGGTTTTGAGCCATTTTTTCAATTTGTCGAACATATACCCCCTGCATACCTGGATAGGTTCTCTTTTGCCAATATTGAGTCTGTTAAAGGTATCCTGTACTATGTGGATGGCACAGTCCTGGTAAGCTTTGGCCTTAAAGGACTCAGGGCGGTAGTATTCAAGGGGAATAATACCATATGAATATTCTCCTGTTTCTATCCTGTTGACACCTATGCATGTGCCGCCAACCAAGCTGCCACTGCCTGCGTCGTCGATCTGGATCATTATTTCACCCCGGATTTTTAGTAACGGAATTAGTATATGTTAATAATGGCTATAAAAGTCGTATTTAATACAATCTAAAGGAAAAAATAATTTGTATATGGAACTCAATAAAGATTACTGATATAATGCAAATTGTACAAGAGATTCCAAGGGTGCCGGCTTTTGAATTTGCTTGTGCCGGCCGGGTTTTCAGCGGGTTGACCGGGTGGGGAGGTATTTATATGTTAATTCTGGTTACAAATGATGATGGGATAGAGGCCCCGGGTATAATGAGTCTGGCGGCAGCCGTAGAGGATATTGGCCATGTGGTGGTTGTTGCCCCGGAAAGGGAAAGAAGCGCGGTAGGGCATGCGATTACCATGCATAAACCTCTCCGGGCCACGCCGGTTAATCATTTTGGGAAGGGCGTAAAGGCATGGTCGGTTAACGGTACACCTTCCGACTGCGTTAAGCTGGGTATCGAAGCCTTGCTGGACAGTAATCCCGATATAGTCCTTTCAGGTATAAACAGGGGTCCGAATTTGGGCACCGATGTGCTGTATTCCGGTACTGTTTCGGCAGCCATAGAAGCGGCTATTCTGGGTATTCCATCAGCTGCCATTTCCCTGGCTTCATACGATGCCACCGATTATAGTGTTGCAGCCAGGTTTGCAAGAATTTTGGCTAAAAATATACACAAAAATAAACTGCAAAAGGATACCCTGTTGAATGTAAATATTCCCGGTGTCAGTTATGACCGCATTAAGGGAGTTAAAATCACCTGTCTGGGCACACGGAGGTACAGAAATTCCTTCGATGAAAGGAAAGACCCTAGAGGCCAGCAGTATTACTGGCTGTCCGGCGAAGCAGTGGACGAATATCATAATGACCGGTGCGATATAAATATGATTTCGCAGAACTACATAACTGTTACGCCTATACATTTTGACCTGACGAAATTCAGTTTGATTGAGGAACTGCAAAAGTGGGAATTCAAATTTTGAGGAGGTAGCCATATGAGCGAAGAGGAAGGGCTAAAACTTATAGGAATTCAGGAAGTGTACAAAAATGATGAGTTATACAAATTGGTAGATTTTTTGAACAAGACACTGAAAAATAAAAACCTCGTATTTGGTCTTGCCATGCAAGATGAAGATAAAATGGTAATTTCAATATACGAAACTTAGGGCAGCGATAGCTGCTTTTTTATTTGAATATAATTGTATACCTAAATACAAGTTTGAAAGTATACAATTGCGTGACAAATGAAATTTCCCTTGCACAAAATGTTTGTATATAATAAAATAAAATCAGAAAAATGAATTTTGTGCTTCATATTGTGTTACATCCAATACATATTTGAAGGGGGCCCGAGAGGTGACATCCAGAGAAAAAACAAAGTCACTGGTTGTAAAGGAAGAGTGGTGCAAGGGCTGTGGCATTTGTGCGGCGTTCTGTCCTGCCAGCGTACTGAAAATGGAAGGAACGAAGGTAAAAATAGCGGATATTGACGCCTGTACCAAATGCGGCCTTTGCGAACTGAGATGTCCGGATTATGCAATTTACCTGGAGGGGGGGCAAGAGGATGAATAATAAAAAAGTAAGGCTTATGCAGGGAAATGAGGCCTGTGTTGAAGGGGCCATTGCGGCTGGTATGAGGTTTTTTGCCGGTTATCCCATTACCCCTTCCACAGAGATTGCAGAGGGGTCGGCGGAAAGGCTGCCTCAGGTGGGAGGCAAATTTGTACAGATGGAAGATGAGATAGCCAGTATGGCGGCAGTTATCGGGGCATCACTGACAGGACTTAAGGCAATGACTGCATCCAGCGGACCCGGTATATCATTGAAGCAGGAGAATATAGGCTATGCCGCCATGGCGGAAATTCCCTGTGTAATAGTAAATGTCCAGAGGGGAGGACCCAGCACAGGATTACCTACTTCCCCATCCCAGGGGGATATCATGCAGGCCCGCTGGGGTACCCACGGGGACCATCCGGTAATAGCGCTGTATCCGTCTTCAGTACCTGAAATATTTTCTATAACCGTAAAGGCCTTTAATATGGCGGAAAAATACAGGATGCCGGTAATACTTCTTCTGGACGAAGTGATTGCACACATGAGGGAAAAAGTCGAGTTACCCGATCCGGACACTATAGACATTGTTGACAGGAAAAAACCCTCTGTGAAACCGGAAGAGTATATACCATATAAAGCTGACCCTCGGGGCGGAGTGCCGGAAATGGCCGCTTTTGGCGAAGGTTACAGATTTCATGTTACAGGTCTGGTACATGACCAGACAGGTTTTCCGAGCAACAGTCCGGAGGTGGCAGCCAGCCTTATAAATCGGTTGACGGCAAAGATAAACAATAATATCCAGGATATTCTTTTATACGAAGAAGACAATACGGATGACGCTGAAATTATAGTGCTGGCCTATGGGAGTACGGCAAGGTCGGCAAGAAGTGCGGTATATTCCGCCAGGGAAGAGGGTATTAAAGCGGGGCTTTTCAGGCCCATAACAATATGGCCCTTCCCTGAGGAAAAGGTAAAACAACTGTCAGAGAAGGCCAGGAGGATAATTGTCCCCGAAATGAACCTTGGTCAGTATATTTACGAGGTTGAGCGGGTTGCAGGGGGCAGGTGCAGGGTAGAAGGCATAAACAGGGCAGATGGAGATATAATCACACCGGAAGAGATTCTGGATAAGGTCAAGGGGGTAATCTAGATGTCTAGCAGACTGATAAAAAAATATTTCAGGATGGATAAGCTTCCCCATATTTGGTGCCCCGGATGCGGACACGGCATAATTATGAGAGCGGTGGCCAGGGCGATTGACCAACTGGGGCTTGAAAAAGACAAGGTATGCGTTGTTTCGGGTATAGGGTGCTCATCCAGGGCTTCCGGATACATGGATTTCAATACCCTTCATACCACCCATGGAAGGGCCCTAGCCTTTGCAACAGGGGTCAAGCATGCCAATCCGGAACTGGAGGTAATAGTGCTTACCGGTGACGGTGATTGTACTGCAATAGGAGGAAATCACCTGATACATGCTGCCCGGAGAAACATCGATATTACCACCGTGGTGTTCAATAATAATATATACGGGATGACGGGAGGGCAGTATTCTCCTACCACTCCCACAGGGGACAGGGGAACAACGGCTCCTTATGGAAATATAGAAAAGGTTTTCGATATCTGTAATCTTGTTCAGGCTGCGGATGCCACCTACGTGGGAAGGGCAACCGTTTATCATGCCCAGCTGCTGACAGACCTTATAGGGAAGGCTATACTGAATAAAGGATTTTCCCTTGTGGAAGCAATAAGCGTGTGTCCCACTTATTACGGAAGGAAGAACAAAAAGGGAGATGCGGTGAAAATGATGGAGTATCTTAAGGACAGTAGTGTGAATGCGGCAGCAGCAAAGAAATTGCCCAAGGAAAAGGTGGATGGCAAGATAATAATCGGAGAACTTTATAACAATCCTCAGCCCGAGTATACGGAGCAATACAAAAAAATTATCGAGAGTTTCAAAAGGGGGTAGAAGTATGGGCAGCATTGAGCTAAGACTAAGCGGTTCGGGTGGTCAGGGCCTGATATTAGGCGGGATTATACTGGCGGAAGCGGCCATAAACGGCGGATTGAATGCAGTACAGAGTCAGTCCTACGGTCCGGAGGCAAGAGGCGGGGCAAGCAAGGCGGAAGTAATCATCAGCGATACCGACATACATTATCCCAAGGTAAGGAAACCTGACGTTTTTCTGGCCCTTACACAGAAGGCGTACGATAAATATGTGGACAGCGTTAAGGAAGATGGTATAATAATAGTGGATGAAACAGTATCTACCCTCGGGGGCAGGGGATCGGCAGAATACAGCCTGCCTATTCTGGATACTGCCAAAGATGTGGTTGGTAAGGCGATGGTGGCAAATATAGTGGCATTGGGTGCCATCAATTCCATTGTAAAACTTGTTTCTGATGATGTCCTTGAAAAAGCGGTATTGAACAGAGTGCCGCCAGGAACAGAGGCATTGAACAAGAAGGCCCTTGAGGAAGGCAAAAAACTTTGCATGAATATATCGTAAAGGATGATTGTATGAACGACGTAAATGTGGATTTACTCAGACTCATACGGCAGAATTTTCCCAGGTTGAGCAAGGGACAAAAGTTAATAGCAGAGTATATTCTATCCCATTATGATAAAGCGGCATTCATGACTGCTGCAAATCTGGGTGAAAAGGTAGGGGTCAGCGAATCCACCGTTGTACGATTTGCGGTGGCCCTGGGTTATGAAGGATATCCGAGACTGCAAAAGGCGCTGCAGGAACTGATTAAAACCAAACTTACAACGGTGCAGCGCATAGAAATGTCTTCTGATATGGTGAATGAGGACGATGTGGTCAGAAATGTATTGAAATCGGATATAGACAATATCAGGGCAACCCTTGAAGAAGTGGATGTAGCTACTTTCGATAAAGTTGTGGACCATATAATGGAAGCGAGGAACATATATATTATCGGTTTGAGGACTTCCACCACCCTGGCTGATTTTCTCGGATTTTATCTTAACCTGATACTGGAAAACGTCAAAGTAGTGTCCCGTGGTATAAGCGAGATATATGAACAGCTGTTCAATGTAGGAAGCGAGGACCTGGTGCTTGCAATAAGCTTTCCCAGGTATTCCAGGAGAACTGTTGAAGCATTGAACTTTGTCAGAAAACAGGGAGCGAAAATTATCGCGATAACCGACAGTCCTCTTTCACCTCTTCTTAATTATTCGGATTATACCCTGTTTACCAAGAGCAATATAGCTTCATTCGTGGATTCTCTGGTTGCTCCCATGAGCTTGATTAATGCGTTAATCATAGGAGTGAGCATGAGAGAAAAAGACAGGGTCACCAAAGTATTCGGAAGGCTGGAGGATATCTGGGGAGAATACCAGACATATTCGGATAAAGAAAGAAACGGAATAAAATGATGGGTAGCCGTGGATAACCAGTGTCCACGGCTATTTCTCGTGAACATATTATTGAACACAGAGGAGAGATATCAAGCATGACCAGGCTATATCTGGTGCGGCACGGTGAAACTGAATGGAACAAAGCAAAGAGGACCCAGGGTTCTACAGATACTCATCTCACCTCCAGCGGCATGTGGCAGGCGGAAAGAGTGGCAGAAAGGCTGGAGAAGGAGAAGATAAGTTTTTTGTATTCAAGCGATCTGAAAAGGGCCTATTGTACTGCCAGGGCTGTTGGTGACAGGCTGGGGCTCGAAGTAATAACCTCTCCGGATTTCAGGGAAATGAACCTGGGAAAATGGGAGGGTAAAACCATTGAAGATATCAAGAATGAGTTTCAGGAGGTTTATACCACCTGGCGCAGCAGGCCCCATGAAGCTGTGATTCCCGGTGGAGAGAAGCTTGTCATGGTACAGGAGAGGGCGCTAAAAGGAGTGTACGGGATAGTAAAAAGGCATCCCGGTGAAAAAATTGCCCTGGTCTCCCACGGAATACTGATAAAAACTCTTGTATTCGGTTTGCTGGATATTGACCTCGTATTTTTCAGAAGGATACGTATAGATAACGGGGCAGTCAGCATAATAGATTTTAAGGAAGAGGGAAACGTCCTGGTAACACTGAATGATTCATATCATTTAACGAAAAATGACTGAGCATGCATCCGTATCCTCTGCAAGGTGAAGCCCATGCCCGGCAATCTGGTGTTTGCAGTTCTCAGCAAGGCCATGGTAAAGACATTTCTGGCTTGATTGAAGATTTGCTTCAAAGGATGGTTGCGAAGGTGAATAATAGAGTAGTGGTAATCGGCGGAGGGGCTGCCGGAATGATGGCTGCAGCGGCAGCAGCATCCCGGGGCATGAAAACACTTCTGCTGGAGAAAAACAGAATACTGGGGAAAAAGATATACCTGACCGGTAATAAAAGATGTAATGTCACTAATTCCTGCGATGTTGACCGGTTGATTGAGAATACCCCTGGAAACGGTGTTTTTTTGTATTCGGCCCTGTATGCATTCAATCAGGAAGATCTGATTGAACTTTTCAATAATCTGGGTGTTCCTACTAAGATAGAGGAGGAGGGCAGGGTGTTTCCCGTGTCTGAAAGAGCCGCAGATGTTGTAAAGGCCCTTGAGAGGCATCTGTACGGGAACGGAGCGGAAGTCAGGCTGAGCAGCCCTGTATCCGGTATTGATTTCAAAGGCGGAAAGGTAAGGGGGATATATACCTGCAGGGGCCAGTTTATACGGGCATCCTCTGTTGTTGTGGCAACCGGGGGACTGTCCTATCCCTGGACGGGGTCCACCGGTGACGGGTACAGATGGGCAGAGGAAGCGGGGCACCGTATAATACCGCTCCGGCCTTCACTGGTGGCGGTTGAAACTGAGGACAAGTGGCCCGCAGGCCTACAGGGATTATCCCTGGACAGGGTAAGGACAGAGGCATTCACTTCAGGAGGCAGGAAAATAAGGGAGGAGTTGGGCGGAGTTTTGTTTACGCATTTCGGGCTTTCAGGGCCTTCTATTCTGACCCTCAGCAGGTTTATATATGATTTTCTGGAAGAAAAGGTATTATTGAAAATGGATTTAATGCCTGATGCGGATGTGACGGACCTGGATAAAAATATGGTGGAATATCTCAGCGGAAATCCTAATAAACTGCCTAAGAACATATTGAACCGTATTCTGCCCCAGAGGTTAATCCCCGTGCTGCTGAAAAAAGCCGGGATTTCTTCCTTAAAAGCAGCAAACCAGATTAGCAGAGAAGAAAGGGCGGGACTGGTCAGGGCAATAAAGGGGATGGATATCTCAGTTGCAGGAGTTAGACCGATGGAAGAAGCCATAGTAACTGCCGGAGGCGTTTCCACCCGGGAAGTCAATCCCTCAACTATGGAGTCCCGTCTGGTGAAGGGCTTGTTTTTCGTCGGGGAAGTGCTGGATGTAGATGCCCTTACCGGGGGGTTTAATCTTCAAATTGCGTTTTCAACCGGATATATTGCCGGTATGAACTGCAGGTAACAGATTAGTCATATACAGAGAATGCACATGGGTGCATTTTTTTTATTTTTCTGCATAACATAGTAAAAACAGTTAACGGAGGGCTTTGATATGTCCGGGAAATCCCGAAAAAAACATTTTGATATTGCATATGCGGTGGAGAGATTAATTCTGAAAGCGGTAATTGCGGGAATATTACTTTTGATTGCATTTCAGGCCCTTATGCTCAACGATACCGCACGGGTGTTTCTTAACTATACTACCCGGCTGGAAGGGGATTCGCTGCAGGAAGCAGGATTATTATCCACCAGCGGGAAGATTATCGTAAAAATGGAGAATCAGGAGCTCTATCCGGAGGCAATGCTTCTGGTCAACGGTGAGCCTGTGGCAAGGTTTGACAGACAGGAAGTGGAGGTCGAGGTCAAGAACAATGACCTGCTGGAGCTTGACGCTTCCAGGGTGAAGAAACAGTCCCTGTACTTTACGGTAGTGGGTGTCAGCGATAACGTTCTTAAGCCGTCAATCGGTATGCGGGTCAGCGCCAAAAATAAAATTGAAGTAATTTCACGGGTTAAGCTAAAATAAGGCTTGAGAAGAAAGTTCATGTAATATATAATGTTATAAGGTGAATAATTAATGGTGGTAGCGGCAATCAGAGGGGCTGTCACAGTAAGCGAAAACAACAGTAAAGAAATTGAAGAAGCTGCTGTGCAGCTGATAAATGAAATAAAGCAGGCCAATAATCTTTCGGATGAGAACATTGTATTTATTATTTTTACATGTACTGCAGACCTGGATAGCGCTTATCCGGCAGCCGGGCTAAGGAAGAAAGGTTTCCAAAGGGTACCCCTGCTGTGCGCGGCGGAGATGCCGGTAAGACACAGCCTGGCAAAGTGTATCAGAGTGATGTTATTGGCGAATATGGAAGAAGGCCAGAGGGTCAGGCATGTTTATCTGAAGGATGCGAAAAAATTAAGACCGGACCTTTCTGAAGGTTAGAAACAGCCACCAACCTCACTGGTGGTTTTATATTGCAAAATAATGGTCAGGGGGAACAAGGGTGGGAAAACTCCGGATTGCCATCGACGGTCCCGCAGGTTGTGGGAAGAGTACAGTAGCGAAACGTCTTGCCGGTAAACTGGGTTTAACATATATTGACACCGGTGCCATGTACAGGGCTATTACATACAAGACCATAAGCAGAGATATTGACCTGAACGACCACACATCCATTGTCCGGATGGCGAAAAAAACGGACATCACCATGGACAACGGAAGGATTTATATGGATGGAGAGGATGTGACCCTCAGGATAAGGAGCAGCGCTGTGGACAGAAATGTATCCAGGGTGGCGGCAATTCCTGAAGTAAGAGAGATATTGGTCGGCTTGCAACGTAATATGGCAGAGGTGCAGGGGGTTGTTATGGATGGAAGGGATATAGGGACCAATGTTCTCCCCCGGGCAGACTACAAGTTTTATCTTACCGCTTCACTGGAGGAACGAGCAAAAAGGAGATACAAGGATGCATTGAAGCAGAACCCCCATGCCAGCCTGGAGCAGATAAAGGAAAACATAGAGAAAAGGGACCGTATCGACAGCACCAGGGCATCTTCTCCCTTAAAGAAGGCAGATGATGCGGTTCTGATAGATACCACTGATAAGAGTGTTGACCAGGTAATTGATGAAATACTGAGTGCTGTGGGGTGTAAAGGGGATGTTCTATAGATTTGCCAGATTTGCCCTTGGTTTGCTGCTGAGGATTTTTTTCAGGGTCAGGATAGAAGGGGATAATTCATTGGAAGGTCTGAAAGGCTGTATAGTTTATTCCAATCATATAAGCCTTCTTGACCCGATAGTTGTGGGGTGTTTCACCCGGCGTCCGATTAGATTTATGGCAAAGGAAGAACTGTTCCGCAATCGACTGTTCGGGTTCGTACTCTTCAGGCTGCTGGGAGCTTTTCCGGTGAACAGGGGAAAATCCGATATTGCAGCTATTAAGAACGCAATCAGGTTATTGAAAAACGGGGAAGTGCTCGGCATGTTCCCTGAAGGCACCAGAAGCAGGACAGGGGAGATGCTGGATGCGGAGCCCGGTCTTTCCATGATAGCTGTCAGGGCAAAAGTGCCCGTTGTTCCGGTAGCTCTTATTACCAAATATAAGCTGTTCGGCCTCCTGACGGTTAAAATCGGGGATCCTGTTCTTCTCGGCAGTTATTATGACAGGAAACTTACCATGAACGAGCATAAGGACATAAGCAATGAGTTGATGACAAAGGTAAAAGAAATGCTGGATTGTTCATAACAGGAGGAATATCTTTGCAGATAATAATAGCCCGCCATTCAGGAGTATGCTTTGGAGTCGAGAAAGCCCTCGAAACGGTAAATAAATATGCAGGACGTTCGGAGAAGGTTTATACCCTGGGGTCTTTAATCCATAACAAACAGGTGGTAGAGAAGCTGGAGCGGGAAGGCATACACGCTATTGAGAATCTCGACCGGCTGGACGATGGCATTGTGATTGTCAGGTCTCACGGTGTGGCGCCTGAAGTTTACAACAAAGCCCGGGATAGAGGCATTCAGATTGTTGACGCTACATGTCCTTTTGTAAAAAAAATCCAGAATAAAGTTAAGGAATATTACAATAAAGGATATCAAATTATAATCATAGGAGATAAAGACCATCCTGAAGTAAAGGGAGTAAATGGCTGGTGTGATTACAGTGCCATAATTGTTAACGGCGTTCAGGAGGCCGCAGCAATAGGCCATTTTGAAAAGATATGTGTGGTTGCCCAGACCACTATAACGCACCGGCTTTGGAATGATGTAAATGAAGTGATGGAAAATAAGGGTGGTGAAGCAGTATTTTTTAATACCATATGCAATGCCACCCATTTAAGACAACAGGCGGCCATCGAGCTGGCGGTAAAGGTTGATGCCATGATAGTTATAGGTGGTTTTCACAGTTCCAATACCAGAAAGCTGTACAAACTGTCCAAGGAAATCTGTGAAAACACCTATCAGGTCGAGACAGCAGCCGATTTGCCTGTTGATAAATTAAAAAATGTTAATATTGTGGGTGTTACTGCTGGCGCATCGACACCCGACTGGATTATTAAGGAGGTTGTTGGCAGGATGAGTAACGAAGAAAATGCAAATGTAGTTAATCAGAAGGAAGAAATTAATGAAGAGATTAAAGAGGAAAGGAAGGTAGACATCCCGGAAAATAGTACAGCCATTGAAGAAAGTAAAGCAGGGGCTGAAGAAAACGAGGCAACTGCTGATGATAAAGAAACAGCGGCTGAACAGGAAGAAACAATGGATGCCATGGATGATACCATGGTTTCCCTGAAACAGGGAGACACAGTCAAAGGCAAGGTGATTGCGGTAAAGGATGAAGAGGTTGTTGTAAGTCTCGGCTATAAAGCGGACGGGATCATAACCAGGGAAGAGCTGACCGGTGATCCGACATTATCTCCCTCTGATATTGTCAGGGAGGGGGACGAAATAGAGGTGTTCGTCAAAAAACTGGATGATGGAGAAGGAAATGTTCTTTTATCCAAGAAAAAAGTGGATGTGGAAAGAGGATGGGCCGCTTTGGATGAAAGTTTCCAGGCCGGGTCACCGGTAGAAGGAAAAGTTGTGGAAGAAGTTAAAGGTGGACTTATATCCATAGTTAACGGTATTAAAGGTTTTATTCCCGCATCTCATATTGACGTTGGGTATGTGGAAAACCTCGCTCAGTTTGTGGACCAGGTACTGCCCCTGAAAGTGATTGAACTGAACAGAAGGAGAGGTAAACTGGTGCTATCCCGTAAAGTACTCCTGGAAGAAGAGCGGGAAAAGAGGAAACAGGAAGTGCTGAATAGTATTAATGCAGGTGACAGGATAAGGGGTGAGGTAAAGAGACTCACCGGTTTTGGCGCCTTTGTCGATATAGGCGGTATTGATGGATTGATACATATTTCGGAGATTTCCTGGAACAGGATTGGTCATCCGTCAGAAGTGCTTAACGTGGGTGATGAGATTGAGGTTGAAGTCCTCGGGGTGGACCCGGAGAATGAAAGAGTTTCCCTGGGATACAAGCAGACCCAGCCCCATCCATGGGATGACGTAACAAACAAGTACAAAGTGGGAGAGATAGTAGAAGGCAAGATAGTAAGGCTTGTTGACTTCGGTGCTTTTGTTGAGCTGGAAACCGGTATAGAAGGGCTTGTACATGTTTCGCAAATAGCTTACCACCACGTGGAAAAACCTCAGGACGAGTTAAAGGAAAACCAAATGGTTAAGGTTAAGATACTTGACATAAAACCTGAAGAACGACGCATAAGTTTAAGTATCAAAGAAGCCGCTGAAAGGCCTAAAAAACAGGATAGGAAAGGGAAAGAGACACTGACTGTCCATACTGATGATGAGCCTGCCATTACAATCGGAGACCTGGTGGGAGATATCCTTAAAGAAGACAACGAGGAATAATAAAATCACCCCTTGATGGGGTGATTTTTTAAATTAGAAGGAGAAATTATAAATAAATCCTATCATTTATACATATACTCATGGATAGCAGTGCTTTATCAAAATAAATAACTTATTATGAAGATAAAGTATTGACTTTTTATGATTATTTGCTACAATTAAATCTATTGGTAGTAAAAAAAAGTTTGGGGTGATAATCTGAAAAAGGAGGTTGAATAATATGAATGCATTAGGCCGCCACATTTTGGCTGAGATTTACGGCTGCGATGTAGAGGTTTTGAATGACAGGGTGCTCATAGAAAAAGCTATGGTTGATGCAGCTCTTATGGCTGGAGCTGAAATCAGGGAAGTAGCTTTTCATAGATTCAGCCCCCAGGGAGTAAGTGGTGTAGTTGTGGTTTCGGAATCCCATCTGGCAATTCATACCTGGCCTGAGTTGGGGTATGCGGCTGTAGACGTGTTTACCTGTGGGGACAGGGTTAATCCATGGGATGCCTGTAATTTCTTAACTGATAAATTGAATGCCAAACATATGACTGCTACAGAGGTAAAGAGAGGTTTATTCGAACAACCGGTAAAGGTGGCGAATCTGTAAGAACGTATTAAAGGAGATGAATGCCTTCTATTCTACGAAATATGTATGATGAAATGCGTGTTTTTTAAAATAAAAGCACGCATTTTAAATTTTTTTAAAAAAAAATGTATATTTGCCTGGTAAGTGGTGAAAATAAATAATGACCTCACAAAATACATTGAGACCCCCTTTACATTCATCTGAGCCATGATAATATTCATGGCTCTTTTTTTTAGACGGTTTATGTGGTAGAATTTATCCGATGGCTACTGCGGTTAATACTCCCAGCCTCCCGGGCGGGGGACAAGTGACTCTACGTCCACGGATAGCGAGTTCAAAGCTCCAGATGAAATTATAACTATCGGATTAAAGAGAGGAGATAACATGCAGGAAAAGACATTTATAATGATTAAACCGGATGGAGTAAAACGCAAACTGGTGGGAGAAATAATCGGAAGGATAGAGAAAAAGGGCTACCGGATCAGCCGTATTACAATGCTCACAATATCTGAGCGGACAGCCCGGGAACATTATGCCGAACATAAGGATAAGCCGTTTTTCAATGAGCTGATTAACTTCATAACCTCGGGTCCCGTAGTAGCCATGGTAGTGGAAGGTGAGGGAGTTATTGAAGGCATGGATAAAATGGTGGGGGCTACCGACCCGGCGGATGCATTGCCCGGGACCCTAAGGTTTGATTATGCCGTATCTAAGACGTTCAATATTATTCACAGGTCGGACAGCGCCCAAAGTGCTGAAAGAGAAATAAACCTTTTCTTCAGTTGAATAATATTCATTAATTCCATTATTTTTACAGATGTGAGGGGGATAGCTATGCACGATTATGAAAAGTTTGTTATGCTGATACGCAAAAAAACAAATATTGACCTGGCATGTTATAAAGAAAAGCAAATGAAAAGAAGGCTTACCACCCTGGCCAAAAGAAATAATTTTGAGTCCTTTGAGGAATATTACCTGCAAATGGTCAAAGATAAGAAGTTGTTCAACGAGTTTATTAATTACATAACCATAAACGTATCGGATTTTTACAGAAATGCCAGGCAATGGGAAACCCTTGAAGAACACATTATCCCCCGGCTTTTAAGCCGCAAACCCAAACTGAAAATATGGAGTTCCGCCTGTTCAACCGGAGAAGAACCTTATTCCCTTGTTATGCTGCTTACCAAGTTTATGGATCTGAACAGCATCCGCATCCTGGCAACCGATATAGATACGTATGCAATAGAGAAGGCAAAAACGGGGCTTTACAGGGAGCAAAGTTTGAAAGACCTGCCTCGGGATTTTATCGCCAGGTATTTTGTTAAAGAAGGGGATTTCTACAGGATCTCTGATGATATTAAGAAGAGGGTGGAATTCGGTCACCTTAACCTACTGAGGGATGAATATCCTTCCCAGTGTGACCTTATACTGTGCAGGAACGTATTGATATATTTTACTGAAGAGGCGAAGGAAAAGGTGTACAAAAAATTTCATGACGCCCTGGACAGTGAGGGGATACTCTTTGTGGGCAGTACTGAGCAGATCATACTGCCCCACAGGTATAACTTCATCCCGGTCAGGAATTTTTTCTACCAGAGGATTTGAAAAATGCTTTAAGGATAAAAAAACTCATGAAACCGATGTTTCAGGAGTTTTTTTGGTGACCCATCCGCGACTCGAACGCGGGACACCCTGATTAAGAGTCAGGTGCTCTACCAGCTGAGCTAATGGGCCACAGGATGGCTGGGGCGGCAGGACTCGAACCTGCGGAATGCCAGAGTCAAAGTCTGGTGCCTTACCGGCTTGGCGACGCCCCAATATGGTGGAGGGAGCTGGATTTGAACCAGCGAAGGCTCTGCCAACAGATTTACAGTCTGCCCCCTTTGGCCACTTGGGTATCCCTCCATAATGGTGCCCAGGGGCGGAATCGAACCACCGACACGAGGATTTTCAGTCCTCTGCTCTACCGACTGAGCTACCTGGGCTAATGGCGACCCGGAAGGGACTTGAACCCTCGACCTCCAGCGTGACAGGCTGGCATTCTAACCATCTGAACTACCGGGCCGGATAAAAATGGTGGGCCTTCAGGGACTCGAACCCCGGACCGACCGGTTATGAGCCGGTTGCTCTACCAACTGAGCTAAAGGCCCCCACATTTTTATGATTTAGAAAGACAAATATTAATATACAATAAATAGACATATATGTCAAGTGCCAATTTAATGCAGTAAATTTTTTCGGATGAAAAACCTGCTAAGTTATAATATAATATAGAAGATAAAGCCTAAATGTTCTCAATAATTCAGGGGGTATGAAAATGAAGGTCACTTTTTTGGGCGCAGCACAAACTGTTACAGGTTCATGTTTCCTGGTAGAAACAGGGGATAAACGTTTTCTGGTAGATTGCGGAATGTTCCAGGGCAGAGATGAGGAACTGAACGAAACACCCTTTTATTTTGATGTAAAGACAATAGATTTCGTACTTTTATCCCATGCGCATATTGACCACAGCGGCAGGATACCAAAACTGGTGAAGGAAGGTTATACAGGGCCTGTCTATTCTTCTAAGGCCACCGCCGACCTCTGTTCAATCCTGCTCCCGGACAGCGGGCACATTCATGAAATGGAAGCTGAATGGCAGAACAGGAAAAGAGCCAGGGCAGGTAAAGAACCGGTTGAGCCTCTATATACCGCTGAAGAGGCGCAGCAGTCACTGAAGTATTTCAAATACCATTTTTACAATGACCGGTTCAGCGTGGATGAGAATATCAGTGTAAGATTCAGGGATGCCGGTCATATTCTGGGTTCATCCATAGTTGAAATCTGGATTAATGAAAACGGCACTGAAACAAAGCTGGTCTTTTCAGGAGACCTGGGTCAGAAAAACCAGCCTATTTTGAGAGATCCAAGCATTATTGAGGATGCGGACTATTTATTCATCGAATCCACTTACGGGAGCCGTACCCACGAGGCCCCTGAAGGTCGCGTGGAAAAGTTGTATTCTATTATCGATAAAACCGTCAAAAGAGGCGGCAATGTTGTAATACCTTCCTTCGCGGTGGGCAGAACTCAGGAGCTTCTGTATCACATAAATAAGCTGAAAGAGGATAAGGAGCATCGGTATTTAAAAGGGGTGAAGGTTTTCGTGGACAGTCCTCTGGCTATATCAGCCACTAAAATATTTGAGGAAAACCCCCAATGCTATGATGAGGAAACTTTAAACCTGTTAAAATCGGGTGATAATCCCTTTGAGTTCGAAGACCTCTATTTTACCAGGACCACGGAGGAGTCCATGAAGATAAACGAGATTAAGGGCGGGGCCGTAATCATATCCGCCAGCGGTATGTGCAATGCGGGCAGAATAAAACACCATCTGAAATACAACCTGTGGAAGCCAGAATGTACTGTTTTGTTTGTAGGATACCAGGCGGAAGGTACCCTGGGCAGGATTATAAAGGACGGCGTAAAAAAGGTAAAGATATTGGGGGATGAAATTAGTGTCCAGGCAGAGGTGGAAAACATAGAAGGATTTTCAGGGCACGCGGACAGGGACGGTCTTATGGAATGGTTGGAAGGTTTCTCTGTCAGGCCCGGAAAAATATTTGTTGTACACGGCGAAGCAGAATCTTCCATGGAATTTGCCAGGTCAATAAGGGAACGGCTCGGGATTGAAGCGGTTATACCAAAACTTGGCCAGACAGTGGAGATTAAGGGTGAAAGTATAAAAGAGATTGAAAGGGAAGCAAAACCGGCTGGTAAAGAGCTTGAAAAGGTGAAAGAAATGACAACAAAGATAATGCAGATGAAAACCGAATTCATGGAACTCATGGAAGGAATACAGCAGGATGTTGCTGCAGGAAGCGTCAGGGTGGAAGATGCCGGAAAGAGCATTGATGGCATATACGAGTTTCTGCAGAAGTATAAAGAAGCAGCAGCTACAAAAAACTAATAAGCCGGGCTTATTAGTTTTTTGAGTTCTCGAAGGAAGATTATATATTGGTGTAGAATTAAGAATCATACAATGCTTTACTGGGGGTGTTGAAGGAATGTCCCGGGAGAAAAAATTCACAATATCTCAGGCATCAGAGATTACCGGATATAAAACTCATGTGATACGATTTTACGAAAAAGAGTTTGGCCTTGAAATTCCCAGGAATAAATCCGGTCACAGGTTTTTTACCTATAAAGAAATTGAGATGCTGGAATACATAAAACAGCTTCAGGAAAAAGGGCTGAGCAATAACCAGATAAAGCTGATCCTAAAATCTCCCGAAATCATTGTAGAACAGGATGACCACACAAAAGAACTGGCTGTTACCAGAGCCCATCCTGCCCAGACGGGTTCTCTGGAAAATCAGATGAAAACTCAGTTTGACCAGTTCAGGGAAGAACTGAGAAGCGGATTATCCGGAATATCCGAGAACATCCGGGAATTGTCGGATGAGATAAGGGCTAAGGATAAGGATATACTGGTATGTGAAAATGCGAAACTAAAAATGGACCTGAAGAGAAAGGCGTATGAAGTTGCTGAATTGAAAGAGCAGTTGAGGAGAGAAAGAAGCAGGAAAAAGTCTCTTTTTGGAAATCTGTTTAAGTGACATTCTGGAGGAGGAGCTACCTTTGGAGCTGAAAGCGGTAACCTTTGATTTTTGGAATACCCTGGCCCGGGACAGGGACCCGGTGAGAGTACGGCAGATTGCTGCTGAAAAAATGGTAAAAAAACTGGTGCAAATCGGATACCATACAGATCTTGAACGGATGGTAGAGGCGTTTGCCCTCTGCAGGAAGGTGTGCTATAAATGTCAGGAAGAATTCGGCGTGGATTTCACACCGGAAGAGCAGGTTGACTGGATTTGCAGGCACCTCGGAGTTGATGCCGGCATCGGAACCAGGACAGAATTGCTGGATTACTATACAACTTCTCTCATTGATATCCCTCCGGTACTGGATGACAGACTGAAGGATATATTCAAGAGATTAAAAGAAAAGGGATACAAACTGGCAATCATCTGCAACACCGGGAGAACACCCGGGTGGGTGATAAGAAGAATCCTTTACCGGCAAGAGGTTTTATATTATTTTGATGCGGTCAGTTTTTCCAATGAAATGCGGATAGCCAAACCCAATACCAGGATGTTCCTTATTACAGCTTCCAAGCTTGATGTTGCACCCGGTCAAATTCTCCATGTGGGGGATGATATATATACTGATGTGGAAGGTGCGCATAAGGCAGGCTTTAAAGCTGGCTGGTACAATCCCGGCCGGTTGATAAAGCCGGGGTATTACGACATTGAAATAACCAGTCTTACCGAACTGATGGACCTGTAACCCTGGTTCAGGGCCGAAAAGTCCTGTGACTGGTTTCTTGCATTATATCTCCTTCAATTTTATTTTTACATTGTATAGTTTTAGTGGGTATAAACAATAATATTCTTGAAGGCACTATAAAAATCAGAAAGGATGATGACTTTTGAGATTGGGAGATATAATGACACGGGACGTCAGAAGTGTTGAGGCGAGTGCCACCGTTGAAGAAGCAGCAAGGCTGATGCGGGAAATCAACGTGGGATCCTTGCCGGTGACCAGGAATGGAAAGGCAGTAGGCATAGTTACTGACAGGGATGTAGTACTGAGGAATGTTGCCGAAGGTAAAGGCCCCAGCAACACCCTTGTAGAAGAAATAATGTCCAGCTCAATAATATCCGCCACCACAGATATGGATGTCCACACTGCTGCAGACCTGATGGCACAGAACCAGATCAGAAGACTGCCGGTAATAGAGAATGACCGGCTTTTAGGTATTGTATCCATCGGTGACCTTGCGGTAAAAAACATATATGAAAATGAAGCGGGTAATGCATTAAGCAATATTTCAAAGCCCAGCAGGCCTGCATTGTAAACATTCAGCCCTGACAGGGCTGTTTCTTTTTGCACAAAAGTCTTTTTTTTAGTAGAATAATATATATACAATCAGGAGGGATATCCATGAGAGGACTTTATTTTTTGATTTTATTCATATTATCCTTTGTATTGTTCTATATTGGCAATCCGTCAGGATTTATGCCGTTTTTAGGCAAATTGTTCAATATAGCATTCCCTTTGATAGTTGTCGGGGGCTTTCTGATATACTACCTGAATAAATATGATAAAGAGAAAAAAAGCAAAAAACGCAAATAATAATTTTTAAGGACATATGGTTCGGTGAAGCTTTCGGCGGTTACTTGAGAAACCAGTCAGGGAGGGATAAGCGATAAGACCAGGTGGAGGTCCAGGTTCATTCTGGAAGATTGCTGCCATGGCCAGATTCCTGTTTGACAAAAATGTTCCCTTTACGAGAAAGCTCCCTATAATAGGATGGCTGATATACCTTATAAGTCCCATAGATGCACTGCCTGACCCGGTGTTCGGGCTTGGCGTTGTGGATGATTTGGTTATGCTGCTGTTCCTGATTTCCTTCATGGGCAGGCAGCTTGAAAAGTATGCGGGGAGGGGAAGGGGTTTTAAGGAGGACAATAAAAACATAATCGATGACGTAGAATATAAAGTTGAACAGGATGAAGATGAGCAGAAATAGCGGTAAAACCGCTATTTTATGTTTTCTGCAATCCCCGGGATATTATTTTCATGCTTTGTATCACACCGAAGTAATATACTATATTAAGAGGCAATGTCATCCCGGGAATAATGTATTTATTGTCTGAAATGAAAAGTACAATAATCTTAATTCACTTGAATGCGTATGGGTAATGAGATAAAATAACTGATGACTAATACTTTTCAGGGGAAATAAATGAAATATGAGAACCCAGTTACTGTGCATCAGTGATGCAGGGTGAAGGGGTATTGAAATACTGAGAGAATATTTTACTGATTTGCGTAAAACAGGTTTTAAAATCAGTTTCAATGGGGGTAAAGGTCAATGAAAATAGTAATCATAGGGGCCGGGAAGGTTGGATATCAGCTTGTAGAGAGCCTGGCAAAAGAAAATCATGATATTGTGGTTATAGATATAAATCAGGCAGCCCTTGACAAAATAAATGAAAACTTTGATGTCCTCACCATAAAAGGCAATGGCTTCTCCAGTAATCTATTAAAGAAAGCGGAGGCCAGGGATGCGGATTTGTTGATCGCTGTTGCCAACAGCGATGAAGCAAATGTTGTCGCCTGTATAACCGCAAAAAAAATTGGTGTCAGAAGAGTAATAGCAAGAGTAAGAAATCCGGAATACGTTATGGAATTGGAATTCATAAGAAACCAGCTGGGGGTTGACTATATAATCAACCCTGAATATGCCACTGCAAACGAAATAGTAAGATTACTTCTTAATACCAATGTTTCATATGCTGAAGATTTCGCCAATGGACGGGTGAGAATGTCAGAGATCCAGATTGAATCTTCTTCACACCTTATAGGCCGACAGATAAGAGATATAAATATGCCGCAGTCGGTTGTTATTACTGCCATAACCCGAAACGGCGAGGTAATAATTCCGAATGGGTTTGACTGTATACATCACAGCGACACCTTATATATTATGGGTGAGAAAACTGCGGTTGACAGTTTTGCAAAAATGGCAGGGGTTCATGTTATTAACAACAGGGTTAAGAACGTCCTTATAGTAGGTGGCGGGAAAATTGGTTATTATCTGGCTAAGAAATTTGAACACCGGGGGGTCAATGTAAAAATAATCGAGCAGGACATGGATAGATGCAGGGAACTGGCCGAGAGCTTGAGCCACACCCTTGTTTTGCATGGGGATGGAACCGACCTGGCCCTTCTGAAGGCCGAAAACGTTGAGGAAATGGATGCCTTCCTGGCTGTAACGGGTTTTGACGAGGAAAATCTTCTGGTATCACTGCTGGCCAAACAACTTGGAGCTAAAAAGGTAATTGCCAAGGTTAGCCGGTCAAACTATACATCGGTCCTTGAAACAATCGGCATAGACAGTGCTGTCAGTCCCAGGCTGATTACGGCCAGTGATATTCTAAGAATAGTAAGGGGCGGCAAGATTGTGTCAATATCTCTCCTGATTGGAGGCAGAGCGGAAGTTGTAGAGATTATTCCACAGGAGGGGACACCTATACTAGACAGGCCCTTAAAAGAAGTGGGAATACCCAAGGGAGTTATAATCGGTGCAATACTGCGCAACGGGAGAGTAATCATCCCTAACGGTGATGCAGTGATCAGGAGCACTGACAGGGTCATCGTGTTTACCCTGGATTCCCATATAGAAAGCGTTACCAGGCTTTTCTGTACCAGAGGGGGAGGTATGACAGTATATGAACTTATTAATAGTCCTAAGGACGCTGGGGATGTTGCTTCTATGTGAGGCTGTTACAATGATTCCATCGGTTATTGTAGCCCTTGTCTATGGAGAAGATACAGTTTCTGCGTTCACAGTTTCAATAGTAGCAACCGCCTTGCTTGGTTTTGCTCTGTTTTCAGTAAAGGTCAAAAACAATATAATAAGATATAAAGAAGGTTTTGCTATAGTTAGCTTTGGATGGTTAATGGCTTCAGTTCTGGGGGCACTGCCTTTTTTATTTACAGGAGTTTTTACCTCCTTCACAGATGCTTTCTTCGAAACAGTTTCCGGTTTTACAACTACCGGCGCTACGGTAATCGAAGATATAGAAATATTGCCATATAGCCTTCTTTTCTGGCGGTCGTTTACCCACTGGCTTGGAGGCATGGGAATACTGGTCCTGACCCTTGCCCTGCAGCCTGCATTGGGGGTAGGTACATTTCAGATACTCAAGGCTGAGAGCCCGGGACCCATTTCAACCAAGCTTACCCCAAGGGTTAATAATACTGCAAAGATTTTGTATACTACTTATACAGTAGTGACCCTGGCTGAAATTATTATGCTTACAATTGGTGGCATGCCCTTATATGACAGCCTCATACACACTTTCGGTACAGTGGGTACCGGGGGCTTTTCAATTAAGAACTTAAGCGTAGGGGCTTATAACAACGTTTATTTCGATATAGTAATTACAATATTTATGATAGCGTCAGGGGTTAACTTTTCGCTGTACTATATGGCGTTTAAGAAGAGAAGGATAACCGAGTTTTTGAAGGACAAAGAGTTTAAGGTATATTTATCTATAATAGCGGTGTGCACTGTTTTGATAACCCTCAATCTAAGCGCTGAAGTATTCGGCAGTGTACAGGAAAGCTTGAGATATGCCTCATTTCAGGTTGCATCAATAATGACCACCACGGGATTTACCACTGCCGATTTTGATTTATGGCCGGATTTCAGTAAAGCGATATTATTCGCCTTAATGTTCGTTGGAGCATCTTCGGGTTCAACCGGCGGTTCAATGAAAGTCATAAGGATATACCTGGTTTTCAAATACATGCAAAGGGAAGTTAACAGGTTGATACACCCAAGGGTTGTTAAAGCGGTCAAACTCGGTAATATGCCGGTTCAGGAAGAGGTGTTGTCGAGTGTGATGGCTTTTACCATGTTCTATATAGTGATTTTTGTTTTCGCCACCTTAATAATTGCTTCGCAAGGTCTTGACCTGATAAGTTCCTCGGCTGCAGTTGCCGCGACTCTTGGAAACGTTGGACCCGGATTTGGTATTGTTGGGCCCAGTTGCAACTATGCCTCTCTGACAGCGTTTTCAAAAATACTGCTGTCTTTTTGTATGGTCCTTGGAAGGCTTGAGGTCTATACTGTTATTGCCCTGTTATTCCCTGAATTTTGGAAGCGATAGGCCATTGCATTATGATTAGCAGGTCAGATTAAGCATGATACATTGCTGGTAGAAGTTTTACTTTATGGAGGGAGGGTAAAGAGGAATTAGTCATGAGTATTGGTATGAAAAGTATAAGTCTTATAACCAAGGGTGAAAATACGTGTGAAGCTTTGACAAGCCAACTTTATAAGTTGCTAGGTGATAAAATTGACATAAAAGGGTATTGTTTGGATTACAATTTAGAAAAAAATATTGCCGGTGACCTAATTATAATCTCCAGTAACCCTATTTTTAAAGATGCAAAAAAATATATTGACAAAAGCTGTCCGTATATAATTGCACATCGTTCAATTAATTATCACCAAATCTATAAATTGTTAAACATTCCCTCGGGTACAGACGTTCTGTTTGTAAATGACCTTGTTTCGGCAACGCTTGAAACTATAAAAGCCTTAAAAGTTTTAGGAATAGATCATATAAACTACTTTCCGTACTATCCCGGAATAAAAGATTTCCCAAAATTAAAACTGGCAGTTACTCCCGGAGAAGTGGATTTGGTACCTGATTTTGTTGAGGACATCATTGATATTAAAACCAGAAACATTGATTTTGTAAGTATAGTCGAAATTTTCAAGGCTCTTAAATTCTCGGAGGAAAAGACAAGATTGCTGTCTGCAAGATATATAAGGGACATAATAGACCAAATAAAAAAGACAAAAGCTATGGCTGATGTTAATAATCATATAAAAAATCAACTTCAGACTATAATTAATACTGTCCATGACGGCATCGTTGCACTGGATGAAAAAAAGACTATTTCTGTATTCAATCCTATTGCTGAAGAAATATTCTGTTATCCAAGGGAAGGAATATTGGAGAAGAATATTGAAGACAGGTCTATACGAAAAGATATTTTTTCAATTCTTGGAAACAAGGAGGAAGAAAGAGAACGATTTGTAAAAATTAATAACAAATATGTGGTAATAAACAGTTCTTACATTAAAAAAGATAATAGTAAAGCTGGAATTGTATATACATTGAAAGATGTAACGGAAATTCGGCGCCTTGAAGAAGAACTCAGAAGAAAATTAATCAGCAGGGATAATTGTGCCCGTTATACTTTTAATGATATAACTGGAAACAGTAAAGCAATTAAAAATACAAGAAACTTGGCCAGGAAGATTTCCAGATCTGATTCTCCCATTTTAATCTATGGAGAGAGCGGGACAGGCAAGGAACTTTTTGCACATGCTATTCATAATGCATCTAAAAGGCATCAGTACCCTTTTGTGGCAGTTAATTTTGCGGCTCTTCCTGAAAGTTTACTTGAAAGCGAACTTTTTGGATATGAGGAAGGGGCGTTTACGGGGGCAAAAAAAGGTGGAAAGCCGGGACTTTTTGAGCAGGCTCATGGAGGTACAATATTTCTGGATGAGATAGGGGATGCACCTGTATCTTTTCAGATAAGACTGCTCAGGGTTTTACAGGAAAAAGAAGTGCGTCGTATAGGCAGTTCGCGGATAATTCCCATAGACGTAAGGGTTATATCCGCCACAAATAAAGATTTGAAAGCATTAATAGAAAAAGGAGAATTCAGGCAAGACCTTTATTACAGATTAAATGTTTTGCCGGTTAGAATTCCTGCACTAAGGCATAGAAAACAAGATATATTAAGTCTTGCAGAAACATTCTATAAAAAATGTTTTAATGGGCGGTTTACGGTTAAGGCCGCTGATTATTTTAAACCGATAAGAGAATGGCTTTTGGCATATAACTGGCCTGGTAACATCCGGGAACTTCAAAATGTAGTAGAATATCTGGTGAATGTTTGTCCGGATAAACCTCCGGAGTATAAGTCATTACCCGAAGAAATGCGGGATGCGATTATCATAAACCCTTACAACAAGAGAAACAAGGAGCAGGCGTTACTTGTAAAGGAAATCCTTCAGAAGATTAAACGGTCCAATGAAATGGGAGAGCCTATAGGGAGGAGGTCCATTGCAGAAGATATGGGGTTATCCGAGTGGGAGATAAGAAAAATGATTAATAATATGCGACAAGAGGGATATCTGAATGCGAGAAGGGGAATAAAAGGTCTTCAGTTGACGGATGAAGGACTAAATATGATTGAAAGCCTATAACGCTACATAGAATAATACCATTCCGAAAAAAATGAAAAGGGAGATAAAGGGAGGCAAATGGATTTAAAAACGCCTCCCTTTTCGACGCTTTGATATACAATAAAATTAATAATTTACATAATATGCATATAATATTGGGTAAAACCAATGAAAAATTAACTACCACGCACATATACAGTTATTCTTGAATGTTGGTATATATATTGCGTATTAAACCAGGCAAACAAAAAAACAGGAGGGATTAATTGTGAAAATAAAAGAGAAAAAGGAACCATCATTGGGTATAGCACTGTTACCAATCATCTTTGCCATTGTACTGTTGGTGTGGGGGGTAGGAATACTCAAAGCCAATGCAGCTATCATGCTTCTTATCATTTCAATGTTTGTTACTCTGCTCAGCATTTACTCCTTGGGTTATACATGGGATGAACTCATGGCAAAAGGTATCAGGCCTACTATCGACAGGGCTATGGGAGCAATACTGATATTGATAATGGTCGGACCTCTGGTGGGGGCATGGCTTGTTTCAGGTACTATACCGTATTTTATCTATCTTGGGTTGCACATATTAACCCCAAAGACATTCCTTGTGTCTGCTGCAGTATTGTGTGCAATTTCATCAGTTATGACAGGTACATCCTGGGGTAGTGCAGCTACTTTAGGGGTTGCTTTAATGGGAGTTGCATATGGGTTGGGTGTTCCACTACCCGTTGCAGCTGGGGCTGTGGTTGCAGGATGCTATTTTGGTGATAAGATCAGTCCTATTTCGGATACTACTATTCTGGCAGCCGCCACAGCTGAGACTGACCTTTTCGATCACATAAAGTCAATGCTATGGACGACTTTACCGGCATTTCTTATATCTCTAGTTGTTTATCAAATATTTAGTTTCAAAGTGGTAGGGAGTATTGATTATGGAAGAATAAACGAACTGCTAGAGGGAATTGCTACTACTTTTACGTTAAATCCCATACTGCTGTTACCACCGATTGTAGTTTTCTTTTTATCTTACAAAAAAATACCGAGCATCCCAACACTCTGGATAGGTACAGTTATAGCTATGGTACTGGCATGGACAATGCAGGGGGCCGGATTTAGCGATGTTATATCCGCCATGTATAAAGGAGGAAGCTTTGACACTTCCATTCCTGAGCTGAACAACCTTCTGAACCGTGGTGGTATTACCAGTATGGTTTCTGCTATTGCTACTGTATTCATGGCATATATCTTTGCCGGAGAGATGGAATATACGGGTATGCTGGAAAAAATACTGAATTCTCTTAAAAAAGCGTTTATCAAAGGAAAGGTTGGAAATCTTATTCTATCCACTTCATTAACGGGTATTATAACAGGTGTGGTTACGGGGAATTCTTACTTGAGTATTATAGTGCCAGGTCGAATATACCAACCGGTATTCAATGAGCTTGGTATAAAGCGAAGTGTTTTATCCAGGACAACAGAGGATTCGGGTACAGTAATTGTACCACTGGTACCCTGGAGTGCTGCCGGTGTATATATGGCTGCAACCTTGGGAGTTTCAACTCTATCCTATCTGCCATGGGCCATAATGTGCTATTTAGGATTTATCATAGCATGGATTTACGGGTATACAGGAAAGGCCGTATGGAAAGTTAAAGATTCTAAAGAAGAAAGTGCTGGTACTGCCTGATATACTAAAAAACCATAACACTTGAGTTATCTACTTCTTGGAGGTGTAGCCGTTGTTTAAGATATTGAAAGGTGGCAGGGTACTGGCACCTGAGGATAGAGGAGAACAGGACCTTTTAATCGCAGCAAACAAAGTAGTTAATATTGCGGATAATATATCTCCTTTACCGGATTACGGTGATGTTGAAGTAATAGACGTCAAAGGCAAATATATAGTACCTGGATTTATTGATCAGCATGTACACCTGATAGGGGGCGGAGGAGAAGCGGGTTATGCTTCTAGGACCCCTGAAGTGGTTTTGAGCGGAGTGATAAGAGCGGGTATTACAACTGTGGTAGGATGTCTGGGTACCGATGGCACCACAAGACATATGACATCTCTTCTGGCAAAGGCAAGGGCCCTTGAAGAGGAGGGTATATCTGCATATATTTATACCGGCTCTTATGAAGTACCAACACGTACTATAACCCAAAATGTGAGAGATGACCTTATACTTATAGACAAGGTATTGGGATGTGGAGAGATAGCTATTTCGGATCATCGTTCCGCACAACCTACCAGAGAAGATATTACAAGACTTGCGGCAGAAGTTAGAGTAGGAGGTATTTTAAGTGGTAAGGCTGGTGTTTTACACCTTCATGTGGGAGATGGGCAACGTAAATTAGGTATTGTGTTTGAGATAATAGAAGAGACTGAAATCCCCATAACACAATTTACTCCTACTCATATCAACCGGAATCCATATTTGCTGGAAGATGGCATAAAGTTCGCTAAAATGGGCGGTATAATAGATATTACATCAGGAGTAAGTCCTAAATCGGGTGCCAGAAAATCCATAAAACCTTCAAAGGCTATTAAATACTGTCTTGATAAAGGTGTTAAGATTGAATCTATTACCATGAGTTCGGATGGTAATGGCAGTATGCCTCTTTTTGATGAGAAAGGTCAAATAGCCGGGTTACTGGTAGCGAAGCAAGATTCACTTTATGAAGAGTTTAAAGACCTGATTAAGGATGAGGGGGTTGATATTTCGGACGCCTTAAAGGTATTGACCCGGAATCCTGCAAAGTCTTTAAAATTATATCCCCAGAAAGGTTGCCTGAAAATAGGAAGCGATGCTGATATTACGGTACTTGATAATAACCTGGACATTACTCATGTTTTCGGTAAAGGAAGATATTTAGTCAAAGACGGAGTGCCTGTAAAAAAAGGAACTTTTGAATAGATATATGTAGAATGATGTTGACTTAACCCGCCAATCATACCTGCCAGGCAGCAGTCGGGTGAAATGGTATCACGGGGAGGATTCCTCATGATACCATTTGGTTTTCAAAATCTTTTTTTGTAGCAATTTGATATTATACCGAGTTTCTTGCCGGGGGTTCTATTTTTTTTGTTTTGTTACATTTTATTTTACAATGAGGTATTTTTTATTTTATACTTAAATAGGGCTTTGTGCGCATAATATATGATTATAATAAACCAATCAAAAATTGGAGAATAGGGAGGCATAAATGAAAAAACTAACGCTTTTACTGGTTGTATTGTTGATGGTAAGTCTAACAGGGTGCTATAGCCAGGGGGAAAACAGGACAATGAAAGAAGGCATCAAGATTATTGGTATGGTCAGTTCGCTAGGGGCTGTTAAAGGCGAGGAAGACAATTTTGAAAGGCAATCATACAGATATTCAGTAACAATACAGAATTATGATAAAAGCGATTATAATATCATATCAATCCAGCCTGTTTTAGGAAGCGACTTTCTTAAAAGAGTGGAGAACAAAGAGAACAAGGTCATAGTAAACGGAACCTTACCATCAGAGCAAAGTCTCACCATAGACGGTGAAATTATTTTTGAGACAAAAGGTCTGTCTAAAGAAGAAATTATAGGTATGGAACCATTCATAGAAAAATTTAACATACTGGAGGAACGGGTGTTAGAAGTCAATAATAACAGAAAATAAAATTCATCAAAGGAGTGGAAGATAGGGAAAACCTCCATTGATATAAGTTTCGTTTTACAATTCCAAGTGGAAAGGTGAGAAAAATGAAAAGTGTGGTAATTTACAGATCGAAAACAGGGTTTGCGCAGAAATATGCGGAATGGATTGCAGAAGAGTTATCGGCGGATATTTTTGAAGGCTCCAAGGTTACTGCGCATATGCTGACAGACTACGATGTCGTGATTTACGGAGGCGGTTTGTATGCCGTGGGTATCAACGGAGTGAAACTGATAACCAAAAATATTGATCTGCTTAAAGGGAAAAAGGTTGTTGTTTTTGCAACAGGGGCATCTCCTTCCCGGGAAGAGGTCATAAGAGAAGTTAGAGATAAAAACTTCACTGATGAACAGCAGAAATACATAAAGTTTTTTTACCTGCGCGGTGGTTTTGATTACACTAAGCTGAAGCCGGTTGATAAAATTCTTATGACATTGCTGAAATGGAACCTGAAGAAGAAAAAGGAACTGACACCCGATGAGAGAGGAATGCTTGCGGCCTATGACATACCGGTAGATTTTACAAGAAAGGATAATATAAGAGAAATAATCACATATGTCACCCGGTAGAACCAGTATAGTTTATATGGGAGTATTGCATAATGTATAAAGAATGTTCTTGTCCCAAGACCAGGTGCAAAAGAGATGGGGATTGTGAGAAATGCGAAGCTTATCATAGAGACAGGAACAATCTGCCATACTGCAGAAGAGAAAAGAGCTTTATTGTAAAAATGTTGAGTAAAAATAAGTAAACGCATAATCAAGCTATTCATAATATATATAAAAAATACTGGCGATGGAGCTCGCCGTCAAAACCGCTTTTTAAAGCTAATGGCTCCTACCGGACTGGCAGGAGTTTTAAGATTTCAGAAAGGAGCAAATCAATGTGCTATTTGAATTATCTATATGTAGCGTTGGGCGGAGCATTGGGAGCCACAGGCAGGTACATTGTCTCTATGTGGGTGAATAACAAGTATCAAAGCGTTTTCCCGTATGGGACGTTCATCGTAAATGTCGCAGGATGTTTTGTGCTAGGTGTATTTTATACGCTGACCCTGGACAAATCCGTTTTATCACCGCAAATACGAACAGCGGTAAATGTCGGGTTTATAGGTGCATTCACTACTTTTTCTACATTCAGCCTGGAGACCCTGAATATTATCAGGGAAAACAATATAAAAATTGCATTGACAAATATTGTTTTTAGTGTGATTGTGGGACTGCTTGCAGTCTGGCTAGGTATGACTTTTTCAAATTTAATCAGTAAACCGTAAGGGAGGATTATAAAAAGTGGCTAAGATTAGTGGAGATGCCCGTAGATTGCGGATTTACATTGGAGAGAACGATAAATACAAAGGAAAACCTTTATATCATGCTATAGTGCTTAAAGCAAAAGAACTGGGTCTGGCCGGTGCTACAGTTTTCAGAGGGATTGAAGGGTTCGGCGCCAACAGTAGAGTTCACAGTGCCCGCGTCCTGACATTATCATCTGATTTGCCGGTATTAATAGATATGGTAGACAGCATCGAATATATTGAAAAAATAATGCCGTTTTTAAATGAAACCGTAACCGAAGGCCTGATAACCATTGAGGATATTAAAATAATTAAATACAGGAACAGCGGGAGTAACGAACAAGAGAAAACGGATATGAAATAGATTTGGCGAAGCTAACTTACCGTTGAAAATAAACGGCTGAAGTATTACTGTTTTAATAGGAAAGAGGAGGAGTATGGGGTTTACACTTTGGTAAGGCCCATTACTGCAGATTAGCTTAAAGGATGGTAATCATGAGGAGAAAGGTAGGAGGGGCTATAAGGAACAAAAAATGCAAATGGATTATTTTATTAATATTATTATCATTTACAGCAGCCGGCTGCACGGATAAAGCATTATTGAATGAACAACAGGAGAATGAGATTGAACTGGAAAACATAAAACTGGAATTGGAACAGAGACAAAATGAACTGGCAGGGATAGAAGAAGAAATCCGGGACAGGCAATCAGAGCTGGAAAGGCTGAACCAGCTTATTGATAATGCTGGGGAGAATGTAGTACAAAACGGAAGGGAGTTCGATGAGGATTTTTTCAATAAGATAAATACCGGGGATCTGTCACAGTTGTTTGACGCTTACTACAGCAGGATTGATGGGGCTTATGCGGAAGGGTACGGATACCGGCTTTACCAACTGTACAAAGAATACGGTGCCGACGATTTTCTGGAGGCGTTGAAAAAGACTGACAGGTACAAGATTGGCGGTATCATTTATCTCCTGGCGGGAGAACTGTTTATGGGATGTGATATAAAGGAGATTAACGAATTTGAGGAATACTACCTGGAGCTGAGTAAAAAAGAAGACCTGACAGGTATAGAAAAATTTATAGTACATAGGATCCTGGCAGATGTGAATTACTTGAAGGTTGCCAACGATTTTAATTGATAGAATAAAAGGTAAAGAGTGCGGATTATTGATTGTCTCCTCAGAAAAAAGAGTCTAAGAGCGGTCAGATAAGATAAAGTTTAAGGAGTGATATTATGGCTGCTAAGAAAATTTTTTGGGAAGATCCGTATTTAAGAGAGGTTAGTGCCACAGTAACAGGACAGGAAGACAATGTTATTACCCTGGACCGGACCATCGCTTTTGCTTTCTCGGGAGGCCAGGCATCCGATTCAGGGACAATAGACGGATACAGGATATTGGATGCGAATTTATGCGGCAGGGAAATATATTACACCCTAGAGCAGGGTCACGGTCTAAGGGCAGGGGATAAAGTCATCGTTAAGATAGACTGGGATAAAAGATATAAAATAATGAAACTGCATTTTGCAGCCGAAATAATACTGGAGCTGGTTAATCAGCATTTCGGCAGGCCGGAAAAAATAGGGGCTAATATAACAGAAGATAAAGCAAGACTTGATTTCATCTGGGAAGGTAATATATCTGAAATATTTCCTTTTCTGGAAGACAGGGCGAGGGAGTTGATAAAAAACGATCTCGATATAATCAGTGAGTTTGAAGATGAAGAAAAAGAATTAAGGTACTGGATGATAGAAGGGTTCGGAAAAGTGCCCTGCAGCGGTACTCATCTAAGAAAAACAGGGGAAATAGGGGAGATTTTTCTCAAAAGAGGGAAAAGCCTTGGGAGAAACAAGGAGAGAATAGAAATTTACCTAAAAAATACTTAAACGGGACAGTTCAGGAAGGAGCTCTGTTAAGGCATGGAAGAAATAAATATCAGTGAAGATATGATGAATATGATACTGAAGGCACAAAGGAATGAAATAACCGAGTATTATATATATTCAAGGCTGTCCAGGATAACAAAGGACCCCGGGAACAGCAAAGTGTTGAAGGATATAGGCAACGATGAATTGAAGCATTATAATTTCTGGAAGAAGTATTCGGGAAAGGAAGTAAAGCCGGACAGGTGGAAGATATTCAGATTTTTCTGGATAGCACGGATACTTGGGCTGACTTTTGGGATAAAGCTTCTGGAGATGGGGGAGGAACGGGCCCAGGATGCGTACCAGTATATTGCCGGCACAATCCCGGAAGCCCGTGCAATAATAAATGATGAGGATAAACACGAGAAGGAGCTTATAAATCTACTGGAAGAAGAGCATTTGCAGTATGTAGGGTCTGTGGTGCTTGGTCTTAATGATGCCCTGGTTGAGCTGACGGGCACCCTTGCCGGGCTCACCTTTGCATTGAGGAATACCCGGCTGATTGCCCTGGCAGGGCTTATAACCGGTATTGCTGCCTCTCTTTCCATGGCGGCTTCAGAATACCTGTCTACAAAATCCGAGAGTGACCACGGGCATGCGTTGAAATCATCTGCTTATACAGGCAGTGCTTACATTATTACTGTCATATTCCTGATCTTGCCGTACCTGCTCTCGGCCAATTATATTCTCAGTCTGGGGCTAACCATTTCAGCCGCAGTAATAATAATTTTTGTCTTCAACTATTATATTTCTGTGGCAAAGGATTTGAATTTCAGGAAAAGATTTATGGAGATGGCTTCCATCAGTTTGGGAGTTGCCCTGCTCTCATTTGTGATAGGCTATTTTGTCAGGATATTCCTGGGTGTTGAAATTTAAGTATCTGAAAAACAGGGGGGAGAATATTGAGAATTAATCCTTTTAAACTGGAAAGATACTTTGCAGTATACGAATTCAGTGCAAAGTATTTGCTGAGCCCGTCCGACTGCGAAAGTCTGTCCATGAAAGAATTGATCGAAATGGCTGACGGGGAGAGCCAGGAATTGTGGCAGAATCTGAAGCTGGGATATACCGAATCCAGAGGTCATCCTCTGCTGAGAGAAGAGATATCCGGTCTGTACAACAGTCTGTCCGCTGATCATGTCATAGTAACTGTCCCGGAGGAAGGCATTTTTATTGCAGTCAATGCCTTGCTGGAGGAAGGTGACAATGTTATTGCGGTGGATCCGGCATACCAGTCATTGTACGAAATAGCCAGATCCATCGGCTGCTCGGTAACCAGGTGGCCGGTGACCCTAAAGAATGACCGGTGGTACCTTGATATTGATTTTCTGGAAGAAAGTATAAAGGAAGAGACAAGGCTCATTATCATCAACTTTCCCCACAACCCCACAGGCTACCTGCCTTCAAAGGATGAGCTGGACAGGATCGTAGAAATTGCGGAAAAACATGACATTTACATATTCTCGGACGAAATGTACAGACTGCTGGAACATGACCGGTCAAACACGCTGGATGCCGTTGCTGATATATATGATAAGGGTATTTCTCTCTCTGGCCTGTCCAAGACATTCAGCCTTCCCGGACTGAGAATGGGATGGCTGGCCACCAGGGACAAGGGTTTGATGAAGGACTTTGAGATTTTAAAGGACTATACAACCATATGCGGCAGTGCCCCCAGTGAAATTCTGGCCATAATTGCCCTGAGAAACAGGGAACAGATTATCCGCAGGAACCTCGGGATAATCCGGGACAATATCGGGGCGACAAAACGGTTTTTTGGCAAATACAGCAGCCTGTTTACCTGGATTGAACCAAAGGCCGGTTCAATAGCCTTTCCTAAAATGGACGACAGTGTATCAATAAATGATTTCTCGGACAGAGTTGTGCGGGAGAAGAATATAATGATACTGCCGGCCAGTATTTTTGACTTTAACGGCAACCACTTCAGGATAGGACTGGGGAGAACAAATCTTCCAGTAATACTGAAAGAACTGGATGATTATCTGGAAAAAAATCCATTGAAATAAAAGAAGAATTTAACAGGGAGAATTCTGTTTTCCAACCTCTAATGGTATAAAAGGGGCATTGCTTGCCCTCGTTTTTCTTTGGGTTAATATAATACTTTCAGGGAGACATCCATGCTGCTTTAAATCTTATACGTTAAGTTGCCGCTGAGGCCATGAGAGGGGAAGATAATTATGAACAGGTTATTGGAAAAGAAACCGATAAAGTTTAAAATTTTTTTAGGTGCACCAACGACTTTTGTGAAAAATGGGGTGTCAATAAATTTTTGATATGTAAATTATACCATATGGCTTTATGAAACCCTTATAAATATTGATTTTCACAAAAGCCACTGGCAATAATTACATGATAAAAATCTCTTGGCCACAAAATTCAACGTTGAACCTTTTTTTATTAGAAATTATACTAATCTTTACAATATTATTAATTGTAGGAATTATAATAGAACGAACCATTGTCACCAAATTTGAAGAACATTTGGGGAAACATGCTTTGGATATAGCGAACTCGGTTGCTAAAATACCTGAAGTAAAAGAAAATGCTGGACAACCCAACGGACATCTCATAATACAGCCTCTTTCCCTTTCAGCTATGATGGCGGTCAGATTACCGGTACATATATCCGGCCATAATGTATGAAAATAAAAAGTTGCCGTCAAGGCAACTTTTTATTTTCTATATATACTATATCATATTTTAACCGGATGTCAACCATATTTTTCAGAATTGTCTCTTTTCACATTTAGTGTTCCAATAAATTACCAACACAATTGAATCAAGCA